>NZ_NKHF01000024.1 GCF_002744175.1 Pseudoalteromonas piscicida
TTACGCTTTAACGGCTCATTTAGAAGGGAGTTTTTAAATACTTACTTGTTTGAGAGCCTCAATAAAGTGAGAGATATGGCTTGGTACTGGCGTTTAGATTACAACGAAGAAAGAACACACGAAAGTATTGGTAACTTGCCTCCGGCGATTTACCGCACTAAGTTGGAAAACTCCAGTTTAGAGGTGTGCCATTAGAGGGGAAGTGGACAGTACCAAAATCGAAGCTGGGCGAAGCCGTTCATTATACGCTAAAACAATGGCCGAAACTGATACGCTACCTCGATGACGGACATCTGAGGATAGACAACAACCGAGCCGAGCGCGCAATCAAACCGTTCGTCATAGGCCGAAAGAACTGGCTGTTTAGCTTAACCACAAGTGGTACAGAGAGTCGTGCAATCCTCTACAGCGTGCTTGAAACAGCCAGAGCAAACGGCCACACCCCATTCGACTATGTGATGCATTGCTTAAACAAATTAGCCCAGCCACAGTGCGATATCGACAGTTTACTGCCCTGGCACGTTAGCCTCTAGGTAGTTAGCTGCACGCTTACCTTTATTTGGGGGCTTTGTTAAGTTAGTTGCTTTCAGAGATCGGGCTACCCAATAAATCGGTGTGAATAAAAGTAACATTTCGATTTATTGCACTGCTTTTCGAAGCTATCCCGGTGTTTATGCAAGTTTTATAGTTACATGCAATGATACGAAATTTATGATAATCGTTAAAGCTGCGATCGATAACAACTTTGTTAACCGTTACAACTTTAAAATTAACCCAATGTCCATTGTTATTCATCACTTGGATCAAATACTTACTCGCGTGCTTTATGTCATCCCAGTAAAATGTGGTAACACCATCAATCACCTTTTTATATATATTATTAGGTGATTGAAAAACTCCTTCAGGTATGAAAGGAATGGCAAATCTTATTTTTCCATTATAAACAGGTATCCAAGTTGTACTTGCAAAAGCTGGAGAAACCCAGATAAGAAAAAGTATTATTATTTTTTTCAAAATAACCTCTAAAATATTAAACCTTTACTCGCTTGTGAATGCTGCATTGCTTTGAGCTTAAAACGAAGAAGGACTAATCACTTTGATTGAATGAATGTGGCAAAACTCCTTAGATGAACCACCCCAAAGCTCATTAACTAACCCCCTAATTTGGACATCTGAACTGCCATGGTAAGCGGATAGTAATATACTTAAATTTGCTTCAAAACCTGCATCATCCTTTTTCAACCAATAACCCCCGGTACAAACCCTTTGTGGCGTAGTTACAGTAAAAACAACATCACCATTGCCATATGATGAATACGATTCAATATGTTTAATCTTAGTAATTGTTGATGCCTGAAATGTAGCACTTGCCTGAAAAGACACTAAAAAAAATGTAAATACTAATACGAATCTCATTGTTGCTCTTTAACCTATTTTAAATTTAAAATTCTAACACTATAAAATTATAAGAATAGAAATCAATCATAAGTTAATAATTATACTATAAATGAATCCTTAATCAATAATATTATTAAAAAATATAGCAGTATATAAAATGTACTTCGTGTTTGTTTTTTAGGCGGTTTGGAAATGAAGGAAATCTCTAGTTCAAGTGCTCCTTTAGTTTTATAAACAAAGAGCGTTTGCACGTTGAGGTTATTCACTTTGAGAGCAAAGTATTATAGGCCTAAATTATTAAACACTCTTCTACTCTAAATACCCAACCAAGAAAACGATCGGGTTAAAAAACCTTCAGCATCATTTTCAATACATTCGCCATGTGAAATTACAATATAACGAGGCTGCCAAGCTGCCATAGACTTGTAGCATGCTCTCGCCTGTTGTTTGCCAAATATAAAGGACGCTCGCCAATCGATAGGAGTTTTACCATTGGGGCTGATAATACCGGTTATTTTGGCAAGTATTTTCTTAAATCCGGTAAAGTGGTTTGGGTGAAAGTTCTCTATTAAGTCGGTCAGAATTAGGGTTTGAGTCGGTTTGTGGAAAAATACCACCTCTTCTATCACTGGGCTGCCTTTAAAAATGAGCTGAGCGATATCTTCTTGCCACTCAGGCTCTGCAACCTCACCCAGAGTGCGTTGAAAAGCCAAGTCAGGACGTTTTTGTTCCAGTCCAGGAGAGGCAAACATCATGGCATTGGGGAACTGTTCCTGCCAATCACCCATAAACAAATGGTGCAATTTATTTGGAGAAACCAAATAGTTGACCTCGCCAATAAGATTGATTTCATCGAGCAAAGCCGCGCTTAGCTTCCCTGGAGAATGGACCCAAAGCCCACCGGACGAAAGCTTAATAATAGTAGTGCGAGTGGTATACGGCATGGTAAAAAATGGTACAGCTGGGCCGTTGTGGAGCCAAATGTTATCGCCGATCGATACGAGTTCGCTCATCAGATTTCCTTACTCTTTAGCGTCTAAACAACTATATCAGGTAACTTTTCTGATTGTAATCAAGTTTTGGGAGTTGAGCAGAGTGGCCTGTGTTATAGCTTAACAGCGCTGTATCTTGCAAGAAAGAGTCTGACGGTTTGCTCTACGATAAACTCTGGACTTTGCGCATCGGCTAATTCAAATCCATAGAGCTTTGGATAGAATGCAAAAGACTTGAGTTGATACAAAAACTGTTGAGCAGCAAAACCGATATGCTCTATCTCGAGTACCTGGTTTTCTACAGCTTCAGCTAAAAATTGCTCAAGGTATCGCATACAGCCGATTTTGTTATTGTTAAAATGTGAAGCCAGCGTTGGTGTTTGTAGTAGCTCTATAAATGCGACACGTGCCACTCTAATAAATGGCTCTGAAGTGAGTAATCGGACTTCACTGTGAGCAATGTCTTGCAATTGTTGCTCAATACTTTTATCAGATTGAAACTGATAGATGTCACCTTGGTCGATTTGCAACATCATGTGTTCAAGTACACTATACAGTAATAGCTCCTTGGTCTCGAAGTGGTTGTAGATAGTGCGTTTAGACACCTCAGCCTCTTTTGCAACCAGATCCATACTGGTATTTTGTACGCCATGTTGGGCAAATAGCGTCTCAGTAGCTTGTAGAATCTGTCGACGTTTTTTTTCTGATTGTTTCATTTTATCCATATTACACAAGAGGCTAACTACAACTGGTTGTCTTCTATTTTAGCAAAACCAAAATAAATTACACTGAATAGTTTACTTTTTACAAGTTGGTGGTAAACTACACTGTGTAGTTTACTTTTGGTGGTGATATGAAAAAGCGAACAGGGTTTGGTCTCATTTTGGTCTTGTTGATAGGAGTAGGAGGGGGTATGGCTTCTAATTTAAATGCGGTGGTTAATCAAAGTGGGTATGCATCCGCTCAGTTTAGCGATGGCAAGTTTCACAATTCCCAACGAACAAATAAAACAAGTCTAAGTAAAACACTTGGGATTTTTTGGCGTTTTTTTACAGAGCAAAAAGTAAATGCAGTACCAAATGTTGCTATGCCTGTAGAGCACATTACTGCGGATCAACTGCATCAACTCTCCAATACGCAAACGCATATTATTAAGCTTGGTCACTCTTCAGTGCTGATCAAAGCGCAAGGGCAATATATTCTCATTGACCCTGTTTTTGCAGAGCGCGCTTCGCCTTTTTCTTTTATGGGCCCTAAACGGTTTCATCAGCCTCCCATTGCCATTGAGTCATTACCTAAAATCGATAAGGTATTGATATCACATAACCATTATGATCATCTGGATGAACACAGTGTGAGATTGTTAAGGGATAAAGCAGAGGCGTTTTATGTGCCATTGGGAGTGGAAGGGGATTTACAGAAATGGGGAGTAGCCGCTGAAAAAGTAAAACAGTTTGACTGGTGGCAATCTGAGGTAACGTCTGATCTTACGCTTACATTTACGCCTACGCAGCACTTTTCGGGGCGAGGCTTTGGCGATGCCAATAAAACATTATGGGGGGCATGGGCTATTCGTACAGCCGACAAAAATATTTTCTTTAGTGGTGACTCCGGTTATTTTGCTGGGTTCAAAACTATCGGAGAAGCGTTGGGCCCGTTTGATGTGACGTTAGTGGAAACCGGTGCGTATGATAAGGACTGGTCTGATATTCATATGACTCCAGAACAAAGCGTACAAGCGCATATAGACTTGCGAGGAACCTATATGATCCCCATTCACAATGGGACTTTTGATTTGGCTTTTCACGCTTGGTTTGACCCACTTGTAAGGGTCAAGGCCGCCGCTCAGCAACGTAAAATTTCGCTTGTAACCCCTCTAGTAGGTGAAGTGTTATCTCTTTCTGAGCCACTTCCTCGTCATAGCTGGTGGGAAGCCTTGCTGCCCTAGTACCAGTTGAGCGTCAGTCGAATAAGGGTTAAAGCTAAGTGGCGAAAACCCTTATTTATTTTGCTAGCGTTAAGCAATCAACAGCCTTAATGAAAAAGCCATCAGCAAAACAGCAAGTGCTTTTTCTACAAGGCTCATCTTGTTTAAAAACCACGCGCGGGAAGACGGCGCTGAGAATAATAAGCTGACACAGATAAACCACAAGGCGTTAACGCTGCACATCCAGGCGCCGTAAAACATCTGAATGTATAAAGGTGTCCCCTGACTGACGACATTGGTAACTATTGCTAAGAAAAACAGCGTTGCCTTTGGGTTTGTAGCATTAGTTAAAAAACCAAGACCAAAGGCTTTTGTTAGCGACTGTGAGCTTCCACCGGCTTGGGCATTTTCTGCATCTAGTTGAATCTTTCCTGCACTTTTTAGCAATTGAATAGCGATGTAGATAAGATACGCAGCGCCGATCAATTTAGCTAGTTGTAAAACCCAAGGTGACGCCTGCATTAGTGCACCGACACCAAGTAAAGTATATAAGATATGGACGCTAAGCCCAATGCCAATCCCTAAAGCTGTCATTGCGCCATGTAGTCTACCGTACCTGAGACTTTGTCTAACTGTAATAACAAAGTCGGGCCCTGGCAGGATCACTGCAACAAAATGAATGATGGCTAATGATAAAAACTCTGGCCAATACTGCGCCATAATAAGCTCCCAATGTAATATTGAATAATTGAGAGCATTGTATTTTTATTCTCCTGAGAAGATAATAATCTAAAAATAGAAATAACTTTTGCGCTCAGCGCATAAATGAGCTTGCAATGACACCCAATAAACATATTCAGTTGATGCAGGAAATGTCCATTTTCGTCTCTGTTGTCAATACCGGTAGCTTTTCTGAAACTGCAAGGCAATTGGGCGTATCGCCATCTGCAATTAGCCGCGCTATAAAACTCCTTGAGCAGCAGCTGGACGTGTGTTTGCTTCAACGTACCACACGGAGCTTAAGGTTAAGCGAAACAGGAAGGGCCGTGTATGAACGTTGTAGTCAATTAGAGCAGGCGGCGAAAGATGTGATATCGCTTTGTGAAAGTCATCATCAAACAGCACAAGGTGTGGTAAAAATTGCAGCGCCTAAAGCGATTGCACATACGTTGATCCACCCAAATGTCATGACTTTCTTAACTCAATTTCCAGATATTGATGTTCATCTAGTGTTGGACGACAATGCGTTAGATTTGATCCGAGACGAAATCGACATCCTCTTTAAAATTACCAATGAGCCACCACAAGGGTTAATTGGTAGAAGTGTGATGAAGGTAGAGCATATATTAGCGGCTTCTCCTGAGTATCTTGCATCTCATTCGAACCCAGCCCACCCGAAGTTATTGACTCAACATAGCTGTATAGCCTTGGGAGAAAACGACGCCGATGCTAAGTGGCGATTTAGGAAAGGTACGCAAAAGTGTACAGTGCCAGTTAAAGGGCGTTACAAGGCCAATCATACTCGAGTAAGGTTAGACGCCGCACTGCAAGGGCTTGGTATTACTAGCCTACCTATGTTTGTAGCCCAAGAAGCGCTAGCTGCGGGAGAGTTAGTGCACGTCTTACCTGAGTGGGTATTTGAGACAACCTATTCAGGCGAGTTGTGGATGCTATATCCTGCGACCCGCCATATTCCCGCTAAAGTGAGTGTCTTTGCTGAGTTTATAATCCGTCAGCTAACAAGTGATCAGAGTGAAAAGCGATAGCTAAGTGTTGCACTTGCTTGTACTTGCCGCATGAGCTCATCATCGAAATGCCAGCTACAGGTGTTTTTGGTCTTAGGATCGCTATCGCAGGTCACTTCCGAGTCATTGTTTAAAATACTCGCTATCCAGCGTAATTCCGCCCCAAAGTGAAATCCTGCACCAAAGTTATATTCTAAGCCTGAGTATAAGCCTGAAGCGAAAAAGGTATCGGAATCGATAAAATTTGGATTTACAAAGATAGCACCTAATTGAGCGCCAAAGTAAACGTCTAATTTGTCTGTCACAGGGCGTACCGCAGCGCTTTGAAAAAGCAGATACTCCATCTCAACTTTATTTATAGGATACGCTGTAAGTTGTGTTTCAGTAGTACCATAATAAATGCCATAGCGGCCTTCGGAGAGATATTTATCGAAACTGATGCCAAAATGCGTGTCGTCTTCTAATTCGTATTTTTGATGGCGTGAAGTCTCTATATCACTACTAAATGTTTTACCACCATACACCGATACGCCAAAATCGCCATAACTGGCAGCAGATACGGCACTGGAAGTCATCAACGCCGCTGTTGCCACAATAGAAAATAATTTCATGAATTTCATATCCTTGATCGAGTTTGATTCTCGTGTTTTCAGGTGTGAAGTATATCAATGATGAAAGAAAAAATAATGTGATATTGGCTATTTGCTTGCATTTATTTGGTTTGATTTTTATCATTGATGCGTAAACTTATTTGGGAAACATATTTTGCAGCTAGTATTGCGCATTTTAATCACACTGTTCGTTGTTGCTACCTTGAGTGGTCAAAGCGCGGCTGCCTCTATGGCGGCATGTGAGATGCATGGTGCAACTAGCCACTCTATGTCACAAGTTGATACACAACACGCAGACACTCACCACATGCAGATGAATGATATGGATTGCTGCGATCCAAATAACGCAACACAATGCAGTGATTGTACATGTCCAACTCACATGTGTTCCACTAATGTTGCTGCGTTTTCTCCAGATAATTGGCTCACTGCCATAGCAATCGATAATGACAAACTTAGCTTTGTTAGCGGCCAGCTTAGTGACCATCCACGCTCCCTCTACAAGCCACCTATAAGCGCCTAACCTCAGGGCAGATCTGCCTTAATTTTACTTTTTGTATGTTCTTTCGCCACTTTTTGGCGTGATTTTCAACGAATTATACCAAATTGATTAAAAAATTACTTCAGTTGGTATTAATCTACATGCGAGGTTAGCATGAACAAGTTTTATTTAATGGTGACGTTGTGGCTAACGAGCGCTGCTGCGCACAGTCAGTCCAACATTGAACTAGAAGTCTTTAAATCTCCAACCTGTGGTTGTTGTGAGCTATGGCTAAATCATTTAACGGCACAAGGTATTGCGCACAAAGCGACCGATCTAAATTATCTTGGCTCACTTAAAAGTAAGTTTGGGATTAAACAAAATTATCAATCTTGCCATACCGGTGTCTCCAAAAGTGGCTTTGTTTTTGAAGGACATGTACCCGCTAAGTTTATTAAACAGTTTTTGCAAAACGAACAGTTAACGCAAGATAATAAAATCATAGGATTAAGTGTACCAGCTATGCCACTTGGCTCTCCTGGGATGGAAGTTGGAGAGCGTTTTATGCCTTATCAAGTATTGTTGCTCAAAAAAGATGGCAGCTATGAGATTTTTGCTGAAATCGATAGCTACGAGGAGCAGTTCTGATGAAAACCGCAAAGCTAATTTTGGTTGTTGCTATATTGTTTCCAGCTGTTTCACACGCAAACATTCGTACTCTTGAACAAGCCGTAGAGGTAGCAATTAGTCATGACTCATGGCTTAAATCCAGTCAGCATAAAGATGCAGCGATGCAGTCAATGAGTCGTGAAGCGCTGAGTTACCCAGATCCTCAGGTTTCCATTGGTATGATGAACTTACCGGTAGATAGCTGGGAGTTTAATCAAGAAGGAATGACTCAACTTAAGGTGGGAGTGATGCAGATGCTTCCGCGCGGAGATAGCCTAGAGATAAAAAGCGAGCAATTGTTGCTTGAAGCAAAAAAGCAACCCATTTTGCAACAGAATAGAGAAGCACAAATACGCCGAGAAGTGTCGCAAATATGGCTCGACATTGTGCAAGCTAAAAAAACCTTGGCATTGATCGAGCGAGATAGCGTACTGTTTGAGCAAATGGTAGAAATAGCAAATGCTAGTTATTCCAGTGCGTTAGGTGCAACACGACAACAAGATGTGATCCGCGCACAACTTGAAGTGATGCAACTAGATGATAAACGTGCTGCGGCATATCAACAGTTAAACACAGCGCAAGCCAAACTTTCTCAGTGGTTATTAAACGACGCATTAGATAACTCCAATGTACAGATTGGACCTAGCCAAAAAGAGGTGAAACTGCCCTTAATTCACTCCCTGGCCCCACGGTTAATGCAGCAAAGTTCGGTAGACAGCCAAGCGATTATTCAACATTTGACGCGTCATCCGCTGGTCGTTGCGGCTGACCTTGATACGTCTCGTGCCAGTCAAGGGGTGAAGTTAGCTGAGCAAGCCTACAAGCCGCAGTTTTCTGTGAACGCTAGCTACGCCTATAGAGACGATGCACCTAATCAAATGTCTCGCGCCGACTTTTTTAGTGTGGGTGTCAGTTTTGATATTCCGCTGTTCACTGAAGGTAAGCAAGACCTGAAAAAAGCGGCGGCCACTGCACAATTTGAAGCAACTAAAACGGATAGGTTATTGGTATTAAAGCAGTTATTTTCTAGCTTAACTGGGGAAATACAAACTATACAACGCTTACGGGAAAGGCAATCTTTGTATATGGAATCAATAGTTGCACAAAGCGCTGAACAGGCTGAAGCAGCATTGACGGCATACACCAATGATGATGGCGACTTTTCTGAGGTGGTAAGAGCGCGTATTGCAAAATTGAATGCGCAATTATCTGCACTTTCCATTGATATCGCGCTGCTAAAGGCGGTGGTGCGCAGCAACTATTACTTGGCTCAAGTTGAGGAGGGATTAAACCATGAATAACAACCTAAAAATAGCCCTTGTTGCTGTGACCACACTGGCTCTTGGGGTCGTCATTGGCATCAATGCTCCTTCACAGAACGACGCAGGAACAGCAAAGTCGGCTGAAAAAGCACCACTGTATTGGGTTGCGCCTATGGATCCAAATTATCGCCGCGATCAACCGGGTAAGTCTCCGATGGGGATGGATCTTGTGCCTGTGTATGAAGAAGAGTCTGCGAATGCACAATTTGGTGAGGGGGTTGTGGAGATAGCTCCCCATGTTGAAAACAATTTGGGTGTCCGTACAGCCGTAGCCACTCGTGATGTTATGTCACATCAGATAAACACCGTAGGCTATGTTCAGTACAACGAAGATAGCTTAGTGCATATTCACCCTAGAGTTGAGGGCTGGGTTGAAAAACTCTACGTGAAAGCCGTAGGCGACCCAGTAAAACAAGGTGAGCCGCTATACACCTTATATTCGCCACAATTGGTCAATGCACAGGAAGAATATCTCATCGCTAGAAAGCGGAACAACCAAGCTTTGATTAACGCCGCACACGAAAGGCTCAAAGCATTGCACTTGAGTGATGGCTTTATTAATACGCTTAAAAAAACGGGAGAAGTGCACCAAAGTATCACCTTCTATGCTCGTCAATCTGGGGTATTGGACGGACTACAGATCCGAGAAGGATTCTATGTAAAGCCTGGCACAACCCTTATGAGTATCGCCAAGCTTGACGAAATTTGGGTTGAAGCCGACGTTTTTGAGCGCGATGCTATGTTGGTTGCTCAGGGGCAAACGGTTTCTATGACACTGGATTTTTTACCGGGTAGAACGTGGCAAGGGCAAGTGGATTACGTTTATCCGTCGCTCAATGAAAAAACACGGACACTCAGAGTAAGGCTTAGGTTCGACAACCGTGACGCGCTATTAAAGCCGAATATGTTTGCACAAGTAAAGATCCATGCTGATTCTCGCAACGAGGTACTGCAAGTGCCAAGTGAGTCGGTGATCCGCACGGCGAAACAAAACCGTGTCGTTGTTGAAGTTGCCCCTGGTAGCTTTAAGTCCATTGCTGTTGAGCTGGGCCAAATTGGTGATGAAAATATTGAAATTCTAGATGGCCTTAACGAGGGCGATGCGATAGTCACGTCAGCCCACTTCCTGATAGATTCACAATCGAGCATTACCTCTGACTTTATGCGTATGGCGCCAGTTGTAAAGGCTAAATCAGTCTGGATTGAAGGGGAGATCCGCCACCTTGACTATTCCAGTCGAGTGGTAAATATCGATCATCAACCTGTGCCTGAGTGGGAGTGGCCTGAAATGGTAATGGATTTTACAGTGGCAGAGAGTGTCGATATTGACGCCCTAAACGCTGGGCAGACGTTGCATTTTGAAGCCACAAAAAATGATGATGGTAGTGTGCTGCTCACAGGTATTCATATTATGTCCGAAGGCAATATGACTGACAGCACCTTGCCGACAGCAACGGTCGGTGGTGTGATAAACGCCATCAATGCAGACACCCGAGTGCTTAATATTTCTCGCGATGCCATTGAGAAATGGGACCGCCCAGCGACTACGATGGACTTTGTTGCCGCTGAGCACATTGACTTAAGCCAGCTTATGACCGGAATGAAGGTGACCTTTACCTTTGAAGTAGGTGAAGAATTTGTGGTTACTGACATTAAACCTGTAGGTGAGATGTCGATGAACATGCATTCTGGTCACTAAGGAGCGATTCGTATGATCCAAGCAATAATTCGCTGGTCAGTATATAACCGCTTCTTTGTGGTACTGCTGACATTAATGCTGATAGGGGCTGGACTATTTACCCTTAAAAACACACCAGTTGACGCCATTCCGGATCTGTCTGATGTACAAGTTATTGTCAAAACACCTTATCCAGGACAGGCACCGCAAGTAGTGCAAGATCAGGTGACATTTCCGCTGACTACAGCGATGCTTTCTGTGCCTGGCGCAAAGACGGTACGTGGCTATTCCTTTTTTGGTGATTCCTATGTTTACGTTATTTTTGACGATAAAACAGATCTCTATTGGGCGCGCAGCCGAGTGCTTGAATATTTGAGCCAAGTCGCACCACAACTACCCGATGCAGCGAAGCCGCAGCTAGGTCCCGATGCCACTGGGGTGGGTTGGGTGTATCTTTATGCATTAGTGGATAAAACAGGTAAACACGATATTAGCCAATTACGCAGCTTACAGGATTGGTTCTTAAAATTTGAACTACAATCGGTTGCAGGCGTGTCTGAAGTGGCGCCTATTGGCGGTATGGTAAAGCAATACCAAGTACAGGTTGATCCCAATAAATTGCGCGCTTACGGTATTCCGCTTACGCATGTGCAGCAAGCCTTACAGCGTGGTAACCAAGAATCGGGCGCTTCTGTGATTGAGATGGCTGAAGCCGAATATATGGTGACAAGTACGGGATATATTCAAAGCGTTAAAGACATTGAGGCTATACCTCTTGGGCAAGCAATAAAGGGCACGCCATTAACGATAGCAGATGTCGCGTCTGTTAATATTGGACCGCAAATGCGGCGGGGCATCGCTGAGCTGAATGGTAAAGGAGAAGTGGTTGGTGGTGTAGTGGTTATGCGCTTTGGCGAAAACGCGCAAAAAACCATAGATGGGGTGAAACAAAAGCTGGCCGAGCTGCAACAAGGCTTACCTGAAGGGGTGGAAGTGGTGACGGTGTATGACCGCTCCGAGCTTATCACCAAAGCCATTGATAATCTTTGGTCTAAGCTACTTGAAGAGCTGGTGGTGGTAGCCTTAGTGTGTGTGGTGTTCTTATTTCATATTCGTTCTTCTGTGGTTGCGGTGATCACTTTGCCACTTGGCATTTTGGTTGCTTTTATCGTGATGTACTTTCAGGGCGTGAATGCAAATATCATGTCGCTTGGTGGTATCGCTATCGCTATCGGAGCGATGACCGACGGTGCAATCGTGATGATTGAAAATATGCATAAACACATGGAAAGAACGCCACTCAATGATGAAAACCGCTGGGAAATCGTCGCAAAATCTGCCTCTGAGGTTGGCCCTGCGCTGTTTTTTAGTCTGTTGATTATCACCGTGAGCTTCTTACCTGTGTTTATTCTGGAGGCGCAAGAAGGCCGTATGTTTTCGCCATTGGCATACACTAAAACCTATGCAATGGCCGCATCTGCGGGACTTGCCATTACGCTTATACCTGTGCTGATGGGGTATTTTATTCGCGGTAAAGTTGTACCTGAGCATAAAAACCCAATCAACCGAATGTTGGTCGCTGTCTATACGCCAATATTAAAGCAAGTATTACGTTTTCCTAAGCTGACGTTATTGGCCGCAGCGGCTATTACTGTAGTTGGCTTTTATCCAATGGATAAGATCGGCAGCGAGTTTATCCCACCCTTGGATGAAGGGGACTTAATGTATATGCCGACCACTTATCCAAGTATTTCGATTGGTAAAGCCAGAGAACTCTTACAGCAAACCGATAAGTTGATAGCGACAGTGCCCGAGGTAAAAAATGTTTTTGGTAAAATTGGTCGCGCTGAAACGGCAACCGATCCTGCTCCATTGACGATGATTGAAACCTTTATTCAATTAAAACCGAAAGCGCAGTGGCGGGAGGGGATGACCACTGAAAAGCTCAAAGCTGAACTCGACAAGCTAGTACAGTTTCCGGGCTTGACCAATGCTTGGGTGATGCCAATCAAAACGCGTATTGATATGCTCGCAACCGGCATCAAAACGCCGGTTGGAATTAAAGTCGCAGGTCCAAACTTAGATACTATTCAAAAGATTGGCCAAGACCTTGAGCGGATACTTAGTAAGGTAGAGGGGACCGCTTCGGTCTACTCCGAGCGAGTGGCTGGTGGTCGCTATATTAAGGTTGATATTCAACGTGACAAAGCCGCGCGATTTGGACTAAATATAGCCGATGTTCAGCAAGTTGTAGCTACCGCAATTGGTGGGATGGATGTTACGCAAACCATTGAAGGGCAAGAACGCTATCCGGTTAGTTTACGCTACCCACAAGACTTAAGAGATTCTCCAGAAGCGCTACGAAAACTACCGTTCGTGACCGCTGAGGGGTTAAATATCACCCTTGGAGATGTGGCAACTATTTATATTGAAAACGGGCCACCGGGCATTAAGAGCGAAAATGCTCGCATTAATGGTTGGACGTTTATTGATTTAGACGGTGTTGATGTTGGCAGCTATGTGGCAGATGCTAAACAAGTATTAAACGAGCAGCTGGACTTACCCGCAGGTTATTCCATTAGTTGGGCTGGCCAGTACGAATATATGGAGCGTGCTAAGGCTAAGCTAACCTATGTTGTACCACTCACGCTTGGGATCATTATTGTTTTGCTCTATTTGAACTTTAGAAGCTTTAGCGAAGTGGCAATCATCATGGCAACGTTACCCATGGCGATGATAGGTGGATTGTGGCTACTTTACCTTGAGGGCTTTAACTTTTCGGTGGCGGTTGGTGTTGGGTTTATTGCACTGGCAGGCGTTGCAGTTGAAATAGGCGTGATCATGCTCGTGTATCTTAACCAAGCCATTAGCGAGCTTAAAGGTAAGCCGCAAATATTGACTGTTGAGGCCATTAACAGTGCCATTTTAGAAGGTGCGGGTAAGCGTATTCGTCCAGTGATGATGACGGTGGCCACCATTATCATCGGGTTACTACCTATCCTTTATGGGTCTGGTACCGGCTCTGAAGTCATGAGCCGCATTGCGGCGCCTATGGTAGGCGGTATGGCGAGTGCGTTATTGCTTACTTTAGTCGTACTACCTGTGGTGTATATGCTAATGATTAGGTGGCGCCTTAAAGTGAAAGGTTAATCATCCTGGTAAAACCAGATTATTTAGCTCAGATAATACGCAGAGTTCAGTTTATTGGAGCGGTAAACTTTTGCCTTGGCGGCAGTCAATATTGTATGTCATCAAGGCAAACTTACGGTTTTACCGAGTATAAAAGGCGGTAAGCTATATTGGTTATTGGCTCACTTTTTGCTTTATAACTGCCATTAATGCTACAAGGAGCGGGTATGTATATTCAAAGTTCACCTTACACACAACTATCAGCAACAAACGATCGCAATAGTCGGCAACTCAATAGCAGTGACAAGCATCATGATTTTTCGAGCTCACTAGAGCAAACTAAAAAATCCAATTCCTTTATGGCGGCGGCAAAAGCACTGCAAGAGAAGAATGAAACCGATACACACTCTCCCTATCTGACAAAGTATTACGAAAAAGCTGAAAAACTCTCTCATGAAGCATTGGTTGGTTCTCGAAATCCAATCGGTAGTAGAGAATACAATATTGAGTTTTACAGAGAAGTAATGACGTCTATTATTGAAATGCCAATTGAGGTGGAAATTGACCCTGGAGAAATGAACCAAGCGTTGTTGTTTAATCATTTAGGGTTAGATTTTAAAGAATATAAATCGCTCTCAGTTCGATCGGAACTGTTGTCAATGACGGAACAGGAAATTGAGCAAGATGGTAAGTTATTGGGCTCTGACAAAGCAAAACTACGCACCATCATAGAGGATTTACAAGACCGGCTTGAAGCCGCGCAAGCTGCTTTACTAGAAGGTGAAGATATTACCGAGCGGTTGCAACATACCAAAAAAGCGATTCATGACTCTTACGAGCAACTGCGCCTAGGTAATGCGAGTCCAAAGGATTTGATTTCAGCTTTGTAACTAGCCATAGCAGAGCGCGGAAGCGGTGTGATCCCCAAGCGCTCTGACTAGAACTCTGGTAAGATAAGGAAATAATTTAATGTGATTTTAAAAACAATCGGTTAGCTTATGCCTTATTCAAATCTTAGCTTAACTATATAGAACTGTTGCGGCAGTGCGTGACGTTTTACTTGAAGTAAGCCTGAGTCTAATTACCTCAACTAGACCGCTAGTCGAAGCTAACTAACATAAGCTCAGTGAAAAAATAGAATAAATATTTGTATAAATCTTAAAATGTAACAATAATGTGTTAATTGTTACGTATGTGGCTTTTTGAGAGTTTATATGGATATCGCTGAGTTAGATGAAAAGGCATTTGTAGACGTATTTAACCTGCCTAAAAAAATTACCATCAAACCCGCTACTAGCGCGGACATAGAAGAAATGGCACTGGTCACTCAAGTGAGTTGGCAAGCTGCATTTAAGGGATTTTTGCCCGAGCAAATAATACATGGCGGAAGCGCCGCTTTTTTTACATCGATTTGGTCTGAAATCGTTAAAAACACATCCAATCAAACCGCATTAGTGATCACGGATGGTAGAAAAATCCTCGGGTGTGGTGCGGCAGGTGTTTACCGCCGTATGCATAATCCAGTAAGTCATAAAGTCTCGAAAGTAAATGCTGGAGAGCTTTATCGTGGATACATTTTACCTAGTCACCAAAACCTTGGGCTTGGCCAAGCGCTACTCAAGGCCCGGTTGTTAACACTCTATGAGCGGGGCTGTCATAGCGCCTACACATGGATATATAAAAAAAATAATCAAGCCAGAAGCTTTTACGAAAAGCATGGAGCGGTGTGCTTAGATCAGGCTCAAGGCATGACCATGGATCGTTTTATGGTTGACGAGGTATGCTATGGTATAGAAGTCAATCGTGTCTTTGATTTCAGTTGATAAGATATGGGCTTCATAAGTTAAGTTGGATCACAGCGAAGTAGTCACCACATATATGAACAGTGATGACTACTTTTACGGGATCAACGCAGATCTGCGGGTGTTGGGTAATCTGGATGATCAACGTTTTGGTTTGACCAAACAGCAGGGATTGGTGGCTCCCATCGTTGCTTGATGCGCGCAACGAGCGAGTTTAAGTCACAGTCTGGCTCGCCGTAAAATTCTAGCCAACCCTGTGGCACATCTTCTGGTTTTGCTGCTTGGATAATATGGGCCATCCACTGTTTTCTGAGCTCTGCCCAGTCGTTACTTTGCGCTTGACTCTCCTCAATACCTGCAAGGGGCCTAAGTTCTACATAAATTGTTTTTCGTGAACCTTCACTTCGCTTAGGCTCTGAACTGTGTAAAATCATCATATCTTGAACTAATATATCGCCCGCCTTGGCTGGCTGTTGCACGACTCCGGGAATATTCCAGCCATATTCATTGGAAAGGGCGTAAATATCTACCAGTTCATGCTGTGAATCAGGCAGATAGCGCAAGCAACCGTCATCAATATTGGCATCATCTAGGTAAATACCTACGTTTAAATAAGCGTAATTCCGTGGATGGGGGGCTCCTTGGTGCCATGCGATATGAGGGTGCGGATGCGGATACTTATACACTAAATCACATTGCATGGGCACACAGCCAATACCGCAAAGGTGCTCGCAGATGGCTAACATCGCAGGTGTAGCCAGTAACTCAACGATTAACTCAGGCGCTTCAAAGAGCAAATCATTATAGCGAAAGAGTCTCGGCTCCCCAGATTCAGTTGATAAATAATATTGGTTAGCTATTTCACCCGCTTGTTGCGCTTTTTTAGCTTTATCCTCCAGTGTATCGGATAGCTGCCTTAGTTGTTTAAGCAGGGGGGTGGGTAAGGTCTGTTCAAATAAGACAAAACCATTGTTATTGTAAAAGTCGAGTTTGCTGTTGTTCACTATTGTCATCAGTGTACATCCTAGTCATTGAATTACTGGTCTGGAATCACAATTGTGGTTTGCAGTGTTTATACTATCCAGTCTTACTACTTGCCTAATTAAAGGGCCTAAATCCGACGCTAACTGTGTTAAAAATTTTTTATTTAGAACAACTAAACAGCAAAGCTTTTGTCTGGCTATGAACAAGGTTTTTTCGTCCCAAAGTAGATTACTTAACTTAGCTAAATGGGTTTGTTCTCTTAAGTTTGTCAAGTATTAGGTTAAAAAGGTAGCCGCTGCAAAGTGTTTCATCATGTCGTAAAACAAAGTGTAGAGCAATTACGGCTAGTTACATGGTATGAAATGACTTTTGTTTATGCCAGATCAATCCAAATAAACATAAACTTCCATTGGCACGGCTTTGCATCCTCAAGTACAATTAGCGTTTTCGATTGCAACACACCGGAACCTTCCAATGGAAATCAAAGTAAATTACCTCGACAATCTCAGAATTGATGCCAGATTTGACGACTTTTCTGTTATTGCGGACCAGCCAATTCGCTATAAAGGCGATGGCTCAGCGCCAAGCCCATTCGACTACTTTCTCGCTTCTTCAGCGCTTTGTGCTGCTTACTTTGTAAAGGTGTATTGTAATGCGCGTGACATTCCAACTGATGGAATTCGTGTGGCACAAAACAACATTGTTGATCCTGAAAACCGCTATAACCAAATTTTTAAAATTCAGGTTGAGTTACCAGAAAGCATTTCTGAAAAAGACCGCCAAGGTATTTTGCGCTCAATTGACCGCTGTACTGTAAAAAAGGTTATCCAAACTGGGCCTGAATTCCAGGTCGAAGCGGTTGAAAGCATTGAAGATGATGCTCAGGCGATGTTGATGGTTGATACCGATGAAAGCGATAGCACTTTTATTCTAGGTAAAGACCTTCCGCTTGAACAAACTATCGCGAACATGACAAAAATCTTGTCGGATTTAGGCATGAAGATTGAAGTGGCGTCATGGCGCAATATTGTACCACATGTTTGGTCATTGCATATTCGTGACGCTGCCTCACCAATGTGTTTCACTAATGGTAAAGGGGCAACCAAAGAGAGTGCGCTTTGCTCTGCACTTGGCGAGTTTATTGAACGTTTAAACTGCAACTTCTTTTACAACGACCAATTCTTTGGCGAAGAAATTGCTAACGCTGAGTTTGTACATTACCCGAACGAGAAATGGTTTAAACCAGGTGCTGATGATGCGCTGCCTAACGAAATTTTAGACGATTACACTCGTGCAATTTATGACCCAGAAGGTGAGCTACGTGGCTCTCATCTTGTTGATACAAATTCTGGTAACACAGCACGCGGTATTTGCTCTATTCCATACACTCGTCATTCAGACGGCGAAACAGTGTATTTTCCATCAAACCTAATAGAGAACTTATTCCTAAGCAATGGAATGAGTGCAGGCAATAACCTGTTTGAAGCGAAAGTACAGTGTTTATCTGAGATCTTTGAACGCGCGGTGAAAAAGCAAATCATCGAACAAGAAATCGTGCTCCCTGACGTACCTGAGTCTGTACTTGCAAAATATCCAGGTATTGTTGAGGGGATTAAGGGGCTTGAAGCGCAGGGGTTCCCTGTTGTGGTGAAAGATGCCTCGCTTGGCGGCCAGTTCCCAGTGATGTGTGTAACCTTAATGAACCCTAAAACGGGTGGTGTGTTTGCCTCTTTTGGTGCACATCCAAGTTTTGAAGTAGCATTAGAGCGCAGTCTAACTGAACTGTTACAAGGCCGCAGTTTTGAAGGCTTAAACGATGTGCCAAAGCCAACGTTCAATAGCATGGCTGTTTCTGAACCTGAGAACTTTGTTGAACACTTTATCGATTCTACCGGCGTTATCTCATGGCGTTTCTTCAGTGCGAAGCATGACTATGAATTTGTGGAGTGGGACTTCACTGGCACCAATGAAGAAGAATGCGATAAGCTATTTGGTATTCTCGAAGCATTAGGTAAAGAGGCCTATATTGCAGAGTTTACGGATTTAGGGATCGCGTGTCGTATTTTAGTTCCGGGTTTCTCCGAAGTGTACCCTGCGGAAGATCTTATTTGGGATAACACTAATAAAGCATTGCAATATCGCGAAGATATTCTCAATATCCATGCTCTAGACGATGAAGCATTAGCAAGTCTGGTTGAACGTTTGGAAGACAGCCAACTGGATAACTATATCGATATTATTACTCTTATTGGCGTTGAGTTTGACGAAAATACGGTGTGGGGCCAGCTCACGATCTTAGAGCTTAAGATTTTAATCTATCTAGCGCTTGGCGATATTGAAGCGGCTATTGATTTGGTTGAAACCTTCTTGCAGTTTAACGACAATACTGTTGAGCGAGGCTTATTCTACCAAGCGATGCATGCCACACTTGAAGTCGCGTTGGATGAGGAACTAGAAATTGAAGATTACATTCATAACTTTACCCGCATGTTCTCTAAAGACGTGATGGATGCGGTTATTGGTTCAATTAATGGTGATGTAAAATTCTATGGTCTAACACCGACAAACATGAAGTTAGAAGGTCTAGATAAGCACTTGCGCTTAATTGAGAGTTATAAGAAGCTTCATGCGGCACGAGGAAAGTTGGCTTAGAAAGCTTCTACAAGTAGTAAATACTGTTTTGAAGTGAAAATAGGGCCTAATATAGGCCCTTTCTTAATTATTTAACCTGAGCATGGGATAAATAAAAAGTTAATTAATCAACTAAAATGCATAAGCTCAAAATTGTATTATCACTCTA
Organism: Pseudoalteromonas piscicida; assembly: GCF_002744175.1. Lineage (GTDB taxonomy): Bacteria > Pseudomonadota > Gammaproteobacteria > Enterobacterales > Alteromonadaceae > Pseudoalteromonas > Pseudoalteromonas piscicida_B. Next base: position 19,539 of record NZ_NKHF01000024.1, read on the forward strand.
GCTAGAAGCTATTGCTTAATAAAAAGCAAATTAGTGCGTCAGTAGCCAGCCTAATGAATGCAAATTTAACGCCGTAGTAGGGTATAACAGCTCCTAGAGAGTAAGTTGTTATACCGAGTTCTGATTACTTAGTCTTAAGCTTTACAATTTCTTCTTTGATATCAGCAAGGACCGACTCAAGCGCATTTTCGTAGCCGTCTTTTTTCTCAATTAGTGAAGCAATCGTATTTGCTTGTTCATCGCTTACGCCATACGCTTTTGCCGCGCCATCACGAATACCATTTTCGTTTGATACAAATACACTTCTCAGCGCTTCGTTTTGTACTAGGGCATCTAGTAGGTGTAAAACTGGAGCTGGGCTGTGGTGATCAGGGTTTACAACGACTTTTGATGGAGCAGCATGAGCATCAAGCTCAAGTTTGATTGCAGCCAAAAGAGATTGGCCGTCATCACTTTTTCTAAAAGCATCTTGTGTTTGCTCACTGATGTTAAACGCTTTGAAAAGTACATTTTCATTGTTAATAAAGCTATTTAACATTGCTTTATTGCTCGTAATTTCACTAAGAAGTTTAAGTAAGTTACTCATCTTTTTTCCTTATCTGAGAATGAATTCAATAGACCAAGCTATTGAGTTTGTGTGGTTTATGGTTAGACAGTGCATAAGTCGTGTATTAAAAATAAATAAGTCTTTTGGCTCTACTAGTAGAGACTGTTTGTTTTCAATATATCTTTCAACGATACTTGTTTTCACTTTTATAAAGTGGCCCATATGGCTATGAGGAAAATTACCAAGTTCATGAGTATTAGGGATCAGTTCAAAGTTGCAGGCTCGCTCTTCGGTGATAGGAAGCCAGCAATGAGGGTAGCCGTGGGGGATTTCTTGTTCTGGACCATCCTGATGAAAGCCCGTAAAGCCCTTGATCAGACTCTCTGGGTACCAAGCTAATAGGGTTGCATCTTTTTCTATTATGTAGTCATCACGATAGATCTCTCTAATAATATGATCTATTTTAGTTTTTGTTTTATCTTCTATATAGTTTAACAGGTCGTTGGATTTATATCCTCTTGGGCTGTAGGAATTAAATTTAGCATTATCAACTTCATGCAGTTTAGCTAATTCTTCAATGTTATAACTTAAGCCCTCACTCTCTTTAATGATATTCTTTGCGATTACTTTTAATTCATCGAATTCATCGTCATTAAAGAAGTTTTTAATATGTATATAACCGTTCTTTGCATAGCTATGCTTCATGATTTAACTCCTGTTCAAAGCAGTTTAACTTTCCTTGCATCACTTTTTCATTAGACTCACGACACCAAGTTAATGCCTTATTTAAAATCTCTTTCGCTTTTATTCGCTTGTTACGGTTAGCTAAAATATCCACATACATACACATGTATAGACTCAACCATTGAGTTTGTCCTGTGTCTAATAACACCTTGATAGCCTTTTCTAGGCTTTCTTCATCTTGAGAAATAAAAGCATGTGGTATATCTAGGTACATGGAAAAATGGGCCAAGTCAGGGTGCTTACCAAGTAATGCCGACATTTGCTCAGTACAGTTTGAAATAAAGCATTTATCACTTAATAAATATCCACAGATTGCACCGTAACCAAGCGACATGAGTTCACTAATTGGGCTTTGAGCATTTTTACTGATAGCTATTGCTATTTCTATTGATGTCTTTGCCATAGAATTATTAGTGGCAGCTTCTTGCGCAGCCTTTATCATATAGAGAAAGGTTTTGCTTGAAAAACCATACTCAAGCGGTGACTGGTCGACAAAGTGACCACCATCGTACTGAAAAATAGCGAGCGCTTTGTTGATAAATTGCTCGCACTCTTTTATTTTGCCATCAAGCAGGTAACAGTTTGCAACCTGAACATACGAGACTAGTTTTTGGTCATCTGAATAGTTTAGGATGTTTGCATTATTTTCCTCAGATAAAGCTAGGCTCAATGCTTTTTCCCGATTAGAGGTCATATGGTAGTAAGTCATTATTGACCAGTTAATGTGGTGGATGTAATGAGTTAGCTCATTGGGTATCGCCCCCTCATTAACATTAGCTAAAAGTGCTTGATTATAAGAAGATAATGACAATATTTCAGCGCTACCAGAACCTTCAAGTGCAACAAGACAACTGATTTTAAGACAGTTGATTTTTATAAATAGTAAAAAGTTAGCCTCAATATCTCTTTGAGAAACTTTTACGTTACATCTCTGCAGCAATTCATAAGCGAGTTTGTAAGAGCCGATACTTGAATATGACTGGGCAATTTTATACCCATATTCGGCGCTCCGAACATATTGTTCAGATGAACTATAATGGTTGTAAAGCTCGGATATATATTCATCGGCGTCATACAAGGCAATGATTTTTTCGGCGATATGAGCGTGATTCTGAACTTGATCTTTTTTTGCCAATGAATTGTAAGCGGCATCCCTTACTAAAGCGTGCTTGAAGATATAGCTATCGTTATCAACGCGACGTTGGTGCACAACGAGCTCATTTGCTATCAACTCATTTAAGTCATTTTGAATTTGGCTTTCGCTCAACGAAGACGTAGCTACTAGTAAAGCGTATTCAAACTCGCGGCCAATTGTTGCTGCCAGTTGCGCTGTTTCTTTGGCGTGACTAAGGTTATCAAGCTTTTGTTGTAGGGATTCCCTTAAGCTAGTAGGTACTTGGTCAAGTTTCTCTGGCGATAAAAAGTCGATAACCCCGCCTTTATCGCCTACTAGTGCTTTTTGTTTTAGCATATTAACAAGCTCTTCAATAAATAGCGGAATACCGTCTGTGCGACCAGTCAGTACTTTTAGCACTTGCTCAGAAACTTGCCTACCATCAAACAAGTTAATAATAAAATCTTCAGTGGCTTTTTCAGCTAGCTTTTTCAGGCATACATCTACTAAGGTAAGATCTTGTAGTTGACTTGGTACATCTTGTCTTGAGGTGCTAAGTAGTACATTTCCAGACCCTAATAGGCTGGCAAAGTGATGCAAAAACTCTAATGTGGTGCTATCAGCCCAATGAATGTCTTCGATAATGTAGAGCTTAAACTTATTGATCCCATGACGATTAGAGAGCAGAAGAGCACCGAGTCCCTTAAATAGCATCTGCTTTTGTACATCCGGTGCTAATGCCGAGGGCTGCATGTCATCACTGAGCGGTATATTAAGCCACACGAGCAGCACCGGAAGCACTTGTTCTATTTCCTGCTCACAAACTTGGCTCGACAGCACATAGTTAAATATATTTCGCGCTGAGTGTGAGTCGAGTTGCTCGGTATTAAAAAGATAGCGGATCAATGTAAGTATTGGGTACAGAGCATTGTTCTGGTGTTCAGGTAAACATTGGGCAACTAAATGCTGATATTCGGGAGCATTAACTCGAATTTCTTGTAATAACCTAGATTTACCTATACCAGCTTCCCCATGAATGTGGGCGATACGGGTTGTGTCAGCTGTTTCACCGTTGAGCAGCGAAAGTGTCTGTTCAAGTTCTGCATGTCGGCCAATGAGCTCGTGATGGTTCTTGGTTCCTCGCATAAAGCCAAATGCTTCAACACGACGTTCGCCTTGTAAGTTATAGACGGAAGTTAATTCGAATAATGGGCCGATCTGTAATTGACCATATAGGTTAAATTCTGAGAATGGATCAAGAAGCGAGCGACATTCTGCGCTACACAATATTTGCCTTTCGCCCGCTTCACGGGAAAGCGCAGCGGCAATATTTGCATGGTGTCCTTCAGGAACTGCATTGGCATAAGTAATAAACACACCAGTATGAATACCAATATGTGCGTTAAGCGACACTCTGTGGGCTTCTTGCATTAGCGCGTTACGTTTAGCAAGTTCGCTTATCATTTCGAGCGCAGTACGGGCAGATAACCTAGCGTCGTTATCACTGCTAACTGGATAGCCAAAGTAAAACAAACTGGTATCGGCTAAATTGCCAACGTGATATGCACCATAACGAGTCGCTATGTCTATAAAGTGGTTGCGCTGGGACTTATAAACGGTGTCGATGACATCTAAGTCTTTTTCGTTGTTGTCGAGTGCTTTAACACTTAATCTAACCGCTAACACCGTGAGTTGTTTTCGTTCGGTAAGTGCCGTGTATTCTTGAATCGCGCGATGATTTGGATCATCGTCACGGATCATTACCGTGGTTTCATCATACCCATGTTGCGCCTTGACGTCGGTTAGCACGCCGACTAGATTTGACACGTTCATACGGGCAAGTTCAGAAAAGGCTTCGGTGGCAGTGATGACACGCTCTAGTGCGCTTTTATTCAGTACTCGCCTAAGTAACCCTGCCAGTGGGTGCCCCAACAGCGCACTTGGAATTGGAATATGTACATCACTTAATTGCTTATGGTAAATAGAAGCGACACTCGTACCTGTTACCGCTGGCACACCGGTTAAGCACTCCAAAAATACTAAACCCCAAACATACAGATCGGACTTTTCTGAGGCAGGCTCACCACGCAACTGTTCAGGTGCGCTATATGACGGTGTCCCTAGCGTTTCTTGGGTGAGTGTGATGGTTTCAAAATCATGCTGGCGGCTTTCTTGGGCTAAAGTACCAATACCAAAATCGAGTATTTTGGCATAGGTTTTGGCACCCGACTGGCTGAGCATGATATTGGTTGGTTTGATATCTCGGTGAATAATACCTTGTTGGTGTGCATGAATAAGCGCGTCTAACACTTGCAACATGATGTCTGTTGCATAGACAGAATCAATCGCCCCATTTTGGCTCAAATAGTCTCTAAGTGTTTGGCCTTCAACATACTCAAATACTCCAAACATTAAATTTTCATTTAATTGCCCTTTATCTAACAATCGTACGATATTCGGATGGTTTAATTGGCTGCAAAGTAGGGTTTCGCGATTGAAACGCTCTGCATATCTCTGCTTTTTTGTCGCTTCTAATTGTGGTTCTATCGCCAAGAATTTCAGTGCAACGATTTGACCAGTGTTCAGTTGGCGTGCTTTAAACACTTTACCGAACCCACCTTCTCCAATTTTTTCAAGTAGTTGGTATTTGTCAGATTCAAAAGTATCGACAATATGGCTATCCGAAAATTGTGTCAGAGACATATGATTACTATTTCTTATATTATGTTAATGATATAGGTTAATTGGAATGTAAATACTTGTCTAGCTTAAAGATTTTGATTGTTCAAAAAAACAAAACTTAACTGCTGCTATTTTGCACATTTAGTAGGTAGGTTAATCGGACTGTATTGCAAGAGCACGCGCTATAGGTTAAATCTCTATTACAAGGTGCTGTAATATAATGTAATTTCCTATTCTCCATATTTCTGGCATAATCTTATATAATAAAATAATAATAAAGGCTAACCTCTTGAAACGTAGGACTTTCTTATCTTTGGGAACAGCAATTACTGCAACTTCCTTTATGCCGTTTAGTTGTTTCGCATCTGAGCAACCCCTTGATTTTACAATCCAAAATGCGCAAGTCACTAGGTTAAATCCAAACGTGCTGAGTACGCTTAACATCAAGTCACCAATAATGAGTATGGAGAGTCCGACAGGAGAAAAAGTTAAGGTGTCCAGAAAAGCTAAGATCATTCGAAAGTATGAGTCGGGAATTTATGTTTACTTTGAACTAACGACTGTTATTCGTGTATTTAGTTTGTCAGGGCAAGGGATGACAGATATTGAGTTACCCAAAGGGATAAAAGATGTCAAAGATTTCGCCATAGATTTCAATCTACAGCAGATATATTTGCTCACCCCGGGAAGTCATCAGATAGCTGTTGTTGATTTTTATGGCCGACAACTGGCAACCCTCGGTGAATTTGGGTACGAGCTAGAATCACAATTGAATGGCCCTAAGAGTATTACGGTAGATGACCGAAGCCGACTACACGTAGTTGATGCAAGCGGCAATCGCGTTAAGGTCTTCGACAATAATGGCGCTTTTTCATACTCGTATGGTGGTAGTCGTGTGATAAAGAGAAAGTTTAATAATATCGATGGTTATCAAGATATTACACTAACAGGTGGAAAGCTTGGAGATAGACGTTGGGTGTTAGATAAAAAAACCAATAAATTGCTAGCGCTGAACTAAAACTGAACTAAACTCATTAATTAGAAGGTGAGTTAGTGATTTATACCTCCTTTTTACATGAGAACTAATACTAAGGATTTAGGAGTGCAACATTCTATGGAAAAGCAGCTGTTTTCTGAAGAGTCCAAACTCGACTTCGCTGATCCGCAAATCGATGATTTATTAAAGCATTCAATCAGAACGCAACTCGAGTCAATGCTAAAGGCTCAGCTTACCACGAGCGAGCGAAAAGCCGTGTTACAGAAGAGTTTTGTTGACGCCATTAGTTTAGTGTTGGCAGACACAAAAGTCGCGCACCTAGAGTTAGTTAACGCCTTCGAAACTATGTATGACTGTGCAGTTCAATCCATGGCACAAGCTAAGTTAAGTCAAGAACTGCTGACCAAGCAGTACATTTCACCGACTGGTTTAATCATGTCTCCTCACAACTGTAAACATACGATTAAAGATGTTTATCGTATCAAAGGGTAGCGCGCGGTGTTGATCAAGCAATCCGTGGGATGCTTAAAAACAAAGCAAAGATCTCTTTGCTTTATCCTGCATGTGGGCCTTTTGCCCCGCTATTATTACCGCTACTCAGTTATTACAAAGAGCAAGGTGTTTTTACCGGTGACCAAATTAAAGTCAGTTTAATCGATGCGCATCCAGGTGCTGTGTTGTCTTTGCAGCAATTGGTCGAAGATCTGGCATTAGAAGAGTATATCGAGCATATAGAACAAGCTGATGCAACTCAATATATCCCTGATTCTCCAGTTGATTTACTGGTGCTCGAAGCGATGCAGCACGGTTTTACAAAAGAAGGCCAATTAAGTATAGCTAAACACTTGGTCAAGCACCTTTCACTTGATGGCTGGATGGTGCCAAAGCGTATCTCCATCAAGGGCATGATGGTTGACGGCGAAACCGAGTTTAATCAGCAATGGAAAGAGGCGGACTACAGCCACTCTGAACATGTAAAAGCAGTGGCTTTGAATGACCGTATCGAGCTTGGAGAGTTGTTGCTAATCGACAAATCATCTCTTCTTAATATGCAAGAATTGGAATTGGCCGATGGTATTAAAGTAGTAGCAGGTAACCTGATCACCATACCAAAAGATGTAGCGGATATGGGCAAAAGAATTTTAGCGATTTATGCAGATGTTGAGACGTTTGCAGCAGAAGGAGTGGGGCAATACGACTCTGGGATCACTCACCCTCGACCTGATATGACATTTTACGTTGATGCCAAACCAAAAGAAGTAGAGCACACACATTTTGTTGCATCAGGTGGTGATACCGTACAGTTTTACTACCAACTGAGTGGGTTGCCGGGATTTGTACCCGTTAAAGTATAGGAATTCATTGATGAAATCTAAATTTGCGTTATTTAGCGGAAGCTGCCTATGTTTGCTAGCTGTTCAATACCTATTGCAACGTGAAGCGCTGGCGTGTGTTGTTTTAGTTGAGGCGGAAGCGAATCCTGATCTTGACCAGTTGAAACAGTTTTTACGCCATCATCAAATACCTACGCTTCAATATCGGGAAGAGTCTGATAGTCAATTGATTTCAGATTTGGACAGGCTTGGAGCAAACCGGGGTTTGGTGTATCTATTTCGACACAAAATTCGGTCTGAAGTGATTCGCTATTTTGACAATGATATTGTCAACATCCACCCCAGTGCTTTGCCTGAATTCCGCGGTCCCATGCCGCTTTTTTGGCAGCTTAAAGAGGGAGCCGAAACTGTTCGTCTAACCTTGCATAAGGTCACTGAGGAGTTAGATTGTGGTGCAATAGGTGCGGATTTAGATATACCCGTCCACCCATTTGATACTTCACAGTGTTTACATCAAAAAGTCGCACAAATGGTTCCCGCTTTATTGGAGCAGTTTGTTCAACAAGAAGTTGTGGGGTCTTTAAACTGGTGTGAACAGCCTCAAGGCGAAGTGCTTCAAAAAATACATTACGCTAGACACGTTAAAATTGAAGATCTGATTATCGACTTTCAACAACATACCAGTACACAAATCGTTAACCTTGCTCGTGCAGCAAACGCTGAGCTAGGGGGCGCGCGATTCAAGTTTCGAGATGGTCTAATACAGCTTATGCAGGCAACTAGAGTAGATTGTGATTTGGTTGGTGTGCGCTCTGGAACTGTGGTTGAACTTGAAAGAACCAACGGTTTATTAGTTAAAACTATAGATGGGGCGGTACGTTTAGATTCTGTTTTAACTGAACAGGGCATATTTGACGGGTATCGTTTTGCGATATTGTTTGGGTTAGAGCCTGGAATGGAGGTCTCCAATTTCTGATAGTAAAAAGAATACTTTGATTATAGATAGAAAAACTATTTAACTGATTTAAATCAGTAGTAATGCAGTATTTTTAAACTAAATTTTAACGGTAGCTTAGTTGAGAAGGATTGATTGGTAACTGTGCCTATTCACTTTGTATCCTGCATTTCTAACTATGCTCTGAATATAAACTCAGAAGCGAGGTAGATATGAACATAAAGATAAATCTAACAAACCGCTATGGCTATGACCTTATGTTGTATCCCTATAACTGTGGTGCAGTGCCAAAGGGAGAGGGGCAAAATATTTGCAAACTCGAAGGCACTGGAGAAATGACGGTTGCACAGGGTGAAAGCGGAATACTAGACATTCCAGGAATGGGAAGTTTGCTGGTGCAATTTCTAGGAAAACAAAAGCTAGAGGATTGTCACGAACGTTTTTGTGACAGTCCGAGTGAGTTTGATCAATATGAGCAAATGGCGCTGTTACGCTATAAAACTAACGAGCTTTACTGGCGCTTTCCCGCGCCTACAAACGACGCTCCAGCTGAGCTGAATATCAGCATTAATGATATTGGTACTATTTGCCTTGATAAAGTACTGAGTGGGGAAGCTCGTAGAGTGCAGTTGCCTGAATTTTTTATTCCTCCGGTTTTTACACCACATTTGCCAGAGGGGAACCCAGAAGAAACTGAATGATTTGGATAGTGCTTAACAGATGTAAACCGTTCTAATGTCAAGTTAAATGAGTTACGGCAATACTACTATTGCCACGAATCGATAAGTCACTACTAGGTTGGGCTGTACTGAGCGATTATCGAACAAGGTATGTGTTAAATTTAAAGAGGAATAAATATGTCTACTGATCCGTATATTGGCTCAATGGGTGTCTTTGGTGGCGCTTTTACAATCAGAAACTTTGCGATGTGTTTAGGTCAGACAATGGCAATTTCACAAAACCAAGCGCTTTTTGCCTTGGTAGGTACTATTTATGGCGGTGATGCGCGCACGACCTTCGCGCTACCTGATTTACGTGGTCGTAGCCCCGTAGGTCAAGGTGTGCGCCCTGGTGGAATGGATTACCGTCAAGGTGAAAGACAAGGCACAGAGCAAGTAGCTATTGACATCCCTCATATGCCTGCGCATTCACACTCTGCAGTTTTTACGCCTCTGGGTGGCTCAACCCCTGTTTCTGGCACTATGCAGGTTGCAACTAATGCGGCAAATACTGCTGAGCCGGACAGCGACTCATATATTGCACAAAGTTCGGATGCTGCGTTCTTTAAGCCATCTTTCCAGCAAGCTTCGTTGACCGATATCAAAGGGTTAAGTGTCTCTGGTGGAGGTTCGGCGGGTGGAACCGTTACTGTGACTAACACTGGCGGTTCAGTGCCTCTTACGGTTTTAAATCCAGTATTGCCGGTTAATTGGTTAATTGCAACAGAAGGTGTATTCCCGCCGCGGAGTTAACCAAACAAGAAAGGATTGGCTGAACTAGTCGCCAATCCTTTTGTAACCAATAGGTTACATTTTTTAGAAGATTATAATGAATAGGCTGTGTCGATAAAGGCAGGCATCATCAGGAGAGAATAATGAGATTAAGTCAGGTTGCTATCGCAGTTACTTCAGCAGGGGTGTCGGCGGCGTTGCTTTCCGGTGAGGTTTGGGCTGCGCAGCAAACGATCAACTACTCAAATGGGTCTGGATCCGGATTCAGTGAGGTAGAAACGGGTGACTCAAATACGGGTAACATGCCCTCAGTCACTTTAACCAGTGCAGGTCCTGTGACTTTGGTATTAGATGCGGGCACTAGCTCGGATAGTACTCCGTTTACAGGCTTAAATGATCTCGCGTTTGTGGCTGGCGTGGTTTACTCAAATACCATGCTTAGTGAGTTCAATGATCGTGGCTTCCGCTTTTATGAAAAATCCAGCATTAACTTCAGTTTCGACGAAATTACCTTTATGCAGGGGTCGGCCAGAGACTCAGATAAAACCTATCAACTCGTGTTGACCGGGTTTTCGGGTGGTACGCAGACCGTGACAGAAACTGTCACCTTGCCAAATGGAAATGATGCAAATTCTGGGTTACAGGAGCTCTTTACCCTGGCCTGGGGTACAGATTTTACTGATGCAGCATGGCAGGACGTTGATACTGTGACTATGGCATTTACCCGTAGTCCGGGTTCTGACTCTCGTTACCTTATAAGAAGTATCAAGATTGATGACGCCGCAGTCTCTGACTCAACCGCGCCTACTTTTGTCAGTGCGAGCTCAACCCCTACTGACGATGCAACCAATGTCTCTGTTAGCAACAACATTGAGATTGCTTTTGATGAAAATATCGCACTCAATAGTGGCAATATCACCATTCGTAATGTTACTGACAATAGTGACTTCGAAGTATTTGATGTGGCCACCGAAAGCGATGGCACAACCACATCACCAAGTGCTGGGCGCGTCAGTATCACTAACGACAAAGTCTATTTAAACCCTACCACTGATCTGACAGGTAATCGCACTTACGCCATCCGCATTGATGCAACAGCAGTCCAGGATTCAGCAGGAAATGCGTTCCTAGGGATCAGTGACGACACCACTTTTAATTTTAGTACGCCTAATACAGCGCCTGAGGTTGATTTGAACTCTGGCACCGGTGGTAATGATAACACCGCCAGTTTTTCTGAAGGCAGTGGCGCGGTTAATATCGCGAGTAGCGCGTCTGTGACCGAAGCGGACAGTGATACACTAAAAACCATAACAATTACACTGACCAACGATCAGGATGGGGCATCTGAAGGCCTTAATGTAACAGCAGCGGCGCAAAACGCACTGACGGGTGTGTCTGGCGCATCGGACATTACACTTCAAGATACAATTTCTATTACCGGAGCCACTGCAACGGCTGCCGAAGTTGCTACCTTCTTGCAAGCTGTCACCTATAACAACACATCCAGTACGCCAAATGAAACGGCGCGTACAGTGACGGTTGTGATCAATGATGGCTCGACTAATAGTACAACTCGAACTGCAACTGTTAGTGTAAGCAATGCCACAGCGGCATCATCGAGTGCAGCTGCATTTAATACCACCAATGGCACTAATCTTACACCCGCTATTACCTTTTCCAGCGAAGATGAAATGCTTACTATTGCTGATGCCAGCCATACCACAGGCTCTACGGCAGATGGTGGTGGCGGCACAGATATATTGTCAGTACCAACGGGTACTAATCTTGCAAACCTTACCTCATTAACCAACTTTGAGACACTTACACCCGACAGTGGAGCATCAATCACATTGACGGAGTCTCAACACGAATCATTTACCACCATAAATGGTGCGGGCACCAATCAATTCACGCTCAGTAGCGCTGATGGAAACGGTGTTATTTCAGCTGACAGTGACATTGAAACATACGTACTCGACGCGGCATTTTCGATCACTATGGGGAGCTCCGGACAGAACATTACCGGTAGTAGTGGCAATGACACGGTTATTACCGGGGCGATAACCGCCACCGGGACACTCTCAGGTGGTAGCGGTACTGATGTGCTGCAAATGGCAAACGGCTCTAATATTGCCAATGCCACTGTGAGTGGGTTTGAAACACTTACGGTTGAAAACAACTCCTCAGCTACTATGACGGAGGTTCAACACGACACCTTTAGCTCGATAACAGGTAGTGGTACTGAGAGCATTTTAATTGCTGTTGCCAACGATGGATTTACAGCATCCAGTGCGATTGAAGCGTACTTCTTAGGTCAGGCCAATACGGTCACTTTGGGTGCTGCGGGTCAGACGATTGTGGGTAGTAGTGGTAATGACACCATAGATGTTGGAACTTTCACCACAACGGGTACGCTAAACGGCTCGAGTGGCACAGACACCATGGCGATGAGTTCGGGGGCAAATATATCCAGCTCAACTGTGGTGAACTTTGAGAATTTAACTTTGGCCAGCGGCGCTAGTGTGACACTTAGTGCAAGTCAGCCGTCTAAATTTGCTGGCACGATCACAGCTGCAGGCACTGAAACCATTAATATTGTAGGTAATGGCGACTTTACAACACTTGCCAATATAGAGAGTTTTTCTGTTGATGACGATTCGAGTAATAGCCGAACGGTTACGATAGCAGCTGGGGGCACGTCAGTAACAGCTGCGTCTTCCACAGATGCCGTCACGTTTAACGTTGGTACGCTTACATACACTGGTACGCTTACAGGTGAGGGTACAACAGCTGATACGCTATCAATGTCTTCTGGAGCAAATATATCTGGCGGGTCAATAGCGAATATCGTTAATTTGACACTGGTCAGCGGTGCTTCGGTCACAATGACGCCAGCACAGAACGCTGCATTTACCGGCACTATTACTGCAACTGGATCAGAGACCATAAACATCAGTGGTGACGGCGACTTTACAACGCTAAATGGCATAGAAACTTATTCAGTAGGTGATGACAATACCAATACTAGAACCATTACGGTCACCAATGCATCGGCTACCATAGATGCAACCTCTGGAACCGATGCAATTACGTTTGATATTGCTGGCAGTGCTTTTAATGGCTCGTTGGTAGGCGATCCTACAACTGGCGATACTGTGAGTGCATCAGATGGCGCGGATGTAAGTGGTGGTGGCTTTACTAATATCGGCACGTTATCGCTGGTCAGCGGGGCAACTGTGACGATTGATGCTGCTAATGTTGCAAATAACTTTACCTCGGCGATCACCGGTGCTGCGGGATCTGAAACACTAAAACTAGTAGATGGCGGCACATTTAACTTCGCCAATACCAGTGTCTCTGAAGTCGAAAACTTGGCGATTGGAACCAACAGTATCTTCAATATTACGTTGACCGATAACTTTGATTCCAATGGTAACGCGGTTACGATTTCTAATGCATTCGGTAGTGCAATTACTAATGCTATTACACTCAATGCCAGCGCACTAAGCGGTGATACCATTAATATGACCGCCACCGATTTTAATGGCAACGACACCATCAGCGGTGGTAGTGGTGCCGATACGATCCGCCCTGGTGGCGGTACCGACTCGATGACGGGTAATGCAGGCAACGATAATTTTGTTGGTAGTGCGACGGATCTTAACGGAGATACCATTGCTGACCTAAGTATTGGCGATATAGTTACAGTAACTGGTGTAACTGGGCTGACAACAAGTAATGTACGCTTTAATGGCACGAGTGTACTTCAAATAGACACTAATGCCACCGACTTCAGTGCGGTTGAAATTTCACTTAGCCTGACTAATGCACCGGGCAATAACTTAGGTTTTTCGGTAGCAGATAATAATGGCAACACCGAAATTACTTTCATTACTCCTAATGATGTCCCTGTATTTAGCAATCTCAATGGTGGCGGGACATTTGTAGAAAATGGCTCGGCTGTAGTCATTGATTCTGACGTACTTGTTGCTGATACAGAATTAGACGCTTTAAATACCGGAGCGGGTAATTATGATGGTGCATCTTTAACCATCGCGAGAAATGGCGGTGCAGATAGCCAAGATGTGTTTGGTAATAATGGTTCGCTCGGCACATTAACAGAGGGAAATACATTTACCTACAATGCAGCAACAGTTGGTACGGTAACAACGAATTCGTCTGGCACTTTAGTACTGACTTTCAATTCTAGTGCAACGTCTGCAATTGTAGACTCTGTGTTACAGAATATCACTTATCAAAATAGCTCTGAAGCTCCTCCTGCGTCTGTCACGTTAGATTTCACCTTCAATGACGGCACTGCCAACAGCACAGGAACTAATCAGGCAACTATCAATATCACAGCGCAAAATGATGCGCCAACAGACATCAGTTTATCTAATACTACAGTGAATCAATCGGCAACAGGGGCCGGTGCAAATATTGGCATATTATCAACTAGTGATGTTGATACCAGTGATAGCCATACGTATTCTTTGGTAAGCGCAGGTTCAAGTGCAAGTGGTACGTGTAGTGCTGATACCGATAATGCCAGTTTCCAAATCAATGGCTCTATTTTAGAAACTCAGGCGGCTCTGAATGGCGGAACCTATGTGGTATGTTTGCAGACAAATGATGCCACTACGACATTCCAAAAAGCTTTTACAATAACAGTGAATGATGATGTTGCACCAGATGCACCATCGACTCCTGATTTAGACGCTGGTTCTGATACTGGGCCTTCTAACTCTGATAATATAACCAACGACACAACACCGACCCTTAGTGGTACGGCCGAAAGCGGCGCAACCGTTACACTTTACAGTGATCAGGTTGGTGGTGGAGCCACAGTCATTGGCACTGGGACTGCTACTGGCGGTAACTGGCAGATCACAACCAGTGCATTGACCGCAGGTCTGGTACATGGGATTTCTGCTAAGGCGACCGATGCGGATAGCAATGAAAGTACGTCTTCAGGTAGCCTAAGTGTAACTATTGACACAACAGCACCGAGTGCACCTTCTACTCCAGACCTTAGTGCAAGTAGTGATACCGGTTCATCAAACACTGATAATATCACCAACGATACGACCCCTACATTTACAGGTACTGGTACTACCGGTGACACGGTAACACTCATTTCAAATGTAGATGGTACTGTAGGCAGTGCAGTGGTAAGCGGTGGAACGTGGACAATTACTAGCTCAGAGCTAACATCAGGTGCTCAAACAATTTCTGCTCGGGCGACGGATACCGCTGGTAACACAGTAGACAGTGCAGGGTTATCGGTCACTATTGATACTAATGTCAGTGCTCCAACTATAACCACACCAATCGAAGGTGATGGCAAAGTGAATGCTGCGGAAGACAATGATGTATTAATCACCGGATCTGGTGCTGATGCTAATGTTACTGTCAGTGTCAGTATAACTGATGGGTCAGCAACACTGAGCCAAAATGTAACTTCTGATGGTAGTGGCAACTGGACTATCAGTGGCAGTGAATTTAATGTCAGTGGTTTTACAAATGGTGATTTAACGATCTCCGCTAGCCAAACCGACAATGCGGGGAACACCTCCAGTGCAGCCAGCACCACCATCACGTTAGATAATGCCGCGCCAAGTGCACCGTCTATCACCACCCCGATTGAGGGAGATGGACTGGTTAATGCTGCAGAAGACGCGGATGTGTTGATCGCTGGAACCGGCGCGGAAGCGGGGAACAGCGTCACGGTAACCATCCACGATGGTGCCAATAGCTTAAGCCGCACCGTCACCGCGGATAACACCGGTGCGTGGACCATCAGCGGCAGTGAATTTGATGTTAGCACCTTTAATAACGGCACGTTAACGGTCTCTGCTAGCCAAAGTGATTCGGCAGGTAACACCTCCAGTACAGCCAGCACCACGATTACGCTAGATAATGCCGCGCCAAGTGCACCATCTATTACCACCCCGATTGAGGGAGATGGACTGGTAAATGCTGCGGAAGACGCGGATGTGTTGATCGCTGGAACTGGCGCAGAAGCGGGGAACAGTGTCACGGTAACCATCCATGATGGTGCCAATAGCTTAAGCCGCACCGTTACTGCGGATAATACGGGCGGGTGGACCATCAGTGGCAGCGAATTTGATGTTAGTACCTTTAATAACGGCACGTTAACGGTCTCTGCTAGCCAAAGTGATTCGGCAGGTAACACCTCCAGTGCTGCCAGCACCACCATTACGCTAGACAATGCCGCGCCAAGTGCACCGTCTATTACCACCCCTATTGAAGGCGATGGACTGGTGAACGCCGCAGAAGACGCGGATGTGTTGATCGCCGGAACTGGCGCAGAGGCGGGGAACAGTGTTACGGTAACCATTCATGATGGCGCCAATAGCTTAAGCCGCACGGTCACCGCGGATAACACCGGTGCGTGGACCATCAGCGGCAGCGAGTTTGATGTTAGCACCTTTAATAACGGCACGTTAACGGTCTCTGCTAGCCAAAGTGATTCGGCAGGTAACACCTCCAGTGCTGCTAGCACCACCGTCACGTTAGATAATGCCGCGCCAAGTGCACCGTCTATCACCACCCCGATTGAAGGCGATGGACTGGTGAACGCCGCAGAAGACGCGGATGTGTTGATCGCCGGAACTGGCGCAGAGGCGGGGAACAGTGTCACGGTAACCATCCATGATGGTGCCAATAGCTTAAGCCGCACGGTTACTGCAGATAATACGGGCGCGTGGACCATCAGCGGCAGCGAGTTTGATGTTAGCACCTTTAATAACGGCACCTTGACGGTGTCTGCTAGCCAAAGTGATTCGGCAGGTAACACCTCCAGTGCTGCCAGCACCACCATCACGTTAGATAATGCTGCGCCAAGTGCACCGTCTATCACCACCCCGATTGAAGGCGATGGGCTGGTGAACGCCGCAGAAGATGCGGATGTGTTGATCGCTGGAACTGGCGCAGAGGCGGGGAACAGCGTCACGGTAACCATCCACGATGGCGCCAATAGCTTAAGCCGCACGGTCACTGCGGATAACACCGGTGCGTGGACCATCAGTGGCAGCGAATTTGATGTTAGTACCTTTAATAACGGCACCTTGACGGTCTCCGCTAGCCAAAGTGATTCGGCAGGTAACACCTCCAGTGCTGCCAGCACCACCATCACGTTAGATAACGCTGCGCCAAGTGCACCGTCTATTACCACCCCGATTGAAGGCGATGGACTGGTGAACGCCGCAGAAGACGCGGATGTGTTGATCGCTGGAACTGGCGCAGAGGCGGGGAACAGCGTCACGGTAACCATTCATGATGGCGCCAATAGCTTAAGCCGCACCGTTACTGCGGATAATACGGGCGGGTGGACCATCAGCGGCAGCGAGTTTGATGTTAGCACCTTTAATAACGGCACCTTGACGGTGTCTGCAAGCCAAAGCGATAGCGCGGGTAACACCTCCAGTGCTGCCAGCACTACGATTACGTTAGATAATGCCGCGCCAAGTGCGCCGTCTATTACCACCCCGATTGAAGGCGATGGTGTTGTTAATGCTGCAGAAGACGCGGATGTGTTGATCGCCGGAACTGGCGCAGAGGCGGGGAACAGCGTCACGGTAACCATTCACGATGGCGCCAATAGCTTAAGCCGCACGGTTACCGCGGATAATACGGGCACATGGACCATCAGTGGCAGTGAGTTTGATGTTAGCACCTTTAATAACGGCACCTTGACGGTCTCTGCTAGCCAAAGTGATTCGGCAGGTAACACCTCCAGTGCTGCTAGCACCACCATCACGCTAGACAATGCCGCACCAAGTGCACCGTCTATTACCACTCCGATTGAGGGAGATGGACTGGTGAACGCCGCAGAAGACGCGGATGTGTTGATCGCCGGAACTGGTGCGGAAGCGGGGAACAGCGTCACGGTAACCATTCATGATGGCGCCAATAGCTTAAGCCGCACGGTCACCGCGGATAACACCGGTGCGTGGACCATCAGTGGCAGTGAGTTTGATGTTAGCACCTTTAATAACGGCACCTTGACGGTGTCTGCTACTCAAACGGATAGTGCGGGGAACACCTCCAGTGCTGCCAGCACCACGGTTACGTTAGATAACGCCGCGCCAAGTGCACCGTCTATCACCACTCCGATTGAAGGCGATGGACTGGTGAACGCCGCAGAAGACGCGGATGTGTTGATCGCCGGAACCGGCGCGGAAGCGGGGAACAGCGTCACGGTAACTATTCACGATGGCGCCAATAGCTTAAGCCGCACGGTCACCGCGGATAACACCGGTGCGTGGACCAT
The DNA here is from genome assembly GCF_002744175.1 of Pseudoalteromonas piscicida. Classification (GTDB taxonomy): domain Bacteria; phylum Pseudomonadota; class Gammaproteobacteria; order Enterobacterales; family Alteromonadaceae; genus Pseudoalteromonas; species Pseudoalteromonas piscicida_B. The sequence goes on from NZ_NKHF01000024.1 coordinate 37,659, forward strand.
CAGCGGCAGCGAGTTTGATGTTAGCACCTTTAATAACGGCACCTTGACGGTGTCTGCTAGCCAAAGTGATTCGGCAGGTAACACCTCCAGTGCTGCCAGCACCACCATTACACTAGATAATGCCGCGCCAAGTGCACCGTCTATTACCACCCCGATTGAAGGCGATGGTGTTGTTAATGCTGCAGAAGACGCGGATGTGTTGATCGCTGGAACTGGTGCGGAAGCGGTGAACAGTGTCACGGTAACCATCCACGATGGCGCCAATAGCTTAAGCCGCACGGTTACCGCGGATAATACGGGCGCATGGACCATCAGTGGCAGCGAGTTTGATGTTAGCACCTTTAATAACGGCACCTTGACGGTGTCTGCAAGCCAAAGCGATAGCGCGGGTAACACTTCCAGTGCTGCCAGCACTACGATTACGTTAGATAATGCCGCGCCAAGTGCGCCGTCTATCACCACTCCGATTGAGGGAGATGGACTGGTGAACGCTGCAGAAGACGCGGATGTGTTGATCGCCGGAACTGGCGCGGAAGCGGGGAACAGCGTCACGGTAACCATCCACGATGGTGCCAATAGCTTGAGTCGCACGGTTACCGCGGATAATACGGGCGCGTGGACCATCAGCGGCAGCGAGTTTGATGTTAGCACCTTTAATAACGGCACCTTGACGGTGTCTGCAAGCCAAAGCGATAGCGCGGGTAACACCTCCAGTGCAGCCAGCACTACGATTACGTTAGATAATGCCGCGCCAAGCGCGCCGTCTATTACCACCCCGATTGAAGGTGACGATGTTGTTAATGCTGCAGAAGACGCGGATGTGTTGATCGCCGGAACTGGCGCGGAAGCGGACGCGAGCGTCACGGTAACCATTCATGATGGCGCCAATAGCTTAAGCCGCACGGTTACCGCGGATAATACGGGCACATGGACCATCAGTGGCAGTGAGTTTGATGTTAGCACCTTTAATAACGGCACGTTAACGGTCTCTGCTAGCCAAAGTGATTCGGCAGGTAACACCTCCAGTGCTGCTAGCACCACCATCACGCTAGACAATGCCGCGCCAAGTGCGCCGTCTATCACAACCCCGATTGAGGGAGATGGACTGGTGAATGCCGCAGAAGACGCGGATGTGTTGATCGCCGGAACTGGCGCGGAAGCGGATGCGAGCGTCACGGTAACCATTGATGATGGTGCCAATAGCTTGAGTCGCACCGTTACTGCGGATAATACCGGTGCCTGGACCATCAGCGGCAGCGAATTTGATGTTAGTACCTTTAATAACGGCACCTTGACGGTGTCTGCTAGCCAAAGTGATTCGGCAGGTAACACCTCCAGTGCAGCCAGCACTACGATTACGTTAGATAATGCCGCGCCAAGTGCGCCGTCTATCACCACTCCGATTGAGGGAGATGGACTGGTGAACGCTGCAGAAGACGCGGATGTGTTGATCGCCGGAACTGGCGCGGAAGCGGATGCGAGCGTCACGGTAACCATTGATGATGGCGCCAATAGCTTAAGCCGCACGGTCACCGCGGATAACACCGGTGCCTGGACCATCAGCGGCAGCGAGTTTGACGTTAGCACCTTTAATAACGGCACCTTGACGGTGTCTGCTAGCCAAAGTGATTCGGCAGGTAACACCTCCAGTGCCGCCAGCACCACCATTACGCTAGACAATGCTGCGCCAAGTGCACCGTCTATCACCACCCCGATTGAGGGAGATGGACTGGTGAACGCTGCAGAAGACGCGGATGTGTTGATCGCCGGAACTGGCGCAGAGGCGGGGAACAGCGTCACGGTAACCATCGATGATGGCGCCAATAGCTTAAGCCGCACGGTTACCGCGGATAACACCGGTGCGTGGACCATCAGCGGCAGCGAGTTTGATGTTAGCACCTTTAACAACGGCACGTTAACAGTGTCTGCTACTCAAACCGATAGTGCGGGGAACGCCTCTAGCGCAGGCTCAACCACCATCACCCTAGACAATTCAGCTCCAAGTGCATTAAGTATCACAACTCCAATTGAAGGCGACGACTTAATAAATGAAACTGAAGATAGCGATGTATTGATTGAAGGAAGCGGTGCAGAAGCGCAAAACAGTGTAACAGTCACAATTGATGATGGTGTGAATAGCTTAAGTCGAACGGTCACTGCGGATAACACCGGTGCCTGGACCATTAGTGGCAGCGAGTTTGATGTTAGCACCTTTACTAATGGCACCTTAACGGTAACTGCGTCACAAAGTGATGCATCCGGTAATACATCTAGTTCAGCCAATACGACTGTTACACTAGATAATTCAGCACCAGAGGGTATAACAGCCTCAATTGATCAAGAGTTGATTAACGCAGACAATGAAACGTCATTTAGTTTCACATTAACTGGATTAGAGTCAACAGGGAGTTTCACTTACGAGATATCTGACGGAAATACTTCAGTAACGAGTTCAAGTGCTATTGAAATCACGAGCACAACACAGCAAGAAACGGATATTGATGTTACCTCTTTAGGCGAAGGAACACTTACACTTTCGGTTATAGTTAGTGACGATGTTGGTAATAATAGCGACACGGTAACTGATACAGTGACTAAGAAATATAATGTCGCTCCGGTATTGTCTGGCTCTCCTGATACTAGTGTAGATGAAGATAGTGTTTATGACTTCACGCCAACATTAACAGATTCGGATACCGATGATACTCACACTTATAGTATCGTGAACAAACCTGATTGGGCTGAATTTGATACACAAACAGGTCAACTGACAGGTACGCCTGAAGACTCGGATGTCGGAACTACTTCTGATATTGAGATATCAGTTACTGATGGAACGGATAGTGACACCCTAGCAGCATTTAGTATTGAGGTAGTCAATACTAATGATGCGCCAATAGGACAAGATGTCAGCTTTACTATTGATGAAGGGGGATCCTTATCCAAAGATTCTGAAAATGGATTACTATCTCTTGCAAGTGATGATGATCTCGACTCTAACGACAGTCTCACTGTTGTAAAAGATACAGACCCGCAATATGGTACATTGACGCTCAATGCTGATGGTAGCTTTGAATACATTCATAGTGGCGGTGAGGATAGTACAGATAGTTTCACATATCGTGTTGAAGATAGTGTGAATGCAAGCTCACCAATCTACACCGTGACTATCAACACCACTGCGATTGAAGACGCCCCAACAGCGGTAAATGATACGCTAACAACGTTGGAAGATGCGTCTAATTCAGTCAATGTGCTATTAAATGACAGTGACCCTGAAAATAACATGGTTGCATCGTCTGTCACAATCAAAACTCAGCCAACGAAAGGGCAATTGAGTGTAACTAACGGTGTAGTTACCTTTACTCCAACTGCAAATGCCAATGGTGAAGATTCGTTTACTTATACGGTGAAGGATTCAACGCAGGCTGAGTCGAATGAGGCAACAGTCAGCATCAATATTACACCGGTAAATGACTTACCAGTAGCGGCAAACTTTACGCCAAATATTGATGAAGATACCGCGACATCAGCGTTGGCAGTACGAGCAAGTGCAACAGATGTAGAGGATACAAACCCTACAGGTACCATAACTCTAGAGTCACAACCTACAATTGGTCAGGCAGAAGTTGACCTTGACAATGGCACCATTACTTACACGCCAAATGCGAACGAAACCGGTAGTGACAGCTTTACTTATTCGATTCTAGATAGTGAAGGTGGAAAGTCGAATATTGCGACCATTTCCGTAAACATAGGTGCAGTAAACGATAGACCTATCGCAGCTAATGATGAGGTGACGACAGAAGAAGATACCGGTACTACCCTTGCAATTCTGGCGAATGACTCGGATGTCGAGGATCAAGGCTTCGAAAGCTCCGCGATTGTACTCGAAGATAAAGGAGATGGTGCGGGTAATTATGAACTGGCTGATGTTACTGTTGGCGCCGATGGCTTATTGAATATCACACCAAAGCAAGACCAAAACGGTATTTTAACCTTTACCTATACAGTTGATGATAGCGAAGGGTTACGTTCTGAACCTGCAATGGTCACGGTGAATATTACAGCTGTTAACGATGCCCCTGTTGCAGAAGATAATACTGCGCAATTACTTGAAGATGGCAATATTGAAATTAACGTGTTGGGTAACGACTCTGATGTTGATAGCCAATTAAATGCATCAAGCGTGGCTATTGTGAGTCAACCACAAGGAGGCACGTTACAGATACTGGCATCAGGTAATATTGTTTATACACCAATTGCAAACTTCTTCGGTAATGATGCCTTTACTTATACAGTACAAGATGCTGAAGGATTAGTTTCTAACGTTGCCACAGTAAATATTACGGTGACCTCGGTGAATGATGCGCCGGTTATTTCTGGAACACCATTAACAAGTGCAAGTGAAGATGTAGCATATAGTTTCACGCCTACTGCTACAGATACTGACAATGATCCACTCATCTTTAGTGTATCGAACCTGCCTATTTGGGCAACTTTTGATGATATAACTGGAACAATTTCAGGAACACCTACTGAAGGTCAGGATGGCACTTACTCAGATATTGTTATTACAGTGTCAGACGGGCAAGTTGATGCTTCGTTGCCTGCTTTTGCTATAACAGTTAGTCCTGTTAACGACGCGCCTACGATTTCGGGAACTCCATCAACAAACGTCAATCAAGATGAGGATTACAGTTTCACGCCTACAGCATCTGATGTGGACTCCGAAAACTTAGTATTCGCTATTGAAAATGCCCCAGTTTGGGCAAGTTTTGACAGCACAACGGGTAGCCTTTCAGGTACGCCAGTGAGAGAAGATGTTGGAACCTATAGCAACATTATAATCAGTGTGAGTGATGGTGAACTCGAAGCAAGCTTACCTGCATTTGAAATTGTCGTGGCGCCTGTTAACGCGGCACCTATTGCGAACAACATGCAAAGAAGCGTACTCGAAGATGGTACAACAAGCTTCTCTGCAGATGTTAGTGATGCTGATGGAGACACATTGACAATGGAGCTAGTATCACAGCCGCAAAGTGGTGTGGTACAAATTCAAGGTACGGTGTTTACTTATACCCCATTGCCGAACTTCAACGGCACAGACGTGTTTACGTACACTGTTTCAGACAATGAGTTTAAGTCAAACACTGCTTCTGTGACGATGACGGTGACGTCTGTAAATGATGTTCCAATTGCCGTAGACGACAGCTTTACCTTTGATGCGGTCGCTTCGAATCAATACGTACTTCCTGTGTTAGATAATGATGTTGACCCTGATGGTACAGAGCTGAGAATTATTGGCGCCAAAGCATCTATTGGTTCCGCATTCATAGCAAACAATACGTTAACTTATGAAGCGGTGCAGAATACTCAAGGGCCTATTGTTGTTACCTATTTAATTGAGGATGAGGGCAAAGCCAGGGCTAGGGCGAATGCCAATATTACAATTAACGAAACGGGGGCGGGTAGCGCGCCGACGATAACTGCACCGAGTGATTTAACAGTTGATGCAACTGGGCTATTCACTAAGGTTAACTTAGGCACCGCCGTTGCCGTTGATAGCTCTGGTAATTCATTACCGGTTTCACTGGTAAGGGGAGCTCCTATTTTCGCGCCAGGAAGCCACATTGTTTACTGGCAAACGTCTGACAATGAAGGGCGTCAAGCGACAGCGAGCCAAAATCTTAATGTCAATCCGTTGGTATCGTTGCAAAAGGATAGTCGAGTAGCTGAAGATCGCAGCCACTCCATTCAGGTATTCCTCAATGGACCTGCGCCAAGCTATCCGGTGACTGTACCATATACGGTATCAGGTACTGCTGATAGTACAGATCACGACTTGCAGTCAGGTGAGGTTGTCATAAACTCTGGAACCAGTGCGACTATCAGTTTCAATATATTTGCTGATGGCGTTTCAGAAGGCAATGAAACAATAGTTGTTACCCTAGATGACACGCTGAACAGGGGCGCAAAATCTTCTTCGACAATCACGATTGTTGAAGAAAATGTTGCACCGAACCTGACAACAACCATTCTACAGAATAACGAGGAGCGTAGCTTAATTACTGCCTCTGATGAGCAAGTAACAATAGAAGCGCAGGTTAGTGACCCTAATCCAAATGATTTAGTAAGCGTGACTTGGCAGCCGGATGCCGCATTGGTTAATGTGTCAAACGATCCATTTGTATTTGAGTTTAACCCTGCAAATATTCCAGCTGGAATCTATAAAGTAAGAGTGACAGCTGAAGATAATGCTGAGCCTAGCTTGTCTACATCTCGTAATGTGTTTGTTGAAGTTGTGCCGTCATTAGCCCCCCTCACAGGTGAAGATAGCGATGGAGACTTAATTCCGGATGATCAAGAAGGGTACTCTGATGACGATGAAGATGGTATTCCTGATTTTATGGATGCTATCACTGACTGTAATGTCATCCAGGAGCAAGCACTTGAATCCAGTCAGTTCTTAGTTGAGGGGGATCCTGGTGTTTGTCTCCGCAAAGGGGCGACTGTACCACAAAACAATACAGGTGGGTTGCAGTTACTTGAAGAAGAGTTACCGTCAGATCCTAGTGCGAGTAACGCCGGTGGTATTTTTGACTTTATAGCAACTGGCCTACCACAGCCGGGTGACGTTTACAGTATTGTGCTTCCACAGCGTCAGCCAATTCCGCTTAATGCCGTGTATCGTAAGTTAATCTCTGGAGAATGGCGTGACTTTGTCACTGGAGATGGTAATGAATTGCTGTCTACCGAAGGTGAGCCTGGCTTCTGTCCACCTCCAGGCAGCAATGAATGGACTGCTGGTCTTGCTGAAGGCGATTGGTGTGTTCAACTTCGGATAGTTGATGGTGGCCCGAATGACGATGATGGTATAGCGAATGGCAGTATTGTAGACCCAGGTGGCATTGCAGTACCAGCTAGTAATAACGTTCAACCTGTTGCTAACGCAGACTCTGTCACTATTGTTTCTGGTCAAACGATTATCATTGATGTGCTTGCAAATGACACCGATGATGACAATGATGTGCTGACCATTACCAGTGCAACGGTTGATTTTGGTAATGTAGTGATTGATGAGAATAAGCTCCATTATACCCCTCCAACTTCATTCATTGGAAATGCAACAATTCAGTATGGTGTAACCGATGGTGAAGGAGGATCTAGCAGCAGCACGGCAACGGTTTCTATTGTTGCCAATCAAGCACCGCAAACAGTGAATGATACGGCAGCCTCAAATGGCTCACCAATCACCATTGATGTGTTAGCAAATGATACGGACCCTGAAGGGGGCGTATTGAGCTTAGTTTCTGCTACTGCGACTCAAGGGAGTGTAGCTATCAACATAGATGGTACATTAAGCTATACGCCAAAAGCTGGCTTTGAAGGGGTTGATACTATTACCTATGTTGTTCAAGATGAGTTTGGTGCAACTTCAGAAGGGCTGGTCAGTGTTACCGTGTCAGTGAAACAAGTTACATCTATTACAAATAAGTCTTCGGGGACTATGGGAGGCATGTTGTTACTACTAGTGAGTGCGTTGGTGATCCGCCGTAAAAAGTCACTGTTACCTGCATTTACCTTGGTAAGCAGTACTTGTTTGCTGAGCACGCAGGTACATGCAAGTGATTGGCAACTAGAAGCAACACTTGGTCAATCAACTGCTGATAGCGAGCTATATTCGGGCGATTTAGAGTTTGTAAATGTAGACGAAGATAGCAGCAGTTGGTCAATTGGCGCGTTTTACGAGCTAATTCCAAATTGGCAAGTGGGATTTCGATATATAGACCTTGGTCGTGGAAAAGTTGAGTTCAGTGGTTTGAGCGACGATCCTGAGCAAAGTCAGGCGGCCCTCGCGCGTGTTGCGCCTGTATTACCGGAAGGGCCAGCACTACAATTTAACTATTCAAAAGGTTTTGCGGATAAGTTTGTAGGTAAAATGTTCTTAGGAGCTTTTAATTGGGATTATAAGATAAATAGTGTGCGAGAGGGGCGATTCTCAACGCGCTATGAGGATAGTGGTACCAGTGGCTATATCGGAGGTGGGGTTCATTATCGATTGACTGATTCACTTTCTTTAGGTGTTGATTATAGCCACTATTTTGTTTCTGCAAATGATGTAAAGGAGCTAGCACTAAACCTTAGCTATCGTTTCTAATTTCAAGCACTACGGTTAAACGAAAGACCTCACATACTGTGAGGTCTTTTTATATTTATCTTTGCCAAGCATGATTTAAATGGTGAAGATGACACCTTTTCTCTAATTAATCAGAGGTTTGAATAAGGAATTAGCTCACTCATTGTTTTTAAATCACATTAAATCACTTCCTGAGCTAGTCAGTAAGTTTTGGGGATAACCGCGCTTCCGTGTCCTACTTTCGTTAAGGTATCTACACCTTGAAGGCAGGTGGATTTACAAACCAATAGCTCTCTACTGGCAGTAAGTTCAACGAAGTTAGCGGCTAAAACCAGCAGTTAGAAAGGCATTAATTATCCGAAGCTCAGGTTAATTAAGCGTCACTTTTAGCTCTTCTGACTTTGTTTGTTGAATAGCATAGATTTTACTACCAGACTTAAAACGATTATCGACAGTGCCTTCTTGCATTCGAGACAAGGTTACGTATGAGCTACAGGCTTTACTTTTGTCTAGGTCTTCATCATTAAAACCGTCAACACTGCCAAGTAGAAGTGTAAATTGGCCCGAGTTATCATCTAATTCGGCCTGGTGAGAAAAAGTAGAGATGCCTCCCGACTTAGTTGTACAAGTAGAAGTAAAGTCTAAGATCAAAGACGTATCAGGGTTAATCTCTGGCTTCCATTCAACAATGATTCGTTCATCCTTTCTGAAGCTAGAGAGTACGGGAGAATATAGAGTAACAGTAGCAGGTAAGAAGACAGATGCAGTTAGTTTCTGATTTTCCTTTTCACGGATCAGCTCCAGTTTGAACTCAGTCCCTTGCGTTGTCTGAGAAAAGTAGCCTTGATAGTCGATATCCAAAAAGTCTTTATCCATTTCTAACACTTTAAACTCTTCGCCCACAGTAGCCTGAACTTGATCGCCATCGCTAAGAATAATGTTAGCCCCAGTGCTACTGTTTAGATTAAATTCGGTCACAACCCTCGAACGCTCGCCATTCGCAGTAAGACGGATATCGGCCCATATCCCTTCCGTTTTAATGACATTGGATGTGGTTGATTCACTTGAGCAACCGGTGGTACCGATAATACAGAGCAAACTTACTAAGCTGTAAAGATGTTTCACTTTCACTTTCATTTTCATTTCCTTTGACTTGTCGAATTCGACTTAGTGTATACACAATTTTTAGTTACTGTAATGGGTATATAATAATATGTAACAAATTAATAAAAAGAAAGCGTTAAAAGGAAACATCCATGTTCCTAGATAAAAACATCGCCATATTAATTCGTAAATATGGAGATACTATGAATATGTAGTGCTACCAGTTAACCTTCACAATTTCTTGTTAAAGCAAGTTACTTCATTGAAAAATTTGCTATTGTTAACCCGAGTTTATGGCAACATAAGGTATCTCTTCTAGGCAAATAAAAGCCCAATATAAAATAGTAAAAAGCTCTCTTACGAGAGCTTTTGGGCTATGTGTTACTAGGAATTAACAAAATCTACTTTGAAGAGGGGGGAAGTAACATTTTGCTTTAGTTCAGAGTAACGCTGAATTTTTCAGATTGTGTTCGCTGAATTGCATAAATGGTACTGCCAGACTTAAAGCGACTATCAATCGTGCCGTTACGCTTTCTAGAAAGGGTGACATATGATTTACAAGGTTTACTTTTATCAATAGTCTCATCTTCGAACCATGCAACGTCGCTAAGTTCAAGGTTATATTGTCCCTTGCTATCATCTAGCTTGACGTTGTAACCAAACGAGAAAGGATCGTTGGTATTGGAAGTACAAGTCGATGAAAAGTCGAGTTCTAAAATTGTATTCGGTTCTGAAGCTGCTTTCCATTCTATAAGTATTTGCTCTTGGAGTTTAAAAGTAGACGTTACGGGAGCGTACAATGTGACTTTGGAAGGGAGGTTAACTACTGAGGTAAGTGTTTCATTTTCCTTATCTCGCATTAGCTCTAGCTTAAACTCAATGCCTTGAGACGTCTGGCTAAAATATCCTTGATAATCGATATCAAAAAAATCTTCATCCATCTCCAACACTTTAGTTTCGTTGCCTACAGTCGCTTGTACTTTGTCATTATCACTAAGAACTATATTGGCTCCTGTACTGCGATTAACATTGAACTCTGTGACAACTCTTGAGCGATCTCCATCAGAGGTCAATCGAATGTCAGCCCATATCCCTTCAGTTTTAACTACATCAGATGTTGTTGACTCTGTTGAGCAGCCCGTTGCGCTCAAAGCACAGATCAAAACTGTCAAACTATAAATATGTTTCACTTTCATATCCTTTGCTGTTGATATCTGTTGGTCTTTCTTTAGTGTATGTGATATTTACAGTATCTAGAATGGGAATTTACAAATTATAACATTTTACAACAAGGTGTTTTTCTGGCGTAACTTTCACTGCTTGTTTGCATTAATAATTAATCCACATTCACTATATTATTGATTCTTAAGGTTGATAGCTTAAGCATTTTTGACATCACCTTTTCACCGTTAAGACCTTTAAGGCCGATGGTAATCGTGGGGTCAGCTTGCGACCAGTCAACGTCGATAAAACCGTAATTAACATCATGAGTAAACCCTAACACTCTGTGTTTATTTGGACTCACTTGTTTCCACTCCTCGGTAAGTCCCGAGCTTGTAACTTCCCAAAAAGGGTAACCTCGGTAATCCACTTTTGAAATCTCACCCCAGTGGGTGTCACCACTAACCATGATAACACCCGCTAATTTTTCGCGAGTGACGAAATCTAATAGGCGTTGTCTATCTTGTGGGTAGTTTGCCCATGATTCCCAGCCTGTAAACTCTGGTAAAAGTTGCAGACTTGAGGCGATTATTCTGATAGCTGCGGGCTTTTTTAATTCAGACTCAAGCCATCGCCACTGTTTTTCACCCAGCATACTGGTACTTTCTAATGGGCTATACGGTCCCATGTTTTTTGGTTTTCGTTTACTATAGTAATCTGACTTTGAGACGGAGGCTATTGGAGGGCGATTCCATCTTAAGTCAGGCATAATGACGCGGATTAGTTGCGCTTTGTCGCCAAATTCGTAAGAGGTATAAATTCCCCCTTCTTGAGTCCGCCTAGGTGAGTTCTTAGGCTCATTCCAAAAGTCTAGCATCAGTTGCCTCGAGGCGGATTTTTGCGGGTATTCCCGTCCGGCATCATTTTCACCATAGTCGTGATCATCCCAAATTGCGATGGCTTTTGATTGTTGGCGAAGCAACTTAATTCCGGCATTTTCCCCGAGTGTTTGATATTTTTTTGCAAGCACATCCATATCCCTAGTATCGCCATAAATATTATCCCCCAAAAAGATAAAAAGCTCGGGGTGCTCTTTATTTATTGCATCCAAAATTGGCATGGCTTTATCTTGATGTGAGCAAGAACCGAAGCGTATTTTCGATATTGCTGCTTGCTCATTGGCATTTGCATTGACGGTAAAGAGAATCCACAGAACGCATAGTAATAGGTAGCTTCCTATTTTTAACCGTTGAGGAAGAGTAAAAGAGAAGCAATTCATGGTACTACGCCCTCAATCGGCTGTGCTATTTTATCGCTATATGCATCTGGATCTTGCCCTAAAAGCAATAGAGCGGTGGCAGTCACCTGCGCCAAAGTCTGCTCTTGTTTTGGTATGATCAGTCCTTTGGCGGTAATCTTCGGCCCGATCGCGGCAAACCAGATTTGTTCTGAGCCGACAATGCCATTCGGTTGCTGCTCAAGCATAGTGGGGTAGTTCTTTTCGATTGCTGCTTTGGAAGAGTGATGTGTCCAATCTTCGCGATGCATACCTCTACCATGATCGGTGGTTATAAGCAGGTAGGTATTGTCTTTGTACTGTGGCAGCGATTGCAATGTCTGCCATAAATCAGCCAGAATATTATCTGCGCGGTGGATCCCCTTTATGTACTCATCATAGTTGCGGTTATGCGCGTAATCATCTGGCTCACCAAGCGCTAGCATCATCGCTCTGGGCTTTCGTGTTTGCAGGTAAGCTTTGGCATATTGATAGGTGAAAGCATCGAAGCGTACAGAAGACCAAGGGCTTGGAATTTGTTTTTGCAATTCATTTAAAAAAGCGAGTTTAGCGTCCTGAGTTTGTTCTGCACCTTCAAATCCCGCGTTTATGTGTAATTGGCTTCGTTCACGATTAAAAATGGCAGGAAATACATCCCAACTCCCAAATACTGCCAGGTTCTGTTTAAAACCCGGCTGCGTTTGTAGCCACTCTAAAAAAGACACATTTGGATTTGAATTCTTTTCATTTGAATCAATACTCGGGTCTGCATGGCCGGTAATTACCTCGTTGTAACCGGGATAAGAAAAGTACCAAGGATTGGCAACCCGCATATTAGAGTTTTGTTTTCTATCGCCCAATATGACCCCTTCGGCCGCTATTTTTTGCCATAAAAAAGGCATTAGTAATTCACGACTTTCCTCAACATTTTGACCTTTAAATAGCGCACTTAATGCTTGCGGTTTACTTGTTGAGGTGTGATCGGCAAGTAGTTCATCATCAAGACCATAAAAGACTTCTTGCCACCTTACCCCATCAATGGTTACTAAGATTAAATTTGGTGCAGATTGTTGCGCTTGTGAAAATAGGCTACAACTGAACAGCAATATAAAAATGATACGTTTCATTTCATCTCCCAAGCAAAAAAGGGCACCAGAGTGCCCCAATTCGTTTATTTTTTATTATTAGAAAGTCAGTTTAAAGTTTACCGCTGCGGTACGAGGAGCACCAATCCATGCCGACTGACCGGCTATTCCGCCTAAGTAACTTTCATCTGTGAGGTTGTTAATAGTGAGTCTGAGTTCCATATTTTCAACACCTGATAATGGTGAATCGATTGCAACACCCGCATAGAAATCAGAAGTCATATAGCTATCAACACGCTGAGTATTTTTGGCATCCATGTAGCGATCACCAACCCACTTTGTCGACAAGCCTGCAAAGTAAGGACCTTCAGCCCAATCAATAGAGATGACGGCTAAATCTTCAGCTGAACCGAATACGGTATTGCCTGCTGGGAAGTCATTTAACCCACCGGTATAGGTTGAGTCATTATAAGTGTACGACGCATAAATGCCCCAGCTCGTGGTCACATACCAAGTTGCAGACGCTTCAAAACCATTTGACTCAATCCCCCCACGTTGACATAAGAACCATTTGTACCGATCAGATAATCAATGCCATCTGGTGAATCTGGCGCAATAAAGCTGATCCGATTATCAAAGGTAACATCATAATAGGTTAAGCTGGCATTAAATTCGGTAGACGAATATCTAAAACCTAAGTCTATATTTTCAGCGGTTTCCGGCTCAATTTGTTCAAGTGCTGAAGCTTCACGCTCCAATACATTATCTTTGATGGCCGCAAAGTTCTCGGCATAACCGGCAAAAAGCTCTAACCCTTCTATCGGCATGGGGGCAACAATACCCGCGCTTAGCAGTGCATCCGAGTCTGAGTCTAGGGCGACTTTTTGACCGCTAAACTTGTCGACTCCCTCAAGCTCCACTAAGAACTTTTTGGCACCAAGGCGTACACGAGCCAAGCCAAAGTCCAGCTCATCTTCTATGTAAAGCATTGTTGTATCAACATTAAATTCTCGGCTATATTGGATCCAATACGGCGTATGGTCAAAGTTAGCGGAGACTCGAGCGTCAATCCGTTTGTGCCAATCTCGCCACTCTTCACGCTGATAATCTTCATACCAAAAACCTGCGCGAATAGTGTTGTCCATATCAGCTAACTTGCCGTAAAAAGTAAAGTCGGCATTGATTCCGAGGCGGTCTTTACCGTAGTGCGTATGTCGATAAGAGCCGACTGGAATGGCGCCCGCACCGTAACAAGCTGGGTCGTATTCTTCGTCAGCGCCACCGTAAGGGAATGTGAGGCTTGAAGTACATTTAGCATTTGGCTTGAGCGCTTTGCCTTCATTATCAACAAAGTAAATTCGTCCAATGGGGCTACCACCGGTGTAAGGTGCGCTACCTGTCACTTCTGAGTGAGGTTGATTAAGGCCGTCATTGTTAATGTCAACTAGATAGGGCGGTACCCAATCACCACGACCCTCATTGGTGTGATAATAAGCGTTTCCTGTGAGTGTCCAATTAGTCTGTTCATAGGTTGCTTCTATATAGCCGAAAATGTTTTCGCGGTGAGTACGCCAGCCATTGCGGTATACTTGGTCAATATGTGGAATGCCAGTGATAGTATCCGTTAGCCTATCCCATGCTGGATCTGCTTCAAATTGCTCTTGGCTTACACGTTGATAGTTTGCCTCCACCACATCATCATATGAGGCGTAAGCTTTTACCGTAAGTGGGCCTTGCTGATGTTTTACTTTTGCCGCCAAGTGGTCACGCTCGTTATTGGCCACTTGTTGGATCCAATCTGAGTTACTTGAACTTGAAACGCTTATCCACGCATAGGTGTCTGCAAAGATCTCTCCGGTTTCGTAGCGAGCGAAGTATTTTTGTGCTTCAAAGTCGCCTGAGGTTAGCGATAGTGTTAAACCTTTTTTCTCACTTGGGTCGATAGTGGTAAAGTTTAATGTACCCCCTAGCGCTTCATTTGAGCGTGAAGCAATGTCTGCTGTACCCTGTGATACTTGCACTGCACTCAAGTTTTCGGTGTCGATATAGCGGTTAGCTTTTGCACCACCACCATAGTTAGAGTTACCGTTGGCGATACCATCGACCGTGATCCCTATCTGTTGCTCATCAAGGCTTAGCTGAAAACCACGGATAGAAACTGTAGTGGACCAATCATCAGAGCCAAAAGTGTCTCCTTCGTTGATTAATACGCCAGGTAGGTTGTCGATAACAGCAAGAGCTGAAGTCATCGCTGACTGTTGCTTGGTCATCTCTTCACTTGTTGCGTTATTCGCAAAAGAAACACTCTGTCCTACAACGGTAACTTCCTCAAGCACCTGCTCGTCTTGGTTTTTGCCATCATTGGCGTAGGAGTTCATTGCTAAGGTTGAAAGTAGGGTGGTGGTTATTAGATTTAATCTACGTTGCGTTTTCATAGTTGTTCCAACTTCTAAATTTATTGTGATCGCTGAAAGAGTCGGCGCAATTATGGGGAACTTTTATGACAGCTCATCTCATTTTTATTGAACGTTCAATTAATGAAAGTTTAAAGAATTAAGACAACAGCCACCGATGAGAATGGCTTGAATTTTATCTAATCCGAGGTTTGGATAAGGGATGTGCTAACTCATTGTTTCTTTCAGAACACATTAAGTTATTTTCTTACCTAACCAGAACGTTTTTGGGGATAGCATCGCTTCCGTGACCTATTCTCGCCAAGGTCTCAATCTCCTGTAGGCAAGGCGAATTTACGTACTAATAGCGGGCTATTGGAAGTGAATTCAACGCAATTAGCACCAAAATGGGCTGCTAGAATGGTATTAATTAACCAAAGTTCAAGTGAGTTAATCAACTAACATGCATAAGTTCAAAAGTGTATATAGTCGCTCTAGCCGGTTGTAGCTATAACAGCAGCTAGAGAGCTAGTTATTATGCCGAGTTCAGGCTTTTCAGGTTTTTGTGGGTTTATATTATTTGTGCATGAGGTGATGCGGTGTAAATCCAGCACGTTTTTCCTGAATCAAGGAGAGCAGACACTCGCTGATAGTCGCTTACTTCATACTCATCGGCTTGAGCTAACTCGGCTTCTGTAATTAAAAAGACAGTCCCTTCTACTTTGTCTTCTTGGTTATCTGTGGACAGCAAAATAGGGTGGATATCCTTTTGGCTACTGGCAATAACGGCAGGATCTGTTATTTTTACTTGGCCGACTCTAAAGCCGAACAGCACTGCTTTTTCACCTTCAAGTAAACGACCAAAAGTATCTAATTGCACTTGCTTCTGGTGAAGGGTGCCATAGGAAAACAATGCTTGCATAACGGCTCATACCAATTGAATTAATTTTCTAATCAATTTGAAGGATGAAATAGCATCGTAGTATCGTTAAAAATTTCATATTTAGAACAACTAAATAGCAAAATTTTGGCTTAGCTATTAACGCTATTTCTGCGCCTCAAATAGCTCCTTTTTTTAATACATTTGAGGTTAAGGTACATCTTTAATGCAGTCAATATAGGTCTGGCGGCCTGCCAACGTCAGGTTGACTATAGTCGCATACCCCATCTGGATAAATTTGCCGTAATGCGGGGATCGCTGGCGTAATATCGACACCTGCATAGATGCCTTTGGCGATAGCCTGTTCAATTGAAATTCGTGCACATTTAAATGTATCACCAGCCCAACTTGCCCCAGCTTGGATCCGACTAGTAGAAAACATCGGGTATCTGGCTGTGCAAGTACCTTGAGGTTGGTTATTCCAGATCCCATTAAAGACACTATCGCCACTAGCGATGACGTTACCTTGTTCATCAAAGCAAGTGTCAAATAGCGTTGCAGGTTTTGCGTCAGCTACCGATAAACTGGGATTTTTTTTGAGATTAAGTAGCCATTCGTCCATTTTTTCAAATGCTAGTTCTGTTGGATTAAATAATTGATGGGCGACCCAAATTACTTGATTGCTAGGGGTTGAATTTGCAGCTGCGATTCTTAAACGAGTGTAGAAAGAAGCAGACATATGGTGCATATCTAATTCATTTTCTAAATAATGTCGAGCGTCAATAATGGGCAAGTTGACCTTGCCAATAAACACTTGACCAGAGCGATAAGCATTTTCCATCGCCTGAAGGCTGCCTTGATGCCGAGGTGCAACACCATGTTCATCTGGAGTCGTAATATTATGGTTGCCCCAAAGTGTTAGCCAAATAGGCATATTGTGACCAAAGGGGAGGGCTATCTCCTCTTGCTGCATCTGTGCTTGTGGTTTCCATGCCCCGATATTTTTATTAATATCAATAAACTCCTCTAAGGTGATTTGCTGCGCTTTTAATGCTTCTAAGCCGTACTGAACGCCCTGATTGTCCCATGTACTCAACCCCAGTCCTTGCTCGTCGGTGCCGAATACATTTGCCATGTCCTGCCAGTAACTCCAATTTGTCCTGTCTACAACATCATCCTCAAAAAAAGCTCTTAAAAACCCTTGCCGAGGATTGTTAATAAATGCAGACAAACCAAAATATCCGTTAATACACTCGCTGTTTCCATCTGGAAATGACGGAACAAATCCAGACATCAGTTGATTTAACGGCTGTAAAAACCCAGCCCTTTGCGGAAAATCATTGATGGCATTCATTCCTTCGATATGACGACGTCGTGTCCAGTCTCTCCATGCTTTACGATCGTTTGCACGAAAGGTGAAATAATTATTGAGCAAGTCACAATCAAGGGCATAGGTGGTTTGTGTGATCATATCTGGGTAACTGTACAAGGGGATTAGGCCATCTAAAATCCCTTGGCTATTTTGTGCTATCAGATACTGAGCTAAGCCACCTCCAGAGCCACCGATACCCACAGTATAGAGAGGCTCCCCGTAGAGGCTAGTGAACTGTTTTTTGACTCGTCTTGCGGTATCTTCTGCGAGCAACATATTGTAGGTGTAACTGGTTTTGTTGCCACTTGAGCTTATTACCGCATAGCCAAGCTTCAGTTGTTCAATTTGTCTGTCGATAACCCGTTTTGCCTTTTGTCTGCCTTGTCTAAAACCAATACCTGAGCCACCATTAAATTGATAAATAAGTCGTTTATTCCAACGAGACTTCGCCTTTCTATCGCCTATTTCCTCTGTAGATATTGGCATGATTAGCGTATAGATAAAGCGATTTATTGTTCCTTGCTCTACCCGTAACAGCGTACCGCTGGTAGTTAGTGCTGTGTGTTTATCCACAGCAATAATTTGGTTTTGTGGCGTGATCTTAAAGTAACTTAGGCGAGTTTTAGCTGAGCAATCTTTGCTGTAGCCAATGATTTTACCAGATGGCTTTGCTACGACTGGCACACCCAGCCCGAGTTGATTATCGACTTCAGGTTGACCCAGGCCCGAGTTAGACGTCATACAATAGAAGGGATATTGATTTGGCCCTGAATATAAGTTAGTTGTCGGTCCTATTTGGCCGATAGCGATTGGAAACTGAAATGTTTCTTGTGGCCTTTCAATCTGAGCAATATGAGGATAAAAATCTAGTGTCGGACGCTCATCGCTGGTCGCAATTTCCTTCACACTAAGTATTTCAGGCTGCTGATTGATCACCCAATACCAATAGCCACATCCAACAAAGAAAACGAATAGCAGTGATACAGTTAACCACATAAAACGAGGCTTCATAAATGGACTCCTAGGCGTGCTAGCCACTCAAGCAAAGCGATACCTTAAGTGTAGAAGCCGGAACGGTTACATGTGGTTATTTGTTTGTTATTTGAACATGAAAAAATTGCGTGTAGCGTTAAAAACTTTCACCTAGGTATTTGACTTTAATAGACTTTAAAGTGCTTTTAGGCACTTTTTTTAACAGCGACTCAACCTGCTTCGCATCTACTTCATTTGACGTTTTATAGCCCATAAATTGCGGTTCGGCATGAAACGGACGAGGTAAAAATGTGACTGCTAATTGATGGTGCTTTATCATTTCTAATGCCCATATTTTATCCACCAACACAGCATCAACACGGTTATTACTCAATACCGAAAAAAACTTTTTCCCATCTTCATGATTTTGCTCATAGAATGAACGCTTAACAATGGCGGCATTGAGCTTTTTTAATCCCATGAGTACGGTTTCTGGGTAGCTGTAGTCTTCTGAGATCATAACTCTTGGCGCGTTAAGTTGGTAAAAGTCATCGGGATTTGTGAAGCGACCTTGCTTGACTGCTAAAGACAGTTGCCAAGTAGTAAAGGAGGTTGAAATAGTGGAAAAGCCATCCGCGCTATCAACGTGTAAAGTAAAATCAAAGAGTCCATCGGTGACGCCCGCCAGGCAACGACGGTAAGGCAACTCATAAAATGTGACGCGATAGTGACTAGTAGCCAAGGCAGCCTTTATAATGTCAACCTCTATCCCTTTAGCTTGCTTATGCTTATCAAAATAGCTGTATGGCCACCACCTTTCAAAACAAATATGTATGTCTTTGTTTTCGGCTTTTGCCTGCATTGCTGTGCAAGCGATAGCGATTAATAAGAATAGAAAAGTCCGCATTGACAAGCGCATCCCAAATTACCTCTTGTAAGGGTAATTTGGGAATTAAAAAAGCGCAACAATTGAAGTTGTTGCGCTTTGCTACCAATTAGCAAAAGTAGAAAGCCCTAGTACTGATAAGTAACCGAAACCCCCATATTGCGTGGGTCAACAACACCAACATAGCCATATTCATAGCGACGACTACTCGGAGAAACTAGCGTAAATGCTTGCTTGTCAAAAACATTATTTACAAATGCAGCAAACAACCAGTTATTAACTTCATAATCGACATTAAAGCGGGAGATAGTGTAATCACCAGCAATACGCTCTTTGGTGTTACCAATTTCACCGTAATACTCGTCTACTTTCATGGTACTGAATCCGAGGTGCAAATCATCAGTTAACCAGTATTTCAACGCTAGGTTTGCTGTAAAACCTGGTGCTGAACTGAGTTCATTGCCATCAAATGCTGAGAATTTCGCTGAATCATCCTGGATTTCTGTTCTCAATAGTCCTGCGCCACCACGGATCTGGAGGTTACGAGTAAGCATCGCTGACACCTCAAACTCGGCGCCATAAGTGATTACTTTATCCATGTTAGCAATCTTGTACTCTGGATCGTTCGCTTGATAGCCTTTATAGTTATTGTAAAAGAGGTTTGAACTGATATTTAAATCGCTAGTAGGGGCTGAGCGAAGCCCTATTTCGTAAGTATTAACGGTTTCAGAGTCGTAATAATAGTACTCACCCGCTTCCCAGTGTAAAGCACCACCAGCACCGTTATAACCACGTCTTGCACTAAATGAAGCTGTGGTTTCGTCGCTTAGTTTATATTGCAGCACAAGTTTGGGCAGGCGAATCGTTTTTTCTTGGTCTAGAATGGCACTATTAAGGCCGTTGGCGGTATTAAAGTTAATATCACGCCACTGCGACTCTCGCTCAATTCGAGCACCTGTGATAACGGTAAACTCAGGATTTACCTGATAACTTACTTCTCCATAGATGGCCTTAGATGTACTGTCATCACCACCAAAATAGTCTGCGCGTCCGTCACTGTGATAAGTTTGTTCTCGGTCGTAGTACGCCAGCCCCACAAATCCAGATAAATCGTCGGCACGATAGTTTAACTTGAGATCAACGTTGACATTGTCTTCGTTCATTCTCATTGCTTGTTCAAAGGCAGGGTTGGCTTCGTAGGAATCAAAGCCAAAGTTATAATCCATTTTTGCAACTAATACTTCGTAGTCAAGTTGCTGGCTTAGTTCATGATTAACTTTGAGGCTTGTTGTTTTAGCGTTAGTGTCCATATAGCGCTCCCAAGCAGGCACGAAGGCACTTGGATCGTTGGCTATGTAGTTTGTACGCCCAGTATTTCCTTTTTCGGAAGCCACCGAATGGCTGAGTAATGCACTGACGTCGTCAAATTGACTAGGTTGCCAAAGCAGTTTAAATCTTGCTTTTTTTGTGTTGAGCTCGTTTAGGTCGAACTTTGCAGGGTTATCTTTATACTCAATACTATTATCGTAATCCTCACCGTCAACACGCTGTCCTGTAACGCGAAATGCTAACTCATTATCAATGAGTGGACCAGATAGCATAATTGATTTATCAACATAACGACTTTCATTTCGGTAAGCCACACGCCCAGCACCTTCCCAATCAAAAGAAGGATCTTTGGTTTTGATAAACATGGCTCCACCAATGCTATTACGACCATGGCTAGTGGATTGTGGTCCTCTTAGAACTTCTATTTGTTCTATGTCCCACATACCGGTATCACCAGTTAGGTCCGCCACAAACGGTTCAGCAACACCGTCAGTAATGGTGGCTACTCGCGCTTTAGCACCACCAGAAACACCATTAAAGCCAGTGGCAGAACCATTCCCTGAAACGCCCCGAATATCTGGTTTCGCACCTGAAAGTACAACAACATTGGCAATTTCAGAAACAGCACTACTTAAACTTAAATGGGTTAAATCTTTTAATTGAGATTCGTCTATCACAGAGACAGAATAGGCCGTATCTTTTAAGCTACGAGCCGTTTTCTCGCCAAGGACGATGATTTTTTCGATTGATTCGATTTCTTTATCGTCATCAGCGTGACTGAGTGGAGAGGCTAGTACTGCAGAAACACAAAGTGCTACAAGAGATTTATTTGTAGGGTATTTATTCACCAAGGTGATCCTTCTTACCTGATATCAGTTTTATTCAAAATAATGGGTGTTTGATATAAAAAATAACAAGCCCTATCAGTGTGCTGAAGGGTATGATTTTGTTGTTATTTTAGGTTTATCGTAAATGAAACTGATTATCATATCAATTGCACTTTGTGTTGCTGAAATAAAAACATTCGCTATAATCTTAACCCGACCATAATTTGAAATTTGATTGTAAAACGGAGTTTTACCTTGCTAAGTGTTTTTTTCATTTCCTTGCTGGTTGTTGCAATTACCTTAATTTATTGCACAAATAAGCATCAGCGTTTGCTAAGTCGCGCACTTCCCAAATCTGCCAAAGTCGGTGGTTATATTTTATTGTTCATCGCTTTTTTGTGCGCTGTGCAAGCCTTTGTTGGTGCAGCTATTGTCTTTAGTTGGTTGTTAGGGGTTATGGTGCTCACCGCGCTAATCCCCATTACGATTTTGATCTTATTTAGGAAGTCCCAATGAGCAGAATGACACAAGCGGATAAAATCCAGCCCGACTGGTGGGGCAAGACACTTGCAGGGGTCATACTTGGACTGGCACTGAGTTTTGGGTTAGTTGGCCTTTTTGCATGGATTGGCGCAGATGGTTTAACACAAACGTTAAGCCCTGCAAGGCAAAGCTGGCGCACGCAATTTAGCATGTGGATGATTTCGCCTATTTGGTTACTTATTTTAAGTTTTGTTTTTATGTTCAAAAATACAAAGCAAGCAGTGCTCTGGCTTGGAGGCGCTAATTTAGTTGTCTATGGTATTTTATTTGTTGTGAGAGGGATGGCATGAAGATCCGCGCTGATATTTTAAGGATTTATCAAAGTGTACATACGTGGACGGGAGTAACAACAGGCCTGTTGCTGTTCATCGGCTTTTTTGCAGGTGCAATCACCATGTTTGCAGGCAGCATCGACAAGTGGGCAACGCCTCCTTCACATCATTTACCTCAAGTTGATGCAACTCAATATGATGGGCTGATCCATCGGGTATTTGAACAGCACCCTGAAGCACTCAATGGGATAAAGGTGAGTCTTGAGGACGGCCACTCTCCGGTTAATTGGTATCAGCAAGGTGGGGCTCGGGGCTTGAGTCTTGATAAAACGCTTTGGCACGGCACCTTAAATGACGCCGGTGAGCTTGAAGCACACACCAGCTACATCAATGAGTTATCATCGTTAGTGGATTACCTCCACCGTAGTGCAGGCATCGTAGGTGAAATTGGTCATGATCAGGCTGGTGTGTATGTACTAGGCATTGCCGCAATTTTATATTTTATTGCGCTTGTTTCAGGGGTTATTTTCTTACTCCCGACGCTAGTTAAAAGCTTTTTTGCCTTAAGAGATAAAAAAGGCGCAAGTCGTTTTTGGCTTGATACTCATAATCTAATCGGGATCACCAGTTTACCGTTTCATATTATTATCGCCATCACAGTGATCGTATTCGCATTTCACGATATTCTATACGATGGCCTAGGTAAACTGTATGGAGATAAACCCCTTTTTGCGCGCCAAGTCCCTCCAGCCGTTGAGTATAAGGTGGAAAACCTGCCAAGTATTGATGTGATTTTGCAAAAAGCAAAAGATTACGCTCCTGGCTATCAAGTTAAAGAAATAACGTTGAGTCGATTAAATAGTGCAAGGCCCTCAGCGTCAATTCAATTACTAAGTGATAGGCATTTAATGCGTGGTCCAGAAGCGGACTATTTGTTCATGAACCCTTATACATTTGAGGTATCGGCCAGCAGCGTCGCAGACGATGCCCAAGGGGTTTGGGGAGCAGTAGTGACCACGCTATTCGGTCTTCACTTTGGAAGTTATGGCGGCGAGCTTGGTCGCTGGGCATATTTTATTATGGGCATTTTAGGTGCGGTGTTGTTTTATACTGGAAATCTACTGTGGCTCGAAAAACGTCGTAAACAAAAGCAAGTGGCACAGTCAAAATCAACTCAAATAATGGGCAAACTGACGGTCGGTGTAGCAATGGGATCTATGCTTGGTGTTGCAGCAGCATTTGCTGTCACTAAATGGGCCGCACAAACTACAGCGAATATTAATATCGTATATATGTGGGTCTATTATCTTGGCTTCTTCATCACCCTAGTGTCTGCATTTGCTTTAGGCATGAGTAAAACGGCGATTTGGTCACAAAAAGCAGTCGCCATTTTGTGTTTTTCTCTACCACTTACCTCTGTTATTGCGTTAAGCGTACCAAACCTTGGTGTTTGGCCTGCAATGGAGTGGTCGTCAATTGGTTTGGAATTAACGGCAGTGATTGTTGGTATTATCTTCTGGAAAATGGCGAATAGAACTCGGCACAGAGCATATTTTGGTGAAGCCAACAGCATTTGGTTTATTGGTCAGCAGCAACCTGAACAAGTGTTACAATCGCAGTCTGCATAACAAATATGGAAAAAGGAGCAACTCGCTCCATTTTTCCATACAATTTGATGTCATCTATTTTTTCAAATCTGTTATTCTACGCGTTTTGAAATTCTCTACGGAAAAGTTATGGAACTTACTGCTTGGTTAAGTCTGGCTGCAATTTGTGCTTTTGGGGCGATGTCGCCGGGCCCTAGTTTAGCTGTTGTTTTGCGTTACAGCTTATTTCATAGTGCCAAACATGGCATTGTTGCCAGTCTCTCACATGGCTTAGGTGTGGGAATTTATGCAAGTTTAGCTATTTTGGGTCTATCTGGCCTGATCCATCAATTTCCAATCGTATATCAGTTTTTAGTGTATGGTGGCGCAGCTTACCTAGCATGGATGGGGATTAAGATTTTAACGAGTAAGAGCCAGGGGCTTGCCGTATCAGACGCTCAAGCCACGACATCGTATGCTAAAGCTGCGCAGGACGGTTTTGCGATTGCGTTTTTGAATCCGAAATTAGCTATCTTCTTTGTTGCACTCTTTTCGCAGTTTATCGACCCCGAAAAGATGACGTTAGCGGTGGGTTTTATCATGTGTCTTACTGTACTCACAATCGATGCGTTATGGTATTTTGTTGTTTCAATTGTAAGCGCCTCAGCAAGAGACAAATTCGATTTAACAGCCAAGCGTGCGGTGATTGATAAAATACTGGGCTGTGCCTTTTTACTGCTCGCGATGCGAGTGGTTTACCAATCCGTTTAACCTATTCCTTTGCGCTGGACGTAGTTGTGCAGAATAAACGCTTTAAGCTTTTCATTATCGGCTTTATTCATCGCAAAGGATATGGCGAGCTCCAGCGGGCTTGCCACTTTTATCGAATGGACGTTTGCAAATAGTGGCATTGGGTCGGCAAGGTACAACTTAGCGATCCGACTGATTAACCTAATTTGAATTGCACTTGCTTGGTAGGGGAAAGTATTAAGCAGACCGCCGGATTGTGAAATGGAAACCATATTGAACGGCATCAAATGCGTAGACAATCTCAGTCTTACAGGGGTTGAGGGGCAAGTCCGCCAACTGCGAGCTGTGCCTGTTTGTGTCGCTTCAAGAATGTTTGGAGCCTCCGTGCTATTTTCTAATAAATCAATCAGAGTAGAAAGGTCGTTGAGCGGAAACTCGACTTGTTCGTGATCACTTTTAGCTACAATACTAAACTGTGAATGACTAGAGATACTTGCCAGTAACTTTTTGATTTCCTCGTGAGTTTGTTGCGTTCGGTCTCGATTCTTATCCGACAAAAGCGGTTGATTATTGCTATTGTCTGCCAAAGTTCGATTTATGAACAATAACTCTTCCTTTGTCAGTTTCATGATTTAGCACATCCATTGGGTGGTTGATATTTGTACAGCAAGGTTTGTACCAAATTACTAACCGCCGTATCTTAAAAATAGCCAAAGTTCAATTGGGTAAAGCCGCCACTTGTTACGACAATACATTGCTCTATCACTGTAAAGGCAAGAAAACGTACCAAAGCGGCAATGAATTGCCCATGAAGCAACTATTTAAACCTAAAACCAAATAATCTGAACTCGGCATAACAACAGGTTCCATAGCAGCTGTTATTCCTGCAACGCTCAGGGTGTATAAAAGTATTTTAAATACAATAATTTATATCGTTTTTATCTAAACATCTGGTTAAATGCTACGGTGTTTTAAGCTTGCTTGATTAACTTATCGACAGTTATTGAAAAATATTGAGATGGAATGGTGTTTGCTAATAACTAGACAAACTACCTCGCGAATACTGTGATTATCTCATGCAAACATTTTTTATAAGGCCCCAACTCTCGGGGCTTGACGATGTCTCGATGCAATCTGTACCTGAGTTTGTTTTACTCAAGGAAGGTGGGCATTTAGACTCAAATAAAACCATAGAGCATAGTGATGCTTTCAAACAAAATTTGGCCGAAGCGATAGGTTTTAAGCCCCCTACAAAAAACAAAGACACTGAAGGGGAGCCGCTGAAATTTCAGTTTGCTGACTATGAAGTACTGTTCGACGTTACAAAACTCACAGAACAAGATGAAGCCGTTTTAGAAAAGCTAAAAGTGTTGCTGGCAGAGATAATGACGAGCCCGATAACGCCCAATATTAGCAGTAAAGATCAATCACAATTACAGCTGTTTGAAAGTTTAGCATTAGATTTCCTTGCTTATAAGGAATTATCTAAGCGGCTCGAAATGTTAGCAAAGCTCGATCATGAAACTGAAAATCAAACAGCACTGGTACAGCAAGACAAAGATCGCATTCGCGCTGTGATTGCAAGTTTACATGCTCGCCTAGAGAAGGGGCAAGAGGCTGTATTAGGCGGGACCACATTAAAAGCTTTGGATTTAAACCGAAAAGATTTTGAGCTCGAATTAAATTGTCTGTTTAGTAGTCAAAGCTTTGATTCAAACAATCCGGTAACAGATTTGTTCTAAGTTAACAGCATTAATAAGGAAGCGAGCATACAGTAGCTGTGTACTTTAATTTCGCTTTTTTTAATTTATGCTGCTTTGGAGAAAGTGGACCTTTGCTCTGGAAATGATAGATTTTGGTTTAACATTTTTTTTATGGTGTTTTTGTATTATTATAGGAACAGGTCGGTTTTGTTATAACTTAAAGGAAAATCATAGATGAAAAAAATACTTATATTATGTGCAATGTTTTTGTTTTCTGAGGGCGCAGTGGCACACAAACGTTTAGACGAAACAGAAATAAAGAATATTCGTGTTAGACCTACTCTTACATATGTTCTTTTCGAGGGATGTCGTTATTATTCAAAAATATATCTCAGAAATGACTATGATACATCAATGTTGTCGGTAGCACTAACGGCTGCAGCTGCAAGTAAGAAAGTTGAAGTTCATTTTCTCGATGATAACAGTTGCTCTCAGGTTGAAACTGAAATTGCTTTCATTGATGTAAAGTTTAAATAAAGTTGTATAACTTATATTAAAAGTTGGGGTGGAATAAATAATTTCACCCTTATAAAGTAGATGGTGTTAACATTATCTCTCTGTACTTATCTTCTTTGC
Source organism: Pseudoalteromonas piscicida (assembly GCF_002744175.1). Classification (GTDB taxonomy): domain Bacteria; phylum Pseudomonadota; class Gammaproteobacteria; order Enterobacterales; family Alteromonadaceae; genus Pseudoalteromonas; species Pseudoalteromonas piscicida_B. The sequence goes on from NZ_NKHF01000024.1 coordinate 64,574, forward strand.
TTCGAACTCAAGTTAAATGAACTTGAATTAGATAGCCTATTTACCCATGTTGGCTTTGACTCAGATATACCCGTAACCACACTCACTTAATGCTAAAGAACCTCAAATTAAGTAAATTTTACGCAAATTATACGGCAACGAAATTTCGACAAGGATAGAATAAAAACATAGCGCAAGTTGGAGTCACTATGTTTTCCGAGAATGGATTTATTGCCAAGAACGAGTACCTCGTTAGTTTTCTGGTTTTGCTGTTAACCAGTGCCTTTGCCGTTGCCTTAGACTCGCTGTTACATTCGGCGATCAGTGTATTGCTGGTATTACAGTTGGGGGTTGTTGTTGTTTCTCTCATCGCGAAACGTTGGATGGCACTGGGGGTGGCGATTCTTAGCAGCCTAGTGTTCAACTTCTTCATTACAGACCCCAGATACACGCTTCATATGAATAACACAGAAGACGTGGTCAATTTAGTGGTATTTATTGCTGTGGCATTAGCTACCAGCTACTTATCTAGTTATATCAAAGAGCAAAAACAGCAGCTTTTGGTTGCGAATGTACGCTCCAATATCTTGTTGTCGGTTTCTCATGATTTACGCACACCGCTCGCTGCGGTGATGGGAGCACTCGAAACACTAGAAACCTATCGTGATAAGTTAGACCAAGATGAGCAAAATGAGCTGTTGGGATCGGCACGGTCGGAAAGCCTCCGTTTGTTTCGCTATATCGAAAATATCTTGCAAGCCACCAAGTTACAGCAATCAGGGAGATGAGCTTTCGCTTTTGAAGCAACCTACGTCTATTGATGTCTTGATCGATAACGTGATTTTGCGGCTAGGCGCGCCATGCGTCTCGAGAATACCACAGAATATGAGTCCAACTCTCACGATACAAGCTGCACTCATTGAGCAAGCTCTATTTAACTTAATCGAAAATGCAGTCACCTTTAGTCCCGATGGAGAGCGGGTTGAGATTTCCTTAGGAGAAACGCAGCAGGCGTTGTTGATATTTATTCAGGATAATGGTCCTGGGATCCCCGTTGCTCGGCAAAAAGAAGTCTTTACCGCCTTTAGTTCGTTTCGACAAAGCGCCAGTAAAGACGGTGGCAGTGGCTTAGGGCTGAGTGTGGCTAGAGGTATTATTCGTGCGCATGGCGGTGATATTCGCATTTTGCCGACGACGCAAGGCTGCACAATGGAAGTTAGTTTGCCAAAAGAGGAGGCGCATTGATGACTCACACCATTTTATTGATTGACGATGAAGAAGAGATCCGTCGTTTTATCCGCTTAGCATTAAAAGCTGAAGGGCTGAATTATGTGGAAGCCAGCACCGGAAAGGAAGCTATGTCGGTGCTAAAAGGTGAGCTGCCAGACTTAGTAATCTTAGATCTCGGGCTACCTGATTTTGATGGATATAGTATTTTGAAGAAGATCCGAGAAACCAGCAAGCTACCAGTATTGATCTTAACTGCACGAGATCAAGAGGCTGAGAAGGTTAAGCTGCTGGAGGGCGGCGCAAACGACTACCTGACGAAGCCATTTAGCATCAAAGAGCTGGTGGTGCGCGTCAAAGTGTTATTACGAGATTTAGTACCAAACAAACGCTTGCTTGCCATCGATTATGGCAAGTTGATGATAGATCTACAAAAGCATCAAGTCATTATGGATAACGCACCATTAGCACTATCGAAAAAGGAATTTGCACTACTCAGTATGCTTGCACAAAGAGCACAAGAATTAGTCAGTCAGCAAACCTTATTAAAGCAAATTTGGGGCGAAAGTCATGTGGAAGATAGTCACTATTTACGGATTGTGGTCAGCCAGTTACGTAAGAAACTCAGTGACAATGCAGCTACACCAAAAATTATAGAAACTGAGCCCGGGGTTGGTTATCGGTTTTTACTTTTACCGCTCAATAAGCATTATTCATAACGAAGTATATAGAGGTTGTTATGGCACAATTTGTCGTTGTTGGTTTAGGTCGATTTGGTTTTGCGGCTTGTCTGGAATTAAAGCGGCTTGGTAACAAAGTGATAGGGGTAGATAGTCGCGAACGTGTGGTGAACCAAGTTGTTGAGCATATTGATTATGCCACCTCTTTGGATGCGACCGATGAAACGGCATTACGCCAACTAGATATTACGAGAAGCAAAGCGGTCCTGGTCGCCATTGGTGAAAACCTAGAAGCGAGCATTTTATGTGTACTGTCGCTAAAGAACTTAGGCGTTGAGCAAATTTGGGTTAAGGCCAGCTCAGAAGCACATCATACAATTTTATCCCGTTTAGGTGTAACACGTGTGATCCACCCTGAGGAAGAAATGGGGATCAAGGTTGCACAAACGCTGAATTACCCCATGGTCAATCAATATATGCAGTTGGGGCATGGCTTTTACATGGTGGAAGTCATCGTGAATAAATTAAGCTGCGGGCAGTCTTTGGCGACGCTATTAAAGCGTGCAAAGGGCGAAATCAAGGCCGTGTTAGTAAAGCGCGGCAAAGCGTGTTATGCCAATCCGGCAGAGTCATTTTTGATCAACGAAGATGATAAAGTGATCCTCAACGGCCAGTTAAAAGCGTTAAATTCTATCGCGTTAAAACTGGGGGCGTAATGAAAACATGGAGCCCCCATTATTATCCCTATCCAAATAGCAAGCCCAAAGCTCACAAAAAGTCGCTGAGGTTAAGCCCCCCAACAGTGTTGTTTATTGGGTTTTGTGGGTTAATAGCTTTAGGTACTATGCTGCTGTTGCTACCGATAGCACACACCCAAGACATCAAAGTGATGCAAGCGTTATTCACTGCAACTTCCGCGGTAACGGTGACAGGACTTGCCGTATTGAGTACGCCAAATGATTTTACTACCTTTGGTCATCTTGTTATTGCTAGCCTTATTCAAATTGGTGGACTTGGCTTTATGACCATTACGGTTGTGGTGCTGCGGGGGATGGGGCAGCAAATGGACATTAGTAAACAACTTATCGCAAAAGAAAGCTTTGGCATTGCTCGGTTTGATCAGTTGGTTGATACAGCCAAATGCGTGTTAGTTTATGCACTGATCATCGAATCGATAGGGTTTACCATTTTGCTTGCCCATTGGTATCAAACGCTACCGCTTGGTGATGCGATAATGCAAAGCTTCTTCTACACCATTTCGGCCTTTAACAATGCGGGATTTGCATTGCATGATGACAGCCTAACCAGTTTTCGTGGTGATTGGGTCGTTAATCTTGTGATATCGGGATTATTTGTGATTGGCGGACTTGGATTTGTGGTGTTGATGGATATAGTAAAAAGACGCCGTTGGAGCAGGTTTGGATCTGCCACTAAGTTAGTCCTGATAGCAACTGCGGTGTTGAATGTGCTGGCATTTAGCTTACTTTGGCTTTTTGAAGCAAATAACCCAGAGACACTTGGAAACTTGCCGGTGTCCGAGCAAGTGATCACTGCATGGATGCAAGCGGTGACGCCACGTACAGCGGGCTTTAACAGTATCGACTTTGCGCTGGTGAATGACGAAAGTACCGTACTGACCATTTGGTTAATGATAATAGGGGGCGGCTCTATGAGTACCGCCAGTGGTCTTAAAATAACCACGGTGGTGGTGCTATTAATGGCAACTTACGCTTATTTGAGACGCAGAGATCAAGTCGCTATCGGACACAGACAGATCTCGCCTGAAACGGTATTTAAGGCGCTTAGTCTCACCGTGGTGTACTTTTTTACCGTGATGCTGGCAACCCTTATTTTAACGATTACCGAGCAAGCAAATTTAACGGATATCACATTTGAAGCGGTATCGGCATTAGGCACAGTTGGCTTGTCTCGAGGGATCACTGGCTCATTGTCTGAACCCGGTGAAGCGGTAATCATATTTTTAATGCTGATTGGACGCTTGGGGCCGTTAACCTTTCTATACTTGATCGCTCGTCCGAAACGGGAGAATTTAAAGTATGCAAAAGCGGAAATTCAGGTAGGATAAGCAAAAAAATAACGGAAATCATGATGAAGTATCCCAAACCGTTAAAAACGGGTAGTAAAATTGCGATCACGGCATTCTCTGCGGGCGTACCTGCTGCTATGCACGCGAGATTAGACAACGCTTTGAATTATCTAGCGCAACAAGGTTTTGAACTCGTGATTGGTGAATGCCTGCGGGAAAATCATAATTACGTTAGCGCGGATGTCAAAACCCGTGCTAATGAGCTTATGGGGTACTTACTCGATGACACAATAGACGCGATTATGCCGCCATGGGGCGGTGCAATTGCAATGGATTTGCTGACATTACTTAATTGGGAAAAGTTGGCGCATGCACAGCCAAAATGGCTCATTGGTTTCTCTGATGTCAGCACTTTGCTGAGCGCAGTGACTTGCAAACTAGGCTGGGCAAGCGTGCATGCAACTAACCTAATGCAATTAAATGTCCATCAACAGGATGCATTAACGGTTGGACTTTTTGACCATTTAAAGAGCGCACCTAATGCTTCCTTCACGCAATATCCGTCTACATATTTTGAAGCTGAACCGTTAAACTTTGTCGATTTTCCCGATGCTGGATTTCACTTATCCTCCGCGACTCAGTGGCGCACTTTGGGCAACTGTAATGGCAATAAGCAGTTTTCAGGGCGGTTGTTAGGTGGTTGTTTGGATATTCACATGCTACTGGCTGGCACGGAATATTTTGACTTAGAAGGGTTCTCACTGTTGCACCCAAATGAGTCGATTATTTTATACTTTGAAAATGGCGAGATGCCGCCTGCGGCTTACTATCGTGCACTGCAAAGTATTAAATTACGAGGGTGGTTTTCTAAGCTTGCTGGAGTTTTAATTGGCCGAAACCCTGAGCCTGTAGCCAAAGACAGCGACTGGACGCACTTAGACGCATTGCTAAAAGTATTTGCTGGCTGCGATTTCCCAGTGTTATATGATATAGATATTGGCCATCAAGCACCAAATTTAACCCTGATTAATGGTGCGTATGCCGAAGTAGTATGCGACGAAAGATTTTCAATTACACAGACATTAAAATGAAGTTAGAATTTAAAACTGGCTCGGTAGATGACTTACTGACAATAGAAAATCAAATTCCTGAGTTTGTCACGCCAAGAAAGCGTGAAGAAGTAGAAGACAAACTGCGAGATAAACAGCATTTGTTACTGATGGCGTACGCTCAAGGCAAGCCTGTTGGGTATAAACTGGGTCATGAGTTGCCAAACAATGAGTTTTATAGCTGGCTAGGCGCGGTCATCCCCGAATATCGCGGTAAGGGTATTGCCAAGCAGTTGTTGGTGATGCAAGAAACTTGGTGCCAAACGCAAGGCTATAGCGCCATCAGAGTAAAATCGAGAAATCGGTTTAAAAATATGCTGTTGATGCTGATAAGCCGCGATTATCAGATTGTAAAATGTGAAAAAATCGACGGCTCATTGGATTATAAAATTCATTTTTATAAGCAATTACAATAAAGCCTAACCTTTGATATTAGGCTTTATTGTTATCGGATGAGCTGGTGGCGCTTCGTCGCCACATTCCTGCTAATATCGAGCCGCTGACATTATGCCAAATAGAAAATAGGGTGCCTGCAACGGCCGCCGTAGGAGTAAAAAACTTCATGGCAAGCGCGACGGCAAGCCCCGAGTTTTGCATACCGACCTCAAAAGCCATGGTGCGACATACCTTTTCGTTAAAACCGAGTCGTTTTGGAATGAAATAGCCTAAAATCAGTCCAGTAGAATTGTGTAAAATCACCGCAGCCAGCATAATGACCCCGATACTTTCAAGCTTGCTCTGATTAAGGGCAACGATCACCGCAATGATAAAAACGATAGAAAGCATTGAAAGTAAAGGCAGTATCGGAGTTGTTTTGATAAAAGAATGCTTTAGTGGCTTTGCTAAAAAGGTATTGAAAGCAACACCGATAGCCACCGGAAGTAACACAATTTTTAGCAGGCTCATCAACATATCAGAAAATTGAATAGCGACTACTTGGCCAATCATCAATGTAGTAAGTGAAGGCGTGAGGAGTACACCGAGTAGGGTGCTAATCGCGGTCATTGAAATCGACAGTGCGACATCTCCTTTGGCGAGGTAACACAATACGTTGCTTGCCGTGCCACCAGCAACCGTGCCCACTAAAATCATACCAATTAATAGATCAGTTTCTAAATTCATTGCAGTTGCAATCAAGTAGGCAACACTCGGCATCACAGTAAATTGAAGCAGCACACTAACGCAAATGGCTTTTTTGTTGTCGAGCACGCGTAAAAAGTCTTTTGTAGTGAGGGTTAAACCCATTGTCAGCATGATCAACATTAATAACGGAATAATGGCGCTTTTAAACGCGCTAAATAGAGGTGGAAAAAGGTAGGCGATTACTGAGCAAATAATGGCCCAAAGTGGAAAAAGCTGAACTATTTTACTCATTTAACGCCCCTCGTTCCGAGTTTGCTGTAAAGAAGGGCCGCAAAAATAATGGTACTGCCAATCCCAAGGCGAACGAGGTCAGCTTCTCGGTTCCAAATCAGCAAATTGACAATGATCCCAGCTGGGATCAATACATTGTTCATTACCGCAAGTTCACCCACCGACACACGGGTCAGTCCTAAGTTCCAGACATAATACCCGACGCCTGAAGCAATCAAGCCCAAATAAATCAGTATTCCCCATTGTAGATTTGTACTTGGGAGTTGCTGTGAGTTCCCAAATAGCAAAAAGCCGATAGCGAGCACTAAGGATGCACCAATAAAGAAGAAACCGAAGCTTTGATGGTGTACCAGCTGGTACTGGTTACTTAAGCGTTTGTAACTTACTTGACCTATGGCAAAGCAAAGGTTTGCGCCTTGTACCAGCAGTAAGCCAAAAAGGTAGTCGCTGGTAAGCTCAGTAAACCTGATAGTGATTGCACCAACAATAGCAAAGAGTGCAGACAGCAAAAAGGTGACATTAAATGAGCGATTTAGTAAGTCATTGAGTGCAGTAATATAGATGGGTGTCATCACAGTGAATAGCAACACTTCAGGTACGCTAAGGTATAAAAAAGAATGGTAATAAAAGGCATACATCAGGCCAATTTGTACAGCACCTATTGCCATTAGTTTGACTATCAATGCTTTGTTTACCGAGCTCAATTTCAAAAAGGGAATGAATACAATAGCCGCAAGCAGGGTTCTGGAAAGGGCGCTAAACCAAGCGTCAACTTCTCCGGCGAGATAGACACCGATAAGAGAAAACGAGAAAGCCCAAAGTAAGGTAACAATCCAAAGTAATGGCATAGACAATTAAATGTAATTTTTAATCCCAAGATTGTATCACGAGCAGTGGAGAAAACTGAAAGTTCGAAAAAAGCGATGGAATTAATCTTTATAATATGCTTTTAATTTATGGTTGTTCGCATAAAATGATTTGCGTATTCACACTTACATCCCTTCTTTGTTTTATCCATGATGTGTTTGGCCGCCGCTGCGGCCTTTTTTTGTGCATTTCACACCTTAACTTCTCAGTATGTTTTTCCCACTTGATGGGCCTTTGTTGTCTATTCCAAGATAACTTTTTGTGAATTTTTTATTTTATATTGGTTAAAAGTGTTGAGTTTTTATTCGGTTTTATGTAATTTTATATGTAATCAAGGTTTCTTGATTGTTAACATAATAAGTATAAGGAAAGTGAAATGAAACATAAAATGATTAAATCACTCGCTGCAGTTGCTCTACTTGGTGCCGGTTCTGTAAGCGCCACAGAATTACATTGTGATATACAAGTGAAAAGAGGCGGGAATGTGATTGGGAACGAGCAAACTTGCTTTGGTATGGATTTCTCGTTTGGAAACTCGACTTCAGGTAAGTTTTATTTGGCGAACATCACTAAACCAATCAATAAAGTGATCTGGAATGGAGATGCAAATTGCTCAGGTGGCGTGGAATGCGCGTTAACTGTTTATGCATACCAAACACACACAGCAACCGCGACGATTTTGTACAAAGACGGTACTTACGAGGAAACTAACGTATCACGTATCTCTTATGAGACTGGTCATTAATAACTCAAGTTACTAATTTTAAATTAAAGGAAATAATAATGAAAAATGTAATTATTGCTTCGGCTTTAGCTTTATTAGGTGGACTTTCTTTTAGTTCACAAGCTGCTGATCTAAAGTGTTCTTTGAATGTTAAATCAGGCGGTAATGTATGGGGTAATAACACCAGCCACTGCTCTGGGATTGACTTTTCTTTTGGTAACTCGACTTCAGGAAAGTTTTATATCGCTAACGTATCAAAGCCAATTAGTAAAGTGATCTGGAACGGTGATGCTAGCTGTTCAAGTGGCACGACATGTAACATGACTATCCGTGCTTACCGCCAGTATAATGCAACTGCAACCATCCTGTACACTGATGGCACGTATGAGACGACCAACTCTGCTCATATTGATTATGAAACTGGTTTTTAAAAATCGGTGAAAAGTAAACATAGCGGGAAATAATGATTTCCCGCTACAAGGTTATTCGACAATGGTTTTGTAAAACCTGATAATGTCCAAAATAAAATTCTTGTGAAACAGTGTGTACTCCCCTCTTAACACCAATTCTTCTGTAATTAATGTAGAGCTCTTCACAACCAGTAAGTACCTTAAATAACGGCAAATATTAGATTATTATCGCAATCTAGTTTAAAGCAAACTAGCAATAAGGTATGATGCGCCTAACTTTTATTGCAAATTGTTCTCATACTCAATGACATTAGACAAACTCTCCAAAAATGGCGTAGCGACTATCACTTCTCTTACACATCCTGATACTGCGCTACTTAGCCGCATAATGGCTCTTGGTATCATGCCAGGCGAGCAAATAGAAGTTATCAATGTCGCACCACTTGGATGCCCGATGCAAGTGAAAATTGGCGACACCTTTGTGAGCGTGCGTAAGGCCGACGCACAGTTCGTTGAAATTGAAGTTTTATAGTATTAAGGGCTCGCGTATGAAAATTGCGTTAGTGGGCAACCCGAACTGCGGGAAAACCACATTATTTAATCGCTTGACAGGTTCTAAACAAAAAGTAGGAAACTGGCCCGGCGTCACAGTTGAGAAAAAGTTTGGTTATTTTGCTTTAGAAAACACAAACGCAGAATTGGTAGATTTACCAGGGCTATATAGCATGGAGCAAATCGAGCCAAGTCAAGATGAACAGATCGCGTGTGACTTCCTAAAGCAAAATGAAGCTGATGTTATTATTAACATTGTTGATGCCGCTAATCTACAGCGGAATCTGGTTTTAACTTCGCAGCTAAAAGAGTTAGGTAAGCCTATCCTTGTGGTTGCAAATATGGTTGATGTAGCAACACAACGTGGTCGAACGTTGGATTTGGCACGCTTGTCGGAACAGCTAGACTTACCTGTGGTGCCTTTTCATGGTGCGAAGGGCACAGGACTGGATGTCTTGTTACAAAAGTTAGCTGATATCGTCCGCTTTCCTAAATCCTCAGCTGTATCGCAGACGCAAAACAGGGACTCTGATCCGCTTAAAAAAGCGATTGTGCGCCATAAAGAAGTGAAAAGGCTTGCTGATGGTGTGAGTACTATTACACCAAAACGTGCCGACACCACTGAAACACTCGATAGAATAGTGTTAAATCGCTGGTTAGGTGTGCCTATCTTCCTTGCGATGATGTATCTCATGTTTACCATTGCCGTGAATGTTGGCGCAGTATTTATCGATTTCTTCGATATCGCTGTAGGCGCACTATTAATTGATGGTGTGAAAATACTCCTTGCCGATATTGGCGCGCCTCAATGGTTAAGTGTACTACTTGCCGATGGCTTTGGAGCAGGGGTGCAGCTGGTTGCTACCTTTATTCCTGTAATCGCTGTCCTGTACCTATGTTTGTCGATATTAGAGGACAGTGGCTACTTATCTCGTGCTGCGTTTGTAATTGACCGCTTAATGTCATCAATTGGTTTGCCGGGTAATGCCTTTGTTCCTCTAATTGTTGGATTTGGCTGTAATGTACCTGCGGTAATGGCATCAAGAACCATGGGCCGTGAGTCAGACCGCTTACTGACAATCATTATGGCACCGTTTATGTCTTGCGGGGCGCGACTGACCGTCTATGCATTGTTTGCTGCGGCTTTTTTCCCAACCAACGGGGCAAATGTGGTATTTGGACTATACTTACTCGGTATTCTAGTGGCTGTAGGATCAGGCTTTTTATTCAGAAAGCAGGTGTTCAAAACGCAAAAGTTACCATCATTCACTGAGATGCCAGCCTATCATATGCCGATTTGGCGTAATATTTTTATCACCACGTGGCAGCGCTTAAGTGGTTTTATTAAACGTGCAGGTAAAACGATTGTAATGGTGGTTATTTTGTTGAGTGCGTTAAACTCGATTGGCACGGATGGCTCATTTGGTAATGAAAACACCGAAAACTCACTTTTAGCGAAGGTGGCTCAAGTGGTAACTCCTGTATTTGAACCGATCGGTTTAAAAGAAGAAAACTGGCCGGCAACGGTTGGTGTTGTGACCGGGATGTTTGCTAAAGAGGCGATTGTGGGCACACTAGACGCACTTTACACAGGGGCTGGAGAGGAGGCTGGTGCGTTTTCTTTAACAGCTTCGTTACAAGAAGCCGCGATGACAATTGTAGATAACAGTAAAGATCTCATTGCCAATTTAGGTGATCCTTTAGGGCTGAATGAATTGGAATCCGGTGCTGAAAATGGCACCGAACTATTGACTGCCATGGCGGCCAAGTTCAGTGGTCAAATTGGTGCATTTAGTTATCTTGTCTTTATTCTACTTTATACGCCTTGCGTAGCCGTTCTAGGCGCTATAAAGCGTGAGTCGGGCGGCAAGTGGATGTGGCTTGTGATTGGCTGGACCACATCAATCGCTTATATCATGGCCACTTTGGTATACCAAATTAGCCAACTGAGCACTGCGCCAACGAGTGCGTCGCTGTGGATCATTGCTATGTTACTTGTTGGATTTGCGTGGTGGAAAGGTCTGTCTAGGCTTGGAAACAAGTTAAATCAACCACCAACGTACCAAATTAATCTGGGCTAACCTAAAACGGCACTTAATGTGCCGTTTTTTGTGCAAGTTGTTAAGACATTGCATTGTTATCTTGCGCCGTTAAGACGAAAAAAAGCAGTGTTAACTTAGTCAACACTGCCAACAACTCTAAATCAATCAAGGGGAGTCTACAAGGGTGCAGACTACGCAGACTTGTTGACCGAATGATGTCTGTCGTGTGAAGGATTTATGACTTAATAAATTTCACTTTTCTTTGTTTTTAGAATGACTTAATGTAACTCCTACTTCAGCAGTTAACGGAATTAGCCATGATCACAACAGACACCCACCATATTATCCGTCACCTTGATACTATCCATAATTTACTCTCCAATACTTATTGGGCAAAACAGATTCCCAAAGCACTGCTTGAAAAAGCTATAAAAAACAGCCTTAGCTTTATGTATTTAGACGAAAAAGGAGAGTTTCAGGGTTTTTGTCGCGTGATCACTGACTTTACTACGTTTGCCTATCTTGCCGATGTAATAGTAGATGAAAATGCTAGGGGAAAGGGCATAGGAAAAGCGATAGTGCAAGCTGTAGTTGAACATCCTCAGTTACAAGGTTTGCGGCGCTTTATGCTAGCTACATTAGATGCACATACTTTATACGAAAAATTTGGTTTTTCAGCTGTTTCTGACCCAAGTATTTTGATGCAGATCTGTCACCCTAGCATATATTCGGATTTACAAGATTAATTGCTCGTTTTTAATCGGTTATATTTCGTTTTTTAGAATGAAGACTGGATAAATCTACTTACCCTGAACATAATAAAGGCGATAATAACAATGGGTGTCTTTATTATGTTAAGAGTGACATTAGAGCAATGGCGCATGTTTAGAGCGGTAGTTGAATACGGTGGTTTTAATCAGGCCGCCAAAGAAGTACACAAAAGTCAGTCGAGTATTCACACTGCGGTGCATAAAATTGAGCAAGGCTTAGGTGTTAAACTATTTAAAGTAGAAGGGCGGAAAACATTATTGACAGAAGCAGGTGAGATGATGTTGCGCCGTGCTAATTATTTACTTGAAGAAGCGGCGAAAGTCGAAGCGGTTGGTCAAACACTGGGAGAAGGGATCGAAAGCCAGTTACGTATCGCTGTTGATGAAATCTTCCCTCAGCAGCTGCTTTATAAAGTCCTTGAAAACACTTCGGCGCAGTATCCTTTGTTACGCGTAGAGCTGGTCGAATCTGTGTTAACCGGAGCTTCAGAGCTGTTGCAAAATACGGATGTGGACATCGCCATTTCCCCTGTTATTTTACCAGAAGGCTTTAGTGAAGAACTGTGCCAAATCGAGTTTATTGCCGTTGCTAACCCTAAGCATGCCCTTCACCAGTTTGGTCGCCCCCTTACATTCGAGGACTTAAAGTCCCACCGTCAAATCGTTGTCAGAGACTCAGCAATCTCGAGAAAGAAAGACGAAGGTTGGCTTGGAGCGCATCAGCGCTGGACTGTGAGCCATATGACTACCTCGATAGATATGATAGCGCAAGGATTAGGCTTTGCGTGGTTGCCTGTTTCTGCGATTCAATCTCAACTAGATAGCGCTTTACTAAAGCCTCTGCCGCTATCACAAAGTAGCCAGCGTAAGGCACAGCTTCATCTTATTTTTAGAGATGGTGATAAGTTAGGGCCCGCTGCAAGAGCATTTATTGGTGAGTTGAGATATCAATGTATGCAGCTAGAAGGCTCGGCTTAACACTATGGTAGCTGTGGTATTGTCTAATTTAATTCGCTAAAACTCATTGTAAATTCAAAAGGTAAGGAATGACTGAACCAATACAATTGATGACGATCACTTTAGTCGTGCTACTGAGTGGTATTTCAAAGTCTGGTTTTGCGGGGGCATTGGGCGCTTTTTCGGTGCCGTTATTAATGACTGTATTGGAGCCTAAAGATGCAATAGCGCTAATGTTACCATTATTGATTGTTGCAGATGTATTTAGTTTGAAAAGCTATTGGCGACAATGGAACACCACTGAGTTAAAACGCTTGTTACCCGGAACGCTGATTGGTATTGCGTTGGCCACCGTATTTTTGCAGGGAGTCAATGAATATTGGCTCACCCTTGCGATTGCCATTATGAGTATCTTGTTTGCATTAAAAAGCTTAGTCTTTAACAAGCTAGTAGGAAATACATCGCATTTATCTTTGTTAGCTGCTGGCACTTCTACAGCCGCTGGGGTTTCTACAACGCTTATCCACGCCGGTGGGCCGCCTTTAATGATTTACTTTAATGCCAGAAAGCTGGCGCCAATGGCCTATATAGCCACAGTTGCAGTACTCTTCGCGTTAATGAATGTGATCAAACTCATCACATTCTCGGTCACCGGCCTATTACAATGGGAGCACATATTACTGGCGATTTGCTTTACGCCTGTTGCTCTGATTGGTAATCGAGTGGGCGTGTATCTCGCTCAACGCTTGCCCAAAGCGCGATTTTTATTCGTGATGAACAGCTTGTTATTGCTGCTCGGGTTGATGTTACTAAGCAGCTTGCACTCGGGGTAACCTAGCCTTATTTATCGCGTTTTTGGAACCGATAGCGTAAATTTGACTTTAGTAGTTGAGTTACCCCTAGCGCCCTGAGGCTGGACAAGGGTGAATAAGAAGCCTACGCAAACCTCAGGGTGATCCATTACCGTTGAGCTTGCATCTCTTGCTGGTACTCATCAGCAAGTTGCGACTTTTCACTGTTATTCAGTACCTTTCCTGCCCTTTGAAAAAAGGCCCGTTCTTCATCTGCCAAATGATGTTCAACTTTGTCTTTAAGCTTTTTCAGCGTGACCAGCCAGCTTGGATCAGAAAACTGTGTATTGTCTAGTGCCTCAATAAGCTCATCAATCTCATGGTGCTCTGCAATACCATGACGCGAGTCTTCAATGGTCATATCGCTTTTCATGAGTGGGGCGTAAAAATATCTTTCTTCTGCAATAGCGTGTGCTGCTAAGGCGTCTTTTAACTCGTTATAATATTTTTTGCGAACCAAAGAGTCTCCAGATGTATCTTCCAACATACTTAACAATGTGCGTTGATGATCATGATCTTGTTTTATTGCTGTAAAAATTTCCATCTTGCTTCCTCTATTACTCGTTTATAATTTGTGCCTGTGGACTGTGTCTAAAGAACGACATCAGCTTTTGTCTATGCGCTTCGTCTGATGTGGTTACGATTATCAACCATTTCCCCTGTGCGATTTTGCTCATTACCGCTTGATTGAAGGCGTCTTTATCTGGACGCAGCGAAATTAGTCCTGACGTGAACAACCCTAAAAATAAGCCTGGACTTAGCAATGCGATAAAAGTGAGGTAAGGGTTTGCTTGCGTGAAACTAGGACCATAGCTCACTAGCACGCCAGCTATTAGAAACCCTAGAATTACCCCCATACTGCCTAGATACAAATGCCAGTTGAGCATACTCTTTGCAATCCGATGTTCGCTTTGCGGCTCGAGCTTTTGCTCTACTTCATGCTCATGTGGGTTTAGCATCTGCAAATGAGTTGGCGCAACAACTTGCGCATTCAGCAGTGCGTCTTGTAGCTTTTGTGCCGCAGTCCTTCCTGTGCAAACGGCTCCAACCCTATGATCAGTGAAGGATAAAATCTCAAAATTTGGCATAACTCCTCCTCGTGTTAATGCATCTTGTTGTTATGAATTCTGCAAGTGCTATACCGTGTAAAAGAATTTATTAACTGATTGAATAAAAAGATAATTTAATTATTTCGTCCTCTGTGCACTATGGTTGTTTGACAAACTAAGAAAAAATTACAGGGTAGATACTTCATGTTTTGATACAACATAGCAAAAATAAGGGTTTGAAAAGCATGATATTGATATATACACTCTTTTTGTATCATAAAATTTACATTTTGGTGGGGGTTTTCTCAAAATGATAGCCAAATTTCTTTATAAATGTATAACAACCTAATGAAAGTATTGCATAAAAAATAAAGGTAAATTATTTATTATTTAAATGTTAAATTTGGGGTTTATTTATTTGAATTGCTGCCTAGTCTAAGTAAGGCGTGAGAAGCGCATTATTGCTTTTTGCGTCTTCTGAAGTTGAAGGAGAAAACAGTCACATTTCATCTAATACTTTTTATGAAGCAATGATGAAAAGGACAATAAAACAACAATACTAGGAGTGTAATTCGTGAAATTATCTACAGTAACTTTAGCGACAGCCTGTGCCATTGCGTTTACTTCGCTTAGCGTGCAAGCTGCGACAAAACAATATTTAAATCAACAAGCTGATATCAATACTATGATTAAGTCAGCGTCTAAAACTGTGCTGAGCACACAGCCTGAAGTGCTGATCGGTCTTGAAAATGCTAGCCAGTTAAAAGAGCTTAAAAGCTTTATTAGCAAAAAAGGCGAGGTGACTAAAAGGTTCCAGCAAATGTATCAAGGTTTACCTGTCATTGGTGATACAGTGATTTTGACCTTTGATGACGCAGGCTCTCTTAAAAAAGCGCACGGAGCAGCCGTGTATAATATTGGTGCTGACATTGGTTCAGTAAAACCAAAGATCAACGCCAAGATGGCAATGCAGCAGTTTGATAAGCAATCGTTAAGTTCAGCGAAAAAGCTTAAAAAGCATAACCAAAAATCTCGTCTTGCGGTTTGGTTAGATGGCGATTCAACAGCACGTTTAGTGTATGAGGTCACATTCGTCACTTATGGTGATGAGCCAAAACGTCCTTATTTGATTATTGATGCAAACACGGGGGAAGTGTTACAAAGCTACGATAACTTACAACATGCAGATGCAACTGGACCTGGTGGGAATCAAAAAACCGGTCGTTATGAGTATGGTACGGACTATGGGTACTTAGACGTAGCGCAGTCTGGTAATACTTGTACTATGACCAATGCTAACGTTAAAACTGTTAACCTTAACCATGGTAATGGTGGCACTACAGCACATAGCTTTACTTGTCCTGAAAATACTTTTAAGGAAATTAACGGTGCTTATTCACCGTTAAACGACGCTCACTATTTTGGTAATGTTGTATTTAATATGTACAACGATTGGTTGGGGACTGCACCACTCTCGTTCCAGTTACAAATGCGCGTTCACTACAGTAGTAATTATGAGAATGCATTTTGGGATGGCAGTGCCATGACCTTCGGTGACGGTGGTAGCACTTTTTACCCGCTCGTGAGCCTTGATGTATCAGCACACGAAGTGAGCCATGGATTTACAGAGCAAAATTCGGGCTTGGTATATCGCTATAAATCCGGTGGCTTAAATGAGGCGTTCTCTGATATGGCTGGTGAAGCCGCAGAGTTTTATATGAAGGGTAGTAACGATTGGTTAGTGGGCCAAGATATCTTTAAAGGCAGTGGCGCATTACGTTATATGAATGATCCAACACAAGATGGCCGCTCTATAGATCATCAATCAAACTATACTTCAAGTATGGATGTACATCACAGCTCCGGCGTATTCAATAAAGCTTTTTATAACTTAGCGACAACAGCAGGTTGGGATACCAAAAAAGCATTTATCGTTATGGCAAAAGCTAACCAGATGTATTGGACAGCGAACACCGATTGGGATCTCGCTGGTAATGGTGTGATGGACGCCGCGTGTGATTTAGGTTATGAGCCAAATGATGTTAAAGCTGCATTAGCTGCGGTTGGTGTCAATTCTAATTTAAGCGCTGGTAGTAGTTGTGGGGTTATCGATCCTCCTGTTGACGATGAACCGCTCACAAACGGTGAACCTCGCACCGGTATTAGTGGTGCAGCAAAAGCGCAAATGTTCTTCACGTTAGACGTGCCTGCGGATGCTACAAGCCTAAACTTTACCACATCAGGTGGCAGCGGCGATGCGGACTTGTATGTAAAGTATGGCGCTCGTCCGTCTCTTAACACCTATGATTGTAATAGCACAACCTCTACAAGCAACGAAAGCTGCGACATTAGCAACATTCAAGCTGGTAAGTACTACGTTATGGTTGAAGCATGGAATCAGATCTCAGGGGTAACGTTGACTGGTACTTACAGCTCTGCAGGTGGAACTCAACCCATTGATCGCACAGAGTCAAATATCAGTGTTGCATCTGGCGGTTGGGCTCGCTTTACACAAGATCTAAATGCCAGCTACAGCAATCTCGAAGTTAGTATTTCTGGTGGGTCAGGCGATGCAGATCTGTATGTCAATTTTGGTTCACAATCAACGACCAGCAGTTATCAGTGTCGTCCATTTAAAAATGGTAACAATGAAACTTGTACAATTGCAAATCCACAACAAGGTACTTGGCATATTGATTTGCGCGGCTACAGTGCAGCAAGCGGTGTAACGCTCAATATCAAAGCTAACTAAGCAATATCTCTAAAGGGAGCGCAAGCTCCCTTTTTTAATGGCTAACCCGTTAACCCAAGCAAATTAGTGTTACTAGCTTGGTTGTTAACATATGAACTCATTTGAATGATTACTCATTATGCTTGGCAAATCATACTATTTTGACTTAATCCACGGCTAATTTGAGAGAGTAAACTTGGTGCTCACTACATTTAATTTTTCATTTAGAACAACTAAATAAAAAATTCTATCCGTTTTGACAGGGATGCAGATATTGTGGCGTTAGCAGTATAGGGTAGTGGAGCTATCGACAAGCTTTTCTCGTTTAAAAGTAGGCTGTTTAATTAAGCAAACAGGTATAAAGCCGTCTTTTATTCAGATGAGTAGAGGATACAACAATGAATTTAACTAAACCTATATTGCTAAGTTTAGCGTGTTTAACTGGTGCTTTATCGGCTCAAGAAGAAGTTTGGATCACCATGGATGCAAAGTCGAGTCAGCACTTCCAAGTGCTAAACTCTATCCGCGGTACTACGTTTGAGCAGCGCTCAGTGGCAAACACTGACCTCAAGGCCTTAAAAGTGCCGGTGCAATTGCATGCCGAATTGAGTGCGTTTATGCATGATGAATACCATCGCTGCGGTGGGTTTGTCACTCATAATTCGTTAGCACAAGCACAAACTTATCTAACGCAATTAGAAACGATTAATCCCAACGCGGCATTGGTAAGTTACAGTATCGATAACCCTACCAGAGTGAATAGCTTAATATCTAAAGTCAGTACGGTTGATTTAGACAGCAGCGTTAACTCGTTGACTAGTTTTTATAATCGCTATTATACCTCACAAACTGGTATAGATGCGGCGGCTTGGGTGAAGCAAAAATGGAGCGATATTGCCGCAAGTCGCGCAGATATCAGTGTTGAATATTTCTCCCACAGTTGGGCACAATCATCGGTCATTGTGACAATCCCTGGCAGCGAATTGAGTGATGAAATTGTAGTGATAGGGGGTCACCTAGACTCCATTAATCAATCTAACACGAGCGGCCTTGCCCCCGGTGCCGATGATAACGCATCAGGGATCGCTGTGCTGACAGAGGCATTGAGTGCAATTGTTGAGGATGACTACAAACCACAACGTACCATACAGATTATGGGATTTGCAGCGGAAGAGGTCGGTTTACGTGGCTCTAAAGCCATTGCACAGGCATATAGCTCGCAAAATAAGAATGTGGTGGGGATGACCCAGTTTGATATGACTGGTCGTAATGGCAGCAGCGCTGATATTGTAATGATGACAGACTACACCAACAGTCCGCAAAACCAATTTTTAGGTCAACTCATTGATACTTATCTACCCACTATCACTTATGCTTATGATCAGTGTGGCTATGGCTGTTCAGATCACGCATCTTGGTATCAGCAAGGGTTTCCTGCATCCATGCCATTTGAGTCAAGAATGGCTGATATCAATAGGAAAATCCATACCGCCAATGACACAGAGTTTGATGCAGCACATGCACAAAAGTTTGCTAAGTTGGCGTTGGCTTTTGTCGCAGAGCTTGGTAAAAATGCCGGTGATGCGCCACCGCCACAGCCTGATAATGAGCTCAAAAACGGAGTAGCTAAAACAGGTATATCAGGAGCGTCGAAAAGTCAGCAGTTCTTCACCATGGAAGTACCACAAGGCGCATCCAATCTAAGCTTTACGACCTCGGGAGGAACGGGGGACGCAGATCTCTATGTACGTTATGGCGCAAAGCCAAGCTTAAACACATTTGACTGCAAGAGCACCAATTCTTCAAGCGAGGAGCAGTGTAATATTACGTCGATACAAAGCGGTACTTACCATGTAATGGTCGAGGCGTGGAATGCGATATCGGGGGTGAGCCTCACCGGTCAGTACGATGCATCGGGCGGGAATACGCCTATTAACAGAACCGTAGAAAGTATTTCGGTGGCAAGCGGTCAATGGCAATACTTCAGTCAAGAATTAGCTCAGGGTTATCAAACGTTAAGCATCAGTACTTCTGGAGGAACTGGTGATGCTGATCTGTATGTAAACTTTGGTAGTCAACCGAATACTGGTACTTATCAATGTCGGCCATACAAAAATGGGAACAATGAGGTTTGTACCATTTCAAACCCGAAAGCGGGAACTTGGCACATTGGTTTACAAGGGTATCAAGCCGCAAACAATGTGACCTTAAGCATCTCTGCAAACTAGTTCACAAAGGGCCCTCAACTTGAGGTGCCCTTACCGATTCAAGCTGAGGTTCTGATATTTATGCCTTTCTAGCAGCCAGTTTAGCGCTAACTGCGTCGAATTCACTTCCCATAGCCAGCTTACATAGGAGGATTTGCGTATCTTAGAGAGAGCAGGATGCAGGAGCGAAGTTATTCTCGAAACGTTCTGGCTGGATAAGGAAATAATCTAATATGATTTTAAAACCAAAGCGTTAGCTTATTCCTCACCAAGCCTCGGATTATTCAGATAATTAATTCATTTGGTATTGCGCTTCTGATAGACTCATTAAGTTCATCTAGGAGTTGTCAGTGTCGCATAAGTTCTCAGTTAAGATATTAATTTATCTCTTTTTATTGTTTTGTGGGTTGTGGGCAAGCTATTTGTTCAATGTCAATCAAGATGAACAACGGATCTTGGCGCAAACGCAACACAATTTGCGTAAGCTAAATGATTACATCCAAACTGAATTTAGCCGGTATCAGGCTATTCAAACCCAGCTGAGCCTCAGCACTTTGGTGCAATCAGGTTTACAATCCATGGACTCTGTGACAGCAACAGAGCTCGACCGATATCTACAGGACATCCAAATTTCCAGTGGTGCCTCTGATGTTTACTTGCTCAACCTACAGGGTACTGTTATTGCGAGTAGTAACTGGGATCAGCCCCATAGCTATAAAGGTAATAACTTTGCGTTTCGTCCATACTTTTATGAGACCCTCAAAGGCAATGAGCATGTTTCATTTGCACTTGGATTGCGCTCCAAAACCCGTGGGTTTTACTTTGCCAAATCAGTATACAAAAATGATAGGCTGGTAGGCGTGGTGGTCATGAAAGTGAATGCTAGCAAATTTGAGTCGGACAAGGCACAGTTAGACACTGGAATGCACAGCCACTTTTTGATTGTAGACAATAACCATATTGTATTGGCGTCTGATGTAGAGCAGTGGCGCTTAGCCTCGCTGGGTCAGCTTGCTGCATCAAAACGCAAAGCTATTATTGCCTCAAGGCAATTTGAAAATGCGCCCTTGCTGTCTATTGAGTGGCAATTATTGTCACCACAGCGGGTTAAAATTTCTACACATAGCAGTGAAGCGCTGATGCAGCAGTTGCCTCTCAATCAGCAATATACTCTCTATCTTTTGCATGAAGTCGCACCGATAAAAGCTGCACAATGGTCTCGGCTAGGTGTGACCGCTCTGATACTGATTATTATTTTCTTTATTGTTGAATATACCTTAAGCAAACTGACTGGGTATCGACAACTTTTGTATAGCCAACGAAGCTTGGAAGTAGAGGTCGCTTGCCGCAGACAAGAGCTCGAGCAGGCGCAAGACGCCTTAATACGAGCTGCTAAACTAGCCACCATAGGCCAGCTTAGTGCCAGCATAAATCATGAAATAAACCAGCCATTGAGTGCAATGAGCGCTTATGTTGCTAGTGCTAAACGACTGGCTCAAAAAGGAGAGTCAGGCAAGGTGGTTGAGAATATGCTGCTCATTCAATCATTGATAGCCCGAGTCCATAAAATCGTGGCACAACTCAAGTCCTTTAGCCAACATCATCAAAATAAAATGCTGATAGCTAACCTGCAACACTCTGTAGATAACGCCTTGGTAATCGTCGGTCCCGAGCTAAAGCGCTATGGCGTGGTGGTTACCTGTCATGGACTCGAGTGTAAAGTGTGGGTTGACCCCTTTAAATTTGAACAGGTTTTGGTAAATATAATCAGCAATGCCTGTCAGGCGATGGTAGCGCAAGATGACAAAAGAATAGAGATCTGTGCGGTAAACCATGAAGTTAAGATCCAGTTATCTATTATCGACTCTGGTGAAGGGATCAAACAGCATGCTTTATCGACCATATTTGAGCCTTTCTATACGACAAAATCAGGCAATGGATTGGGACTTGGCTTATCTATCTCAAAGCAAATTATTGAATCGTTTCAAGGTAACCTCAGTGCGCACAACCACCCGCAGGGTGGGGCGGAATTTTTAATAAGTTTACATACGAAGAATCCACACCATGACTGAAGAGAAAACCCTATTTATCATCGACGATGAACAAAGTATTCGTGACGCGCTAAAGCAACTTTTTGAAATTGAAGGGTATGCTGTTCAGTGCTTCGCCAGTGCTGGACCTGCACTGAAAAAGCTAACTCGACAATTTGGTGGAGTGGTTTTGTGTGACATCAACATGCCAGAGATTAATGGCATTGAGTTTCTTGAACAAGTCATGCAGTTTGACTCTGAGTTGCCAGTGGTTTTCCTTACTGGGTTTGCAGATGTAGAAATCGCTGTTAAGGCCATCCAAAAAGGCGCTTATGACTTTTTTGAAAAACCGGTATCTGAACCACTGTTAGATTGCATAGAGCGAGCACTAGACAAGCGTCGATTAGTTATGGAAAACCGAGCCCTCAAGGCACAGGTTAAGAAGAAATCGGCGCCAGGGGTTCGGATCCTAGGTGAAACGAAGCAAATGCAACATATGTTGAATTTGCTTGATGCCATTATTGATACGCCTGCGGATGTGCTAATTGAAGGAGAAACTGGCACAGGAAAAGAGCTGGTTGCTCGATATTTACATGATCACAGCGAACGCTCAAAGCACAACTTTGTGGCAATTAATTGTGGTGCAATCCCAGAAGAGCTAATTGAAAGTGAGCTATTTGGCGCTAAAAGCGGGGCTTATACTGGTGCGAAAGAGTCTCGTGAAGGAAAGTTTTCTTTTGCACAAGGTGGCACTGTTTTCTTAGACGAAATAGAAGCGATGTCAGCTGCGCTTCAAGTTAAGCTTTTAAGAGTATTAGAAGAGCGAAGTGTGACTCCCGTGGGGAGTAATACTGCGATTGCATTGGATATTAGAGTGATTGCGGCGACTAAGGTGGATTTGCAGGGACTAGTTGAACAAGGCAAATTTCGCTCCGATTTATTCTATCGACTCAATCTCATGAAAGTGATGATCCCGCCTTTACGCGCTAGAAAAGCGGATATACCGCTGCTTTATAAGCATTTTAGTTCAATAGCTGCGACGCGTTTTCACAAACCCATGCAGCCACTCAATCCAGAATTAGAGGCTCAGTTGTTGGCTCAAGAGTGGCCGGGTAATGTACGGGAGCTTAGAAATCATGCTGAGCGTCATATTCTACTTGCAGGTACGATGGGCACTGATCCGATGACAAGTGGTTTATCGGACGACACCTTAAGCCTTGCAGAAAAGGTAAGTTACTACGAGCAGTCTTTAATTGAGGAAGCACTGGCGCAAAGTCAAGGTAGCATTAAAGATGCAATGAGCATACTAAAAGTGCCTAGGAAAACACTTTACGACAAAATGAGTAAATATGGTTTGAGTCGCACCATGTTTACCAAAGATGATGGGTGAACTTGGTGACAATTAGCTAAGCGGAGTGTGTGATAATCCGCACATTTCTTTCATGGTTAACCTAGGGATTATATATAGTTATCTGATTCTTATAACAAAATTAACCTTGGTCTCAGAATTGCGTTGTTTAGAGCAACAATAATCAAAAATGAGACAACTAATGACAGCAAGTAAATCCCTAGTAGCAACGGCAGTGACCTTTGCTCTAACATCAGCAACAGCTATGGCCGCTGACTACAGTGTTTATGGTAAAGCGGAAGTTCAAATTGCAAACACCGACAAAGGCGTTATGCGCTATACCAAAGAAGGAACACAAATTGATGCACCGTTTTCAAGAATAGGTGTTAAAGGCTCTCATGGATTGGCCAGTAACTTAAAACTTGTTTACAAGTATGAGGTGCAAGTCAAAGGGTTTGAACATGATGACACCACAGAACCTTTCAGCGCACGCAACACATATCTTGGCCTTGCAGGTAAATTTGGAACTGTGTTGGTTGGTCGTAATGATACTCGCTTTAAATTCAGCGAAGGAAAAATAGATCAGTTTAACGAAACCCAAAGTGATATTGCGCAAGTACTAGCTGGGCAGGACCGAGTGGGTGACTCTATTACTTACTCTTCTCCAAATTGGCATGACTTTTCATTCTCTCTCACTTATACCCCAAAAGATGATGCTAGCAATGATAAAGCTGGGTTTGCCGCAACTGCTATTTATGGTGACCGAGCATTAAAAAATAAAAGCTACTATGTTGCAGTAAGCCACACAGACAGTATAGGCAACCTAGTTGCTACTCGCATTGCCGCTGCGTATAAGTGGCAAAAATTACAACTCGGTGCCATCATCCAAGATAGCGAAAATTTAACTAAAGATAAGTCGGGTAATGGCTATGTGCTGAGTGTGAGCTATCAGCTAGATGACAATTGGCGACCAAAGGTGCAGTTTGCCAAAGATAGTAGTGGCTTGCGTCATAGCGAAGATGCGACTCAGTGGACGCTTGGCACAGACTATGTTTTTGACAAGCAAACTAATTTGTATGTATTGGCAACTCGGCTTAATTTAGACACCCAAGATGACACAAGCATTGCTGTGGGCTTGAAATACAAGTTTTAAAGGTACAAAACCATGACAGAAGAAAATAAAAAAACGATAACAACACAGCTGTTCTTGTGGCTTGGCCCCTTGGTGATGCTATTAGTGTGTTTTATAGAGCCACCCACTGGTATGTCTATTGAGGCATGGCGCACAGCTGGCTTAGCGTTTTGGCTAGCCTCTTGGTGGATAACAGAAGCTGTACCAATTCCGGCTGCATCTTTATTGCCTCTGGTTATTTCACCTTTAGTTGGAATAGCCTCAATCAAAGCCGTAGCAGCACCTTTTGCTCATCCTTTAATTTACTTGTTCTTGGGAGGCTTCTTGCTTTCCATCGCAATGGAAAGGTGGGGGTTACATAAGCGTATTGCGCTAAATACTATGTTGTTTGCAGGTACTAAACCTAGTATTCAGATCTTAGCTATGATGGCTGTCACTGCATTTTTATCTATGTGGATGTCTAATACTGCAACGGCGGTGATGATGTTACCTATCGCTTTGTCGGTTATCCACTTGGTGAAAGAGCAAGGTGGAGACAGCCAGAGTTTTGCCAAAGCGCTGTTGCTCTCTATTGCGTACGGCGCGAGTATAGGTGGGATCGCAACCTTAATTGGTACGCCGCCCAATGCGTTAATGGCAGCTTATTTGTCGGATAGCTATCAAATAGAAATTGGCTTTGCTACATGGATGATGATTGGAGTTCCCCTGTCATTTGTTATGCTAGCCTTTGCTTGGTTTTGGTTAACCAAAGTGACGTATAAAGTAGACAAAGAAGAAATAAACGTTGACACCAAGTCATTATTTACTCGCCAATTAGATTCTCTAGGTGACATGTCTCGAGCGGAAAAGGGCGTTTTTGCAGTGTTTGTGTTAGCAGCATTATGCTGGATTTTTAGGCCGCTTATTGGCGATTTTACAGGTCTTAAATTGTCAGACACTGGGATTGCTATTGCGGCTGCATTGTTATTATTCGTATTACCGGCAAAAGCCAATAGCGATGAGCGGATTCTTGACTGGGAAAGCGCTGCCAAAGTGCCTTGGGGGATTTTACTGCTTTTTGGTGGCGGTTTGTCGCTGGCCGCGCAGATAAAGTCATCTGGTCTTGCTGATTACATTGCTAATTTACTGGCAGGTGCCGATGCGATGGGATTAGTAATGGGTGTCTTGGTAGTTGCTGCATTAATCACATTCTTGACAGAAATTACCAGTAATACGGCAACCGCGGCAGGGTTTTTGCCTTTACTTGGCCCAGTTGCAGAGTCGATCACAGGTTCTCCGCTCGTATGGGTCATTCCAGCAGCGATAGCTGCGAGTTGCGCGTTTATGATGCCTGTTGCAACACCGCCGAATGCCATTGTTTTTGGTTCTGGTGAAATTAAAATAAAAGATATGGTCCGCGCAGGGTTTGTATTGAATTTGGTAGCGATAGGTTTAATTACAGTTGTTACCTTGACTTTGGCTAGCAGCATACTAGGGTTTTAAGGTTGCCATTCTCCACAGGCTGTGTCCATCGAAAGGCAACTCGGTCATACGCAGCCTGTCTCCAAAGTAGGATCTGATATTATACTGGTACTATCTTCACAGAGGGTGGATAGACCCAGTGTTTTTTCCTTGCTATATTCGGATGAGAACTTAGCGGGACCTTACTATGATTGAAGATAATAAAAGTACCTTAATAGCTACGTTTACTCAGTTGAAAAGTCAATTTAATCAAATGCCGTCCCCAGCAATTGATAAACGATTGCGTCTACTGAGCGAAATAAAAACAAAATTGCTGCAGCTACAAGACCAATTCGTTATAGCGGCTGATAAGGACTTTGGTGGGCGGAGCCGTTTCGATACTGTGATTGCAGATATCATGCCTTGTATAAATTCAATTGATTACATCAGTAAGCACATACATAAATGGAGCCGAACTCAGCGTCGTTTTGCTGGAGCTCAGTGGTTGCCTTCGACGGCTAGAGTTGAAGTAGTGCCCAAAGGGGTGGTGGGAGTGATTGCACCGTGGAATTATCCCATTCAGCTTGCGGTTGTACCTGTTATTACTGCGCTTGCTGCTGGTAATAAAGTAATGCTCAAACTGAGCGAGTTTACACCCCAAGTGAACCAAGTGATCCGTAGTCTTTTTAAAGGGCTTGAAGATGAGGTAAGCGTTATAGAAGGTGGACCGGAAATCGCGTCAACGTTTACGCAGCAGCCATTTGATCATTTGCTATTTACCGGATCCACAGCTGTGGGTAAAAAAGTGATGGCCGCAGCAGCTCAAAACTTAACACCTGTTACCTTAGAGTTAGGAGGAAAGTCGCCGGTCATTGTTCTAGAAGATACTGATGTTGATGCCGCCGCGATGAGTATATTAATGGGCAAACTGTCTAACTCAGGGCAGATCTGCGTGGCGCCAGATTATGTTTTAGTTCACGAATCGCAATATGATGCTCTTATCTCTGCACTTAAAAAGGGTTATGAGAACGTATATAAACCCAAAGTTGGTCTCAACAACCAAACCGCAATCATCAATGACACTCAGCATCAGCGACTTCGCCATATTATTGAGGATGCTAAAGAAAAAGGGGCACAAGTGTGGCAAGCTGAGCCAATTAAAGACAATCGGCAACTACCGCTTCATCTCATCACCCACGTTGATAAAACAATGCAGGTGATGCAAGAAGAGCTCTTTGGTACTGTGTTACCTATTCTAAAAGTCGCGAGCCTCCACGAAGCGATAGCATTCATCAGAGAAGATACTACGCCATTGGCAAGCTACCTATTTACGCAATCGGAATCAGCGATTAATAAAGCCGCTAGAGAACTCGCAACAGGCACGCTTGCTATTAATGAAACGATAGTTCACGTTGCTGTAGAGTCGTTACCCTTTGGTGGATTAGGGCACTCTGGCATGGGGCAGTATCATGGTGAAGAGGGCTTTTATACTTTTAGTCATAAAAAACCAGTCTTACAATCTCGCAATACTAAATGGCGCAACAAAATGTTGCTCACTCATTCTAAGCTGCTAACAAAACCTTTAGAATGGCTATTTTTAAGAAAAAAATAGTATAAAAAGAATTTTGGTGTTAGATAAAAACCCTCAGGCAAAGTGGCCTGTTTGCTTCTCATTTTTTCAGTTCGCTGACACCCACTACAGTTCGCTGACACCCGCTGTTATTTAGATAATAAGTGCACCAGTTCTCTGATGCACCAGTTCTCTGACACCCACTGCTATTTTAGGTATTTATGTGAGAAGTCGCTTAACAGGGGCTAATCTCTAGCGCTTTTTAGCGGGTAAGACTTTTAGATGCCAGTTGATTTGTGACAATTAATTGTTTTTAAATATAAAAATTATTATCACGCACAGGAGAACTCCTGAGATCACATAGTCAGGAGTAGGGAAGTTATGAATGTGAGTCTATTTAACCCAGCAAGCGTTCGCAGTTGGTTAGGTTGGTACGTCGGCGCTTTTTAAGTGTTTTACAATGAACGGTGATAGCGCGTTTCTTACCCACCGCGCCGTGAAATACCCGTGAAAACTGTGTGGAAAGTTTGAACCAGTTCTCGGGTTCTATATTTAATCGAGTAAGGATAGGTTGCATGTCGTCAATATACCCCGGCTTGTCGGCACGAATACATCGGCCTGTGAGTTCAACAAGTTCAATATAATAGGTGAGTTCAAAGGGGAGTCCTTTTGGCATATCTTTTTGTGGGTCGCCAGCAAAGCATAGTAGAGACTTGGGTTGCTGGCCGAGTTTGGCATAATCGATACGCTTTTTGATGCTGGTGTAGTCTGAATTTTCTGGTGTTGTAGCAACTTTGGCTCGAATGGGGTTTAAGTCTACATAGGCAAGGCAGGCGGCCAGAGCTGCTTCATCAAGCAGTGCTTGAGATTTGAATCTACCCTCCCAAAAGCGACCTGTACAGCCAT
>NZ_NKHF01000088.1 GCF_002744175.1 Pseudoalteromonas piscicida
TTACCATGATCTTGCGTTACCAGCCAATCCTACAAAATATCGGCCATATCAGCAAAACCAAGATAACCATTGTCTTGTGACAGGCGAAGCAAATAGCTTTCAATGGTTTCATCTGGGTAAGGAGTTGTTTGAGAAAGGAATTGCATTTAAAACCTAAACTAAGGAAAACTTAGTTTAGGTTTAGCTGAATACTTATTTATTGCAAGTCGAAATGTCACTTTAATTAAGGAAATAAGTTACTTGTGTTCTCGCCGCGCTATCAATGCTGATTGAACATCATATGCCTGCCTAAACCCTTTGATACATCGGCTTTCAAAGTGCTTAGGGTTGTACCGAATGCTATACGCAAGCTCATCGATATATTTTTTACCATTTTCAGTGTAACGAGCAGATTCTGTATTTGATAACTTAACTTCCAAGGTGAAAACCCCAACCGTTCCAGCTATAACAGATATAAAGTGCTCATCACCACACCGAAATAAGAGCCAAGACATATGCTCTTCGTCGAGAACTACCAATTGTTTCATCGCTTTATTATTTCATCCTGATTGTTCCACTGTAGCTATTTGCTTGATTTACTAACATCCAACACAAAAATATCGATAAATGTCTTTAAGTTCTCGGGTAACGACTTGGTAAGCTCATCTTTTAGCTCTTGACTTGAATTAATATTATGACGTTTTAAACCCGCAACTTTTTCATTTGGTCCAAACCATATCACAACGTATATTCCCTGCTCACAGGCGTCTGGGTGAATTGTGTAGCGTTCCACTAATTGAGAGTTGATTGCAGTGTATATTTCTTTGTGCCATTGGCCTTTAGCCTCAATCACCAATAACTTTCGCTGGCCGTTTATTATTTTTGAAGCGGATAAATCAATTCTATTTTGATCTTTAGTCTGGTCCTCCGTTTCAAGGTTGACACTGTGTTTTTCAAGTCTTGGTTTCAAGTACTCTGCAATGATCTCTACACAATGTACCTCATCATGGTGCACAACTGTATCGCTTGAGATTGTTTTGTAAAACCGGTTTGCCGTATTGTACTCACCGCCATTAATATCTTTTTGGTAGCATTCAAGCTCGTCTAATACCAGCTTTCTTAGCCCCTCAACGGTAACCACATCACATTTATTTAAGACGTTCACAACATTTTCTGGCGTTGGCGGCGTAAATTCCAGCAGAGCCTTGTTGCGTAAATGATATACTTGCATATTTTTCAAACTTTGATGCAAATCTGCAAAACGTTCATCTTTTAGAAACTTTTCAATAAAGTCCAAGGCTCTAGCATGTGAATCAGCACTTATACACCTGAGAGAGTCAACGAGATAGCGATAAGCTTTTTCTTCTTTTGGGCTATCAGAGCCCCAACCACTTGGTAAGGGAACTTTGGGCCAACTTTCAAAAAATGTATTAAAAAGCTCATACACTTTGTCGCTTGTTAGCATCGGCCAACCATCATCAAACCGGCGACCTAAACTTCCAGAAATGCTTTCAAATAGAAAGATAGAATCTTTATCCGTAACTAATGCATCAAAAAAGGGTTTCGCGACATTAATTTCTAGAAAGAAAAATGCCCTCACATACCAAAATTTACATTGCTCAAGCTCATTGTCAGTCAATTTAGATGAGTTTTGACGCGCTGCCCAATCGGTACTGCGACTGAAAATTAGTTGATTCAACTTAACTCGGTTTCCGTGCTGAGCCACTAAGTCAAACAATATATCCTGTGTATAAATACTTTGGCCTGTATAACAGCTTAACCACTTAAAAGGTAAGGATGCTCTGAACTCGCTGAATGTATCATCATG
>NZ_NKHF01000055.1 GCF_002744175.1 Pseudoalteromonas piscicida
CTGGGCGACGCCATGGTAGGAGCGCTTCACGCGGCGAGCTGTGAAAAGGCCACGAGGTGAACTCGCTCCTACTGGGTGAACGCCTTGGTAGGAGCCGCTTCATGCGGCGAGCCGTTAAAAAATCGCGAGGTGAACTCGCGCCTACCGAGTGAACGCCTTGGCGGCGATTAATGAAATCCATTCTAGAGGAATAAACTTAACATGATAGTAGGTTCCTGGGTTACTTGCTTTGTTGGGTTTATTCCTCGATTTTTCCTTAGTGTATTCTTACACGTTACTCGGTATAATGTCCGCTTTTAGCACTGCGGCAGACTAGAGTAAACTAATACGACTCGGCCGGTATTTTTGTTGAGAATGACTATGACATCACCTACACGCGGTAATCTGTTTATCCTTTCTGCACCTTCTGGTGCCGGTAAATCAAGTTTAATCAAAGCATTACTGGAAAAGCACGACGACATTAAAGTGTCGGTGTCTCATACCACCCGTGCACCTCGTCCGGGCGAGGAAAATGGCGTACATTATCACTTTGTCTCGGTTGATGAGTTTAAACAGCTGATCGACAAGGGTGATTTTTTTGAATGGGCACAAGTATTCGAAAACTACTATGGCACGTCTAAACAAGCGATTGAAGATCAGCTTGCCGCTGGCATCGATGTGTTTTTAGATATTGATTGGCAAGGCGCCCGTCAGGTACGTGAGCTAATGCCTGAAGTAAAAACCATCTTTATTCTCCCACCTTCTACCGCTGAGCTAGAAAACCGCTTAAATGGCCGAGGCCAAGACTCGCAAGAAGTGATCGCTGGGCGTATGGCAGAAGCGAAATCAGAAAGCTCGCACTACAACGAGTTTGACTATATTTTGGTTAATGACGACTTTGAACAAACGCGCGGTGAGCTTGAGCATATTGTTATTGCTGCAAGACTTGAGCAAAAAGCGCAGTCATCTCGTCATCAGGCGCTGATCGCCGACTTGCTAAAATAATTACTTTTTAACCATCAATACTTGGCGAAAGGCTAGACATACAGTAAACTAGCCTTTTGCATAATGAACTGAATTTGGAGTGCTTCGATGGCTCGCGTAACTGTAGAAGATGCAGTAGATAAAATTGGTAACCGCTTTGACTTGATTTTAGTAGCAGCGCGTCGCGCTCGCCAAATTTCTGTAGGCGGTAAAGATCCTATGGTTGATGCTGAAAATGACAAGCCAACCGTAATCGCGCTACGTGAAATTGAGCAAGGTTTTGTAACCACTGACTCGCTTGATATTATCGACCGTGAAGAGCAGCAGCATCAAGAAGCTGCAGAGCTTGCAGCCGTGGCTGCAATCGTTGGTGGCAATCGCTAATCCAACCACTGTCTTGATTCAATAATGCCAGCTTTTGCTGGCATTATTGTTTTATACCAATTGAAATTAAAACAATTGGTATAATTACCAGCAAATTGTACAACTTATAACGCCTTTAACTTCCTAACAAGTAGCATAAATTGTTCATTGGCATTGCTGGTGTTTCATCGTATATTCTTAAGTAATTAGCTTGTAAGTCGTTTTTATACTCGTTGAGTATAGCTTCTCTGAAACATTGGAGTGTGAATGTATCTGTTTGAAGGCCTCAAAAAGAAAATCTCAGAATATTTGTCACCAGAAGACGTCGATTTGGTGCAAAAAGCCTATGTCGTGGCCCGCGAGGCACACGAGGGACAGACTCGCTCTAGTGGTGAGCCTTATATTACTCACCCGGTGGAAGTAACTCAGATCTTAGCAAGTATGAAGCTTGACCATGAAACACTGATGGCAGCGCTCATGCATGATGTGATTGAAGATACGGATTTTAGCCAAGATGATTTAGCCGAGATCTTTGGTAACACGGTTGCTGAGCTGGTGGAAGGGGTATCTAAGCTCGACAAACTGAGTTTTAAAGATAAAAAAGAGTTTCAAGCTGAAAACTATCGCAAGATGATTATGGCGATGACTCAGGATATTCGCGTCATCCTTATTAAACTTGCGGATAGAACGCACAACATGCGAACGCTTGGGGCGCTTCGTCCTGATAAACGTCGTCGTATCGCTCGTGAAACTCTAGAGATTTACGCGCCAATTGCAAACCGCCTTGGTATTCATGATATTAAAAATGAGTTAGAAGACTTAGGGTTTCAAGCATTATATCCAATGCGTTACCGTGCTCTGCGCTCAGAGGTGGCGAAGGCACGTGGCAACCGCAAAGAAGTGATCAGCAATATTCAGTCTGAAATCGAATCTAGATTAGAAGAGGCTGGGATCCAAGGCTCAGTAAAAGGGCGTGAAAAGCATTTATATAGTATTTATCGAAAAATGCTGAATAAAGAGCTAATGTTCAACGAAGTTATGGACATTTATGCCTTTAGGATTAATGTTGATAACCTTGACACCTGCTACCGTGTGTTAGGCGTTGCACATAACTTATATAAGCCGATAGAAACTCGCTTTAAAGATTATATCGCCGTGCCAAAAACCAACGGCTATCAATCACTGCATACGTCACTGGTTGGCCCTCACGGCATTCCAGTAGAAATCCAAATTCGTACTCACGATATGGATCATATGGCTGACAAAGGGGTAGCAGCGCACTGGATGTATAAAAAGTCAGGTGATAATGCCGGCCATACCGCGCAACAACGTGCACGTCAGTGGATGCAAAGCTTACTTGAACTGCAGCAAAGCGCTGGTTCGTCTTTTGAGTTTGTTGAAAACGTTAAAACCGAATTATTCCCCGAAGAAATTTACGTCTTTACCCCAGATGGCCGCATTGTAGAACTACCAATGGGGGCAACGGCGGTAGACTTTGCTTACGCTGTGCACACCGATGTAGGTAATACCTGCGTGGGCGCGCGCGTTAACCGCAAACCTTACCCGCTAAGCAAAGCGCTAGATACGGGGCAAACGGTCGAAGTTATTACCAGCTCAGGTGCCCATCCAAATGCAACTTGGTTAAATTTTGTCGTAACGGGCAAAGCACGCCTTGGGATCCGCAATTACCTCAAGAGCCAGCAAGAGGAAGAGGCAATTCAGTTAGGCCGTCGCTTGTTAGATTCAGCATTGGGTGAGTACAAGTTAGATGATATTGCTCAAGAGCAGATTGATAACGTACTGGAAGAGCATAGCCTCAACACGCTGTTAGAGCTGTTGGTGGAGATTGGCTGCGGTAATATCATGAGCGTATTGATAGCGAAGCGCCTATTACAAGACGATAATGCGGTTGAAGATATTGCTAAACGAGCAAAAGCAGCGATAATCGGTACTGAGGGTATGCTAGTTACCTACGCTAAGTGTTGTCGTCCGGTCCCAGGAGATGCAATCACCGCGTATGTGAGCCAAGGTAAAGGCCTGATGGTACACCGTCAAGAGTGTAAAAATATCAAAGGTTGGCAGAACGAACGCTCGAAATATTTCGTTGTGAAATGGGAAGACAACCCAGAGAAAGAATATATCGCAGCGCTACGTGTGGAGATCATTAACCACCAAGGTGCGCTGGCTAAATTAACTAATGTTGTTGCGACCACTCAAGCCAATATTGTTGAAATCGCAACCGACGAAAAAGAAAGTAATTTATACGTGATTGATTTAGGTATTACCGTGAAAAACCGAATTCATGTCGCTGATATTATGCGCCGAATTCGAGTAATGCCAGACGTGCAACGCGTGTATCGTAAAAAATAAAGGAACATCCATGAACAAAGCTATTATTTCAACAGATAAAGCGCCAGCAGCCATCGGCACTTACAACCAAGCGGTAAAAGTTGGTACTGCGGTGTATTTATCTGGTCAGATTCCACTGGTTCCAGAGACAATGGAATTTATTTCTGAAGACTTTGCAGAACAAACGCATCAAGTATTCAAAAATCTTATTGCAGTTTGTGAAGAAGCAGGTGGTGAGCTGCAAGATATGGTGAAAGTAAATATTTTCTTAACTGATCTGAGCAACTTTGCGACAGTAAATGAGATTATGTCACAGTACTTTAGAAAGCCTTATCCCGCTCGTGCTGCCATTGGTGTAAAAGAACTACCAAAAGGCGCGCAAATTGAGATTGATGGCATCATGGAGTTGCCATCAACAAACTAAGTTGGTTATCGCTCCTGCAGTAGCAGGAGCGGATTTTTGTAATACGGTTTAGACAATCCCCGTCACAACATAGTGGCCAATACCCTGCCAATTAACTAAAGTTTGATTTCTACACCGAATGTGACAGTGCGTCCTGGTTCTGGCATCGCCACCACTGAGCCGGATGATACAGTGTATCGATTGGTTAAGTTACTGACGGTAAGAAATGCGGAATAACTCTCGTTGAATTTATAATCTGCATAAAAATCAAGTTGGTAACCCGCAGGGATACGCTGCAATGCATTCGCACCAGTACCGCTTAAGAAACCTGCAGGATGCATTTTTTCAGAGTGACCCTTATAGGTTAAGCCGATATCTGCTTTGTCGTTAAATAAGGTTGTGCCAATATTAGCAATAAGATGCTTTTTAGGTGGAATACGCACCGGTGTTAAGCTGCCTGAAAAACCGGTGGCATTACAAGTGTCGACACCCTCAGCTTCAGCGACAAGGCTTGAACACATCTCAACGTCAAAATATTTGGTGTAGGCAATTTTGCCGTAAAATAGATCGCCCTGATAGTTAAGGCCAAACTCTGCGCCCGGTAGCTCAAACTTATCATAGTTGGTGAAAGTGAAGTTTTGATCCCAAGACTCTGCGTCTGGTTTTTTACTAGGTAAAAATCCCGTTGCCAGCATATCTTTAATATGGGTATTAAAATACTCAGCAAAAACGACTAACTTATCGCCATTGGTCAAGACGTTGGAAAAGTCACTTTCAATACCAATGTCGTAAGACTGGGTTTTTTCAGGGCCTACAGGGTAGTCTGGCGAGTAAGAAAATACTTCATTAGAGATAGTAGACTCATATAGGTTTGGCATGCGGTAGGCATTACTAAACTTTGCTTTGATTGCGGTATTGTCTACTACATAGTAAACCCCCTGCACTGTGATATCGGTTTTACCATCAAAGCGCAACTGCTCACCAGTTTGGTGATCTTGGTTCTCAGAGTCATGATGATTGATATTCAGCGAGAGCTCTAGCGGTGATAAGTCGATTTGAGCATTGGTGAAAATCGCACGCTTTACCTGCTTGCCATGACGAGAAGTTGGCGTGTATTGGTGATCGTCAGGAAAATAATCTTTTTTGAAGTTGTTCAGCCAATCTTTATGTGGCGCTAAAGTTTCTTCTTGCCAAGAGAGGCCATACAACAAGGTTACCGGATAGCTAGCGACGGTGAATGAAGAAGTATTTAACACCCCTACACCAGCTCGCTTGTTGCTGTAGCGATGGAAATACTGACCTGCATTACTTCCTAGGTTGCTACCCAGCGCATTATACTGTTTTAGTTTTGCGCTGGTGCGCCACGCGTTGATCTTTAAGTCGATAAGTGAGGTAGACGCTGGTAAGTAGCGATAGAGCACACTGGCACTGTTAACGGTAGCTGAGCCTGGCTCCCATTGTGGCATGGTCTCAACCCCTTCAGGGATCTTTTCAATATGGGTTTGTTTTTCGCCGTTTTCGTCAACACTGGTCCAGTATTTCAAATCTCCAGCTCGACCTTTATACCAGTAGCTCGCCAGCATTTCTCCAGCTTCTTGTCGATGCAATCGAGTGTTAGCTTCTATTGAATGCTCATCGTTCAGTGCATAGCTAAACTTAGCCAGGTATGACTCGCTTTCAAAGCTGGTATTTACGACTTCACCTTCGCGGTTGACTGGAGGAGGTGTATGGACGATTTCGGTTGTTTCGATATACTCAGACCAAGGCACGTTGAGTGCATTACCGGCAGCGTCTGTTGGTGGCACATATTTGGTGAATTCATCGACTTCTACAAAGTTGTCGAAGCCGTGTTTACCAGCAAAATAGTTACCGACTTTTTTATCACTGAACGCGAGTACGGCTTGTAACTTATCTGACTGGTAAGCTGTTGCAAAGGTAATACCACCGCCGTCAAAATCAAACGTATCGTTGTCGTTGCTGACTTCATAGTAACTTTGGAGGCCAAAGTTTTCTGCGATTTCAGGCATTTTGTTGTTATTGTGGGTTTTTAATTTAACTAGTGCGCCAAACTGCTCACCTTCTTTAAACACATCTTGCGCATTTAAGGTGCGAATGGTCACACTGCCACCGATTGCGCCAGAGCTAAACGCAGAGCCTTTGCTGGTAGCCCCTTTTTCTAGTGATAGATCGCTAATTAAATCGGAGTCGATATATGTTCGATCTGCACTGCCCATATAACCACGGTTAGTGTGTGTCGACTGTAGGCTACCATCAATGAAGATAGGTACTCGGCCCTCACCTTGAACACCTCGAATACCAATATCGAGGGCGCCAGCTTCGTTACGTAAGTTGTTGGCATTCACTCCTGTAAAGGTTGAAAAGATATCTGAGTTTGAACTTCCCTTTGTATGCTCAATTTCACGTTTTCTTAGTTGAAGCTTTTCCCCCTCAACAACGATAACTTCTATATTTTGGTCAGCTAGCTTCACGTCTGAAGCAAATGTTTGTGTTGCTTGCATACTGAAAAGAGAAGCAGCAACAGCAATAGATAATTTGGAGTAGTTCATATTCAAAACACGGCAACTGGTTGTAACTTAAATAGGAGCGCACATGATAATGATTTCTATTACAAATTCTAGTGCTTTGTATGAATTTAGGTAAAAATAAGCCATTACTACCGTGTGGTGTAACTAAGTACTTACTTATTGTTTTTAAAAAATTATCAAATAGGGGTTGTAAGGAAGAACGCTATTTTTGTGTTACTTGAATCGTCTAGGTTAAGTAGAAGGGAAGGGACATACTGCTATGGGGGCAAATAATGTGTGGAAAGGGTTGGAGAAATCAAGGGGAAGCAGAGCTGCCCCTTTTAGTTGGTGTTTCAGTACACGAGCGTGTTGGCACGCAGCAGGGTTCTATACGTTGCGCAGTTGTATTACACGTTGTTATGACCTGCCTTGTGACTCATGCTCTTTAAACCTTGCGCTATCCTCTTTTTCCTCAATTGGGGCTGGACGAAAGCGTTCAACATAAACGGTTGCCAAGAGTACTGTTACAACGGCGGCGAGCAAAATTGCTTTGGCATATGGATAGCTTTGATATACCCAATTCCAACTCCAAAATGGCTTAGCAGTATCCTCTGCGACACCGAAAATATAGTCCATATTGCGAATTAAGTTTTCGATGAATGCGGCTATATCAACCACCATGAAAAGAAAATAGATTCCTACCAACAGAATATCAGCGTGAGTCATATAAATAAACTCTCGCTTCTCTGGAACGAATTTGCTTATAAAAGCCATGGATAATTTCGTTCTATTTTTGAAATAGTAAAATAGTGCTAGATCAGTGAAAAAGTGCAGTGAAAATATTAAAGCATTTACAAAGTAGGCCGGCCTTTCAGGGAATAATATCTCAGTGATCAATGAATATAAGAAGAATTCAAAAGAAATAACTAATACCAAGCCCGCAGAGATATGCTTAATATTCTCTTGTGATTTGAAAAAGAATGTAAATATTAAAGTAGTAACAATGATATAAATATAGGCATACTCTTCAAAGGTAATTTGAATATACGCAATAAAAAACCATGCTACTACCGCTAACAAGGCAAAGTGCCAAGTTTTAATCATTTAACTTTCCTTGATCCTGAAGGTAGAGAACTAAGATGGTAGGAAGGCCTTGATGAGCTCCTTGGATCATCTTTGATAACACCTAAGCTACCGCCGTAGACTCGCTCTTTTTCAGCCTTTGATAAGTGCCTTGCTTTCATTTTCTCTGTTATACCTTTCTGATTTGAAGACATCATATTCTATTCCTTATAGGGTTTTGCAGTGGTTAATATTGTCAATACAGTACTCAGAAACTTACCTATTGAGAATAACTTGTAACATTAAGATAGCTAACTTGCCAAGTGTTAGGCTTAGGTGAAGTTCCCTTATTCTCGGGTCATTATCTATTTTTCAGTCTCCAGCTACTAGGTATATTAACTAGTGGTATAGGATTACTTAACCAGTTTCTTGTAATTTTAAGTTGGCTAATAACATAACTTTTACTCTTCCACTTTCTTTGGATTAGAAGTTGTTGGGCTTTTGCGTCTTAATTGAGTATCACTAATTAAACTCCGTAGCGCTTGAAACTGTTTAATGATGGGAGAAAGATCAATATCACAGTATTTACACCAAACTTGAAAGTGATCCCAAGGTATACGACTAACTCCATTTTCATAGTTTTCGTACGTTTGACGACTAATACCAACAAGGTCGGCCATTTGCTGTGTAGTTTTTTGGGCAGCAAGGCGCATTCTTCTAAGATCATCACCGTTATATTTAAAATTGGGATTGCCCACCAATTTAATCCTTTGCTTATGGGAGAGTACTCTTAAACTCTATATAAGTTATTTTTTTGTATAATATTTGTTGTGATTGTATCGGTGGTTGTAATTTTAATCAATGAAAACGTTTCCGTAAGAGGGAAGTTTATTCACTGACTTTTCGTGGTAACACACTCGCCGGTATACTTTTCACCTTGATTTCTTTACTTTAATTTTAAAGCTGGTTCGACAAGATTTTTTAGCAAGGCTTTTGTTATTTTAGTGTGAAATAAAAGTAAGGTTAACAACTGAGGATGATATGGATTATCTACGTCAATACAATGACTTAAATATTCTCTATGAAGCACTTAAAAAAGCAAGTCGCGAAGAGGTTGAAGTTCCTGAAACGACCACTAAATGGTTTTCTCTTGTAGAAAGTACCTTATTTGAGCTTCAGGAACTGGCTTATATGGAAAAGGCATATATGCAGAAGTCTCGGACCATGAATAATCTCATCGAACTGGTGTATGCCAGTGTTCCTACCACTGAATAGTGGTAAATAGAAGAAACAAAATTGTATGTTTTACAGTGGTAAGAGTGCCAATAAAACTCGGTTGAGTATTGGCACTCTTTTTTTAGTGATTGGCGTCGTTTTTAGAGTTCAAAGGGGGCGACGCCTTTGGCTTCCATCATATAACCAGTCTGTGCGATATCACCTTTCCAGGTCGCAACTTTGATAGTGCCGCTGACGGTGATTGCATCGTATAAGCTTTCGATAGGCACGCCGTCTTTAAATTTTACATGGACGATTTGGTTAGGTGGCGGTGGTGGCACATGAATACAAGCACCAAAATAAGGTACCAACAAAAATTCGGTAAGCACTTCACTGTTGCCTTCGAGTGGTACAACAAACCCAGGTAGGCTCACGTGTTGACCGTCCAGTTCTTTTACCACTGGTGCATTCAAATCTGGTTGCACCCAATTTTGTTCGGAGCCTTCATGGCTGGCAGCAGCTTGATTGCTAATTTGAACATGCCCTTTGGGAATTAAATCTTCCCAAAATATTTCTTTTGGCGGTGCTGCATTAACGGCAGTGCTAAACAACATCGCGGTGATGAGTGCCATAAAGTAAAAAACGTGACTACGTGCATTTAACAGCATCTTGATCCTCTTAGGTTTTAATTTGCATGCCATCGGCAAGCGAGTAAAAATAAGCACGCGCAGCGGGAATAGCGCCGATAATAGTACCTGCACCTATAATAACGCTTAGTAGCGTGAGTTCATAGGGGGAGAGCCCTCGGATACTAAGCACCACACCAAACTGGCTTTGGAGGCCAGACTGTGCCGCAATGAGCAATAAATAAAACAGAATGACACCAAAGGCACATCCTAATACTGTGATAAAAATTGCTTCGCTAATTAGCAGCGCAAAAATATGCCAAGGCCTAGCACCGACTGAGCGTAAAATTGCCAGTTCTCTGCGCCTTTGATTTAATGTTGCCAGCAGGGAAGTAAGCATACCCAGTAGGCTGATGAGCACAACGGCAAGGGTGATAAGTAGCAGGATTTGCTCGACAATATCTAGCATTTCCCAAAGTTCCCTTAGGGTGACTCCCGGCATGATAGCCAGCAAAGGTTCTGCCTTATATTGATTGATGTTTCTTCTGACTTGCAAGGTATAAAGCGGCGAGTCAAACCCGAGTAAGAATGCTGTAATTTGCTGTGTAGAGCCGATTAAATCGCCTGGCTCGGAGTCGAGATTGTGTAGTAGCTCATCTTTTTCTTTACTGTCATGCTCATGCTCATGCTCATGCTCATGCTCATGCTCATGCTCATGGCTTGTAGCTGTGTGCTTACGTGAAATCATTCTAGGCTGCGTATTGTGCCCAGTACTATGCATAGCTTCAATTGCACTGAGTGGCACATGTAAGGTCTTATCTACCGGTGTGCCGGTACGCGCTAAAATCCCAGAAATAACCAGCGGGTTATCATCATGATGATGAAAGCTAGTATTACCCATGCCATGAGAGATCACGATTTTTTGCCCGAGCCGATAGCCTAATTGTTTTGCTACTTCAGCACCGAGCACCACCTCTTGCCCATTATGAAATGGGCGACCAGCAACAAAGGTGAGATTTTGTTTATTGGCATACTGATAGTGGTGAAAGTAATTGTCGTCGGTGCCAAGCACTGCAAAACCTTTATGGCTATCACCTAGACTAATAGGTATGCTCCAAGCAACCCCACGTTGGGATTTTATATATTGATAGCTTTGCCATTGCACAGCGTTGTTGGCATGACCAATTCGAAAGACGCTAGAAAGTAACAGTTGAATATCGCCAGTCCGTGCGCCCACAATGAGATCAGTACCGGAGATAGTGTTGGCAAAACTAGATTTAGCGTCCTGACGGATCCGTTCAACCGAAAGCAGCAACATCACACTAATCGCTATAGTGACTAAAGTGAGGGCAACACTTGCTTTGCGGTTTAATGTGCTCTTCCAAGCGAGTTTAATTAACATGGGCTGCCTCCTTGATTAATGTCGCCTAAACTCAGTTGCTTATCAAAAAGAGGGGCTAAGCTTTGATCATGACTAACAAAGAGGATCGCAGCACGATATACCGCGGCTTGGTTGAACAGCAATTTTATAAAATCATTGCGACTATCGGCGTCGAGTGCTGAGGTTGGTTCATCCGCGATGATAACTTCAGGTCTACCAATAAATGCACGGGCTGCAGCAACTCGCTGCTGTTGTCCAATGCTCAGCTCGGAAACATGACGGTGTTGCGTTGCTTCATCTATGCCAAGCTCGTTCAGTAGTAATTTGGCTTCGTGCTCTAGGGTCTTATTTTGTGAGGTGATGGTTTGTACCCGTTTACTCGAAAATTCACACCCTAAAGTGACATTTTCGATGGGAGAAAGGTACGGCAGTAAATTAAAGTTTTGAAAAATAGTCCCAATATGGTCGGCTCTAAACTTATCTCTGCGACTGCGACTCAGTTTGCTGACCTTTACCCCTGCAATTTCAATTTCACCTTGCTGACAATCCAGCGTGCCAGCGATAAGCCCAAGCAAAGTTGACTTGCCACTGCCACTGGGACCATGCAAAAAAACGTGCTCACCGCGTGCGATATGCAGGTTCGGTATGGTTAACACCGGTTTACTCGACTTGGGCCAAGTAAACTGTAATTGCGTAATCTTAAGCATAATGTCTCTGATCTGCCGAATAACTTGGTGATGGTATAACAAGAATGACGAAAGCAAAACCTAGTTTAGTTCAGTAACAAGCGTGTAAGTTAAATTGTGATTTTGGTTCAGCTCGACTATTATAGCGACCCTAACCCCCTCATTATTTTGTGCCCTTTAGCAAGGCGCATCCTGTCATCGGAGTAACAATGAGTAGCTACAAAGTTTTAGACGTCAATGACGATCTTCCAATTCGCACCAAAGGTGCGGTTCATAGCGGTAAAGTACGTTCAGTTTATTGGTTAACCGACGCCGACAGCGCGCGTTTAATCGAAGAAAAAGGCTATCAAGTTCCAGCTGGCACTGAGTTGGCTATCATGGTTATCTCAGATCGTATTTCTGCA
This sequence comes from Pseudoalteromonas piscicida, assembly GCF_002744175.1. Taxonomy (GTDB): domain Bacteria; phylum Pseudomonadota; class Gammaproteobacteria; order Enterobacterales; family Alteromonadaceae; genus Pseudoalteromonas; species Pseudoalteromonas piscicida_B. The sequence continues at coordinate 11,978 of NZ_NKHF01000055.1, forward strand.
TTCGACTGTATTTGGCAAGGCGAAAATGGCCTAAATGGTGTGCCTGGTAAGGGTATCGCGCTAAATAGTGTTGCAGCACACTGGTTCAAGCTTTTTGATGAAGCTGGGCTTGCGGGCAATCATATTGTTGATATTCCGCATCCGTATGTGTGGATTGTGCGCAAAGCCAGTACAGTTAAAGTGGAAGCCATTGCACGCCAATACATTACTGGCAGCATGTGGCGCGACTATGCCAAAGGTGTTCGATCTTTCTGTGGTTTGCAATTACCAGAGGGCTTAGAAGCCAATCAAAAGCTAGATGATGTGCTTATCACGCCATCGACCAAAGGTATCATCAAAGGTTTAGCAGATGTGCCAGAGGTTGATGATGTGAACATTTCTCGTCAGAATATCGAGGACAACCTTAGCGCCTTCAATTTTAAATCAGCGGCAGATGTTGATAAGTACGAACAGCTGCTAACTGAGGGCTTTAGCCTTATCAGTAGAGAGTTGGAAAAGCTTGATCAAATCTTCGTAGATACTAAATTTGAATTTGGTTATGTTGAAGATAAAGACGGTCAAGAGCGCTTGATATACATTGATGAAGTAGGCACGCCAGACTCATCTCGTATTTGGGATGGGCCAGCTTACCGTGATGGTAAAATCATCGAAAACTCAAAAGAAGGGTTCCGTCAGCTACTAATTAATAATGTACCTGACAGCGATGTACTGCTGAATAAGGATCGTATGCCTGAGCGTGAAGCGTTGGCACGAGACTACCAGTTGCCAGAAGCGGTGATGATGTCGGTAAGCGAAACCTATGTGGGGATCGCCAGTAAAATTATTGGTCGTGAATTAACGATCCCATCAGATCCTCGCCAAGAAGTGATCGATATTCTTAATAGCCACTACGGGCTTATCGATTAGCGCTAGCAACCATAATATTTTGCCCTAGTAAATGAGTTTATTAGGGCAAATTTCTCAATTCGCTTGCATTTCATGGCAAGGTCTCTTTTACTTACCTTAATTGTTGCAATAACTAGAGTCAGATATGCGACCGTTTGTTCTGCCCTTGCTAAGTTTAGGTTTTTTACTTTTCATCGCTTCAAGTAAAGCACAGGCCACCCAGCTAAAGATATTGGATGGCAATGGTGAGCCGCTTCAACATGCCGTTGTTGAGTTGATAGATCAGCCGCTAGCATCATCACCACAAGGGATTGCGGTTATGGATCAAATCAATAAACAATTTGTTCCTTTTATTTTAACTATTCAGAAAGGACAGCTGGTCAGCTTTCCAAACAGCGATGACATTCGCCATCATGTTTACTCATTTTCTGCGGTAAAACCATTTGAATTAAAGCTCTATGCCGGTACGCCAAATCAACCGCTTAAGTTTGATAACGCTGGGGTTGTGGTGTTAGGTTGTAACATTCATGACTCTATGGTTGGTTATATTTACGTTGCAGATGACAACCCCGTACTCGTGACCGATGCCAGTGGTGTTGTGTCTTTACCCGACGCGTCTCGCACTGTAACTGTGTGGCACCCGTATCAGAGCAACGACATTGATAGTCGCCAAAGTGCACAAATAGTGAACACAAATGCGCAGGTGACCGTAACAATTGAAACAACTTATCCAGCGCCGCGAAATACCTTTGGAGAGCGCTTTGGACAGCATGAATGAATAACAGCTTTAAAAATAAAATAATCAGCTTGTGTATCATGCTTATTCTGGTTACGGCCGGAATGAGCTTAGCGAGCTTTTGGTGGTCAACGAGTAAATTCAATGAAGCGCAAGTTGAAAGAAAAATTCAGGTTGCGCAAAACGTTTATCAACAATACCTGAAAGCTAGAGAACGCTTACTCGTCACAGCCGCAACGGTATTGACTGCTGATTTTGGCTTTAAGCAAGCGGTGGCAACGCGCGATGCGCAAACCATCAGTAGTGTGCTGTTAAATCATTCACGCAGAATTGATGCAGACTTAATGTTACTTCTTGATGTGCAAGGCAACCTTATCTCTGCAAATACAGAAGGATTAAGCTTTCCCGGCAATACACGAAGCTGGATGCAAGCGCTGCAAAGTCATAACGACCACTCGGCATTCGTCGTACTCAATGATCACCTATATCAAGTAATTATTCTCCCAGTAAGGGCTCCTAGAACGATTGCTTACACGGTTATAGGCTTTGAAGTGGGCGAAACGGTGGCGAATGAATTAAAAGAGCTAACCGGTATGGAAACCAGCTTTGTTGGTGAAGCTGACAACCTAAAAGCCTCATCTCTAGACGCGTTGACACTTGGTAGTGATCTATTTGATTTCTTGGCAGCCCAAAAAACGACGCGTTGGTTTGGAGAATATTCTGTTTTTGAGAGCGCTGAAGTGAGCTTACCGTCGCTTGATAGCAACCCGATCAGTTTGGTGCTGAGCTCCGATCTAACTACCCAATATCAAGAGTTCGACAAGATGGTACTGACCATTATTTTGCTTTCGGTTGGAACCATATTAATTGGTTTTATTACCAGTGGCGTGGTTGCTAAGAATTTGACCACCCCGTTAAGCAAATTGACAGAGATGGCCAAACGTTTTGCGAAAGGCGATTACTCAGCAAAATTAGCTGAGTCTCGGCCTACTCAGGAGATTTGCCAATTAGTTGATGCCTTTAATAACATGGGTGAAGACATTCAAGAGCGGGAAGAGCAAATCCGCTTTCAGGCGAGTCACGACCACTTAACAGGGTTTTATAATCGTAACGCCGCGCTAGATAGGCTACATAGCATGCTCAGTGGCGGTGCCGAGTTCTATTTTCTTGCTATCGATATCAAAGGATTACGGCACATTAACGACAAGCTGGGACCACGAGTAGGTGATGACTGTATCAAAGCTGTTGCCAAACGTATCGCTGAAATCAATGCTGAAGAAGGTGGGCTCAATGTTCGCTTGGGTGGTGACGAGTTTTTAGTTGCACATCGAGCAAAAGCCTACGCTGATCCGCAAAGTGCAGTGATTGGGATTGTTGAATGTGCCGAGAGGTTAAATCAAGGCCTAGGTAAACCTTACATGGTACAAGGCTTAGACATTTCGCTGCACTTTAGTATCGGGGTGGTGCATTACCCCAAACAAGCGCACACACCAGAAGATGTGGTTCGTCGGGCTCTGATTGCGGTGGATACCGCGGCCCATGATGGTCACGATGTTTATTATTATCAATCAGGGGAAGACGAAGCGCATCTGGAGCGTTTGCAGATCATTGATGAGCTAAAGCAAGCCATAACTCATGATGACGGTCAGTTGTTTATGACCTATCAGCCTAAGCTTAATATGAAGACTAATCGTATTGATAAGGTGGAATCCTTGATCCGTTGGCAGCGCAAAAACGGTGAGTGGGTTTCTCCTGAGCTATTTATCGACTTAGCTGAGCAATCAGGTTTAATTGTTGAACTAACACAATGGGTTGTGAAAACTGTGGTGTCACAAGTTGCAAACTGGGTGCGGCAAGGGGAGCGTATCAAAGCTGCCATTAATGTGTCGGCGCAAGACATTGCTGATAAAAACTTTTTGCCTCACCTTAAGGCACTACTTGAATCTTACAAGGTCAAGCCTGAGTTGATCACCATCGAGCTTACCGAGCGAGATATGATTGAAAACGAAGAGAAAGGCATTGCAGTTTTACAAGCACTCAAACAACTGGGTGTTCAAGTGTCGTTAGATGATTATGGTGTAGGGCAAACTTCGTTAGGTAGATTGAAGATGCTACCAATTGACGAATTAAAACTAGATAAGGTGTTTATTTTAAAGCTTGCACAGTCCGAAAAAGACCAGTTTATCGTGAGCTCAACCATTACGCTTGGCCATCAACTTGGTTTTAGCGTGGTGGCTGAAGGGGTTGAAGATAAAGCATCATTGGATCTATTAGAGTCAATGCAATGTGATTATGCTCAAGGGTACTATCTTAGTAAGCCATTAAAAGCACAAGATTTTGACCAGTGGCTCGGGAGGTATCATGAAGTGGGTTAATGTGATTATTGCTTACTTGCTGCTAGGTAGTTCAGCTTATGCTGCAACGGGCAAATTGCTAGCAACACCGGGCGTGTCTCAAGTTGAGGGGAGTGCCGGTGGTGGAATTGTACCTTGGGCACAACTTGCAGGCTATGCGTCAGAGGATGAGTGGTCGGCAACAGGTTTTTGTAGCCGTGCCAGCTTAAAGGATTATCAGCTTGATGTCTGTGGGATTCAGGCAAATCTATTTAACCGTGTTGAGCTGAGCTTTGCCCAGCAAAACTTCGATGTTGATGCGCTAAACCTCGATATTGAGCAAGATATTATCGCAGCTAAGGTACGTTTATATGGCGATATTGTTTACAGTAAATATCCACAACTGAGCTTTGGCATTCAGCATAAATCTCTAGATGACGCTACAGTTGCTAATCTGCTTGGGGCTAAAGATGACTCTGGTACAGATTATTACTTAGCTGCAAGTAAATTACATTTAGGGGCGATCGGCGGCTATAACTGGTTTTGGAATGTCACGGTAAGACACTCGCGAGCTAACCAACTAGGAATTCTGGGTTATGGTGGGGCAAATGACAGCTCACCTTGGCAGCTTGAAGCGAGCAGTGCGGTGTTTTTGTCGAGGCATTGGGCCCTCGGCGTCGAATATCGTCAGAAATCAAATAACCTTGGTCTTGGCGAGTCAGATTGGCAGGATCTTTTTGTAGCCTGGATCCCGAATAAGTCTGTCAGTGTTACGGCTGCTTGGCTCGATTTAGGAAAAATTGCAGGTCAACCGTCTCAAACCGGTTGGTATCTCTCTGTGACGGGGTATTTTTAAATGAAATGGTTACCGCTAGCAGCGTTGCTATGTATTTTGACCGGTTGTAATGCCACTACGCCTCAACGTTCGTTATATGAACAAATTGGAGGGAATGCTGGAGCACAAAAGTTGGTAGATGCGTTTATCCAGCAAATAGGTAACGATGAAGTGATCCTACCCTATTTCAAAGCGTCTAACGTAAGTCACTTTAGAGAAGGCTTTATTACCCACCTATGCGACACCCTAGATGGTCCTTGTGATTATCAAGGGGATAACATGGTACAAATCCATACTGGGATGAATATTACCGAATCAGATTTTAATCGTGTTGTTGATTTACTGATTAATGCGATGAATGAGGTTGGTATTCCGCATGGAATACAAAACAAAATTTTAGCCCGCCTAGCCCCCATGCGAGGAGAAATAATTAAACTTTAGGGGAGCGCTGAAGGGCTTTACTTTGGCACAAAGATTAGGGAAAAAAGCTGAATTATTTACTGTAATTCTGTAACCTAAAAGAAATATATTGAAAATTCAGTCACGGGATCGGATTAACACGCAATTAGCGTGCTTTATACCGTGCCAATAGAAGAAGAGAGCCAACTTGAAAAAAGTCATTACATTTGGAACCTTTGATATTTTCCACGTAGGACATGTCAATATTTTGGAACGCGCGCGTGCGCTCGGCGATTATTTGGTTGTGGGTATTTCATCGGATGAGCTTAACTTTTCTAAAAAAGGTAGAAACCCGGTTTACTCCATATCTGAACGTTTAAAAATCATTAGTTCTTTACGGTTTGTCGATGAAGTCTTTGTCGAAGAGTCACTCGATCTAAAAGCACAATATTTAAAAGATTTTAACGCTGATGTCTTGGTCATGGGTGATGATTGGAAAGGTAAATTTGATATATATAAAGATATTTGCGATGTCGTTTATTTAGAACGCACACCCTCCATATCAACGACCGAAATTATTGAAGTTGTGCGTCAGCCAAAAGGAAATTAATCATGAAGCATGTGGTTGATGTAAAGTGGCTTTTTTCTAATCTAGAGCAAGTCAAAGTGCTCGATGCGGGCATCGTTAAACCAGGGCAATTGGGGCCGTATCAACCACAGGCAAAAATTCAGGGGGCGCTGAGATTTGATATCAGCGGTGCGTTGTGTGCAGAGCAAGCTACAAGCCCAAACATGTGTTGCAGTCCCGCTCAGTTTCAAGCAGAGATGCGCCAGCTGGGCATTAACCGTGGCGATATCCTAGTTGCATACGATGACAAAGGCATGTTTAGTGCTGCAAGAGCTTGGTACATGCTAAAAATGATGGGACATGAACAAGTCTATGTATTGGATGGGGGACTCCCTGCGTGGTGTGAAAAGCAATATCCAACCAGCCAGTCTTATGGTGCCGCAGCGCAGGCAGGAGACTTTGTTGCAATATTTGATGAAAGTGCATTTGTTGATAAAGACATTGTACTAGCCAATATTGGATCAGCGCAAAGTCTACTGCTTGATGCCAGAGGCGCTAAGCGGTTTACCGGACAAGAAGCTGAGCCGCGAGCCGATATGCGTAGTGGTCATGTGCCTAAAAGTAAAAACCTACCATACACCCGCCTGTTAAGCTCTGACGGCTGTTTTAAGCCACTCAATGAGCTTGAGCTGATATACCATGAGTTATCAGCTGATAAAGCTAAACCATTAATTTTTTCCTGTGGCTCTGGTGTTACCGCCTGCATTTTAGCGCTGGTGGCAGATGAGCTAGGCTATAAGAGTTTAACTGTGTATGACGGCTCTTGGAGCGAGTGGGGAGCTGACTCAGACGTGCCTGTTGAAACAAGTTATACCAATTGAATTAATTCTCTAATCAATTTTAAGGATGAAATAGCATATTAGCGTCGTTAAAAATTTCTTATTTAGCACAACTAAATAGCAAAATTTTTGCCTAGCTACTAACGCTGTTTCTGTGCTTAAAATAGCCCATTTACTTAACACATTTAGTATTAATTGGCATCGCTAATATATTGTACTTAACAAAAAGGTGCCAATGGCACCTTTCTCGTTTGTAATACCAGTTGTTTAAGCAAACTAGTTATTCGAAGCTCTGGTTAGTTATTTATGATAACCAAGGCACACTTCTACTTCATTTTTTGAGCCTAAGATCACGCCAACACGTTGGTGAATTTCTTCAGGCTGAATATCTAAAATACGTTCACGGCCTGTATGGGCAATACCACCGGCTTGCTCAACCAGCATCGCCATTGGGTTTGCTTCGTATAGTAGGCGCAGTTTAAATGGCTTGTTGGGGTCTTTGCGGTCTTCAGGGTAAGTGAACAGTCCACCTCGGCATAAAACCCGGTGTACGTCACCCACCATTGCCGCTATCCAGCGCATGTTGAAGTTTTTACCACGCGGACCGGTTTCACCTTCAAGTAAGTCTGCAATGTAGCTCTGCATTGCAGGTGTCCAATGACGTTGATTAGAGGCATTGATCGCAAACTCTTTGGTGTCTTCAGGGACTTGGGCAAAGTCTTGCGTAAGAAGGAAGCTGCCGTGTGTTTTATCTAGTGTAAACAAACGCGTTCCTTTGCCTGTTGATAGTGCCAACATGGTCGACGGGCCATATAGTACATAACCTGCTGCGACTTGCTTATGGCCTGGCTGCATAAAAATAGTCTGATCGCTAGGATCAGACCCTTCCGGTGCTTCCATAATAGAGAAGATAGTACCAACTAAGGAGTTGATATCGGTATTTGATGAGCCATCTAGCGGATCAAACGCAACGATATAGTTAGCATTAGGGTTACCGGCGACCGTAAAGTCTTCTTCTTCAGAAGCAATCGCTTTCACATAGCCTGATTCAAGCAAGATGTCTTTTAACAGCTGATTTGACAGCACATCTAGCTTTTTCTGCGTTTCGCCTTGGATATTCTCATCTAAGGTTGAGCCAAGTACACCTGATAGCGCACCTTGACCAACACGGAACGATATTTCTTTACATGCCGCGAGAATGGTTCGAATAAGAGAAACCAACTCACGAGAACAACCATCTTCAATTAACACCGGAGGGAGTCTACGCATTTTTTAAATCCTGATTACCTTGTGTTTATAGCAATAAATAATGTGAGAGGTGCCATAAACGGCGCTGTAATTCGTCTTGAAAGACTATAAATTGTATACGATTTCATATACAACTGGGGTTAAGCCTCAAAACCATAAATAACAAAGAGCAGCCATGAGAAAAATAACGTGTTTCACTCAAACTGTATCGGCTTTGTTACTGTGTATGATAACTCAAGCACACGCAGCAATTAAGTCTATTGATGAATTTACTGCCAGTTTTAATCACCACCCCGGTTTTTACGCCTTTTATAGTGATGATAGCACTGGCAAACTGTACCTTGATGTCGACAAGCTCGATGCCCCTTTTTTGTTACAGCAAAGCCTGCCTTATGGCGTCGGCTCTAATGATATTGGACTAGATAGAGGTCAACTCGGCGGTACTCATCTAGTTCAATTTGAACGTTTTGGCGATAAAGTGATGTTGCGTGCGATCAATACTTACTATCGCGCAAGCGCAAATAACAAAGCCGAACAACAAAGTGTGAAAGAAGCCTTTGCCTCGAGTATATTGCACGGTTTTAACGTGGTTGCGGAAGATAGCGATAGCGTACTAATTGATTACACGCCTTACCTACTGAGCGATGTACATGGCGTTTCTCGTACTTTGGCAAATCGTAAGCAAGGTAGTTTTAGTCTAGATCCTAGCCGCAGTGCCGTATTTATGTCTCGTTCAAAGGCATTTGTAAAAAATACTGAATTGGAAGCCGTGCTCACTTTCAAGGGTGTAAAGCCCGGTGAGTATGTGCGCCAAGTGAGTGCCGACCCTTATGCACTGACGGTACATCAGCACCACTCGCTTATTGAACTGCCAGATGATAACTACCAGCCGCGTGCATTCCACCCCCAGTCTGGTTATTGGAGCATTGAGCATAAAGATTATTCGGCACCGCTTGGAGAGCCTATGTTGGTACGTTATATTCCGCGCCACCGCTTACAGAAAAAAGATCCAACCGCGGCTGTATCTGAAGCAGTAGAACCCATTGTGTACTACCTTGACCCTGGCGTGCCAGAGCCAGTAAAAACTGCATTACTTGATGGGGCAAAATGGTGGGATCAAGCATTTGCAGCTGCGGGCTATAAAAATGCTTTTCAGGTCAAAATTCTGCCTGAACACGCTGATCCTATGGATATTCGCTACAACGTGATCCAGTGGGTACATCGTGCTACTCGTGGTTGGTCATATGGGGCGTCGGTGATCGACCCACGTACCGGTGAAATCTTAAAAGGGCATGTCACGTTAGGTTCTTTGCGAGTACGTCAAGATATCCTGATCGCAGAAGCGCTTTCTGCGCCGTTTGTTGACGGAAACGAGCGTACCGAGCGGCTACATGCAATGGCGCTAGACCGTATTCGTCAACTCAGTGCTCACGAAATCGGCCACACTTTGGGGATCGCGCATAATTTTTCAGCATCGGTAAAAGACCGAGCATCGGTGATGGATTACCCTCACCCACTGGTTGGGTTCAATAACGGCAAATTAGAAGTAACAAAAGGCTATGCCAAAGGCATGGGGGCATGGGATACACAGGTTATTAAATATGGCTACAGTGAGTTTAACGGTGCTGATGAGACAACTGAGCTGGCTGCAATCTTAGCGGAAAATAAAGCACAGGGGCTTGAGTTTATTTCTGACTCAGATGCCAGAGCCCAAGGCGGAGCACATCCCACGGCACACCTTTGGGACAATGGTGCAGATCCTGCCACCGAGTTATTACGTGTGCTGGATGTCCGCAAGCAGGCGTTGAATACCTTTGGGGTCAATAGCATTAAAAAAGGGGTAGCCCTTTCGCAGCTAGAAGAAAAGCTAGTGCCACTGTACCTGTTCCACCGTTACCAAGTTGAAGCTGCTGTAAAACTGGTCGCGGGAGTGGATTACGACTATGAAGTGCGTGGTGATGACGTGATTAAAGGGGCTCGTGTGGTTGAAAAGGCAACGCAGCAACGCGCTGCAAATGCTGTGCTCAATACTTTATCATCAGACGCGTTAACGATCCCTGAGTCTATTTTAGCGCTGATCCCACCAAAAGCTTACGGCGAGTACAAAACTCGTGAGAGTATTAAAGGTCGAACTGGACTAACTTTAGATGCCATGGCGCTGCCTGAAGCCGCTGCACAGCACAGCCTTGAGCTTTTGCTTAATCCACAGCGGTTAAATCGGTTAGCGCAACAACATGCGCGCAATACTCAACACTTTGGTACAAAGGCACTCTTGGACGCTTTATATCAGCAAGTCTTTGCTCAGTCTGCGCAAACAGGTATGGCACAGAAGTTACAACAACGAGTGCAATATCTTAGTGCGACTAAGCTGGTAACACTTAGTAATAGCGACAAATTGGCACCTGAAGTTCAGGCACAGCTGAAATTTATGTTGGCCAAGGTCGCGAAAGACTTTAATCAGTCTTCAGTATTTAGCGATGTTGCGTTTGAGCAATCGTTCAAGCATATGCTCGCACAACAAATCAATCATTTCCTCGCTTCAGGAGAATGGCCTGATAGCTTTAAAGCGCTTGATATGCCTCCAGGCTCACCAATTTAATCAATCGTGAACTTCGTAAATAGGGGCTTAGCAACGCCCCTATTTTTTTATGCTTTTTTGACCATAGTATTGGTCGTAATATGTGGGAAAGTCACAAGTTGTCCAGCGATCGGAATTTCCATTGTAATATTTTGCGAATACTGCAGTTGCGTGAAGTTATCACTACCGTCAAGGGACTCAAGCCAATAGCTAATGGCGTAACGACTGACTTTTGCATGCTGTTGTTCAAAGCCAATATTCGTGACGGGGATCCCTGAATGCGCGGTATCGACTTCAAGTAGAATAAACTTCTTAGGCGGAGAAACTTCTAACGCATTATTTAAGGGCTGGTTTGGATTAAGTGTAAAGTCAGGATTTAAGTTACCAACACTTTTGGTGGTGTATTGATCGGTACTGATCCCATGGGGTAAACCCATAGGCAAAATATCATTTTGGCTCAACATAGGGATCGTTGGGACTCCAGTACCAGTTTGAAAATGTCCACTGGCTAAAATGGAATTACCGTGGGGAACAGACATTTGTTTTATAAAGTCATAGGTTTGGGTTGGCGGCACACTGTTTGGTATGGTTTCATCGCCAATTCCCGGGTTTTCACCATTGCCATATGGGCCAAGTAATTGCTTTGCGTCCGATAAATACAACAGCGAACCATTTTCAGCATGGACGAGCTGGTCTTTCGCTGGACCTTCTGCAAAATAAACCCTTTGTTCGTAAAATAAGGTATTAGCGACCTGCGTACCAAGCCCTCCTCGGTTTGGCGCGGTGCCATGGATAGCTGAGAAAGTAAGCTCTTCATAATAAGAGAAATTTTTAAGAATATAGCTGGCTTCTTGGGGGAGTGGCATTAAGCAGTAAGAAAATGGTTTGTCAGGGCCGCCCAACCCTGAGTTAACCAAGGGCTGGTTAGTCCAAGTGCCGACCAAATGTTGCAGTGGACCTAAACTGGTGGTTGGAGCTGCTGGGCTGCTCTGGGCTGGGTCAATAAGTAATGGTTGCGATAGGTCTGGTGGTGTTGTTTCAGTCACGGTTATATCCTCGCTAAATTGCTTGCGAACACCTTGACTATTTCTAGATACTTTCTTTTGGTGCCCGCACTATGATCCCTGTCATGACCGCTCAGTGATGATGGGATCCTCGACCACCACCGCAATGCAGTTAGGTATAGTGCAGACTGTGAATATGGCAATTACATACCATTACAGCTATGTTATTGCCAAAACCTGAAGCGATGATCCCGACGGCCTGCTAGGCGAAGCAGCTTTCTTTGATGAGCTGCTTGATAATATTTTGACTTGGTTTGATTTTTTCCATCGCTAGAAACTCATTGGGTTGATGGGCCTGATTGATTGAGCCTGGCCCCATAACAATCGTTTCACAGCCTAATTGCTGTAGAAAAGGTGCCTCTGTGCAGTAGTTTACCGCTACGGCTTGTTGCCCTGATAGGCGCTCAGCCATTTTTACTAAAGCAGAATCTGTTGAGCCAGTAAAGGCAGGAATAGGCTCATGCATATCGATCACTGAGACGCTGTTGGGATATTGGGTGTTAATGGGAGCAACGACAGCCATTAGCATCGCTTGCAACTCTTTTATACTTAACCCCGGCAGTGGGCGCATATCAATATGCAGCTCGCAGCAGCCACAAATACGATTGGCATTATCGCCGCCATGGACGTGCCCAAGGTTCAATGTTGGGTATGGAATGGCAAAATGTGGAGTTGAATATTTATTCTTTAATTCTTCTCTTAATTTTAATAAGTTTGTAATCACTTGATGCATGATCTCAATGGCATTTAAACCACGTTCCGGATCTGAGCTGTGGCCTGAGCGACCGACGATACGGATTGCCGAAGTCATGTGCCCTTTGTGTGTAAATACCGGCACCATATCTGTGGGTTCGCCAATCACGCAACGTGCTGGTTTTAGATTTGGGTGTTTGGCGATTTCCTGAGCACCAGCCATGGTGGTTTCTTCATCGGCTGTGGCTAAAATAGTGATGGGGGCATGTTGCTGCAATTCATCTAACTCTGCAATCGCATTGAGTACAAAAGCAAAAAAGCCTTTCATATCAATACTGCCAAGACCATATAATTTATTGTCTTGTTCGCTCAACTTAAACGGATCAAATTGCCAACGGCTATCGTCAAATGGCACGGTGTCTGTATGACCTGCTAGCATTAATCCACCATCGCCATTGCCTCTTCTCGCAATTAAATTGTACTTTCCTTTAGCGTGTTCCAGCTCTGTGACTTCAACAGTAAACCCCAATGTTTCACACCATTGAGCGAGTAAATGAATGACATCTTGGTTGCTCATATTGAGACTGTCTTCTAATGCACTTATCGATGGCGCAGCGATAAGGTGTTGGTACATTTCCATAAAAGCGGGCAATTTCATAAAAATTCCTAAAATACTTATTCAAAGTTCTTGCATAAAAATATAAAGATGTTTATTGTGAATATCAATTCACTTTTTTAGCATAAATATATTTTGGATCAGCAATGCGACGATTTAACTTCAACAATTAGCAAAACCAACCCTTATTGACCATTTTTACCTGAGAGCACTATGTTGAAAGTAACGATAATCGGAGCGAGCGGCTATAGCGGCGCTGAGCTTGCTAAGCTGATTTCTAAGCATCCAGAATTTACCCTCGCGCATTGCTTTGTATCTGAGCAAAGCGTAGACAAACACAAGTTAATTAGCGATCTTTATCCTGAATATTCGGGTCTGCTAGATATTGAGCTGCAACCTTTAAATGAGCAAGCCTTTTCGTTGATTGAGCAAACCTCGGATTATGTGTGTTTGTGCACGGATCACAAGGTGAGCGTAGAGCTTGCTCCCGTATTTTTGCAAATGGGCAAGCGGGTTTTTGATCTTTCCGGCGGCTATCGTCTATCTAGCAATGACGATTATGAAACTTATTACGGGTTTTCCCACCCCCATCCTGATTGGTTAGCGCAGGCACAGTACGGGTTAGCCGAATGGTACGGGGATGCCATTACATCGGCACAGCTAATCGCGGTTGCAGGGTGTTACCCAACGGCGGCGCTCAACGCGTTAAAACCGCTACAACAGGCTGGTTTACTTACGGAGCAGCCTGTGATTATTAACGCGGTTTCTGGCGTAACGGGAGCTGGCAGAAAAGCAAATGTTGCGACGCATTTTTGTGAGGTATCGTTAGCGCCTTACGGCTTATTTACCCACAGACATACCCCTGAAATCGAAAAATACCTTGAACACCCTGTGTTGTTTACACCACACCTAGGTAACTTCAAGCGCGGCATCCTAGAAACAATCTACGTCACACTAAAACCCGAGGTTACCTCAACCCAAGTGAATGCTGCTTATCAAGTGCTTGCTGACGAGCCACTGATCAGATTAAAGGGAAGCCAACTTCCATCGATTAAAGCCATTGAAAACCAGCCATTTGTTGATATTGGCTGGCAACAAAAAGGACAGCAACTGATTGTGGTTGTCGCGATTGATAATTTACTGAAAGGCGCAGCAGGTCAGGCAGTCCAGTGCATGAACTTAGTCGCTGGGTTGAATCATTATCAAGGTTTAGGGGTAACAGCATGAGCAAACAAACTTGGGTGATCAAACTAGGCGGTGCGGTGCTTAACCAAGCAGGGGCTGCGCAGGCATTGTTTGCCGCTATCAAACAAATTCAACACGAAGCACCACATAAACAATTTGTGATAGTGCATGGAGGCGGGGCACTGGTTGATAAGTGGTTGAGCGACGCAGGATTTGCCACTGCAAAACATCAAGGGTTGCGGATCAGCCCACAAGAGCAAATGCCCTATATTGTTGGTGCACTTGCAGGTTGTGCTAACAAGCAACTGATGGCAGACGCCATTACCGCCACGCTCAAGCCCGTTGGATTGTGCTTATATGATGCAGGATTTACCACAACCCAAAAGCTTAAAGCACTTGGCCGTGTAGGAACCTGTGAAGCAAGTGAAGGTGGCATGCTAGAAGCCATGTTGGAATTTGACCGGCTACCGGTCGTGAGTTCCGTTGGCATTGGCGCTGACGGCCATTTATACAATGTGAATGCCGACGAAGCGGCAGCCGCTATCGCTAGTAAACTGGGTGCAGAACTGATTTTTATGACTGATGTTGAGGCGGTATTGGATGAAAACAAACAACCACTCAATCAACTTGATGCTGAACAAATTGCAGCGCTAATAACACAAAAGGTCATTGTGGGCGGGATGGAGGTCAAAGTTAAGACCAGTCTTCACGCTGCCCAACACTTACGACGAGGTGTGTACATCTCCAGCTGGCAAAAGCCAGAAAACTTAATTGCGTTGCTCAATGGCGAGCACGTAGGTACACAAATTCTGCCGTAGGAAAACACCATGACAAAGCACTTTTTAACAGGTTTGGAGTTAGACCAAACGAAAGTTTTAAATTTATTGAAGCTTGCTAAAAACATTAAAACGCATCCACAAGAATACAGCCAGGCTTTAGCTGGCAAGTCTATTGTTACGTTATTTGAGAAGCCGAGCTTAAGAACGCGGTTATCGTTTGATATTGGTATTCATAAGCTAGGTGGCCACGCTGTTTATTTAGACCAGCAAAATGGTGCCATGGGCGCTCGGGAATCGGTAAAAGATTTTGCGCTCAATATTTCCACTTGGGCAGATGGCTTGGTGGCACGGGTTAATCATCATAATACCCTTGAGACTTTAGCTGAATACGCCTCTGTTCCGGTGGTAAATAGCCTATGTGACTTATATCACCCTTGCCAAGCATTGGCTGACTTTTTAACGCTATTTGAGACTTATGAGGATGTAAGCCAAATCAAAATCGCTTACCTCGGTGAAGGTAATAACGTGACTCACTCTTTAATGTTATTAGCGGCAACGCTAGGCACTGATTTTGTTGCAGTTTGTCCAAAGGGCCATTCACCAGATGCACAAATTGTAAAGCAGGCTGAACAAATTGCGGCGGTAAATGGCGCATCGGTGCTTGTGAGCGATCGTGTCGAAGCGGCGGCAGGTGCGAATGTGCTCTACGCTGACACTTGGGTTTCAATGGGAAATCAAACACCAATCGAACAGGTGAAAGAGACCTTTATGCCATATCAAATTAATCAACAGTTGGTTGATGCGTGTGGTGCCCAGACCATTTTACATTGCCAGCCTGCACATCGTGAGTTTGAAATAACCTCCGAAGTGATGGATGGCACAAAGTCAAAAATTATTCAACAAGCTGAAAACCGCATGCATGCCCAAAATGCACTGCTGGTATCGCTGTTAAACAAAGATTACGTTTGAGGTTAAAAACATGAGCAAGATTAAAAAAGTGGTACTGGCTTATTCCGGTGGATTAGACACATCGGCCATTGTACCTTGGTTAAAAGAAAACTATGACTGTGAAGTTGTCGCCTTTGTTGCCGATGTTGGTCAAGGTGAAGAAGAGCTCGTGGGGGTTGAAGAAAAGGCCATCGCATCAGGGGCCTCCGAGTGTTATATCGTCGACTTAAAAGAAGAAATGGTCAGCGATTACATTTATCCAACATTGAAAACGGGCGCTATCTATGAAGGCACGTATTTACTCGGCACTTCAATGGCACGACCCATTATTGCCAAGGCACAGGTTGAAGTTGCACGTAAAGTAGGAGCTGATGCGCTTTCTCATGGTTGTACTGGTAAAGGTAACGATCAAGTGCGTTTTGAATCTTGCTTCTCAGCCCTAGCACCAGATCTTAAAGTCATTGCGCCTTGGCGTGAATGGTCGTTATCAAGTCGCGAGTCGCTCCTTGATTATCTGGCCGAGCGGAATATTCCTTGTGCTGCTTCTGCTACTAAGATTTATAGTCGTGATGCTAATGCGTGGCATATTTCGCACGAAGGTGGCGAGCTTGAGGACCCGTGGAATGAGCCAAGTGATCAGGTTTGGACCATGACAAACTCACCAGAAGCTGCGCCAGATAAACCTGAATATGTTTCGGTGCTGATTGAGCAAGGTGAAATCACTGCAGTTAACGGTGAGCGTTACAGTCCATACCAATGTTTGGTTAAGTTAAATGAAATTGCTGCCCCCCATGGCGTGGGGCGGGTAGATATCGTTGAAAACCGTTTAGTCGGCATGAAATCTCGTGGTTGTTATGAAACACCGGGAGGGACGGTGATGATGGCTGCGTTACAAGCGATTGATGAGCTAATTTTAGATAAATCTTGTCGTAAATGGAAAGCCACATTGAGTGAAGAGTTTGCTCATTTAGTGTATGACGGCCGTTGGTTCACGCCACTTAAAGATTCCATCCTTGCTGCCGCAGAGTCTTTCGCACAGCAGGCAACTGGTGAAGTGGTGCTTAAGCTGTATAAAGGCCAAGTTCATGCGGTACAAAAGCAGTCAATTAATAGCCTGTACAGTGAAGATTTTGCCACGTTTGGCGAAGACGACGTATACGACCAATCACATGCTGAAGGGTTTATTCGCCTATTCTCATTGTCGAGCCGGATAGCGGCACTCAACAAGCAAAAGCAGTCTTAAGATAGGAGAGCGAAATGGCATTATGGGGAGGCCGCTTTTCATCAGGTCCTGATGAGGCGTTTAAACAATTTAATGATTCTTTACCATTTGATTACCAGTTGGCAGAGCAAGATATTGTTGGCTCTATCGCTTGGGCTGGAGCGCTAAAGCAAGTCGCAGTATTAAGTGATAGCGAGCATCAACAGATCATTTCAGCGCTTAAGCAGCTATTAGAAGAGGTCACTGCAGATCCGTTAAGTGTCGCAACTGCTGGACATGAGGATATTCATTCTTACGTTGAAGCCAAGCTTATCGATAAAGTGGGTGATCTTGGTAAAAAGCTACACACAGGAAGAAGCCGTAACGATCAAGTAGCCACCGACTTTAGATTGTGGAGCCGTAAAACGGCTCAGCAACTGCTTGAAGCGCTGGGGGCGCTTAAACGCGCTTTGATCACTCTTGCAGAGCAAGAGCTCGGTACTATTTTACCGGGATACACACACTTGCAGCGTGCGCAGCCTGTACTTTTTAGCCATTGGTGTATGGCTTACGTTGAAATGATAGAGCGCGATGAGTCGCGCTTAACTGATGCGTTAGAAAGACTCAATGTTTGTCCTCTCGGCTCTGGAGCACTGGCTGGTACGGCTTATCCGATTGATCGTGAAGTACTAGCGGTAAATCTAGGCTTTAGAGAAGCATCTCGGAATAGCTTAGATGCGGTATCTGATCGTGATTTTGTGGTTGAGTTGTTAAGTTGTGCTTCTATTTCTATGATGCATTTATCCCGTTTTTCTGAAGATTTAATCTTCTATAACTCAGGTGAATCGGGCTTTATTGAGCTTGCGGATAATGTGACATCTGGCTCGTCGTTGATGCCACAGAAGAAAAACCCAGATGCATTGGAGCTTATCCGTGGCAAAACAGGTCGAGTCTTCGGGGCTTTTAGCGGCATGATGATGACGCTAAAAGCCTTGCCACTTGCGTATAACAAAGACATGCAAGAGGATAAAGAAGGGCTATTTGATGCAATGCCGACTTGGCTTGCGTGTATTCATATGGCGGAAGCTTGTGTGAAAGGGATTAAGGTAAATGGTGAGAAAACCCTCGCCGCAGCCAAAGGTGGGCATGCTAATGCCACTGAGCTTGCTGATTATTTGGTCGCTAAAGGGATCCCGTTTAGAGAAGGCCATCATATCGTTGGTGAGTTAGTGCAGTTGGCTATTGCTCAAGGGCAGAACTTAGAAGATCTCAGTTTAGAGACATTCCAGAAAGTCTGCTCCGTGATTGAAGAGGATGTTTATCCTGTGCTGGAAATTGACGCTTGTATTGCCGCTCGAAAAGCATTAGGTGGCACGTCGTTGCCGCAGGTCTCGAATGCGATAAAAGCGGCAAAAAAAAAGCATGAAATTCAAGTGCGTGATGCCAATTTAGATGATGTTGAAGCTATTGCTGGACTTATCCAATATTGGGCGAAGGTAGGGGAGAACTTACCTCGAGCGAAAAGCGATATGATCCACAGTATTAATGAGTTTGCGGTGACTGAGGTGAATGGCAAAGTAACGGGTTGTGCGTCTTTGTATATTTACGATACCGGGCTTGCTGAAATCCGTTCTTTGGGCGTAAACCCAGAAAGTGCGGTAAAAGGTCAAGGTCGGTTGTTAGTAGAACATTTATTGGTGAAAGCCAAAAAGTTGGCACTGAATCGTATTATTGTGCTTACTCGAGTACCTGGATTCTTTACTAAACAAGGTTTTAACAATTGTACCAAAGATAGTTTACCCGAAAAGGTCATGAAGGATTGTGAGTTGTGCTTACGTAAAGACAACTGTGATGAAATAGCGATGGATTTTATTATAAAACAAGAGTCTAGCTTGAGTATTCCGTGTCGATTTGTCGCATAAATTGGGGTTGTACAGCAACAAACAGGAGTGGATGGATGCGCTGCTGTTTGTATTTGCTGTAGACCCATATATTTTCTGGCACACTCTGTGCTTACTAATCCCTGATAATTTTTTGGGCGAGACATTTTGAGTGCTCAGCCTTGTTTGTATATTTTGAGGGAAATATCATGATAAAAACAATTCTAGCTAGAAAAAACCAAGCTAAAACAACTGGTCAAGTTAAGCCACTTTCTGATAAGGTTATTTTAACTGAGTCTGTATTAGGTAAAGTATCAGGTGCTCGAGGTGGCGGCGGCATTCTTATTAAAGACCCGCGAAGCAACTAGTCAATAATTAGGCTAAACGAGTCCTGATCAAAATAATCTATGTATTTTGATCTTACAAAAATTGGTATATTTTTTGACTCGATAGTGGTGGTCGGTCTGGTGACCGGCTTCCTTCTTAATCTCCTCTTTTTTATATTAAAAATAAAGAACAACTTGTCTCTTGTTGTGACCAGCGGTGTGGTCGCTTTATCTTATCTTGTCAGTAATGTTTATCTCGATTTAGTTCAAGCGGACTACACCTTATATTTAATGTGGTTTTTTTACGACCTGCTCACGATTGCATTATTGATAGGCATAAACTACAAACTCAAAGTCCCTTGGTGTAACGCGCTATACTACGTATTTTTATGCTTAACGATAAACTCTTTGCTGTATTTGGGGCTTTATATAGATCTAGCGATATTTGAAACGCGAGAGGAGTGGTGGTTTTGGAGTCTTTATTCTGTTGCTGTCCTCATATGTGACTCGGCTATTGTGATAAGCCTGATCATTGATAAAGACTGGCTTGGAGGAAGGCGCTTGTTGGCCAAAGTAACCCCAAATGCTGTGAGTAATACTAATATGTATTAAGTAAATGCGCTATTTCATCCTTCAAATTGATTAGAGAATTAATTCAATTGGTATAATAGCTAATTCACACTTTAATATGGCTTTATTTATCCAAAGTTTAGTATGCGGTTGAATTTTAAAGAGCGGTTTTAGCCGCTCATTTTAAAATTGATACTCTATACTCAACGTCAGTGCTGCATGGCTGTCGTCGTCTTGTGCGGACTTATCTTGCCAAGCTCTTACACCGATTTTAGCAAGTGTACCAAATACCCCTTGCTGATACCCTACATCGAGTTGGTTTCGCTCAACATCTACTGTCTCATAATCGACCCGTTTTAGCTTGGCATAAATACCCATGCCATCGGTACTAAAATAGTCTAGTGCGAGCGTTAGATTTTTAGCATCCAAGCCTGAACTCGCCCCAAGCCAAAGATCGCGTTCGCTATAGTAAGCCGAATCAACGGTATTATTTCTTGGACACAGTGCAAGTTTTAGCTCATTGCTACACTCTATGTTGGTATCAGAGTACTCGACAAAACCTTTTAGACGATAGTCATTACCACCCCAATAGCTTTCTACACCAAGTGTATACATTGGATCTCTCGGCAGCGCACCACTTTCGTTATTACCTGCAAATTCACCATAAAAAGCCAACGGTTGGTTCCCTAGGCGAGTGGAGTATTTAAAATCAACACTGGTTAAGCGCTGCGTATGTTTTTCACTTTCTAGGTCTTGCTGCTGGTAAACAAAGTCACTGTAGGTGGTACTAAAACCTAGCTCTAATCCCTGTAAAGGAAAAGCCGCAGCCCTGAATCCCCAAAAGTCTCCCTCTTTTTTACTCGTCAAGCTTGGGCGTTGCTTGGCCATGATGGCGGTTATCTGCCAAGGTCCAACAAAAGAGAAAAAACTAGGACCAATGTAGTTATTATTGGCGCGACTTAAGCGTACGGCTTTCATTGGGGCCGCATTATTGGAAAGCATTAAGGCATTTTCGTTGCTTGGTCCCCACCAGTAACTTAATCGCTCAGCACTGAGGGACCAGTTACCAAATAGGACTGCTAGATGAGTACCGTGGTGGTTGATGTATTTACCATCTTGGCCTTCATCTGCATAGTTAACCGCTACCTTTGCACTAACTGAGGCGCCTGTTATCACACTATAAGTGCGAAGCCCAGAGCGTTCATTTTTACGCTCACCAAACCCTGTGGAGCGCGTTTCTGCACCGTTAAAGTGAGCGGTTACACTGCTATATTTTGAGCGTTTAGCTTGTTTTAGTGCATGACGTAGATGCGCCAAGGCAAAGCTCGCTGTTTTAGATAGTTGGCGTTCTTCAACCATGGCAAGGTCGTTAACAATACCGCTCCATAGTAATGGGTATTGATTTACAGGGCGGTTGATCACGCCTTCGGCAACCAGCAAATCTATACTGTGTTTAAGATCACTTTGCGACACCTCAATCCAAGGTGACGCATGGGCATAAGTACCAGCGAGTACAGCTAGGGACAATAGGCACTTTTTCATCCGTGTAGTTTTTCCTCTAACGCTTTGGCAACCAGTGGGTGAACAAACTCACTAACATTGCCTTTATGAAGTGCAACTTCTTTGACTAAAGTTGATGAGATAAATGAATTCTTTTCAGATGGCGTTAAAAATACGCTTTCTAGATCGGGATGTAAACGACGATTCATATTGGCTAATTGAAATTCATAGTCAAAATCAGAGACGGCTCGAATACCGCGGATCAGTACATTGGCTTTTTGCTCTTTAGCCAAATCAACCAACAATCCAGAAAAGCCTATGACTTTAACATTTTTATGCGATTTTAAAATTTCTTCAGCTAAAGCAACACGTTGCTCCAATGAAAAGCACGGCTTTTTGTTTGGATTGTGGGCAATTGCCAGAATGACGGTATCAAACATCTTGGCAGCACGTTTGATTAAATCTTCATGTCCATTCGTAAGTGGGTCGAATGTACCTGGGTAGAGGGCGACGACTTTCATAAGCATAACTATGTTGAATTTTTTTGTATGGTAACAAGGTTTTTTTGAAAAAACACTGGTCAGCTTTGTCGGTTTTACGCTTATCTCAAAGCCAAATTAGTGCTATTTTTTTATACGGAGCACTGAGTATCATGATGGCGCTCACATATTTTCAATAGAGATAGAGAATCGTAATGAATACCAAGGAAAAAATAATACGTACCAGCATTGCTTTATTTAACTTGCATGGAGAGCGAGCAATTACGACCAATCATATTGCTTCTAGCTTGGGGATCAGTCCGGGCAATTTGTATTATCATTTTAAAAATAAAGAAGACATTATTCGGCAAATATTTGCACTGTACAGTGAACATTTAAACACTCACTTTCAACCGCTAGAACAGCAAACTGAGCCGCTAGAGCAACTCACATTATATCTAGACTCGCTTTTTGATTTGATGTGGCGCTATCACTTCTTCTACGACAACCTGACCGATATTTTAGCCAGAGATGATGAGTTAAAGAAAAACTACATCGCTTTTCAGGCTCGCTTACTTGAACAAGTCAAAGCTGTGGTTATAGGACTTCGAGATACAGGTGTTATCACCATTTCAGATGAAGATGCCAAAGAGCTCGCACACATGCTAAAAATGACTGTCAGCTTCTGGACGCCTTACGTCAAAGCGAGAAGAATGACCGGTGTTTTAGAGCAGCAAGATATCTATAATGGCATCATCAAAGTATTGATGCTATTTAAACCTTATGCCACGCAAATGAGCGCGCCAAAAGTGGCACACTTGCAACAACATTATCAAGCATTGGCTGCAGCAAGCTTACCGAGTATTGCTTAATGCTCGTAGTAACAAGGTCACTTAATAGCTTAGTGGTAAAGGGACGCGATTGGGAAATAGTCTGATTATTTCCTAATCGGTTCTGAATTTGATATACTCGCGCGCCCGAACTGTCCCTCGGTCAATGTGCGCCACGATAACGTCCTCTTAGGTCAAATCAGAGCGTCATCGCAACCGATAATCGATCTGTAGTAGAGTGACTTTTATGCTTAAATTTATCGTCAAATTACACCCCGAAATTGCTATTAAGAGCAAATCCGTCCGTAAGCGTTTTACCAAGGTATTAGAGAAAAACATCAAAATGCTGTTGGCCCGCGTTGACGAAAACGTAAAAGTTAAAAATAACTGGGACAATATCTCAGTGACCAGCCAACTGGATGACGAAAAAACACGCCTTGCATTAATTGACAACCTCAAGCGAACACCTGGTATTGTGCAATTTATCGAGGTGCAAGAAACGCAGTTCGAAACACTAGATGATATCTATCAGCAAACTATCGCCTTAGTTGAACCCTTGATCAAGGGAAAGACGTTTTGCGTACGTGTAAAACGCCAAGGTAAGCATGAGTTCACTTCCAGCGATGTTGAGCGTTACGTTGGTGGCGGCTTAAACCAAAATGTTGAAGGCGCCAGCGTTAGGTTGAAAAAGCCAGATGTGACAGTAAAAATCGAAGTGAAAGACGACAAAGCCTATATTGTTCGCCATCAGCACTTTGGTTTGGGTGGCTTTCCATTACCAACACAAGAAGATGTGCTGTCTTTAGTTTCAGGTGGTTTTGACTCTGGGGTTGCAACGTATCAGATGATGAGAAAAGGTGCGCGAACCCACTTTTTATTCTTTAACCTAGGTGGCGCAGCTCACGAAATTGGCGTAAAGCAAGTAAGCCACTATTTGTGGAAGCAGTTTAGTTCTACCCACAAAGTGAAGTTTATCACCATCGATTTTGAACCTGTGGTGGCGGAAATTCTAGAGAATATCGAAAGTGGACAAATGGGTGTGGTATTGAAGCGTATGATGATGCGTGCCGGTGCTACAGTGGCTGAACGTTTGGGGATCCCGGCATTGGTAACCGGTGAGAGCATTGGCCAGGTATCAAGCCAAACGTTGGCTAACCTAAACGTGATTGACCGCGTGACTGAAATGCTGATTTTACGACCGCTAATTCAGCACGATAAAGAAGAAATTATTCGCATTGCTCGTGCCATTGGCACTAATGAAATGGCTGAGGCCATGCCTGAATATTGCGGCGTTATTTCTAAAAAACCAACGGTAAAAGCGCAGCTGAACAAGATCCTTGCGGAAGAAGAGAAGTTTGATTTTGACGTGTTAGATACTGTGGTATCAAATGCGACAGTGAAAGATATTCGTGATATTGAAGTCGAGGCAAAAGAAGAAGTCAAAGAAGCTGAGTCGGTAAGTGAACTACCACAAAATGCAGTAGTATTAGATATTCGTTCCCCTGACGAAGAGGACGCCAATCCGCTTGAGCTTGAAGGGACTGAAGTGATCCACCTGCCTTTCTTTAGGCTTGCCAGCAAGTTTGGTGACCTACCACAAGACAAAGAATACTACCTATATTGTGCCAAAGGTGTAATGAGCCAGTTACAAGCGCTTATTTTACATGAAAACGGCTACGCTAATGTTAAGGTGTATCGCCCTTAGTAAAAGCGAACTTATACGCGTTGAGTTTGCCTTTGTGCTGACTCAACGTTTATTCACTTCTTCAAGCATTCGCTGATTATATGGCACAGTAATATGATGCTGGGCTGCCATCGCACAAATATAACCACACATAGCATCTATCTCTGTACGTCGATTATTGGCTATATCTTGATTCATTGAAGAGCGATTTTTTGCGGTTTGTGCCATCACAGTGTAGGCAAGGGTAACCAGCTCACTGAGTGCCAAGGTTACTCCTGTGCGCGCGGCCACAAGCTGTACTTCATTCATTAAGTTGAGAATTAAGCCTGCGTATTTGGGTTGTCTTAGTTGACCATTTTCAATTTGTTCCAGCGCACTTAATGGGTTAATAGCAATATTGACCGCGAGCTTTTTCCAAAGTGTTGGCATGATATCAGACGTGATTTGTGCATTTTCAAATGTGCCGAACAGCTGCGAAAATACATCGAGGTAGTGACATTCAGCAGAAGCATTTAGAGGCCCAAACCAGGTGGCCCCTTGTCCGGTATGGTGCACAGTATTAGCGCTTTTAAACCCGGCAATCGAGGTACTTAAAAAGTAAGCTGATTGGGCGTGCTCAAGTGTAGTTAATTTGCTTGACCAATCGACCATACCATTGTGGCTCAGTATGAGGTGAGCATTTGCTGTGAGTTTTGGAATAAGCTCGGTCAATGCATCAATGACTTGATAAGCCTTCACTGGGACTATCAAAGTGTCGATACTACGTTCTGGGATCTCGTTGGCAATGGAGGTATTACACGAAATTGCCTGAGCCCCTGCTTGGTTTTGATAGCGATAGGTTGTTGCGCGTTTATGTCGAGTGATAAGCGTAATGTGATGCGTTTGACTTAGATGTTGGGCGAGTAGCAGGCCAATCGCTCCCTCACCGACAATATGTATATTAGCCATGTTTTCTTCTGCGCCAGCTAGCCCAAATGTAAAACAGCACGAAGTAGCTCACGGCACCGGCCAGATCAGCTAAAAAGTCAGCGGTCGACGCTTGTCTGTAAGGTAACGAATGCTGCATCCACTCGATCCCAGCTCCATATAAAGCAAGTAAGACTAAATGGAACCATACTTTAAATTTAAAGGCATGGTGAGAGATAAACGCGAGCACAAAAAACACGCCAAAGTGCGCTACTTTGTCGATATTGGGAAATAGTTTAGGAGATAAGCTAATTTCCTTTGCGAATAGCACAGTACATATAATTAAAGAAAGAATTAACAAGGTTTTATAAACGCGCCGTGTCACAATACATCCCACTTCTGTATGACTAAGCGAGCAGTATAACATCGAAAACTGGCCATTGGGTGAACATAAATAGGGTAAAACTTAAAATAACTCAAATCAGTTTAAGCTGCTATAATCGAGCCAAAATGACTTTAGGAGAGAAGCATGCCTTCATTCGATATTGTATCTGAAATAGATATGACAGAAGCAAGAAACACCGTGGACAATGCGGTTCGTGAACTTGACACGCGTTTTGACTTTCGTGGCGTTGATGCGTCAATCGAGTTAAATGGTGAAGTGATCAACCTTAAGGCGGAAGCTGAGCAACAAGTGATGCAGCTTTTTGACATGCTAGTAGGAAAAGCTGCAAAGCGCGGCTTGGATGTTGCGAGCTTTGAGCTCAAAGACATTGACCGTTCTGGCAAGTATGTATCTCGTCAAGTGGCCCTTAAACAAGGTATCGACAAAGATATGGCAAAGAAGCTGGTGAAGTTGATCAAAGACTCAAAAGTGAAAGTACAAGCATCTATTCAAGGTGATACGGTACGTGTAACAGGCAAAAAACGTGATGATCTGCAAGAAACCATGCAGTTGATCCGTGGTGGTGAGTTAGGCCAACCATTTCAGTTTAAGAACTTCCGCGACTAATTGCTTTCCTATGCCAAAAGTGCGGTGATACTGCACTTTTGGATTTCTAGACGGCCATTGACAATTATCCCCAAACCCAAGACAATACCCCTGCATTTTCGAGGTGCTGTACACAACCTAGTTTGGTTGCCAAGTGTATAGATAATCGGGAAGCTGGTGCGAACACAAGGGAACCTCTAAATATTTACAAATATGCCGCCATGGGATAGACCTATGATACCAATCCGCATTAATATCAGCTCAATTTGAGGGAGTAAATTTGACGCTAACGGCGTTAAAAATTTCTTATTTAGAACAACTAAATAGCAAAATTTTTGCCTAGTTACCGACAAAATTTCCTTGCCTCAAATAGAGCACTTAATTAAGCGAATTGGTAAGACGCGTAGCGTTTTATTTAGTTTGGATCGGTTTTATGCCAGCGCTGCCCCCGCAACGGTAGAGTGGATCAACACTGAGTGTTGGTAAACTGAGCCCGGAGACCGGCCTCGAAACAGTCACTTTGTGTTCTTGTACGGTGGGTACAAGTTAGGGGAAACCATGTTAAATAAAACTGCTCTAAGCGCAGCTATTGCTGCGGCGCTCTCTTTTTCTGCACTAGCAGATCAAAATATCGAACATATCAAAGTTACAGCGAACAAGTTCGAACAGTCTTTGGAAAGTACGCTGTCGGCAATTACAGTAATTAATCGTACTGATATTGAAAAAAGCAATGTGCAAGATGTCGTGTCTCTTCTCGATAATGTTGCGGGCATTCAGGCTGTAAGGAATGGTGGCTTTGGTCAAAGTGTCAGTCTATTTTTGCGCGGTAACGATGCCAAACATACTTTGGTATTGATTGATGGCGTCAGAGTTACCGATGCCAATTCGGGGGATAACTCGCTCACGAATGTGCCACTAAATAGCATAGAGAGAATAGAGGTTATTCGTGGTGCGAAAGCGGCGATCTATGGTTCTGACGCGATTGCAGGGGTGATCAACATCATCAGCCGCGAAGGAAATAACAATACCATAGCACTCACCACGGGCAGCAATAATTACTCAGATGTTGAAGCCACGGTAAACTACAAAAAAGAGAAGTTTAGCCTGTCTGCAAATGCTGGATATAGTCACACCGATGGCTACGATGTCATCGAGAAAGACCCAACTGCACCTGTCGGTAAAAATCATGACCGTGATGGCTACTATAACGGCAATGCAGGTGTAAACCTGCAGTATGGCGATGAGCAGAGCGGTATTTTCAGCCTTCGCGCTCAGTATAGTGAAGGTGAAGGCGAGTATGATGCATGGGGAAGTGATGCTTATCGGTTCCACAATTATACCAATAAGCTGGCATGGAAACGGCGCACCGACAAATTTAGTCAAAGCGCATCATATAGCTTAGGCAAAGAGCAAAACACACAAATTGGTAGTAGTGCCGATGATAACGCCTATGTCACTAAGCGCAGCCAATTTGAGTACCAATCGCAATATAGCTTGAGCGAGGCGCTAATATTAACCGGTAACTTTACGCTATTAAATGAAGATGTAGGCGAGTCGACCGCTTCGTTTTCAGAGCCGGAGCGTGATAACTTATCGTTGGCGTTAGGCGGGTTTTATAACGATGAAAGCTGGTTAGCTGAACTGGTTCTCAGAACGGATGATTATGATTTTCACGGCCGTGCAAATACTTACACCGTAGCGTTGGGTAAGCAGTTGATTGAAGGTCTAAGTGTTAAGCTTAATCATGGTACAGCATTTAGAGCACCTTCGCTGTCGCAAGCATTTGTGATTGATAGCCCTTACTATTTACCTAACCCGAGTATCAAACCTGAAACAGCGACCAACAACGAAGTTATTGTAACTTGGAGTGGCGAGCGCTTTAGAGTCGAAGCCGCAATTTACGATAATCGTATTACCGACAAAATAGTTAATGAGCGGAATAAGTCTGGTAAATACGTGCCTTACAATGTGGAGCGTGCAGACTTTGAAGGGGCTGACCTATCGATTGAAATCGAAGATAGCTTTGGGGTTGAGCATACGCTTAACGCAAGCTATGTGAGCGCCAAAGATGCCAAAACAGATAAGCAGTTGCAACGCCGGGCAAGACGCACATTAACTTACTCGGTGAGTAAAGAGTGGGAAAATGTAGACGCAACGCTGACACTGGTTCACCGTGGTGATCGCAATGATAAGGTATGGGGATCACAAGGTTCGTATGAAGTGACGTTACCCTCTTATACGCTATTTAACCTTGCGGCCAATTATACCTTTTTCGATGGCTTTAAGCTCAATGGTCGTATCGAAAACCTTACCGATAAACGCTATTTCAATGCCACTGCCGGTGAAGCAAAAGATGGCTCACTACTTGGTTATACACCGCCAGGTAGACAAGCTTATGTGGGTGTGAGCTACAGCTTCTAGCAACACGACACTAGAGGTGTTCCATACCAGAGGTGGAGCACTTTACTACTTCAATCAAAGCTCGGGATGACAACTCGTTATTCTGAGTTTTGATTACCTTACCTTTCCACAGGGTTGTAGATACCCTGATAGCCGCTGTATGCAGAAGCGAAAATGGTATTACATTTGTAACTGGTATTTATGACCTTTGGTAGCTGATAATGTATTTGATTTGTATTATTACTACTTCAAGGAAAAGAATATGAAGTCATTATTACTTGGGCTAGTTGCCCTAAGTTCTGCAGTATCAGCACAGGCTAATTTGCCAGAAGCCACCTTTGAGCCTCAATCTACCACACAAGCAATAAGTGGGGATTTTGACTGGTTTAATGCGCCATCGCAATCTTGTGGTCAGATCCGCAGCATGTTATATCGCCGCCATCCTGGTAATGATCACCTAACACCGGTGTCTGTGCCTGTTATATATACGGGAGGCGAATGTTGGTCAACGGGACGAACCACTTCCAGTCAAGGTCCTAAAACCATGTATGACGAGGTGTCAGCAATTATTCATCAACAATTTTCTACGGTTGAGCACAATTACAAAGAACTAACGACAGATATCGTGAATAATATTGCTGCTCAGTCAAGTTCCACGAAGGTGAAACACACAACAAGCCTGTATGGCACCATGCATATGAAAATTGCTGGTAGAGTTAATGCCCAGAACAAAGTGCCAGTGCTGATCGATGGTTTTGACTTAAGGTCTTATGCTAAGTTTCGTAAGAAGCAACTTGGTATGAATATTTATATCCACGTCTATACAAATAACGAAAATGTGACGATTAAAGGTAAATATGATGTACGCACTCAACAGTTAGAATTGGATCCTTTGATTTCTAGTTTTAAACCAGTGGTGACTACGGAAGTCGAATTACCTTGGATTTTAGATTTAATAGATACGTTAACTCCAGGTATTTTTGACAAGTTATATACCGAATTTAGTCGCATTGTGATTGATGTCTTTGAGTTTTTAGGTGTGGATATGAGTGAAGATATTCCGCAAGTTATTAAGCATAACGCTCAATTGATTAACTCCGGGGTTGTGCCATTGAAGGGGCTAGACCACTTGAGACCCGGTGATACCGCGAATTTAGAGATGGAAGTCATGCGTGGACATTTGCGAATTAAAGATGGTCGCACGAGCTTCTACTTATTTGCGGTGCCTATGTTGCCATAGCAACCAATATGGTTCGGTAAGCTGGCCTATTGCCAGTAAATTTAACCCAGTAGTCAGGTATAACAACTGCTAGAGAGAACAAGTTGTTATACCGAGTTCAGGCTACATAGCCGAGCGCCAATTTTGCACTCGGCTTTTCACGTTAGGCTTTTAAGTATTCTTGAAAACGGCTTTCGAATTTTGCAATTTTAGGGGCGATTAAGATACTGCAATAGCCTTGATTTGGGTTTTCGGCATAATAATTTTGATGATATTGCTCAGCCGGGTAAAACTCACTTGCAGGACTCACTTCTGTAACTATTTTCTCACTTAGCTGCGGTTGTAGTTTATTGATATGATGCTGCGTTTGCTGTTGCTGCTGTTCGTTGTGATAAAACACCACGCTACGGTATTGAGTGCCAATATCATTACCTTGACGATTTAGCTGGGTTGGATCGTGCAATGTGAAGAACATATCGAGCAAAATTTCAAAGCTGATGATATCGCTATCAAATTGCAGCTGAACGACTTCAGCATGACCACTATCACCTTGGCATATCAGTTGATAGCTGGGATTATCCATATGGCCACCAGTGTAGCCAGAATGCACAGACTCGACGCCATTGACGCGACGAAATGCCGCATCAATGCACCAAAAACAGCCACCACCAAAGGTTGCGGTTTGTAAATTTGCCATTTATACCTCCTGTTCAGGATGTTGTTGTGACTGCGTCTCCAAGCGTTTAGCTGTCTCTTCTGGAGATTGCGTCTTCTTAGCTAGTAACGTATAGGCAGTTGGGATCACAAACAAGGTTAGAATGGTTGCAACACTGACACCAGCAAAAATAACCACACCGATGACCATGCGGCTTTCGAATCCTGGACCTGTGGCAAAAACGAGCGGAATAGAGCTCATCACGGTCGTTAAAGACGTCATGATGATAGGCCGTAAACGCTGTGCCGCGGCATCCACAATAGCCTGCTCAAAAGCAACGCCTTTATCACGGAGCTGATTGGCAAATTCAACAATTAAAATACCATTTTTTGCGCTCAATCCGATCAACATAACGATACCGATTTGGCTGTAGATATTCAGCGTGCTATCGGTGAGGAATAAACCATACATAGCACCAACTAACCCGAGCGGCACTGTGAGCATGATCACCAGTGGGTGTACAAAGCTTTCAAACTGTGCAGCCAATACTAAGAAGGTGACGGTGAGCGCAAGAATAAATACATAGGTCATTGCAGAGGCGCCCTCATAAAACAGCTGAGACTCACCCTTATAGTCAATCGCACCGTCAATATCGTTTTCTTCAGCTGCCACTTTGTTTAAAAAGTTGAGCGCTTGTTCTAGCGTGTAATCGCCAGCCAAGTTCGCGGTGATAGTGATAGCACGCATACGGTTGTAGCGATTTAAGCGTGATGCTGTCGCTTCTTCTTTAATGGTGATCAAACTATCTAATGGTACTAGCTCATCGCTACGAGACTTTACATAAATATCAGAAATATTGTCTGGTGCAGAGAAGTCGGCTTTGGTCCCTTTTAAGATCACGTCATATTCTTCACCACGATCTATAAATGTCGTGACTCTACGTTGCCCGAGCATGGTTTCTAATGTTTGACCGATAGCGCTTACCGACACGCCTAAGTCGGCAGCTTTGGTTTTATCAATGCTAATTAAAAACTGTGGGAAAGTTTCTTTATAGTCGTGATCAAGACGAACCAATCCTTTGTTCTCCCGTGCACGCTCTAAAATGCGGTCTCGCCATGCCGCTAGCTCATCATAGTCGTTCCCTTGGAGTACGAATTCGATAGGGCGTGAGTTACCGCCACCACCGATCCCACGGCGCATAATAGCAAAGGCGCGGATGTCGGTTACATCTTGCATTTTGCCACTGATCTCATCCATTACTTCCCAAGTGGAGCGTTTGCGTTCATCCCAATCAGGCATACCAATAATGGCAACCCCCCCTTGGCCACCCCAACCAGGAACACGAATAAGTACGCGACTTAGCTCCTCGGAGTCGACGTAAGGCAGCAGGCGCTCCTCAATTTTCGCCATATTCTCAGAGTTATTTTCATAACTTGCGCCTTCGGGGCCATTCATCATTACAAAGAATGTACCACGGTCTTCTTTAGGCGTGAGCTCTGATGGAATTTGCTTAAACAGGCTATAACTGGTGAATCCAGCCAAAGCTAGCATTAGGATAAGGCTGTATTTACGCGATAGGTTATCTTGTAAAACTCGACGATACCCTTGCTCAAGTCGTCCAAATTGACGGTCCATCCACTGGCTAAAGCGGTTTTCCTTATTACTTGGTTTTAAGACTTTTGAACATAAGGCTGGAGATAATGTCAGTGCCGTAATACTTGAAAACAGGACCGCCGCACTCACGGCAAATGCGAACTCAGTAAATAGGGCACCAATACGGCCATCCATAAAGACCAAAGGCACAAATACGGCAACCAGAACAAGTGTGGTGGCAATAATTGCAAAACCTACTTCTCGGGCACCTCGATAGGCTGCGAGCAATTTAGGCTCACCCAGCTCTATACGGCGATAAATGTTTTCTAACATCACGATGGCATCATCTACCACTAAACCGATGGCAAGTACCAAGGCCAGTAGGGTCAACAAGTTGATTGAATAACCCATCGCAAGTAAAAACATAAACGTGGCAACGAGAGCAACGGGCACAGTAACTGCCGGAATAAGAGTCGCTCGAATATTGCCAAGGAAAATATAAATGACTAAAACCACCAACGCCATTGCTATGGCGAGAGTACGATATACTTCAGTGATGGATTCGCGAATAAAAATAGACGAGTCGTAGCTGTCTTGAATGGTGGTGCCTTGAGGCAGGTTACGTTTGATTTTTTCAAGCTCTTTACGCGCGTTATCAACAACTTCTAGCGTGTTGGCTTTGGCTTGTTTGACGATACCAAGACCAATCATATTTTTTCCGTTTCCACGGAAGGTGCTTTCGTCATCTGCAGCTTCTAGTATCACCTCGGCTACTTCTCCTAGCCTAACTAGATAGCCTTGATCACCGCGTTTGATCACTAGGTTGTCAAAGTCTTCTTGGGTTTTATAGCTTCTGGCAATACGCACTGAAAAATCGCGATCAATTGACTCTATTTCACCTGCGGGTAGTTCTACGTTTTCTCTACGTAACACCTGCTCAATATCACTGCTGGTGATCCCGCGAGCGGCCATTGCTTTGCGGTCGAGCCAAATTTTCATCGCATATTGGCGCTCGCCACCAATACGAACATTCGAAACGCCATCAACAACGGCTAAGCGATCGACGATAAAGCGTTGAGCATAATCAGATAGTTGCAAAGTATCCATGGTTTCACTGTTCAGTACAAACCAAGCGATGGGGCTCTCATCACTGTTCGATTTAGACACCTCTGGCGGCCTAACTTGCTCTGGTAACCTGTCTAATGCGCGAGAAACACGCTCACGTACATCGTTTGCGGCAGCATCAATGTCGCGATCAATATTAAACTCAATCGTGATATTTGATCTGCCGTTACGGCTACTTGAGTTAATACTTTTAATGCCCTCAATGCCCGATATGCGGTTTTCCAAAACTTGGGTTATCTTGGTTTCTACGACTTCCGCTGAGGCTCCAGTGTAGTTAGTACTTACACTGACAATAGGTGTTTCAATATCTGGGTACTCACGTAATGGCAGCATGGTAAAAGCGACTAAGCCAAAGGTAAGTAGTAATAAGTTTATTACGATCGCGAAGATCGGGCGTTTCACCGCCGTATCTGTGATTCTCACGTCGGCTTACCCCTTTACTTCAACTTTTGAGCCAGAGCGAATTTTCAGCGTGCCTTCCGTGATCACTTGTTGTCCTTCTACTAATCCAGCGTCTACCGCTACCCAACCGCTAAAACGCGTTTGCAGGTGTACTTCGCGCTGCTGTGCTTTACCTTCGTCGTCGATAACAAACACAAAGTGTTTGTCTTGTCTTGGAATGATGCTTTTTTCTGGGATGACCAATGCTTGTAATTTGGCCAGTTCGAGCCCCATATGTAGTAGCATGCCTGGGCGTAGTTTATAGTCTAAATTGGTAAAGCTTGCCGTGACCCGAACAGAGCGAGTTTGTTCGTTAATACGGGGGTCTATGTGTGACACCTTACCGCTAAAAACTTGATCAGGGTAGGCTTCACTTTGTGCATTGACTTGCATATCAAGCTTTAGCTGCGCTAAGTATTTCTCAGGCACCTGAAAATCTACTTTGATAATACTTATGTCGTCAAGTGTCGTGATCACGGTATTATTATTGACAAAGCTACCTATAGAGACATTTCGCGTACCCAATAAGCCATCGAAAGGGGCATAGATAGTCATTTCGGCTAACTTAGTTTTTGTAGCCTCCAGCTGAGCTGTGAGCGTATCGACCTTAGCTGATTGCGCCTCCAGCTGAGAGCGCGCTGCCGACTGAGTTTTAGCCAAATCTTTCAAGCGATTCAGCTGTCTTATCTCTTCTTTTAATGTGACCTTGAGCGCTTTAATATCTAATTTTTCTTCGGCATCACGTAGCTGCACCAACTTGTCGCCTTTTTTGACTACACCACCGTCATCAAAAAAGAGTGCCGATACATAGTCACTCTGTGCGCTTGTGACGTTAATGGCTTGATTTGCTCTCGCCGAGCCAATAGAGTGAACAGCAATAATGCGTTCTTCCTTTGCAACCGTGTGGGCTTGAACTGGTGTGGCCGAAGCTGAGTTGCCACTTACTTTGCCTTGAGACTCTGGTAAATACAAATAGCCGCTAATGGCGACTAGCACTACAATAATAAAAGGAAACAGTGCTTTTCCTGATTGATGACGCATAAAGGTAACCCAGATTATAATTTGTCTCTAGTTTACAAAATTAAAGGCTATCAAGATCGGCGGCATATCCTATAAATTTGTGCGTTAAACGAAAATGTAATTCAGATAGAGTGTTTTTACCTAAATTAGTTATTATGAAGCGTAGTCATTCATGTAAACAATGTATCACAATACGTAAATTGGTAGTGTGGGCGATCATCATGTACTTCTTTTACATTTGGTATACGCATGCTTGAAGCAAAGTTACGTGCAACGGCAAACAGGCACGGCGTTGAGTTTATGCTAGTTGGTGCAATTGGCCTAGTTGTGATCATGGTGTTTGTCAATTTGCGCGGGACACCTATTACTATTTTAGAAATATTTATTGCTAGTGCTATGCTGCTGGCAATATTTATTGGGTTTCTTAAAAGCCAGCAGCCTTTCTTTAGTTTATACTTTACCGAACAAGAGTTTAGGTATGTACACAAGTATGGAGCTTGGTCACTTTCCATTGTAAACTTCCATTCCAGCGGCATTCCGAAAGTCCAACAAGGTCTTGAAACACTTGAGTTAAATACAGTTGGTATTAAACTTAATGATATTGATGAATTTTTAATTAACTTGACCCCAAGGCTGGCAGGCAAATTGCTCATTGAGCAGCGGCATATTTTTTTACAAGCTGTTAAAATGAATTGCGAAAATGGCAACTGCCCGTCGGAATGGTTGATAGAAGAAACGCATTATCGCTCTAAAGCTGGATTAGAGTACACCGGCCTGATGGCGATGTTTGCGAATCGGATGGACAATTTAAAGACGGTAACGGGCTATGATTTATTAGTCCCCGCTACCGCTCTAGACAGGGATATTTGGCAATTTTCAGTGATGTTAAACCGCTGGAAACTTAACCCTAAAGAGGTGGTAAAAGCATTGTTAGAAGAACAAACCACCTACTGAAGATGTAACAGGATACACCAATATGAGCGTAGAAACGGCCTATATTAAGAGTGGGCGTAATACCATTATTCATAAAGAAAAGAAGCTAGATCTTGTGATTGTCAATGGTGAAGCCCACCCAAAAATCAAGGTGACGGCAACTGGTTTGGTGCCTTTTAAGGAAGAGTTACCTAAAAATCGCAGAGAAGCCAAAGAGCGCTACCTTGAAGTGGTTCACGTTTCAAGTATTGATGTTTTTGGTGAGGTAAAGCGTTTGCTGTTTATCCAAGCCTTGGATGGTCGTGAATATAAGGTTGATTACAGTAAGATAGGAACTAAGCTATTCGTCCGAATACATCAAGAAAGTTATTTATAACTAAAAAGGATTAGTATGAATGCGTTGAAGGTTGGCGGGGCGCTACTAACACTGATCTTAGCCGGGTGTGGCGGAGGGTCTAGCAGCGAGCCAAATCAAATTAGTGTATCTGTCAATGCTGGCGAGGATCAGTCGGTGGTAGAGAAGGCCGAAGTGACCTTAAATGCCTTGGGATCTCCTGCAGGTGGTACGTTTAATTGGCAAGTGATCTCTGGCACGACGGTTGAAGAATTTCCAATCACAGAGCAGCAAGCTACCTTTGTCGCGCCAGATATAAAAGCCAAGGTGGACTTAGTGATTCAAGTGGACTACGTCGCACCTGGTGGCAGTGTTGCGAGTGATAGGGTCACAGTCAGCATAGAGTCTAATAACCAACTTCCAATTCCTAAAATAACGCAAACTGCACCGGAAACATTACCTGCGAGATACAAAGACACGATCACCCTCAGTGGCGCAGAGTCATCTGATCAGGACGAAAATGGCCAAATAGTTGCCTATCAGTGGCAGCAGGTTAGTGGTCCAGCAACCGTTCAAGCTGATAGTTTAACTAGTACAACGCTTTCGTTTGTACACCCTTTACTAGATACCTCACAAGATTCCGTTTGGCAACTTACTGTAACCGACGATGAGGGAGGGCAAGCAAGCATTGAATTCCCTGTGAGATTGTTAGCCAATACGGAAGTGGTCATAGCAAATGCTGGAAGCGATCAGCAAGTACAAGAATATGATCAAGTAACATTAGATGGTTCGAACAGCGATTCCGTCTCTGGCCAAAAGCAATGCCTATGGCGACAAGTCACGACGGGCACTCAAGTTTCACTGAGCTCGACAACAAACTGCACCACGACCTTTACGGCGTTAGATCAAAATATTCTAGCAGAGGTTGAATTTGAGTTGACTGTCACAGACACTCAAAATCGCTCAGCGACGGACACGGTACTGATTGATATTCAGAAAAAGCCATTGGGTAAACTAAATGATAGTGGTCAAGCTACCTGCTATGATAATACGTCTGCCATTACGTGTAGTGAGACCCAATTTAGTGGTCAAGATGCCCAACGTGGTCGCGATAACTTTGCTGCGCAAGTTGCAAAAGAGGGAAGCGGTAGCGTTGGCTTCGACTTTACCAAGCTCGACCGTTTTGCCGATGAGCTGCCAGACGATGCAACGGATTTTGCTTGTGTCCGAGATAACGTGACTGGGCTTATCTGGGAAGTGAAAGAAGCGACGGCGGGCATTTTACCTAATACGTCAATACGCAATGCTCAAAATAGCTACAGCTGGGCGCTTGAAATTGACGGCACTTTTGCTGAAGGGAGTGTACAAGCCGCGGCAAACACGACGTGTCCGCAAGATAGTCATTGTGGCATTCAGGCATTAATCGATGAAGTGAATAATCCCGCCATTGGCGAGCAAAGCTATTGTGGTGGTAACAACTGGCGCTTACCCACCTATATGGAATTACTTGGCTTGTTGCATTATGGTAGCACAAGCTCCACTATGCTTGACGAAGCATTATTTCCTAACCTACCAAGTTCAACTATTTTAGGACATCGTTATTATTGGACTACACAGTCAAGCTTAGATGGTAATGGCGGTACGCTTAGGAGAGCCTACGTACTGGACATGGATACTGGCAATGACCTTGCATTCGAAAAGTCTAGCAGTGCGTTTGTTCGGTTGGTGAGAAACCAATAAGGAGAGGGAATATGAAACTAATTACAGGAATATTGCTTACTTTGATCTTTGCCTCTATTTGCCAAGCTCAGACTTGCGTTGATACAGGGATTAGTACCAGCCGTTTCACTGTCAATGCGGATGGTACAGTATTAGATAGTGAAACGGGATTGATGTGGCAGCGCTGTAATTATGGGCAAAGCTATAATAGCAGTTCGCAAAGTTGTGAAGACAATGCGCAGCAGTTAACCTGGTCGCAAGCACTGACGGTGGCGCAGCAAGACAACTTTGCAGGCTATACAGATTGGCAGCTACCCAACGTGAAAGAGCTCGCTAGTATTGTTTTTCATCAATGTGTTACACCTGCGATTGATATCAACGTATTTCCAACCACTAAAAGTAATAACTACTGGTCTGCGACGACCTATGGTAGCCAACCAGAATTTGCTTGGGTGTACCAGTTTGCTGATGGGAAAAATAACCCTACAGTTAAAACAGCCGACGCTTTTGTTCGTCTTGTGAGATACTATCAATAAGCATTTTATTGATAGTATCTTTGGCAGCTAAAAACGCTAAGTAAGACCTGCTTCGTTATTTCCATCCGTCTAAAATCACTTTGGGA
Organism: Pseudoalteromonas piscicida; assembly: GCF_002744175.1. GTDB lineage: Bacteria > Pseudomonadota > Gammaproteobacteria > Enterobacterales > Alteromonadaceae > Pseudoalteromonas > Pseudoalteromonas piscicida_B. The sequence continues at coordinate 50,112 of NZ_NKHF01000055.1, forward strand.
TTGTTTGATCTTTTGGTACTCTCCGAAAGCGTCCCTATCGTTATTCTTACTTTGCACACAGGAGGCTTTATGAATAGATTACTTAGCGTGATAGCCTTGTCTTGTGCCTTAATGAGCACCTCTGTTAATGCAAAAAATAAATGCGATGTTGAGCTTGGTCACGGCCTGATTATTACCGACAACGAAATTCGTATCGTCGATGATGGTCAGACTCGGATCCAAATAAATAACGATAGCCAGCTTTTTATTCTAGGTCGTTGGATAGAGTTAGACCCTGAGGGAGAAGCCGTGGTGCGAGAGTATTCATTGGGGATCCGAGATACCGTTCCTGAGTTGGTTAACTTAGCGACAGATGGAGTAAACTTGGGACTAAGCGCGATTGAGCAGGTTGTTGAGGGGATGTCGGACAAAGAACCTGAAGTACTTAAAACTCAACTTCAGTACGTTGAACGTGCACTTATGGATAAGTTTAAGCGTGGTGACGATTTCTTTTTCATTGCCCCTCAGTCGTTATCAAAAATTGATGATTTCTTTACCAAAGAGATCAGTCAGAAGATCCACTCTGCCGTACATGGCTCACTGGGGTCTATTTTGGTGTCGTTAGGTGATGCTTTTAAATCCCGTGAAGGCAATATAGAAGATCGCATTAACGACATGGGACAACGGATGGAGATAATCTCAAAAGAGATAGATAAGTCTCTGCAAAAGAAAGCCCACCAGCTAGAGGAAAAAGCCGAAGAGTATTGTGAGTGCTTAAATTCTTTGGATAAAACAGAAGAAAAGCTACAACGTATTGTGCCACAGCTAGTTGCTTACGACCTAGTGCAGATCCGTTCATAAGCCGTAACAGCGCTTGGCATTTTCTCGGCTGAGTTTGTGCCAAGTCGATGAATTGCCAATTACATTAAAGTAATCTTGCCACACTTGCCAATAGCTTTTTTGCATCAGCGACACTGGATAATTTGAGCCAAGCATCAAGCTTTCTTCACCCGCATGCTCGATAAGATGATGTAGCCAAGTCGCTAAAGGCAGTGGATTGGCTAACATTTCCAGACCTGAGCATTTGATCATAACATTATCGAGTAAACTAATACGCTTTAAGACATCCTTAGCCATGTGCTCATTGTCAATAAACCCTGCATGGTTAAAGACCAAGGTTAGCTGATTATGTTGCTCAGCAAGTGTTAGTAGCCGCTCAATTTCCCCATCATGTTGAAACGCTAGCTGCGCTTCAAAATGAAGTGCTTGCTTGGCGAGATAAGTGAGATTTTCACCTAGCCAAGGTGTGTGCAATCGTTGGCTGTCGTTGCCTTCGGTAATATCCCTAATAGCCACTAAGCTTGGATGTATTAAGTTATCGATTGCCTGCCTAAATTGCGCCGGTGGTGCATCGATTGGAGCATAGCCTACGGCTTTATATGGGAAAGGAGCGAGCGTTTGAGCAAGCCAATGTAGCTCATTCACAGGGTGCTGATTATCGAAGCCTGCTTCAACATGGATGAGTGCCTCTAATGCAAACTGCGGATGTGGGGGAATACTTGCAAGGTGGTGGCTTTGCCTGATTTTATCGAGGTTTTGCCAAGCTGGTGGATGATGCTTGAGCCAAGAATATTGACCTGTCGCTAAATCAAAAAAATGTAAGTGACTATCAATAATCTTTAGGCTCATTGGCATATTCCTTTACTGAGCAGTATATCCGCCGTCGATACTTTGCAAGCTACCAGTAATAAAGCCTGCTTCTTCACTTAATAAAAAAGCGACCAGCGCAGCAACTTCTTGTGGTTGCCCTAAACGGCCTATCGGTTGTAATGCCGCTTCTTCAGCAACCACTTCAGCTTTATTGGCACCACTGCGTTGGCAGTAGCTATCAATGGCTTGATGAAACAAAGGCGTTTCTATGGTGCCAGGGCATACTGCGTTGGCGCGAATATTAAATTTGGCGTAATCCAGAGCCGTTGTTTTGGCCATGGAAGCAAGTGCAGTCTTACTGAGGTTATAAGCAAAAGAGCTTGTTTTGCCAATCAGCGCTTGGTCAGAAGACATCAACACTATACTACCTGTACCTTGTGCTTTCATACTAGGGAGTACAGCTTGGATCGCTGCATAGGCGCCTTTTACATTTAATGCAAAAAGTGCATCTAAGGTGGCTTCGTCGGTTTCTTCAATGGTGGCGCTGAGGTGCTTACCAGCATTTGAAACTAGCGCGTCAACTCGGCCTGCTTCTGCCACTATTTCAGCGATAACCGATTTAACTTCAGAGACTTGACTGACATCACAATGGCGATAAATACCTTGCTCGCTTGGTTGAATGTCGAGGTTGTAAACGGTGTAATGTTGCGATAGCAGCTTACTGACAATGGCCTCGCCAATGCCAAAGCTGCCACCAGTTACGATGGCAACTTTTTTCATCATTAGTGTCCGCAGCCGCCTTCAGCGTGAACGTGACCGTGTGAAATTTCTTCAGCGGTTGCTTCGCGTACTGAAAGGATCTCAACATCGAAAGTCAGTGTTTTACCTGCAAACGGGTGGTTCAAGTCGCAATCTGCGTTGAAGCGACCAACTTTTACCACTTTAACTTGGTGGCGACCTTGGTTTGAATCAACAATGGCAGTCATTCCTGGTTTCCAGACTTTGCTGTCGCCAAGGCCTTGTAAGTGCTTGATTGGAATGCGTTGCACTAAGCCTTCTTGATACTCGCCATATGCCTGATCGGGCGTTAAGGTTACCGTGAAACTATCGCCACCCGTTTTACCTTCTAGTTCGCTTTCAAGACCAGGAAGCATGCCTTCAGTACCGTGCAGATAGTTTAGTGGCTCGCCATTCTTGCTTGATTCGATTTGGGTGTCACCTTCGTGAAGTGTGTAGTGAAACTCTACCACTGTGTTCTTTGCAATTTGCATAAGTAAACCTTAAATAACTAGTCTTAGGCAATGCGTCGTCGCACTAGCCTGTAAAGGCTGTAGTTTACGTGAGTGCACTTCTTTGACGCAAGTTTATCGGGGCTAATTTGGTGTTTCATCTTGTCCTGGCTTGCCATGGCGCAATAGGGACTGAATTGCTTCAATGCTCGATACGGGCTGTTTACGAAGTGCAGGGGAGTTAGGGGCACTTGCTTTGGGAGCTGGCAGTAGCACCATTAGTACTTTACCGGGCTTCAATAAGCTTTGAGCAGTAATGGAATTCCAGTTTAAAAGGTCTTTGACGGCTACCCCATAATGACGGCTGATAGTCCACAAGGAGTCGCCTTGTTTTATGGTGTGGTGATGTTCAACCTGAGGAAGTGGTTTAACTTTTATCTCTTCAATGTAGGGGCTGATCTCATAATCCACTAGCAAATCGAGCTGACCTTTGTTTTCTGAAATCATTAGCTTTTCTCCCACCCTAATGAAATCAGATTCTTTATTGTTTAGTGCCTTAAGCGCTTTAACGCTCATACCAGCATTCAAAGCGATCCGATACAGTGTATCGTTCGGTTTTACGGTGTATCCTTGGCTGAAATGTTCTCTGAAGAAAGCGCTTTTGAGCAGCGTTTTTTCCGAAAGTGGCAATAAAATTTTATGAGGGCCATTAGGAGAACTGCGGTGTTTTAAAAAGCCCGGGTTTAATGCGTAGAGTTGACGTTTGTTGATACCGCTTAGCTTTGCGAGCTGATTCACATCAAATTGCTGACCAATATCAAGTACCGACGTGGTTGCTTTATTGGCGAGACTTGGAATAGTAAAGCCTTTTGGTGCGGTTTTGAGCAAATGGCTGAGTGCTAGCAGTTTTGGCACATAATCAGCGGTTTCTTTGGGTAATTTTAGATGCCAAAAGTGAGTGGACTTTCCAGCCTTTTTGTTTCTGGCAATGGCTTTTTTAACGCGTCCTTCGCCACTGTTATACGCAGCAATCGCATGTAACCAGTCGCCTTGAAAACGTTGGTGTAAATATAGTAGGTAATCCAGCGCAGCATCAGTGGATGCTAAAACATCTTGGCGACCGTCGTACCATTCATCTTTTTTTACGCCAAAGTGATAGGCGGTTGCATCAACAAGTTGCCAAACGCCCACGGCATTTTGCTGCGATTTAGCGTTTGGCCTAAAGTCGCTTTCGACAAAGGGGAGTAAGGCAATTTCCATAGGTAGACCTTTACGCTCTACCTTTTTAACCACATGGTAAAAATAAGGCGCTGCCCGGCGATTGACCACATTGAGATAATGCGGTTGAGACAGATACCAGTTAATACGTTTATCTAGCCTTGGATGGGAAGCCGTATTAAAACTGAGCTTTGTGCGAACATGTTGCCACAGGTCGTCCTCTTTCATGGGGGCTTTGACCGTTTGAGCTGCGGTGTTTTTCGCTTTTGGTAACGGAGCTGGAGCAGCGGGCTTTTCGATGGGCACAGTCGTAAGAGAGACAAAATTGCTTGTCTGCTCACCTGTGGACTGCTACTGCTTTTACAGCCAACGAGAAGTGCTAACAGCATTAACCCACTCAGCTGTATTAATACTCTGTTCATCCTTTAACTATACCGAGAGGTTAGATTTTATTCAAAGTTTGTTTGTTGCTGAAAGTGATGCCATTGCATGATAGCCCGTTGCTGCATTTGTTTGTCGGGATATAGCGTCGCCAGCTTTATCGCTACTTGTTGTGGATCTTGTAGTGGCAGCAAAGAAAAAAACTGAGCTGGCACGGCGAGCATGTCAGGCTTATAGGGTTTGTCGCTTGCAGGTAAAACCCAGTCTAATGAATAGCGAGAAAAGTGCCGAATGGCTTGTTGCCATTTGGGCCAATGCGCAAGATGCGCAAGCGGAACTTGGTCGACGCTGTAACCTGCAATGAGGCCTTTTACGTCAGGTAGATACAGGCTAAGGTCGTTACCGCTAAAGCCAACCAGTGGTGCTAGCTCTACGTTGATCTCTCCAAGGTTTAGTGTCGCTGAGTTTTGGGTGATCGTGCTGCTGGCTGGAGCCAACGTCGCGAGTTGCTTCCAAGTCGCTATTCGTGCTTTGGCGAGCGCTAATTTTTCTTGCCAAACAGGTTGTTGCGCTTCGTCGAGAGAGGCGATACGTTGCTGACTAAGCTCAGTGCTTTGCTCAAACAGTGCCAATTGTGCTTGATAAGCTTGCTTTAATGCATCACTAGAGATGGGGATGGGAGTTATCCACTTTAACTCAGGGTAGGCGTGTTTGAGTAGGACAACACTGGTATCTTGTTTGATATCAGCATGTAGCGACACAGCATAGCAAAGGGGCACGGTGAGCCGCTGTTTAAGTTCAGCGATCAACGCTTCTGTGGTAACGAGATCGCCGTGTATCGAAGCCAACAATGCGCAATGCTTGCCAATCACCACAGCTTGATTTGGTTGCAGGGTTTGACGCTTGCCTTGAATAAAATAAACTGCATCGTTTACTTTATGAAACTGATGAGAAGCGGCGGCAATGCTATGAAAGCTTGCCACCAGCATGATGGCTGACCAAATAAGCAGAGTACAGGATAAAAAAGACTTGCTGCTACGTGTCGACATTATTCGCCCGATGATTGCGTTAATTTGTCGATGAGTGTGGAAACCATATTGGCGTCTTGTTGCTGTTGTGCTTCCAGTGCTTGTAAGTCATGACAAAGATGAAGTGCGGCGAGTAGAAGTGCATTATGGTCGTTGCGAACAGTGGAACGTTTACGCATTTCTTCTACGCGGCGATCTAAAAGCGCTACGGCGTTGTGTAGCGCTTCTTCTTGGTCTGGCGCACATGCAAATTGATGTGACTTACCAAGTAACGTCACTGTTACTTGGTTATTCTGCTCAGACATTAGCTAGCCTGTTGTGTTTGCAACTTATCAAGTAGGCCAGACAAGGATGAACTAAACTCTTTTTGCTTTTCTTCGCTCTCTAGCATTTCTAGCTGTAAAGTTTCATTTTCATCGATGAGTTTTTGATTTTGTTCTTTCAGTGCCGAAACTTCCGATTTTAGCTGGTTATTTTGGCTCAAAAGTTGGTCAATCAACTGGTCGAGTTTCTGGAGATCTTGGTTATTCATAAATGCGCTCATATGACTGTGATTTGTCATGCAAATGTAAAACAAAGCGGCTAAGGATGCTAGTGTTTACGCGACTTTATACTGATTTTTCTTAACTTTTAAGAGATAATAAGGATATTGGAATATTTTGTTCAGAAGTGATTCAGTCTAAAGTTAAAAATTGATGAATTACTGTTCACTATTAATACAGCTTGGCAATGGCTGAATTACTATCACTCTTTCTTGCAAGGCAGGTTTATGCTTAGTTACAGACATTCTTTTCATGCAGGCAACCCTGCCGATGTAATCAAACACTTAGTATTGGCCCAAGTGTTGTCATATATGGCTAAAAAAGATAAGCCCTTTGATTACGTGGACACGCATTCAGGGGCGGGTTTTTTTGAGCTTGCCAGTAGCGATGCTCAAAAAACGCAAGAGTACTTACAGGGGATTGCTAAATTATGGGATTACTCTGGCTCTGTGAATGCGATTCACGATTATGTGGCGCTGATCAAATCCTTTAATGAGCAGGAAAAGCTAAGTCACTACCCAGGCTCTCCTAAAGTGGCTGAGCACTTTTTACGCCGCCAAGATAAAGGCTGGTTTTTTGAACTTCACCCTAAGGATTTGGATTTATTACAACAAAATACGGCTCATAAAAAATCGTTACGTGTAACGGGGAGCGATGGCTTTAAAGGCTTACTTGGATTAGTACCTCCTGCTTCTAGAAGAGCATGTGTACTTATGGATCCTCCTTATGAAATTAAGTCAGACTATGATGTTGCGGTGAAAAGTATTGTCAAAGCGCACAAGAAGTTTGATTCTGGGGTGTACATGATTTGGTATCCGGTGGTCGACAGAGCGCGCATTGAGGCAATGGAGTCGGGTTTAATTGAAGCTGGAATTCGTAATATTCAGCTATTTGAATTGGCAACTCAAGCTGATACTGAAGAAAGAGGGATGACAGCGTCAGGAATGATAGTGATTAATCCACCTTGGACACTAAAAAAGACCATGGATGAAGTGTTGCCAGAGCTAGTATCACTGCTTGCTGAAGACGAAGGGGCGTTTTATCGCAGTATCCAATTGGTTGAAGAGTAATAACCGCCATAAACAGATGCAGTGCATTAAGTGCAAAGTACAACAAAGTAAACTGCTAAGCTGACTAAAAGAGTAAGCTTACAGAAGCTTAGCAGTTTATCTCGGTTACTTTTTGACGAACTTCGTTAAGATTACGATGTTCTGGCCATCAACGCGACCTTCAATGTGTTCTGGGTTTGAAGGTGATAGGCGAATATTACGCACTGCAGTACCACGTTTTGCTACTAAGCTGCTGCCTTTCACGTCTAGATCTTTGATTAGTGTTACTGTGTCACCTGCGTTTAATTTCACGCCATTGCTATCTAAATGCACTAGGTCGTCGTCCTCAGCGAGTGCTTGCTCTGCCCATGCGCGTGTATCGTCTTCGAGGTAGAGCATATCTAGCGCGTCTTGCGCCCAACCATTATCAGCTGCTAAGCGTTTTAGCATACGGTATGCTACTACTTGAACCGCTGGCACTTGACTCCACATGCTGTCATTTAAGCAGTGCCAATGATTGGCTTGCAAATCTTGTTGGCCTTCTACTTGTGGCTTACATTGGCCACAAAGAAAAACACATTTATCAGAATGCGCTTCGGCGACAGGTGGTACTTCATAAACCTCTAGGCCTTCCGTTGAAGCACATAATTCACATTGATTGTTACTGCGCTCAGCAAGCGCGGCAGCGATAGTCATAATGATTTCCCAAGCTGTAAAAGCGCTATTATATCAAATTGAGCCAGTAGCGGCGTGTCTTAGGGTATAAAATTCTTATAAATTGCCAATTTTATGAGTTGGTAACTGAGCAATATATCGTTGTTCGATTTTTTCAATCTCGCCTGTCTCTTTTAGGTCTGAAATTGCACCGTTGATTTTGTTGAGTAGATTTTCATGCTTTGACAGTAGGCGCAGAGTTAACATGCCCTCGGAGTGAATTTGTTTGAAGCTAAAGGGGATTCCTAGTTTTTCAGACCAGTGTAGTGCGGGTAAGTCACCGATAATAATATAATCGATACGCTTTATATGTAGCGCTTTTAACAACTCTTTTTCTGAAGCAAAGTCGATACGATCGAAGTGGTTATCATCATGATAATAATAGCCTCGGACTGTGCCAACTTCAGCGCCAGACAGAGAGGTTATCGGTGGCTGGGAGGGGCGAGTAACTATGTACTCTCGAATGGCTAAAATCGGTTCAGAGTAAACAAATTTCTTATCTTGTTTTTGTGCTGCTTTGAGCCAATCTGGACTGATGATATCAAAGTCAATTTGTTGCTTTTCGAGATAAAAATTAGTGCGCTTGGCGGGCAGCAACAGGTTCTCGCCTTGGATTTCTGCTCGGCTTAAAATTGCCTCAACTAAATCTGGAAGAATGCCAGGGGCATCTTCACGATGTGTAAAATAGGGGTAAAAGCTCCCTGAGCCACTTAAACTATACTTTAAGTAGGGTAGTTGCTCGGCGTTACTTAAGCCTGCGAAAGCGAATAAGCAAGTGATTAAAAAATGCTTCATAGGGTCATCTTAGCTTACGTTTTCTGAAATAGGCAAGGTAAGGAAGGGGCGAGCAAACTGGCATAGTTAAAATTAAATTCTACTATTTATAGAGTTAGTCGAATAATTTGATAACTTTTAATTATAGGTATTGTAAAATAGAGAAACTTTTTATTGCCCGGGGCGTAGCCATATTATACGCTCTTGAATAGGTGGTTTCCTTTTCGCCCTTAAAGGATACGAATGTTAATGAGTGGTCCAGTGACTGAAATACGCAATTCAGCGGTACAGTACATAGCACGGCAGGCTATTTTACGGCCTGATCAGGAAGTTTTCGCTTATGAGCTGCTATACAGAGACTCAGATAATAATGCGTTTCCTGTTGGTGTAAGTGATGGCCAAGCTACTGGGCGGATGTTTTTTAACTCCTTGATGTTTATAGGTGTTGATCGACTAGCTGCGGGGCAGCTTGCTTTTATTAACCTCTCTGATGAATCACTCTTACAAGAGCTACCCAAGCTCCTTGCACCACAAAAAATCGTAATTGAGATTGTTGAGCGGTCAAAGGATATTCCTTCTTTGGTAAAGACCGTGAGCAAATTAACAGAAAAAGGTTATCGCTTTGCGCTGGATGATTATGATGGTGATGCTAAGTGGGAACCTTTATTGAAGCTTGTCGAGTTCGTTAAAGTTGAGGTAGAACAGCCGATCATTAAAACCAATATGGCGGTAAAACGGCTCAAGCGTCAATACCCAGATATTAAAGTGATAGTCGAGCGCATTGAAACCAAAGAAGAGTTTGAAATCATTAAATCTTCTGGTGCAGATTATTTCCAAGGCTTCTTTTTTGCTAAGCCAGAAATGCTCAATCATGGCAATGTCGAACCTTCGAAAATGGTAGTTTTTCAACTGCTGCAAGCGACGGCCAAGAAATCACTGTGCTTTAAAGAAATACAAACCCGAGTGAGTAAAGATCTTAGCTTGACGGCAAGGTTGTTAAAGTTGGCTAATGCCAGAGCGGGGGAAGACAGATTAGAAATTAAGTCTATTTCTCAAGCCGTGGTTTATTTAGGTGAAGACGCCATTCGTCAATTCGTTAAGGTTTTAGCATTAAGTGAGCTGGGTTCTGATAAGCCTAGTGAGCTAACCAGAATGGGGTTAGTTCGAGCTAAGTTTGTGGAAACCTTCTTAATGCCTGGTGGCGAAGAAATGGCAGAAACGGGCTATTTACTTGGGCTAATGTCTATCTTAGATGTGATCCTTGATGTTGACTTGTCGGTTATTGCTGCTGAGTTTTCGCTAGACAATTCGTTGTCTAGCGCCTTGTTGAGCTATCAGGGCTTGTTAGGCGGAGCGTTGCGCTTAGCATTTGAAATAGAACGCAACGATTGGCAAGAGGCTGAGCTTATCTTACAAGCAATAAGACCAGCGACACCAACAAACTATTTATATGACATGGCATTATCCAGCCGTGCATATGCTGACGACATTTTATCTATTGTTGTTGAAGACCTCGAATAATCCACGACGGTCAATGCAGCAATGTTTCAGGATTAAAACGTCAGCTGAATATTGACAGTTTTTAGGTACTGTTGTTCTTGTTCTAAATCTGCTTGAAACAGTGAGTGAGACTCTAACCAGTCGCTCGCAATATGCAAAGTGAGTGTATTATCGACTGCACTGAGATTAAGTTCAGGTAACTGATCTTGCTGACGCTTTTGGTTCACTAATACACTTAGGCGAAATACCGCTAGCAAGCGACTAAACTGGTCTACTTCATCTTCAACGAGTTCTGATAACTCTGCTACTTTGATCTTTTTGCGATAGAAGCGGATCAATGCACTAAGCCTTGATTGTTGTGTCTGAGTAAACCCAGGTAATTGACTATGCCTAACGATGTAGGCGCCGTGTTTGTGCATGCCCGATGAATTAATCGCAAGGCCAACCTCGTGCAACTTGGCTGCCCAACATAGCATTTCTAAATCGTAGGATGACACCGACCAACTGGTTTTTAGTTGTGAGGCAAAAAGCTTAATGGTTTCACAAATGTTATCGGCATGCTGTTTGTCTACATTGTAGTGATCACAAAAAGTGTTAATGGTGCGGGTGCGAATATCAAACTCTTCGGTTTGATGCATCTCAAATAGTAAGCCTTCTCTGAGTGCATACTCGCTAAAGCGCATACATTCGATATTTAATTGTCTAAATAATGCGATTAGCACGGCAAGACCACCTGCAATACTAACCTTTCGCTCTTCAGGGAGTGATTTTAACGTGACCTTGTCGATGTGCTCGGCATCAACAAATACTTGTTTAATCTGTTCAAGCTTTGTCAGTGTGATCTCGTCATCTGGCGTCAGCTCGCTCACCATTGCAGCTATTGCTTTGATTGTTCCAGACGTGCCGATGACTGTATTCCAGCCAAGTTTTAGGTAACTGGCGGTAATACTTTCGATATGTTGCTCGGCTTTGATCTCCGCTTTTTTAAAGCGCTTGGCTGATAACTTACCATCTGCAAAATAAGTTTTGTTCATGGTGACGCAGCCAACATTGCGGCTGCTTAAGAGTTTATGAGTAAGATGCTGTCCAATGACCAGCTCTGTACTGCCACCGCCAATATCAATCACTAAACGATTGTGTGTATCATGTTCATGATTGGCAACGCCTTGGTAAATGAGGCGAGCTTCTTCTTGACCAGAAATAACGTTGATTGGATAGGGAAAAACTTGCTTAGCTTTGGCGAGAAAGTAGTTGAGGTTTTTGCAATTTCGTAAGGTATAGGTCGCTACGACCTGCACCGATTCTTTAGGAAATTCATGTAAGGTGGTTGCAAACTGAGCCAAGGTATCTAGTGCTCGGGTGATGGCTTCATCACTTAGGTTAAAGTCATCATCTAAACCCGCTGCGAGATAGACTCTTTGTTTCTCTTTGTGGAGGAGTTGAAGGCGACCATCTACTTCTCTTGCTACAACAAGGTGAAAACTATTTGAACCTAAATCCACTGCGGCAATGGAAGGGTAGTCGCGCATACATTGTTCCTCAAAAGTTATTCTTTCGCTTCATTTAACTGGTGCAACTCCCATTTTTTTAGATGGTCGTAAATGGCAATTTGAGAGCGAATTTTTTTACGGTTACCACGGCGAACGTACAGATTCTTCTGTTCTGCGTCAATCACTCTTGCTTTGGTACGGTCTTTAAACTGCAATTCTATAATATCGATAATGAGTTTTTTCAAATGCTCTGCATAAATCGGCGTTCCTACTTCAACACGATGATCTAGGTTGCGGGTCATCCAGTCTGCTGAGGAAATATAAACTTTTTGATCGCCATTGTTCTCGAAGATCATCACCCTTGGATGCTCTAAAAAGCGATCGACGATACTGATGATTTTTATGTTATCGCTAAAGTGCGCAATCCCGGGGATTAGTGCACACATACCGCGTACAATCAGGCGCACTTTCACGCCTTTGCGGGATGCCTCGTAGAGCTTGTCAACGAGTTGTTTGTCAACTAAATTATTGATTTTTATGGTTACCTTGCCTGACTTCCCTTGTTCAGCATGATTAATTTCATCATCGATAAGCTCAAGAATTCTGCTACGGGCATTAAGTGGAGAGATCATTAAGTGATCGAACTTAAACGGCAAGTAGCTGCTTTCGATAAAACGAAAGACACTGTCACATTCTTCTGTAATATCTGGATGTTTGGTAAATAAACTAAAGTCAGTGTAGATCCGAGCCGTTTTTTCGTGGAAGTTCCCTGTGCCTATATGAGCGTATTTGACGATTTTCCCTTTTTCTCGACGATGTACTACACAAAGTTTACTGTGTACTTTTAGCGCTGGGATCCCAAGCATCACTTTGATGCCATACTCGCTCATCAGCTTTGCCCACTCGATATTATTCTGTTCGTCAAAGCGCGCCTTAAGCTCTACCATTACGGTGACCTTTTTACCGTTTTTTGCAGCACTGATCAAAGACGCTATCAAGCGAGACTGTTTCGCAACGCGATAAATGTTTACCTTAATCTGGGTCACTCGAGGATCGAACGCAGCTTGGCGCACATACTCCAGCATATGGTTAAAGGTATGATAAGGATAATAAAGCAAGATATCTTGCGCTGAGATGGCCCTAAACACACTGCTATATTTGGCAAAGGCTGAGCTTTTAAGCGGGGGTAAAGGTTTGTTCTCTAGATAGCCGCGGCCGACGTTAGGAAATGAGATAAAGTCTCTAAAGTTACGGTATCTTCCCGCTGGGATCATGGCGTCTTGCCCCGTGACCCCTAAGCGCTTTTTCATTAGTTTGAGCATTTCATCCGGCATGGACTCTTCGTACACGAGGCGCACAGGCTCCGCATATAAACGCTGTTTAAGGCCCTTGGACATGGTATCTAGTACGCCTTCTTCAAGCTCGTCGTCTAGGTTATATTCGGCGTCACGGGTGAGCTTCATCGAGTATGCGTCTATCCGCTCAAACTTGAAGAAGCTTTTGAATACATCGGCGATAAAAAAGCGCACGACATCGTCGAGTAACACGATGGTTTTATGTCTCCGTGTTTTCTCAGGTGGTAGTTGTACGAAACGATTGAGTCGATCTGTCGGCACTTCCAAAAAGGCATGATGTTGCTTTTCACCATTAAGCTCAACAAACAGATAGGTCATGGTGTCATTGATGTTGTCTGAGTAATCCTTACTCTCATTGATCATCATAGGTAACAGGTGAGGTAAAACTTGATCTTTAAAGTAGTTTGCCAGCCAAGTTTTGTGAAAATCAGACAATGCTTCGGGTTGCTCAATATGAATATTGTGCTCGTTCAAATCTTTTAAAATTTGGTCGTAAATCGCGTTGAACTTTTTCCCGAGCTCCAATACCTTTTTTTGAATATCGGCAAGCAGGGCTTCATCTTCATCAAAATTGGTATCTGGCAGGTTATTTAGCAAGATCCTACGCTTGACGTCAGCAACACGCACTTGGAAAAATTCGTCTAAGTTGTTGGAGAATATACCAAGAAACCGGATCCGCTCGATGATCGGGTTGGCTGGGTCTTTGGCTTCTTGCAAAACGCGTTCGTTAAAAGAAAGCCAACTTAATTCTTTGGCAAAGTACGTGATAGTTTTATGCTCTGGAGATACGGCCTGCATGGTTCTTTCCATAGGTACAGCTTGTTAATACAGCTTAAGCAGGGTGTGTGACATAATTATGACAAACACAACGCGCCTGTTGTGTTTGTCATAAAACCATCATGAGTATAGTGCAGGTTTTAGCTTTCTTCTATGTCCACGATCAAATCACTGGTGATTGATTCAAGTGCGTCAATCACATTTTCTTTGACCATACCTGCTGGCAGAGTAACGGTCGCAAATGCACTAAAGATAGGTAGCCCCCAATTTGGTGCGCTACGCTGTTTTGACGTCAAGTGGGTAATGTTCGCTCCCTTGTGACGAATAACGCTGGCAAGCTCTTGCACAATACCTGGCCTATCATTACCTGTAATAATTAAGTTCAATGTATCTGGCTCATCTTGAACCTGTACGTTTTCGCCAGACTCAATTTTGACATCCAAACCTGGTAATGCATGCAGTGCGTCTTGTATTTCCTGCAAGTGTTCTTCAGCAACTTCGATTTGTATGATCCCAGCAAAATGCCCAGCCAAATGACTGAGGTTACTGGTTAGCCAGTTTCCATGGTGAGAAAGAATAGTAGAAGATATTTTCTCGACGAGACCCGGTTGGTCCTTACCTATAAGTGTTAATATTAACTGCTTCATATCATGTCTCTTTTTTTGTGGCGCCCGTAGGCGAAAAAACGAATTCGGCGCATGATTTAGACTAGTCTAAAAACTTACTTTGTCCAGTGTCTAGAAACACTTAATGTAAAGAAATGCAACGAAATTTCAGTGGTTACGCGAGCTTAACAATAAGGACGTTTTTTGAACCAATTAGTTCAATAATTCTGATAATAAAAGTAACCATCAATACCCACAGAAGAATCTGCAATTGTGTCTCATGTGTAACACAACTGTCATCTTGATGAAATATAATGCCCCCAATTTTTAAACCAAAGGGTATATTGATGACTTCCAATCCGCAAAAGCCATCCTTTAAAACGGATAGAAGCCGTCTATTCAAAGACAGGTTTGCACAATTTGGCATTACCTCCGGTGGGGTAATGGTATTAGTCGCACTTTTACTTATCTTCTTCTACTTATTATATGTGGTTCAGCCAATCTTTGAGTCTGCAAAGGTTGAAAAGCGAATGGATATTCAGCTGACACAAGACAGAACCTATATGGGGATAGGCCTTGAAGAGCAAACTGAAATTGCTTATCTGCTTGGTAGCCAAGGAACTGTTGATTACTACCAAATCAAAGGTGAAGATGCCGGTAAACTATTAGACTCTCTTGAAGTAGAGCTTGATGGTAAGGTTACGGCGTTTGCCGAGAGTGCGCCGTTTTTAGGCCAGTACGCTTTTGGCCTTGATAATGGCCAGGTTCAGCTTGTTAAACCCATGTTTACGGTAAGCTTTCCTGGTAACCAACGTGTACTTACTCCGCGTTTGAGTTATCCGCTCAATGCCAAACAACTGATTGTTGATGAACAAGGTCAGGCGATCCGTAAGTTTGCATTTAGCCACTTTGAAGATAAAACCGCGGTGGTCGCACAAACCGCTGACAAACGTGTGATCTTTGCCTCTTATGTTGCAGAAGAGAACATGTTCACAGGTGAAGTTGAGTGGGTAGTTGAACGCACTGAGTTAGACATCGACGGTCGCGTTGATGAACTACTTATTTCTCCAGATACCTCGCGCACTTTTGTTCGTTCAGCAAACCAAGTTTACGTATTTGACACTCGCTACGCTTCTGACGTAGAACGATTCCAGCTACTTG
Source organism: Pseudoalteromonas piscicida (assembly GCF_002744175.1). Classification (GTDB taxonomy): domain Bacteria; phylum Pseudomonadota; class Gammaproteobacteria; order Enterobacterales; family Alteromonadaceae; genus Pseudoalteromonas; species Pseudoalteromonas piscicida_B. The sequence goes on from NZ_NKHF01000055.1 coordinate 65,564, forward strand.
CAGCGAATGAAGAAAATGCCAACTTAGTAGATATGAATCTGTTAGCCGGGGCAAACTCATTGATGCTTGCCAATGACAACGGTGAGGTATCTCAGTGGTTTGAAGTCAACACCGATGACGGACGCCAGTTTGCTAAGATCCGCTCGTTTGAAACACCAAAAAGTAAGCAAGTAAAACTATTCAGTGAATATTATCGTCGTACTTTCTTTACCACCAACGAAAACGGTGAGTTAGGTTTATATTACACCACCAGTGAAGCCCACCTTTGGCAAGGCTCTGTTACTGAAAAAGCAGTACAAAAGTTTGCTGTTGCACCGCGTGCAAATGCTGCTTTGGTTTTGGCTGATGACACGTTAACTGTCGTTGAACTGCACAATGAGCACCCAGAAGTAACTTGGTCTGCATTGTGGCAAGAGGTGTGGTATGAAGGCTATCCTGAGCCAGCTTATACTTGGCAATCGACTTCAGCGAGCGATGATTTTGAATCTAAGTTTTCTTTAGTGCCAATTTCGTTTGGTACTATTAAAGCGGCAATGTATGCCATGCTATTTGCGGTGCCTATTGCACTTGCATCTGCTATCTACACAGCCTACTTCATGTCGAGCGAATTGCGTCGCGTGGTTAAACCAACAGTCGAAATCATGGAAGCACTACCTACGGTGATCTTAGGCTTCTTGGCTGGCCTTTGGTTAGCTCCGCTAATTGAAACGCATTTACCTGCGGTGGTTGCTTTACTGGTGTTATTACCTATCGCAATGATAGCAACAGCATTTGGTTGGACTAAGCTCCCTGCCAAAATTAGACACGTAGTGCCAGAAGGGTGGCATTCAATTTTGCTTATCCCAGTGGTACTGATTGTCGGTTGGATCTCGTTTGCCATGAGCGATGGTATCGAGTCATGGATGTTTGGTGGCAACGTTCGTCAATATTTAACCAACGAGTTAGGATTGACCTTTGACCAACGTAATTCACTGGTTGTGGGTATCGCAATGGGTTTTGCAGTCATTCCAACCATTTTCTCAATTGCTGAAGATGCGGTATTTAGCGTCCCTAAACATCTTTCAAACGGCTCGCTTGCATTAGGTGCAACACAATGGCAAACCTTAGTTCGTGTAGTGTTACTGACAGCAAGTCCAGGTATTTTCTCTGCTGTGATGATGGGCCTTGGTCGTGCCGTTGGTGAAACCATGATTGTATTGATGGCAACGGGTAACACGCCAATTATGGACTGGAGTATCTTCCAAGGTATGCGGACGCTGGCTGCGAATATCGCAGTTGAGATGCCAGAATCAGAAGTGGGCAGTTCTCACTACCGCATTCTATTCCTTGCGGCCTTCGTATTGTTTATTTTTACTTTTGTATTTAACACCGTCGCTGAGTTTGTTCGCCAGCAGCTGCGTGAAAAATACAGTTCAATGTAATTGGAGTGACATGACATGATGAAACAGTGGTTTAAGTCAGGTTCTCCGTGGATCTGGATGACAGGTGGCGCGGTCAGTATTAGTTTGATTTCCGTAATTGGACTACTTGCGATGATCGCGTGGAAAGGACTGAGCTTTTTCTGGCCGTCGCAAGTTGTAGAAATGCAGCTTGACGGATCAGTAGCAAAACAAACCGTGATCGGTGAAATCTATGACCGTGAAATGGTTCCTAAATCGCGCCTTGAAGCAGCCGGATATGATCTGTCTGATTATGACGGGGAGAATGTCGAGCGTTTATTATTAAAAACAGGTAACCGTGAATACGTAGAGTTAGACTTTAGATGGGTATTGTCAACCGACATTCAGAGCCAGTCCAAACCGGCTGACTTAGCAGTATTTGAGCGAAGTAAGAATGGTAATTTCTATGGTTATGTCACACGCGTTTTAGAAGACGGCAAAGTGGTGACAGATCAACCCGTAGAAAAACTCCATGAGTTAGTTGAACGTGCAGTGGACCTTAATGAAGAAGCACTAGACCTGCAAAATAGTGAAATTGGTCATATCAACTACGAGCTTGAGCGTTTACGCTTAAAAGAGAAGTCTTATCAGCTAGATAATGAGCTTACTGATGAAAAGCTAGCTGAGCTGAACGCGCGTCGTGCTGAGCTGCGTGAAGATTACAAAGTATTCGAAAAGCGTTTATTTGAACTAAGAAAGCAAGCAAAGCGCGACCAAGTTGTTGTCCGTGATATGCGTGGTGAAGAAGTAACGCTACCTTTATACCAAGTATTGGATGTATGGTTCCCTAATGACATGGGCTTTTTTGCAAAAGTGGGCCACTACTTAGTGCAAATTAGCAAGTTTGTAAGCGATGACCCTCGTGAAGCGAATACCGAAGGCGGAGTATTCCCAGCTATTTTTGGTACTGTATTCATGGTGATGTTAATGGCTGTGATTGTGACGCCATTTGGTGTGGTTGCAGCAATTTACTTGCACGAGTATGCCGCAAAAAATGCAGTGACTAAGATGATCCGTATCGCGGTAATTAACCTCGCAGGTGTACCATCTATTGTATATGGTGTATTTGGTCTCGGTTTCTTTGTTTACATGCTAGGTGGCTCAATTGATGAATTGTTCTACCCTGAAGCAGCGCCAAGTCCTGTATTTGGTACTCCAGGTGTTATTTGGTCGGCGCTAACGTTGGCAATTTTAACTTTACCTGTGGTTATTGTTTCCACAGAAGAAGGTTTATCTCGTATTCCAAGTTCAGTCCGTCACGGCTCTTTGGCACTTGGCGCAACCAAAGCAGAAACTCTATGGCGCATTATAGTGCCAATGGCTAGTCCGGCAATTATGACTGGCTTGATCCTTGCGGTTGCGCGTGCGGCTGGTGAGGTAGCTCCTCTGATGCTGGTTGGTGTGGTAAAAATGGCACCAACACTACCGTTAGATGGAAACTTCCCCTATATTCATTTGGATCGTAAGTTTATGCACTTAGGATTCCATATTTATGATGTTGGCTTCCAAAGCCCGAATGTTGAAGCTGCTAGACCTTTGGTTTATGCAACCGCGTTCCTATTGGTTACGGTGATTATTGCACTGAATATTACCGCCATCGGTATTCGTAACCACTTACGCGAAAAATTCAGATCGTTAGAGCATTAATAGTAAAGATTTTTAATAGGTAAAAACATGATTACAGTAGCGCCAGAAGTCAATCAAGCAAACGGCAATAACAAGCTTGATTTAGAAAACTTAAGTCCAGAACTCACCGCACTAGAGATCAAAAACCTAGATCTTTACTATGGTGATAAACAAGCCCTTAGCAACGTCAATATGTTGATCCCAAAAGGGCAGGTAACCGCGTTTATCGGTCCATCGGGTTGTGGTAAGTCAACGTTACTACGTTGTATTAACCGCATGAACGACTTGGTTGATAGCTGTCGTATTGAAGGTGAAATCAACCTTCAAGGACAGAACATTTATGATAAGAGCGTAGATGTTGCAGCACTGCGCCGTAACGTAGGCATGGTATTCCAAAGGCCAAACCCATTCCCTAAGTCAATTTATGAGAATGTGGTATATGGACTACGCTTACAGGGGATCAAAGACAAGCGTAAACTTGATGAAGTAGTAGAAAAGTCGCTCCGTGGTGCTGCGTTGTGGGATGAAGTAAAAGATAGACTACACGACAGTGCTTTTGGCTTATCAGGTGGTCAGCAACAGCGTTTGGTAATTGCACGCTCAATTGCCATTGAGCCTGAAGTATTGCTATTGGACGAACCAACATCAGCACTTGACCCTATTTCAACATTAGTTATTGAAGAACTCATTAACGACCTGAAAAACAAGTATACTGTAGTTATCGTTACACATAACATGCAACAAGCTGCACGTGTATCAGACCAAACTGCGTTTATGTATATGGGTGAGTTAATTGAGTATGCAGATACCAATACCTTATTCACCACGCCGTCTAAGAAGAAAACAGAAGACTATATTACAGGTCGTTACGGTTAAGGCGAGCTTGCGAGGAGAATATAATGGAACACAATATTAATAAGCACATTTCTGGCCGCTTTAACGAAGAGCTAGAAAACGTGAGAAATCACGTATTGAGTATGGGTGGCTTGGTTGAGCAGCAGTTAAATACTGCCCTTGATGCGGTTAACCATAACGACGCTGAAAAAGCTAAAAAAGTCAGCCAGAATGACTACAAAGTAAACGCAATGGAAGTCAATATTGACGAAGAGTGTACGCGTATCATCGCTAAGCGTCAGCCAGCGGCCAGTGACTTACGCCTGGTGGTTGCGATTGCAAAAACCATTGCAGATCTTGAGCGTATTGGTGATGAGGCTGAGCGTATCGCGAAAGTGGCACTAGACTCGTTTACCAAAGATCAGCAAGATTTATTGGTCAACATCGATAACATGGGCCGTCAAGTATCACAGATGCTTCACGATGTACTAGATGCATTTGCACGTATGGATGCGCAAAAGGCGTTTGAAGTACACAAAGCGGATGCAAAAGTTGACCGTGAATACGAAGCCGTTACCCGTCAAATTATGACATATATGATGGAAGACCCTCGCTCTATTCCTAAAATTATGGATTTAATTTGGTCTGTGCGTTCATTAGAGCGTATTGGCGATCGCTGTCAGAATATTGCGGAATACGTAATTTATTTTGTAAATGGCAAAGATATTCGCCATACATCTCAAGAAGATATCGCAAAAACCTTGTGATGCTTATCAACTAGTTGCGCGCCTAGAGCGCGCAATTTCATAGTAAGTTCATTTAAACTTGCAATAAAACCGTTCACAACGGCGCTCAATGCTGTAAAATTACTCTTTGCACATGCATACAAATATGATTTAAGGGTCAGTTATGCCTAGTAACGCGTTTTTAGGAGTATTTGCTAAATCTCCTATTAAGCCAATTGAAGAGCATATAAAAATAGTTCATCAAGCCAGTGCGGCTTTGATCCCATTTTTTAACCATGTCTTCAAAGAGGAGTGGGCGGAAGCGGATGCGATTCGCATTGAAATCCGCAACCTTGAGCGTGAAGCAGATGAACTTAAACGTGAAGTGCGTTTACAGTTGCCTCGCGGTCTATTTATGCCAGTAGAACGGACTGACTTACTGGAACTTATTACTCACCAAGATAAGATTGCCAACAAAGCGAAAGATATCGCAGGTCGCGTTATCGGTCGTGAAATGGTTATCCCTGAATCCATTCAAAAAGACTTTCTTGCTTACGTCACTCGTTGTGTTGACGCAACTAAACAAGCTTCAGAAGCGATTAATGAGCTAGATGAATTGCTTGAGACTGGCTTTAAAGGCCGTGAAGTCACTTTAGTTGAAAAAATGCTCGTTGAGTTGATGCGATTGAGCAAGATACCGACGAAATGCAGATTAAAATTCGTCAAGAGTTACGCGCTGTAGAAAGCCAGCTAAATCCAATCGATGCAATGTTTTTATACAAAATCATTGAGTGGGTTGGTGGCCTTGCTGATATTGCAGAGCGCGTTGGTTCACGTCTTGAGCTGATGTTAGCTCGTTAATAAAAATCGATCTTTTAAAATAAAGTAAGGTTTCTTATGGATATCATTGCATCCTACGGCACAGTATTGGTTTTAATTGCCGCAGCAGTTGGTTTCTTTATGGCTTATGGTATTGGCGCAAACGATGTTGCGAATGCTATGGGTACTTCAGTAGGCTCAAAAGCGCTTACTATTAAACAAGCAATTATTATTGCTATGATCTTTGAATTCGCCGGTGCTTATCTTGCAGGTGGTGAGGTAACCTCAACAATCCGTAAAGGGATTATTGATTCAACGCCTTTTCTAGATATTCCTGAATTAATGATATTAGGGATGATCGCGGCTCTTTTTGCTGCGGGCGCGTGGTTATTGCTAGCTTCTATGCTGGGATGGCCGGTATCGACTACACACTCAATCATCGGTGCTATCATTGGTTTTGCATTAGTTGCTGTTGGCAGCGAAGCTATCCAGTGGGGTAAGGTTGCTGGTATTGTGGGTAGTTGGATTGTGACCCCAGCTATTTCAGGTTTTATCGCCTATCTTATCTTTATGAGTGCCCAAAAGCTGATTTTTGACACCAATAAGCCATTAGAAAATGCCAAGCGCTTTGTACCGATCTACATGGGCCTAGCAGGTTTTGTGATGTCATTGGTGACGATTAAAAAAGGCCTGAAGCACATAGGTATTCAGATGGGCACCTTTGAAGGTTTTGCACTGGCCATTGGTATTGCGGTTATCATTGCTATCATCGGTAAGATTGCTATCGCTAAACTAAAAATGGACCCAAATGCAGACAAGCAAATGCAGTTCAACAACGTTGAGAAAGTGTTTGCTATCTTAATGGTGCTAACTGCATGTTGTATGGCATTTGCCCATGGTTCAAATGACGTTGCAAATGCAATCGGTCCACTAGCTGCGGTAGTAAACATTGTAGAAAATGATGGTGAGATTGCGAAGAAAGCAGCACTTGCTTGGTGGATCCTACCGCTAGGTGGTTTAGGTATTGTTGCTGGTCTGGCAATTCTTGGTAAGAAGGTGATTAAAACAATCGGTGAAGGTATTACCCATTTAACTCCTAGCCGAGGTTTTGCTGCTGAACTTGCAGCCGCTTCAACAGTAGTTATTGCATCAGGTACAGGTCTACCAATCTCGACAACTCAAACCTTAGTGGGTGCGGTGCTAGGTGTAGGTATGGCACGTGGTATAGCGGCATTAAACTTAAGTGTTATCCGTAACATTGTAGTTTCTTGGGTAATTACGTTGCCAGTTGGTGCTGCCCTTGCTATTGTTATATTCTACATTTTGAGATTAGTGTTTGGCGTTTAGAAATAAACCACACCTTTTCAAAAAGACAGACTTTTAGCTTGAAAAGATCTCAACACCTTTGGTGTTGGGGTCTTTTTATTTGTGCTGTTGAAAATTAAGAGTAAAGCTTGTGACGAATTTACCTAGTATCAAACAACTACAATACCTGCTTGCGGTGCATCAGCACCAACATTTTGGTCGTGCAGCTGAAGCCTGCTTTATTGGTCAATCGACATTGAGTAGCGCGATACAAAACTTAGAGGAAACATTAGGCTGTCAGCTTATTGAACGAGAAAATCGTAGCTTAATGTTTACCGATATCGGTGAGGAAGTGGTTGAGCGAGCACGGAAGATAATCGACGACACCATGAGTGTAAAAGAGCTTACCAAGAGTTATAAAAACCCGCTATCTGGCAAGCTTACGCTTGGGATCATTCCCACCGTCGCGAGCTTTATCGCTGCACCGCTCTATCAAGCTTGTAAAAAAGAGTTCGAAGCGCTTAATCTGGTGTTAGTTGAAGATACCAGTGATAATTTGCTAGATAAACTCGAGCATGGTCACATTGATATGGCCATGCTGGCCTTACCATATCGAACAGATAAGTTTCATACACAGGTGTTAGCAAAAGACCACTTTAGTTTGGTTCGCCATCAAGACTACAGCGTACCAGAGCCAATAGAAGACTTTAATTTGCTACCTGAACAGAGCGTATTCTTACTAGAGAAAGAGCACTGTATGACGGGGCATGCGCTGAGTGCTTGCCATTTAAATCGGAATGCTTGTATCAACCCATTTGAAGCCGCCAACCTGCATACCTTACTGAGCATGGTAGAGTATAAAAACGGTGTGACTTTTTTACCTCAAATGGCAATTAATGCCGGCATTTTGGAAGGCAAGCCTTTGGTTGCTATGCCACCACAAGACCATGCATATCGCGAGATAGGGTTGATTTGGCGTCGTACAACCGGTCGAATAAGAGACTTTAGACTGTTTAGCGAGTTTGCTAAAACTGAAATCCAAGCATATTGTGATGAACAGCTAGATTGACCCTGAAAAAATGTTATATTAATCTTGTGTTTCTTTTTTGTTATTTTAAAGGATTAAAGAAATGCAAAACATCAAAACCAGCTGTTTTGGGGCTTTATTTATTTTGGCCTCTGGCGTGTTATCACCGGTGGCTCAAGCGGTTGAAGCACCTAAAAATTTAATGGAATTCTGGGAAAACTCAGCTCAGCAGGCAAAGATGCCGCTTGAGCATTATTTGAAAGCGAGTCAAGAGTTTGAACGCTTACTAAGTGGCTCGAATCCCGCAAAGTTAACGCCTTTGACTGAAACTCCAGAATATAAAGATGCCATTGTCTATGTGAGTAATGGCATTGCTATGCCAAAAGAGTTAGAACATAAACTTATCTCACGGCTCAATCAGCAAGAACAAGAGTTTGCTACTGCACTGGGTATACCTAGCGGTGAATTAAATGGTTTTCTCTCCGTATATGGTGAGTTGAGTTTGTTAGCCCGTGGAGAAATTACAACACTTGATGATAAGAAGCTCCGGCGTGTGGTCGTAAACTGCGCTGAAGATAACTGTAATTCCGGAAGCTTTGGCTCAGGTGGTTGGGCTGGATATAGCATATATATTAGCTCGCAGGCATCTAATATGGGTATTCCGTATTACAGTGATTTTTCTGTGCAATTTATCAACCGAAATAGTGGTAATGTGATTAGACACGATGTTTGGCAATACAGTCCATTTAATGCTTGGAGAGATCGAGACTACTGTGATGGATGTAAGGACGATGACAGATAAGGAGCTCTAACCTAGCCCTTCGTGCCGGCTCAACAACCATACCTTGGAGCTGGCACCCAACTCCTCCGCTTTACTGAATATTTGTTTATATAATTTCACAGCAGCCAACTATTGCTAATTTTTTTAATTTTAACCCCAACTTTTTTTGCTCTGACTACGATTAATAAATAAAAGAACCCATGAGTGAGCTGCGTGTTTTTTAATACCGAAAAACAACTTATAAAAAGAGCACTGCAAGGCAACGAAGGCGCTTGGTCTAGATTATGTGCTCAGCATCATAGCCGGGTTTACAATCAGTGTCTGAGACTCGTTGGTAACCCACAGGACGCGCTTGATATTGCGCAAGAGGTTTTTGTTAGCATGTATCGTAATCTGCATACCTTTAACGGAGATGCTAAGTTTTCGACTTGGGTATTTAAAATTACCCATGCAAGGATTGTTGATCACATGCGTAAGCACAAGTTTGAATCGATTGAAAGCAAAGAGCCTGAAGCGCATCAACAAGGGCCTGACGTGACGATAGTGCAGCAACAAAGTAATCAGGAGGTATATACCGCCTTGAAGCAATTACCATTTGAGCAGCGGATTGTTGTTGAGCTAAAATTTTTTCAACATTACACCTTTGAAGAGATTGCAGTACAACTCGAGTTATCTAGTAATACGGTTAAAGCACGTTTATATAGTGCGTTAGGTAAAATGAAAGGGCAGCTAGAGGTGCAAAATCATGGCTAAATTAGATGTCTTATTTGAAAAGTGGTTAGAGGGTAACAGGCTGTCAGAAGCTGAACTGGCACAGCTACAGGCGAACGCTGAATATCTAGAAATGATGGAGGCTGCAACGCAATGGCAGCAGCATGCCAAAAACTATGAAGTACAAACGCCACCAGCACAGCTTGCGCATCAACACCGTGCGCGCGTTTGGTCGCTTGCTGCAGTTGCGGCTTGGTTAGTGGTAGGTCTTGGAGTTTCAGGCTTGTGGCTGCAAAACTTAGGGTTGCACCAGCAACTTACCGTACAGCAGACACAATTAGCGCAGCAGCAAAGTGCAATTCAAAGTATGTTAGATAAGCTGGATGACACAAAGCCCATAGACCAAACAACTCTAGTTCAGTTAGCCACGCAAGTTGTGGAGCAAAACCGTAAAGAACGCAGTTTAGCGATGAACAACCTAGTGGATTTAATCCAAGCCCAGCGAGCGCAAGATCAAGCCCTACTCAGGCTGCAACTGAACGAGCTTGCAGAGCAAGTAGAGCAAACCCCTTCACAGAATTTAGCCCAGTATCGAGGTAACCCATGAAAATAACAACACTTTGTTTTGGCACTATTGCAGCAATTACGTCTAGTCTTGTTCACGGGCAAGTACCAAATGACGAGCTCAAGCGTGAAGTTGCCATCTTTGAACGCGTACTAGTCAGTGCATTACAACATGATACACAAGATCAAGTGCGCAGCGTATCAGGCTACTACTTAAAAGATCAGGGGGCGGTTTTTGAATTGTCTTTAAAACGCCGTCATCGTCTGGAATGGTTATCGCATCTTGATGACTTTGATGATGTTGCAGCCATTGGTGAATTTGAGCTACCTAAGTTTGATGTAGACATTGCCGAGGTTGAATTTGCCGAGCCTATCGCTGAAGCATTCTCACACGCATACTCAGAAGCGGCAGAAAAGGTCAAAGCCGGTGCTGAAAAGGTGCGTGAAGCCGTGGAGCAGGAAAGAGAAAATAGGATCCGATTAAGAGAACTTGAGCGTCAAAAAGCGGAATTAGAATTTGCTAAAACACACGAAAGTAACCAACAGGCTGATGAATTAACTGAATCATTAAAAGAAGTTGAGAAGCGTATACAGAAGCTCTCACTCAAAGAGTCAGAGTTGAAGGAACTAAAAGATAAGCTTAAAGCCAGCCTTGAGGCTTCAAGAGCGAAACGACAAAAAGATCAAGCGCTGAAGCAGCAAGCCCTTGAAAAAAGCTTAACAACCAGTTTAGCGAGAAGCTTGTGTGATTATGGCGCGGGGCTTAGAAGTCTACCTGAAGATGAACACATTAGTTTTATTTACAGCGGGCTAAGTGGGCAAAAAGAAAAGCAGATTTTTGTGTATCCAAAGGCTTTAGTGCAACAGTGCGTAACAGGAAAGAAGACGGCTAAAGAGTTAAGAGAAGCGGCAGTCAGCTATCGCTTTTAGCACGCAGGCGAACGCTGTCTCGTTTTATACCAAATGTATTAAATAAATGAGCTATTTCATCCTTCAAATTGATTAGAGAATTAATTCAATTGATATTAGCTACAAAAAACAGCATGCGCCGACGGTGACATGCTGTTTTTTTACAACGGAAAGCGTTACGCTTGCTCGATGTTTTTCGCAGTTGTTAGATTGGGCAAGAAAAGTAAGTAAACCCAAACCACTAAGTTAAAGTAAGGGAGTAACCCTAGCCCTGTGAACAACTTTACCGGATATCCTTTTGCACTAGCATAACGGTAACATTGAAAGGCAATAACTAAGTTTGCAAGTATTAAAAACAGTGATAGTGACAGCATAATTTACCCCTTGAAGTCCATAGCAAGATGTAACACATTCCATTGAATGTCTGCAAAATTAAAGTGTTACCTTAAAAATTGATGACATTTTAAACTGGTATCTTTAATTATAGTGGACTTTGCAAGAAGTAAAAGTAACCTATAGTATAAAGTTGTTACTGCGCTGTTTTTAGGGATAAAATAGTTTCAAGGTTATTTCCAAGCTGCTCTATCGGTAGCGGCCTGGAAATAAAGTAGCCTTGTCCATAGTCCACTCCGATTTCTTTAAGTTGTTGAAATATATCCTTGTTCTCTACATATTCAGCAACAGAACACTTGTCCAATGAATGACTAATATCGTTGACTGCTTTGACCAAGGCTAAGTCAATCGGGTCATTGAGCATGTCTCTGACGAACGAACCATCTATCTTCACATGCTGTGCAGGGAGCTGTTTTAGGTAACTAAATGTGCTAAACCCTGTCCCGAAATCATCAATAGCAAAATGGCAACCCAAATCATTCAAGCTCTTGATCATGGATTGGGTGGCGTTCAAATTATTAATGCTTGCTGACTCTGTGATCTCAAATATCACACGATTTGCACTGACTTGATATTCTTTCAAACAGGCTTGAATATGCGGTTGTAATCTTTCATCTAAAAATGAATGGGCCGACAAGTTAATGGCAACCTGACTGAGTATTTCATATTCCGACAGAGCTTTGATTGCAGCTCTGATCACGCATTGATCCATTAAAAAGGTATCATTTAGCAGCTCAAGTGCGGGAATAAACTGATTTGGATAAATCGTTTCACCATTAATTTTTAATCTCAGCAGTGCTTCGTAATAGGCAATGTGCTCCTTTTTGAAATCCCAAATCGGTTGATAGTGTAACTCTATACTGTCGTTTTGGAGTGCTTGGCGAACACTGTGTCCCCATTCTAACCCAATTTGTAATGTTTGGTTTTGTTCATCTTCTTTGTTGTAACAGTGCACTAGGTTGCGACCTAGATTTTTCGCAATGTAGAGGGCAATATCGGCCTGTTTTAAACATTCATTTGGATCGGCATTGTCTCGAGTAATTTGAGTTAAGCCTATTGAGCAGCTGATGGAGTAGGCATTATCTTCAAAGTGAAACTTATGTTCCTCAATTGCCATACAGATACTCTCCGCACAAATATGTGCGTCCAGTAAGTTGGTATGCTTAAGTAACACCGCAAACTCATCGCCGCCGATACGAAAAGTCAGATGTTCCTCGCCAATCTTTTCGTTAAAAAGATCAGAAACTTCTTTAAGAACAATGTCACCTTGCTGGTGCCCTTTGCTATCGTTGATGATCTTAAAGTGATCCAAATCGATATAAATTAGCGCATGCTCTATATCTTCCGCTGATTTCACTTCGGTACAAAGCTGGTTCAACTGTTGGTCAAAGTAGTAACGATTATGCAAGCCCGTTAGCGTGTCATGCAGCGCGAGATGCCTGAGCTGCAATTCCGCTTGTTTGCGTTCATGAATGTTATCTAGCGTTGCGGTAATAGCGACTGAGCTGGAGGTATTTTTAATGAGTTGTAGGCGACATTCAACCCATACTAAATGGCCATTTTTGTGACTCAGCTGCAACTCAACTTGGGCATGTTGTCGTGTGCCAGTTTGCAATTCGTTGAAGACTTTTTCCAGCGTGAAAAGGTCTTCTTTGGCGATGTAATCTCTGAGTCGTGTATGTAAGCTTGATTTTATGCCAAAGCCCGAGAGGTATTCCCATGCTGGGTTAATAAAGCGAATTTCTCCTTCTAGATCCAGCTCAACAACCACTGTCCTGAGGTGAAGTAAAATCCGTTGGTGCGCCGAAAAAAGGTCTTTATAGCGGTTTTCACTGCGACTGAGTTGCTCTACTTTGTTAGCAAACTCGGCATAGCTCACCATAAAATCTTCACGACGAGCTGCATGGTCGCAAACCTTACTTAAGAAGGGCATATCGTAGGGAGCTCGGACAAAGTCCGTTACGCCAAGCAACAGAAGCTGTTCCGCATGATCGGCATCACGTTTATCTATGATGGTTACAATGGCTTGGCTAGGCTTGTGTTTGAGAATGCTTTCGACTAGCGCTTCTGCGGAACCTGAAAGGTTTGCTGTAGTGTCCATCAACACAATAGCGTAATTATCCTGTAAAAACAGTGACAGCGCGCAGGTAGCAGAATTTACATGGGTACAAACGAAGTTATGTGAGAGGTGCTCACAAATTTTTTCTGCCTGAGCTTGGTTAGGTTCTAATAGCAATAACTTTAGACGGCTACTTTTATCCAGATGAGTAGATAGTACGTTTGCCAAAATCTGTGGCAGCATATCTTGGCGTTCAAATGGTAATACTGCATCGATACTGTAACTGCGCGCCGTGGTCTCGGCAATTCGTTCACAATACGTTGGGGGAATGAGCACAATGGGCGTATTTTTAGGCGTTGCAAGTAAACCAGAGCGTATCATGCGAGAGAAACGCCAACCGTCAATTTTACCAACATCAAGCCCAGTAATCACCAGATCAACAGCTTGTGTTTTTAATAGGCTTAATGCATCTTGTGAGTCTGACTTGGCAATAATAGTAAAGACATCTAGTGCACTGAGTGTTTTGGTTAGGGCTTGGCGCTCGTGCGCACTGGCGTTAACAATAAGCAACGTTAGTTGTCTAGACACAATAAAAAAACCTCACCAGATACAGCCACACCATGACACATTTGATTTTGGAACTTGCGCAAAAAGCGATAAGTTATTGTTTAAACTTAAAGAATAAAGAACGTACTAGATTAAGGTGTTCATCGTTTTAAAATTTACATGATGATCACGTTTTCAGACCCGCTAGGTTAAAGGTATTTACGCAAGGTTACAAGCACTTGATTTCGCCAAAACACCGCACTAGACTTGGCGCACTTTTAGAAATGAGGCCTTTCCATGCGCGTAGCAGACTTTAGTTTTGATCTTCCTGATGAGTTGATTGCCAGACACCCTATGAAGGAGCGTTCTAGTAGTCGTCTTCTTACTCTAAATGGCAACAGTGGTGAAATTGAGCATAAAGTATTTAAAGATATTCTAGCGCTGATCAACCCGGAAGATTTAATCATCTTTAACAACACTAAAGTGATCCCTGCACGTATGTTTGGCCAAAAAGCCAGCGGTGGTAAACTGGAAGTGTTGGTCGAGCGTGTGGTTGATGCTCATACGGTACTGGCACATATTAGAGCGAGTAAATCGCCAAAGGCTGGGACTAAAATTGAACTTGAAGGTCAAGCGACCGCAGAAATGGTGCAGCGTCATGGAGAACTCTTTGAACTGAAGTTTGATGGCGACGAAAATGTATTGGCTATTTTAGATAAGATAGGCCATATGCCACTGCCGCCTTATATTGATCGTCCCGACGATGAGGAAGACAAAGAGCGTTATCAAACTGTGTATGGTGAAAAACCTGGAGCAGTTGCGGCGCCGACAGCTGGTCTACACTTTGACGATGACTTGATGGCAAAGCTAAAAGACAAAGGCGTTGAAATGGCTTTTGTTACGTTGCACGTTGGCGCTGGTACTTTTCAGCCGGTACGAGTTGATTCTGTAGAAGAGCACGTCATGCACTCTGAGTACATTGAAGTCTCAGACGAAGTTGTGCAAGCGGTTAACGCAGCTAAAGCCAGAGGCGGACGAGTGATAGCCGTAGGCACTACGTCTGTACGTTCACTTGAGTCAGCAGCTAAAGCAAATGGTGGCGAAATCGCACCACTATACGGCGATACCGATATTTTCATTTATCCAGGTTATCAATTTAATGTGGTTGATGCGATGGTCACTAACTTCCATTTACCAGAGTCTACATTAATTATGTTAGTGAGTGCCTTTGCAGGGCAGGAGCATATTATGAATGCGTACAAAACCGCGATAGAACAAAAATATCGCTTCTTTAGCTACGGTGATGCGATGTTCTTGCAAAAACAAGATAAGTAACTCACACCATACAACGATTAAAGTGCCCAGTATTGCTGGGCATTTTGCGTTTTATAGCTGTAAAGTTGTAGGCTCGATATGGACTTTGTGTTTTTTATCCCAATATTATACCAATTAGTCTTAACGCTTGCTCAATTTGAAGGAGTAAATCTGACGCTAACTGCGTTAAAAATTTCTTATTTAGAGCAACTAAATATCAAAATTTTTGCCTTGTTATCGACAAGATTTTCTCGCCTCAAAATAGAACACTTAATTAAGATAATTGGTATTAGAATTGCGCTGGTAATCTTGGTAGAATCGAAAGATCACTGCCCTAAGCATTGGCTTAGCACGTTTTTTAGTCAAAGTTGGACTGTTTTTCCGACAACGAGGTAATAATGAAATTTGAATTAGATCGCAAACAGGGTAAAGCTCGCCGAGGTCGCTTGATTTTTGACCGTGGTGTAGTAGAGACGCCAGCGTTTATGCCTGTTGGTACTTATGGCACAGTAAAAGGCATGACTCCAGATGAGTTAAAAGAAACTGGTGCGCATATCTGTTTAGGTAATACTTTTCACCTAATGCTAAGACCTGGTACTGAGATCATCAAGCAACATGGCGATCTACATGATTTCATGAATTGGGACCGACCTATTTTGACTGACTCGGGTGGTTTCCAAGTATTTAGTTTGGGTGCGATGCGTAAAATCTCAGAAGAGGGTGTACTCTTTAAGTCACCGGTAAATGGTGAAAAAATCATGCTATCTCCAGAAAAGGCAATGGAAGTACAGCGTGATTTAGGTTCAGATATTGTGATGATTTTTGACGAATGTACGCCATACCCAGCAACTGAAAAAGAAGCAAAAGATTCAATGGAGTTGAGCTTGCGTTGGGCAAAACGGTCTAAAGCGGCACACGGTGATAATCCTTCGGCATTGTTTGGGATCATTCAAGGTGGTATGTACCCAGAGCTGCGTGCTGAGTCACAGCAAGGCTTAGAAGAAATTGGCTTTGATGGTTATGCGCTAGGTGGCTTATCGGTTGGTGAGCCAAAAGAAGACATGATCAACATTCTCGACCAGTGCGCTTACAAAATGCCAGAGAACAAGCCTCGCTATCTAATGGGTGTTGGTAAACCAGAAGACTTGGTTGAAGCGGTACGTCGCGGTATTGATATGTTTGACTGTGTAATGCCAACACGTAATGCTCGTAATGGTCACTTGTTTGTGACAGGTGGCATCGTGAAAATCCGTAATGCAGCACACAAAACGGATACCAGCCCACTAGATGCAGAGTGTGATTGCCACACCTGTAAGAATTACTCTAGAGCATACTTACATCACTTAGATAAGTGTAATGAAATACTAGGTGCTCGACTCAATACCATCCATAACTTGCGTTATTATCAACGTTTGATGGAAGGAATGAGAAACGCCTTATCTGAAGGCACATTTGATGAATTTGTCGAAGACTTCTACGCGCGCCGTGGCATACCGGTGCCAGAGTTGGCTGACGTTGGTTTGACAGAAAATAATTAATTTTATAAACGAGGAAGTGAAATGAGCTTTTTTATCTCAAGTGCGCATGCTAGCAACGCAGCAGCGGCACCAGCAGGTGGCGGTATGGAAATGCTAATCATGTTAGGTATTTTTGGTTTGGTATTTTATTTCTTAATTTACCGTCCACAGGCCAAGCGTGTTAAAGAGCACAAAGACCTAATGGGTGCATTAGGTAAGGGTGACGAAGTACTAACTCAAGGTGGACTTGTGGGTAAAATCACAAAAGTAGCCGAAGACAAAGACTTTGTTGTAATCGCACTGAATGACCAAATGGAAGTGACAGTGCAAAAGTCAGCGGTTTCAGCTGTATTACCTAAAGGTACAATGAAATCTCTATAAGAATAACAATAAAGGGATAGTCCAGTGTTAAACAAGTATCCAATGTGGAAGTACTTACTTGTTCTGGCTGTGTTAGCTATCGGTATCCTTTATGCCACTCCAAACTTGTATGGTCGCGATCCGGCCATACAGGTGTCAGGCACAAAAGGTGCTGATGCGACACTCAGCGTATTAGATCAAGTCAATGAAACCCTGCAAAAGAACAATCTAGCCGTAAAATCTTCGGCATTAGAAGACGGTCAAATTCTTGTTCGTTTTAAAAATGTAGAAGATCAGCTTAAAGCGCAAGACATACTGCGCAATACTTTAAGTGGCGACTACATTTCCGCTATTAATATGTCTCCAGCACAGCCCGAGTGGTTAAAAAACTTAGGTGCAAACCCAATGAAACTGGGTTTAGACTTGAGTGGTGGTGTTCACTTCACTATGGAAGTGGATATGGTCACTGCGATGGACAATGCGCTTGAGCAAATGGAGCAAGATTTTAAGAGCGATTTACGCGAAGAGAAGCTGCGTTACCGTTCAGTACGCAGGGTGTCGAATAGCGAACGTGTGCAAGTGACTATGCGTTCGGAAGAAGACAAAGACGCTGCTATGAGCTTCCTAAGAAAGCGTTACCCGGGTAATGACTTTGTTAATGATAGTAGCGACAGTTTGGCTTTCTTCTCAAGCCTTAGCGATCTCAAGTATAAAGAGCTGCGCGAATACGCCATTAAACAAAACGAAACCATTATTCGTAACCGTATTAACCAACTAGGTGTTGCGGAACCAAACGTTCAACGTCAAGGTGGTGAGCGTATTATCGTACAGCTTCCTGGTGTTCAAGACACCGCCCGTGCCAAAGAAATTCTTGGTGCTACGGCAACCCTTGAGTTCCGTGAAGTGGATGAAAATGCAGACGTGCGTGCCGCGGCACAAGGCCGTATTCCTCCGGGCACAGAAGTGATCCCACATAAAGATGGCTACCCAGTTGTACTTAAAAAGCGCGTTATTCTTGAAGGTACACATATCACTGGTGCGCAATCTGGTATGGATGAATATCAACGTCCTCAAGTTAACATTAAGCTAGATAGCAAAGGCGGAGCAAAAATGAACGCCTTTACCAAACGCGCTATCGGCAAACGTATGGCAACCGTTTTTATTGAATACAAGCCATCTGGCAAAAAAGATGAAAATGGTAAGGCGCTACCACCAATCAAGGTAGAAGAAGTGATTAACGTGGCGACAATTCAAGCCCGTTTGAATAGCTCTTTCCGTATTACTGGAATTGATAGCCCAGCAGAAGCACATAACCTGAGCTTGCTACTTCGCGCAGGTGCGCTAGTTGCGCCAATTCAAATTGTTGAAGAGCGTACAGTAGGTCCAAGCCTAGGTCAGGAAAATATTGAAGCCGGTATGACCGCTGTAGTGCTTGGTTTTGCGTTTGTACTTGCATTTATGTTGTTGTACTACAAAGGCTTTGGTTTAGTAGCAAACCTTGCGCTGGCGGCTAACCTCATTATGATTGTGGGCGTGATGTCGATGATCCCAGGTGCGACACTGACGCTGCCAGGTATTGCTGGTATCGTATTGACGGTAGGTATGGCGGTGGATGCAAACGTACTTATTTTTGAACGTATCCGTGAAGAAATTGCGGAAGGCCGCAGCCCGCAGCAAGCCGTTCATCATGGTTACGACAGTGCATTTAGTACGATTTTTGATGCCAACATCACGACCTTAATTGCAGCAGTGATCCTATTCTCTGTCGGTACAGGTCCAATTGCAGGCTTCGCGGTTACGTTAGCTATCGGTATTATTACTTCAATGTTTACTGCGATTGTTGGTACGCGTGCTGTTATTAATGCCATCATCGGTGGCAGACGTATCACTAAGCTATCAATCTAGGAGACGGACATGCAATTACTTAATTTAAAAAGCACCATCCGTTTTATGTCAGCAAGAAAGCTTTCTATGGCTTTCTCGGCATTATTGATCTTGGCTTCAATCGGCTCATTTATGGTGAAAGGATTGAACTTTGGCTTGGACTTTACCGGTGGTACGGCTGTTGAAGTCGGATTCTCACAGCCTGCAGACTTAGCAAAGGTACGTAGTGTATTAGCCGAGAGCGGTTTTGCAGATGCCTCTGTACAACTTTTTGGTTCAAGCCAAGAAGTGCTTGTACGACTTGCCCCTCGTGGTGACGACGTCAAGGCTGAGGTGTTGGGAAACCAGCTCATTGCAGCTCTTAAGCAAGCGGATGAAAGTGTGGTGATGCGCCGTATCGAGTTCGTTGGCCCAAGTGTAGGTGAAGATCTTAAAGAGCAGGGTGGTTTGGCGATGTTAACCGCGCTTATCTGTATCTTGATCTATGTTGCTTTTCGCTTTGAGTGGCGCTTTGCGGTAGGTGCTGTTGCAGCACTGTTCCACGATGTTGTACTGACTATGGGTCTGTTTTCTATCTTAGGTCTAGAGTTTGACTTAACCATTTTAGCAGCAATATTGGCGGTAATAGGTTACTCACTCAACGATACTATTGTTGTATCTGACCGTATTCGTGAAAACTTCCGTAAAGTGCGTATCGACGACACACTAGAGATCATCAATATCTCACTGACACAGACGCTTAACCGTACATTAGTGACTTCAATCACGACCATTTTGGTATTGATTGCACTATTCGTATGGGGTGGTCAAACCATTCATGGTTTTGCAACAGCCTTGCTATTCGGTGTGTTTATAGGTACTTATTCTTCTGTTTATGTAGCAAGCTCAGTGGCTGTAGCTATGGGCGTAAGTAAAGAAGACTTAATTCCTGTTGAAGTAGAAAAAGAAGGCGCCGATTTAGATCCTATGCCTTAATCGCAGCATATAATGTGATACCAAAAGCGGCCTTTGAGCCGCTTTTTTGTTGCAAACACAAGCATATAATTGTTTCTAAATAATGAAGGTGATGTATAATGATAATCGTTATCAATAAAGGAGATTATCATGTACAAACTTGTGATGGCTGCTAGCGTATTAACTTTGCTTACAGCATGTTCTAAGCAACCAGAGCTAGAACAAAAAACGGATTCAGTAGCGCAAGCAACAACCTCTTTAACGCAATATAAGACCAAAGCTGAAGCGTTATTGGCTGATATTCGAATTGAAAAAGAAGATAAAGCGCTGGAAACTCAGTCGGCAGACCTTGTCACGCTATCTCGAACGTTATTGACGGAGTTTGTAGCAAAATACCCACAGTGCCAAACCTATCTTGATGCATTAGATAAAGCTGCGGATATTATTCCCACATTGCCACTAGAAGAAATAGAGAGCGGCTATCATGCAGACGGTAAATTACCTAAGTTTGACGACCCTGTGTGTTATCACGCCAAGGACTTACTAGTACACCCAGCCACAGTACAAGCGATGGCATTAAAAGGTTTTACGAGTCCTGAAGACTACCAAAGTGCTGAAATGGAAATTGTTGAAGTGATTGCCCATTTTGACCAAGTTGAAAGTGCATTAAACTAATGTAACCTGAACTTGGCATAACAACTTGTTCTTTAGCAGCTGTTATCTCTTACTGCTGCGTTAAACTTGGCTTGTTTTAAGAAGTAACTTTTTATCTCGAGTGCAGGTTACTTCAAAGAGTGCAATTGTTAGGTTGAAAATCATTCAACTGCAAATTGGGTACATTTCACCCGATTGACATATATCTGTCATACACACTTGCTACCGTGCGCGATTATACTTTTACAGTGAGTTTGATGCTGTGGATCTTTCGCGTACGGTAGTACTAAATACAATAATAAAAGAAAAAGCGGTATTCACACTTTTTCAGCCTATTTATGATCTTGCGAAACGCCAAATCTTAGGGTTTGAGGCATTGAGTCGCGGCATGGCTGGCTCATTATTAGAGTTACCAGATAAACTATTTGCAATCGCCAGTCAGCAAGAACGCCTCTCTGAGTTGGAAATTATTTGTCGCGAGGCGGCAATCAAACAGTTTGTTTCACTTAACCTGCCCGGTAAATTATTTCTAAACGTCAGCCCAAAAGCACTATTAGACCCTTCTCACCCTAAAGGTGAGACACGCCACCTTACTGAAGTGTATGGATTGGATCCCAAACGCGTAGTGATAGAAGTTACCGAGCAAGATAAAGTGGATGACGCAAATTTACTGCTCTCAACGATTACACACTATCGCGAACTCGGCTTTCACATCGCCATTGATGATTTAGGGGCTGGATATTCAGGGCTGAGGAAGTGGTCAGAACTTTGCCCCGATTATGTTAAGGTGGATAGATATTTTATTGATCACTGCGATCAAAGTGTCGTTAAGCGTGAGTTTTTAAAGTCCATAATTGAACTTGCTAAAGCGACCGGAACCCAAGTTATTGCAGAAGGCATTGAACGTATAGAAGAACTCAAGCTCATAGAACAACTAGGGATCGTCAATGCTCAAGGTTTTTTGCTTGCTAAACCTGCGAGAAAGCCCTCGACCGAGCTTGAGATTTTTAAGTCTCTACATACTGAATCTAACCTATCATCCAATCAATTTGAGCAATCAATGGCAATCGGTTGGCTTGCCAAAGAAGTCAATGCGATCCATGAATGTACGCAGTGTATCGACGCTCACCGACTCTTTGAACAAGACCGCAATCTTACCAGCATTGCAGTAGTAAATGACCTTAGGGAGCCTATTGGGCTGCTACATAGAGATCAGCTTACCGAGGTATTCGCAGCGCCATACGGACATGCACTATTCGATAAAAAGCCGGTCACTAAGTTGATGGACAAGCAGCCTTTAGTGGTGGATGAACAGCAAGAGCTGGACTCCGTCAGTAAGCAGATCACCGACCATGAATTTGATATTCGCCGTCATATTGTGATCACCAGAGATGGTCGATATTTAGGCTTGGCACCGTTGCGCGATATTCTAAAACATATTACCGAAGAAAAAATTCGTCATGCTCAGCATGCGAATCCGTTGACCATGCTGCCGGGCAATGTCGCAATCAACGAAGCAATAGAGCAACGGCTGCGTTCGCATCATGACTTTTCTTTGGCTTATATCGATTTAAATCACTTTAAGCAGTTTAATGATCTATATGGCTACGCCAGTGGTGACAGTGTGATTAAGTTGCTTGCAGAGGTAACCGTTGATGTATGTGCGCAAAGCTCAAGCTTTGTAGGCCATATTGGCGGTGATGATTTTATGGTGGTATTCGATAACAGTGATGCGCAAGTGCTTTGTCATGAGATAATTGCCCAGTTTGAGGCAAAGTCAAAAGCATTCTTTACACCAGAGCACGTGAGTGCTGGGGGGTATTGGGCTACCAATCGAGAAGGGCAGAAGCAATTTGTCCCCTTATTGACCTTATCAATTGGTTTAGTACGGCCAGATCTACAACATTGTATCAACTCACATCAAGTTGCAGCATTAGCAACAGACGCGAAAAAAGAAGCCAAACGTTATCGCAATAGCTACCTGTTTGTGTGCAACCGTCGTAAGCCGACCGTCTCGACCGTTCGATTAGAAAATGCCGGTTGACTAAATTTGTAATTACGCAATAGTAGTATCAGGTAAGCTAACCGATCACCCCAGTTACCTTGCATTTGGGATAAAAAGTTAGCAAGCAGAGTATCAAGTAATAATGACGGCTAAAGGGCCTGTGGTTATTCCACACTCCGGTTAGTTAGGGGGGAGCAATGAAGTTAACGTTGAGCGTAATATTGACCGCAGTATGGTTACACAGTGCCACTGCCACAGAACAGTCATCTGAGTTAATCTACGTTGCCAAAGAAGCTAGAACACTCTACGACAGAGATTTATATCTCTACGAATTACTTGATAAAGCGCTGGCTGCAGCTAAATATGAAGTACAAATAGAGCATATTAAAATCCACCCACATCAGCAACGTACACTGATGGCACTCAGTCGAGGAAAAGTCGACTTACATTGGTCAATGACCAGTCCTGCTCGAGAACAGATAGCGACACCGATTAAAATTCCACTTTATGATGGGCTTATCGGGCGGCGCTTATTGATTGTTCATAAAGATATTTACCCAGCCATTAAGGCAATCACAACACTGAACGAATTAAAGCGCTTTACTGCGGTACAAGGTCATGACTGGCCGGATACTAAAATTTTAAATTATAACGGCCTCAAGGTAAGGCCAATCTCAGATTATCAAACCATGTTTAATCTAATCGCTGACAAGAAAGCGGATTACTTTCCTCGTGCTGTCATTGAAGCCAGTGCTGAAATTAGCGCACAAAACAATGATAATTTAATGATAGTGCCTGATTTTCATCTATATTATCCCACTGCATTTTATTTCTTTGTAAATAAAGAGAAGCCCAAGCTTGCGCAAGCATTAAAAACTGGACTAGATAAGTTACAGGCGTCCGGAGAATTACAAGCATTAAAACATAAGTATGGCTTAGATAAACCACCAGAAAGTGTCGCTATTGAATTGGATAATCCGTATTTTGATTGAGACTAACGCTTTTTTCGGATGCTAGGTAAAGCGTAATCATATTCTTCTTTGTAGGTGATGGCAGCAAGAGATAACAATATCAAACAATTGGCGCTATAAATTAAATACCCACTGACGTCAAAACTGTAGAAGAAAAATGTCATATTGGCTCCCTTTGCATTCCGGAAATAGTTTTCCACAAGTGCAGCAAAGCTCATTACTACATTAAATATAGCCAACCAAGGCATAATGGCATCAGCAAAGGTATAGCGGCTTTTGAGTTTGGGAAACAGCTTCTTGGTAATCTCAACGCGATAAGTGAGTGGGAAAATAATCAGCAAACCGATAATAAAGTGCGTCCCGAAAATTAGGGTGTTTTGGAGTAACCGTTGATCTTTGGAAGATTCTAAGCTTATTAACCCTGAAGAAAACACGATAGTTTCTAAGGTAAAAGGCACAACCGCGAGTATAGATAAGGTGCAAATATTAATGTCTTTTAACCTAGCACCTAAAATAAAGACCGTCGAGACAATCAGTAAATAAATCAAATAGAAATGAAAACGAATGTCATAAAGAACTAGGAGGCCTACTGCCACAATAGCATATGGAATCAGCAAGTCCCCCAATGAAAAATTCTTTTTCATAGCTAAAAACTTAGCCGTTGTCGTTTTCTTTTGCTTGAGGATCATTTGGTTCGTAAATACCGCCACCAGAAACTTTTTTACACTCTTTTAAGTTTAGCTTTTGCATTATCATAGTCCTTATTATGGATGCTTGAATATCAAGCGATCAAAATGTTTGGGATGTTTGTTTTATTGTGAGTAACACAATTTCGAAAGTACCTTGCCAGACTACTTAACCGACACTCTCGACAGGTACAAATTTAACACCAAATAAACACAAGGTGAATGAAAAATTAAATATTTTTTCTAAACAATAGTCTAGATAAATTTACACTTTACCTTGTTTGTTGTAATTATCAATAAATTCAATGTGTTATATCTTGAATTTAGCCATCTCAACCTCCAGATTTCCAGATAAAGACTTAATTGTATCGGTTGCTTTATGTGCTTTTTCCGACACAGTGGCGGTTTGTGATGCAGTGTCAGATATAGTGACGATACGCTGAGCCGTATCTTCACCCGCATCAAGTTGTTCTTTTGCAGCTTGCGCAATTTGATGACTCATGTGGGATATTGATTTTAATGAATCTGCTACTTGGGCAAGTGCCTGAGAAGCTTCAGAAGACATACTTACGGTTTTTTCACTCGTCGCAATGCTTAAGCTGACGGATGCCTTTGCATCTTGTGTCGCACTTTGCAGCTTAGTGATCATCGTACGAATTTCTTCGGTGCTTGTTTGGGTGCGCTGAGCCAGTTGTCTCACTTCGTCGGCAACCACCGCAAACCCCCTTCCTTGCTCTCCAGCTCGAGCAGCTTCGATAGCAGCATTTAAAGCCAGTAAATTAGTTTGTTCAGCAATTGACTGGATCACGGTGAGTACATTAGCAATGCTAGATACCTCCTCATCTAGCACTTGGATATTATTACCAGCGCTGTCAATTTGTTGCTCTAGTAAGGCAATTTCATTCGCAGCCTGAGCAGTTAACTTATCGGCTGCATTGCCCTGCTTCTCTGCTTCTTGCACAGAACCTGCGGCTTGTTGTGCGTGTTCGACGACAGCTTGCGCCGAAGCAGTAAGCTCGGTAATGGCGGAGGCGACCATTTGGGTTTCAGAATTGAGGCTTCGAGTCAGGTGCTCTAATTCAACTGAGCGAGCTTCACTATCCGATGTTTGACTTTGCAGCGCTTGGGTTGCCTGTTTCAGCCCTTCAACTACACCTTTTAGTCCATCTTGCATGTAAGCCATTGCTGCTAAAATACTGTAATCTTTGCAATTTGAGGTATCGATGGGAGTCGTTAGGTTTCCTCTTGAAACGTGCTTTACGATTTCAAGTACGTCATTGATCTCAGCACCAAGCTTATTATTCAATGACAAACCAAATCGAGCAAGTGCCGCTGTGAGCCCAATTGCGACGACCAAAGATAACGCAACCAGCCAAATTGCAGTGTCCCAGTAGCGTTCATTGACTTCTTTGTAGCTAATACCGGTGCCAACATACCATCCAAACCCAGGTGTTTTTTGGACAACGGAAGTGAGATCGACCACTTCACCTTCTCGCAGTGACGTCCAGTTGTATGTAATAATTCGGTCTACTTGGCTACCGACTAAGCGCTTGACCATGCTGCCGATACTTCTACCGTCAGCATCTTTAAAATCGTTAAAACTAGTATTATGTAACTCTGGGTCGTGAGGCGTTGCTACAAAGTCCATCTTGTCATTCACAACATAAACATATTCAGAGTCATGGTATTTATTCTCACGCAGCACCTGAGTGGCCATAGCTTTCGCTTGTTGCTCGGTGAGTTTACCTTGTTGTGCAAATTGCTCGAATTGCTTAACGATATTAACGGTGCTTTTCATCAATTGATTAATACGCGCAATATTATCGCTTTCACTAGCATGACGAAGTGCTTGAAGGCCAACAAAGGCAACAGCGAGTAAGGAAATAAATATTGCGGCGGCGAAGGTAATTATTTTTGCTTTTAACGTGAAACTGGAAAACACAGGATTGCCCCCTAAAAATACTCTCTTACATGATTTAGCATGTTTAGGGGGAACTTGTAAGTAGGTTAATGCGCTACAGCCGGAATTTTGAGATGATATTTACTCATACAGCGCAAGAGTAAAGACTAACTTGCATTAATTATGCTTATTTCTTCGTCCGTTAACGGCCGATATTCGCCTTCTGCAAGCGCTGGATCCAGCTCGATCCCTGCTATATTTTCTCTATGTAGTTCAACAACTTGGTTTCCAACCGCAGCGAGCATACGCTTTACCTGATGGTATTTACCCTCACATATCGACAAACGTAGCGCAAACTTATCAATTAACTCTGCTTTGGCTGGTAAAGTTGCATGTTTTTCACCATGAAGTTCAACGCCTTGCTCCAATTGCAATAAAGCTTCTTGAGTAAGCTCGTCGCGGCTCTCTAGCACGTAAGTTTTAAATTTTTGCTTTTTAGGAGAAGTGATGTGATGCGACCAATCACCGTCATTGGTAATGAGAACAAGACCAGTTGTATCTATGTCCAATCGTCCTGCTACATGAAAATCTTTTAAGTTAGGTTCGGCAATTAAGTCAAACACAGTTGGATGCAATTCATCGCTATTTGCACACACATAACCCTGAGGTTTGTTTAGCATGAAATAGCGCAAACCTAGATACTCTAAGCGCTCACCATCAAAAGTAATATGATCCTCTGGGGTGACTTGAATATCCCCTTTTTTGACCATTTTGCCATTGACGGTAACAAGACCTTTTTTAATATTAATCTTAACCTTGCTGCGAGGCATCTCAGCAACATGGCTTAAAAATTTCTCCAATCTACATGGAAATTTCATAGTTAAATAGCTCGAATAATAAATTAGTTTTTACGATAAATTTCGGGTAATAAATCATAACAATGGACGCTGAGCGCGAAATGCTCACCGACTTTTGCTAGCAAAAACTTCAACGCGCTTTCCGTGAGTGTTTGTTTTTGCTCTGTCGTTCTGCCTGCCATCATATGGATCTGTAAATGAATAAACCCCTGCTTACCGTCACCAATGTGAAAATGCTCAAATGCAATTGCACGTGTTTTGACTGATGTTGGCTCGAATAGACCGCATGCACAGGCGAACTGTTGTACTTGTGACACTAAGGCATCGGTTTCTATCGGCAAGTTAGGTGAATGCTCGAGAATAAAGTGTGGCATGTGAAACTCCATGTTTTTGCATTACCCTCAGAGTTTATGCTATTTATCAGGGGTTATTCTACAAAAGAGTGAATTATTAGCATGCTGTCCTTATTTAAATTCTCGCCGCTACTTAGTGAGGAGGAAACCCAATGGTTGATAGATACCTTTATTTGGGCGTTTGAGCATTTTGATGGGGAGTACTTTTTAAACGATACGCAAATAATTACACCTACTCCCACTTTTTTCCCAGATCCTGTGTCTAGTATCGAAGAAATGGCTTCGGTTGTATTTGCGCGAGTCAAATCCTATGCAGGATTACAAAAGTGGCCTATTACTTTGGTTTCGCCAACGCATATGCAGGCGACAACGCATATACCCAGACTACAGATCTCCGGACGATGGCGGGGGGAGCATGCCGAGATAGCTGACACCACAAGTCCAATTGTGATTTCTTATAACCCTAACCAAATTAATCAGCCTCAAGATCTAGTTGCTAGCTATGCCGGGGTACTAGCCAAAGTGGCGATTTTGCAGCGCGGGGTGTTACCTCCCGGTGGAGAGGCCCAACTTGATGCTGCCAGCGATGTACTAGCCTGCTTTTTTGGTTTTGGGGTAATGGTGTCTAATACCGTATATCATTTTAGAGGTGGATGTGGCTCTTGTTATAATCAGTATGCCAATCGCCAAGCCGCGCTCACGGAGCAGCAAAGTGTGTTTGTGCATGCACTTGTTTGTCACTTTAAAGGGGTAAAAGATGGCCATAAACATCTTAAATCACACCTAGTCAGTCAATTTAAAAAGGCGACTAAACAAATCAAGACGTTAATGGATAACTCCGAACGCGGTGACTTACTAGCTTTACAGGAGCACGCTAATGCTCGCTTATCTTGATGAGTTTATTATCATCGCTTTAGCTCACTTCTTTGCTGTAGCCAGTCCTGGCCCTGATTTTGCGATTGTGCTTAAACAAAGTGTGCAACATGGTAGGGCTAACGCCTTATGGACCAGCTTGGGAATTGGTCTTGGTATATTGGTACATGTTACTTATTGTTTGCTAGGGGTTGCCATATTGCTTTCCCAGTCAGAGGCTTTATTTAGTATCGTAAAATACCTAGCGGCGCTTTATCTTGCTTATCTTGGGATACAGGCGTTGAGATATGCAAAACCAAACACAGATAAAGAACACATCGCTTCAGACCATGCGCTGGAGTCCAATTGGACCGCACTCAAACGTGGCTTTTTAGTTAATGCGCTCAATCCAAAAGCCACGCTGTTTTTTCTTTCTCTTTTTACGTTAGTGATAGAGCCAACGACACCAAGCGGTGTGCAGTTGTTTTACGGTCTTTACATGGCAGTGGCAACCTGGGTGTGGTTTTCTTTTTTATCTGTAGTGTTATCCAAAACAACTGTTCGGGCGTTTTTTCGTCGTGCTGGGCATTGGTTTGACCGCGGGATCGGTGTGATCATGTTATTGCTTGCAGTAAGATTGGTGGTGTAATGAGTGAAAAAAATATTGTTAACTTTAGTTTTGGCTCAAATATGTCGACTGCTCGTCTATTGGCACGACTACCCGAGGCTAAGCTACTGGGCGTAGGTATATTAAACGGCTACCGGCTTACTTTCGACATGTTGAGTACCGATGGCTCAGCAAAGTGCAGCATAACACCATGTGTGCAACGCAGTAGTCAGGTATATGGTGTGCTCTACGCACTAAACCAAGAAGAAAAGTTGCGCTTGGATGAAATTGAAGGGGAACGTTATACCTGCCAGCGTGTACCCGTTGCCCTGCAAGCGGGCAGCACACTAGACGCTTGGTGTTATATCGCCAATACCTTTGTTGAGGATGAGCTACCTTTTGATTGGTATGTTAAACATGTGCTTGCGGGGGCGCAAGAGCATCGTTTTCCATTTGAATATCAGAAGGTTATTTTAGAACAATCACACATTATTGATAACGATACTGATAGAAAACAACGAGAATTAGCGATTTACCAGTCAATCAAAGGGCAACGTTAAGCGTAAGCTGCTCACCTACAGTGACTGGGTGTAAAACAATCCAAGGAATAATAATGAAATTAAAACAATGGTTAATCACGACTGGTTTGGTGGCTGCGAGTGTACTGGCGGCACCGGCCAATGCAGCAGTAAATCAACAGGATGTTGAAGAAGCCGTTCAACAAGCGATGGCAAAGTTCAATATACCGGGGTTGGCAATTGGCATTGTGGAAGAAGGGAAAGTCGTAATGACCAAAGGCTTTGGTGTTACTCACTTAACCAAGCCCACAAAAGTTGATGCCGATACCCTTTTTGGCATTGCATCCAATACAAAAGCGTTTACCGCAGCGGCGCTTGCGATGTTGATTGATCAGGGCAAACTCAGTTGGGATGACAAAGTAACGCAGCATATTCCTGAGTTTAAGCTTTATGATAGCTATGTCACCCAAGAGATGACCATCCGTGATCTATTAAGTCACCGTAGCGGCCTCGGTTTAGGGGCTGGAGATTTGATGATTTGGCCTGATACCGACAAGACGATGCCCGAGTTGTTGGCTGGGATTGCCCATTTGAAGCCCGATTCAAGCTTTCGCAGTCAGTATGCATATAACAACCTTATGTTCGTTGTAGCAGGTGAGGTTGTTAGTCGAGTGAGTGGCAAAAATTGGCGCGATTTCGTAGAGCAAGAAATGTTTACTAAGCTAGATATGGATGACTCCAAAGCGGGCTTTTCGCGGATCCCTGCTCGAAACACTAACTGGGCAACAGGTCATATTCCCATGGATGGTAAACTGACTCCATTTTTTGTGAACTATCTTGAAGACTTCCGTGGAGCAGGTGCTATTGCCTCTAATGTTGATGATATGACCAAGTGGCTGCAGACGCAACTGGCTGGTGGACGTTTGCCATCGGGTGAGGTGTTATTTAGCCAAGAGCAGCAACTACAAATGTGGCATCCACATATTTTGCGATTGCCCGCTGAAGAGGCAAAAAAAGCGTATCACCAACAGTTTAAAGGTTATGGCTTAGGGTGGGCTGTTGAAGACTACTTTGGCTATAAAAAGGTAGGACACGGCGGTGGCATTTTGGGTATGGTCTCTCAGGTTGCCATGATCCCAGAGAAAAAGCTTGGTGTAGTCATACTATCGAATCAGCAAAAGTATCCTGCGCTGTCAGCCATCGTTAATGAAGTATTTGAAGATGCACTAGGGCTGGAAGATAAGGATTGGGTCAACATCATCGCAGATGATTACTTTACAGCTCGAGAAGCGCAGTACGCTGACGCGGGAGTGATTGAAGTTGAACAGCCTCAGCCGTCTTTGCCACTTACGAACTATACAGGAACACTAAATAGCGCCTGGTACGGTGATGTGGTGGTGGAGCTGATAGAGAACACATTGCGTATCGACTTTATCCATACCAAACGTCTAAAAGGTAAGTTAGAGCACCTAACGGGAAATACCTTTGTGGTGCGCTGGGATGAACCGCTTTTAGAAGCCGATGCTTACTTTAATTTTGTCATGGATAAAAACCAGCAAGTTGAGTCGGCTGACATGGAGTTTGTAAATCCAGAGATCACTGACTTTAGTTTTGATTTCCATAATCTAGACTTAAAGGCCAAGCGGCTTTCAAATTAAGATATACCAAAGTATCAAAGCCACCGTAAAGTGGCTTTGATATAGTGTATGGAAGCAATTGTAATACTCATTGTATTCATAAACTAACCTAAGGATGTATTCTTAATATGCGCACTGCAATTATCACCCACCCATATTGCCGCAAGCATAAAATGACACAGGAACATCCTGAATGTCCCGCAAGGTTAGATGCGATTTCAGATAGATTGCTAGCTTCAGGGTTAGATATCGCTGTCGAGCATAAAACGGCAATAAAAGCAGATGCGTCACATTATTCGCTGGTGCATGATCAAGCCATGATTAAAGAAGTGATGGATAAAGTTCCAAGCGAAGGGTTGTCCGAATTAGACGGTGATACCTGGCTTTGTCCGGACTCCATGAAAGCGATTGAGCGTGCTGTTGGGGCTGGAATATTAGCGGTGGATGAAGTGACAGCTGGTAATCTCGACGCTGCATTTTGTTCCATTCGGCCACCTGGACATCACGCCAACCAGAGTACTTCGTCCGGTTTTTGTGTCTTTAATAATGTTGCTATTGCCGCTGCTTATGCAAAAACCAAGGGGGTAGAGCGGATCGCTATTTTGGATATTGATGTTCATCATGGCAATGGCACTCAGGATATCTTTAAAGACGATCATAGCGTCTTATTTTGCTCATTGTTTCAATATCCATTTTATCCCAATACCGCCATTGAAAATCACCAAAGCCTGATCAACTCCCCCCTGAGTGCAGGGGCTGATGGGAGTGATTTAAAAACGTTATTTGAACAGCAATGGTTACCTAAACTGCAAGACTTTAAGCCTCAGCTTATTTTTATTAGTGCCGGGTTTGACGGTCATCTTGAAGATGATATGGGTGGACTCAAGTTTGTTGAGCAGGACTATCAATGGTTTACAGAGCAAGTTGTGGCGTTTGCAAAATCACAAAGCTGTTTGGGAATTATCTCATACTTAGAAGGGGGCTACGATCTTTCTTCTCTAGGCCGCAGCGCTGTGACCCATATCAAAGCATTGGTGGAAGAAACGGAATCATGCTAGCAGCGCGAACGCTTGCTGAATATTTCTAAGCTGGATTTTGCTAACACAACATTCTCCTTCATCAATAAGGTATTGTTGCACTAAGTTGGTTAAATGTGTGAGCTCAATTTGGCTCACCTCTTGACCATTCAGATCCGCGCAGCAGCCGTTTTGTGTGATCACCATTGTTCTGCCTTGCATGGCTTCATCAAGCATATGAATGGAGTCTAATAACGCTTTTTCGTCTTCAATCAACTCTAGACTTTGGTCTAATACGAGCAGGATAGGGTAGCTTTTTATCGTCATAATTTGTTCAAGGTCAAGTTATCACCAGCGATGCTCAGTATACTTCAAATTGGAATAATATTGCGAGAGTGTGCTTATGGTTGGTGATTCACGTCAGTTACAAATCAAAGAAGTCTTTACCAATAGCTTGTTATGTTGTGATGAGCAAACGAGTCTTCATGACGCGGTTGCGCAAATGCGAGCAAATAGAGTGAGCTCTATTTTTGTGACTCGTGCCGATGACATTATCGGCATTTGGACTGAGTCTGACTGTGTTAAGCTTGACTTTAACGATCCAAACTTTGCTCAGGTGGCAATCAAATCAGTCATGACTTCTCCTGTGCAGAAGATTCAAGTTGATAAAACTTTGAGCGAAGCAACGGTGAAGTTTCATCAGTTAGGGATCCGTCACCTGCTGGTGGTTGACTTAGAGGGGCTCCCATGTGGCGTCGTTTCACTGTCGGATATTGTGCGTAGTCAAGGGCTTGATCACTATCTGCATTTTAGGCCAATCGAGCATCATTACGATGCAAATATAGTCGTCTTAGACAGTGAAGACTGTGTGTCTGATGTTATCAATAGCATGTGTGAATTAAAGCTCACAGCTGTATTGGTTTATAATCGTAGACTGGACGAGTATGGGATCATCACCCAGCGCGATATTGCCTATATTATTCTGAATCCGGATTGGCGCCAACCTTGCTGGCAGTTAGCAAGCTATCCTATGCTTTCCATGACACCAAAAGACAGTTTATTTGATGCTTACCGGTTGATGACCGTTAACTCTATTCGTCATTTGGTGGTGACGTGTCCTGAATCACAAAAGGTGATCGGCTTATTGGCACTCAAAAATGTGTTGACCGAAATCGAAACCGCTTATTGCAGCGAGCTTGAGAAGGTGCTGGTACAGCGAGATATAGCGCTACAGAAGTCTGAAAAAAACCTGTACCTTGCCAATCGCATCATTGACGCTTCTTTAGATGGCATCATGATCACCAAAAGTTCTGGTGAAATTATTCAAATCAATCCCGCATTTAGTGCACTCACAGGTTATAAAGATTACGAAGTACTAGGTAAAAACCCCAGTATATTAAGTTCTGGGTTACACGATGAATCTTATTATCAAACCATGTGGGCTGCGCTGCGAGAAAAAGGGGTATGGCAAGGGGAGATCTGCAACCGTAAAAAAAGCGGTGAAATCTATGTAGAGTGGTTAACTATTATAGAAATAAGGGAACCATATAGTGATGATATGCTCTATGCGGCGATTTTTAGTGATATCACTGAACGTAAGAACGCAGAAGAAAAAATTGCCCGTTTGGCCTATTTTGATGAGTTGACAGGACTGCCAAACCGTCGGTTGTTTTACGACCGATTGTCAATGGCGTTGGCATCGGCACACCGTTACAAGCAAAAGCTGAGTGTGATGTTCATAGACTTAGACCGTTTTAAAGAAGTGAATGACTCACTTGGTCATAGTGCCGGTGATGAGTTACTGGTACAGGTAAGCGAACGAATTAAAGCAATTTTGAACGAAGGGGATACGCTAGCACGCCTTGGCGGCGATGAGTTTGTTGTATTACTCAGTGAAGTAAATGGTATGTCGGAAGTGATAGAGTTTGCCGACCAAATATTGATGGCGCTAGCCAATCCATTTGAACTTGGTGATATGCAGGTAGCGGCAACAGCTTCGATGGGGGCGGCTATTTATCCCGAGGATGGTCATGATACTGAAACTTTACTTAAGCACGCTGATGTTGCCATGTATCGCTCCAAAGAAGTGGGTAGAAATTCTTTCCAGCTATTTGAAGCTTCAATGAATGCACGCTCATTTGAACGTTTGTCGATGTTGAGTCGTTTCCAAAGCGCCTTAGAGAATGACGAGTTTGAATTGCATTTTCAGCCATTACAGTGCCTAGCTAGCAATCGCATCTCGAGTGTTGAGTGCTTATTACGTTGGCGCGACCCCAACCTTGGTATTATCTCTCCAGCTCAGTTCATTCCTCTTGCTGAGGAGCTTGGGCTGATTATTCGTTTAGATCAGTGGGTAATAGACAAGGCTTGTCAGCACCTAGCGCAATGGCAACGTGAAGGGATTGAACTACGGCGACTGGCTATTAATATCTCGGCATCGCATGTCACGCAAGGCGACTTATATCAATGCGTTGCACAGGCGCTTCACAAGCACAATGTGGAGGGCAGCTATCTTGAGTTAGAGCTTACCGAAAACAGCTTTATTGGTAATTTGTTAGAAGCAAAATACACCTTGAAAAAGCTTAAAGCGCTTGGAGTAAGATTAGCAATTGATGACTTTGGCACGGGTTATTCGGCACTCAGTTACTTGGCTAAGCTTCCCATAGATATACTGAAGATTGATGCCAGCTTTATTGCTAAAGTGCCCGATGAGTATGGTAACAGCGAAATTGTGTCGGCAATTGTGGCGATGGCCAAAGCACTTAATCTGCAAGTGGTTGCTGAAGGCGTTGAAAAGCCTGTACAGAAGCGTTATCTGCGCAAATTAGGATGTCACACTATTCAGGGATATGTCTTCTGTAAGCCGCTTACAGAAGACGCTTGGTATGAATTCTACTCGTCGGAGAAGGCGATTTCGTAAGAGGTAAATTTACGGATATTGATCACGCCCTGATCAAAGATGAGATATTGTCCTTTGATCCCTTCAAGTACGCCAGACACCACTGGCTCTTTATCAAAGTTGAAAGAGCTAATTTTGTTAGGGTGTTGCTCCACAGGGAAGGTCAGATCGACAACTTCTTCGTCTAGCACCTCAATGGCGGTTGCACCAAACAGTTCGGCAAGCTCATCTAACTTTGCTTGGATCTGTGGGATCAGTTTGGCGGCTTCCGCTTTGAGGTCGATTTCAGGGTTAACGCCTTTGAGCATATTACGCCAGTTGGTTTTGTCGGCAATAAACTGCGCCAGCGCCACTTCCACTAGCCCTGATTGGTGACGTGTTTGCACCTTAAAGATAGGCAAGGCTTGTGTTGCTCCTTGATCAATCCAGCGAGTTGGAATTTGCGTATGGCGGGTGATCCCCACTTTCAGGCCTGAGGTATTGGCCAAATAGACATAATGCGGGATCATGCAGTTGGCTTCACCCCACTCAGGCTCTCTACAAGTACCTTGGTCAAAGTGACAGGTTTCTGGCTTCATAATGCACATATCGCAGCTAGCAAGCTTTTTCATGCACACAAAACAGTGTCCTTGAGAATAGCTTTTTTTGGTTTTTTTACCACAGTTGCAACAAAAGATATTGCCAGTGAAGGTAAGGGTGACGGACTTACCAAAGTAGTCATTAAGTGATACTAAGTTATCACCAACGGGTAACTGATATTGAATAGGTTCAACAAGCGTTGACTTTAGCTTGCTGAGCGTACCTTGTACTTGCATCTTTGCCCCTAAAAATGCTCATAAAAGGGTAGGATACCATTACAAACTTAGAAACGCAGTGAGTAAAAATGAAAAAGGCCAGCATCGAGCTGGCCTTTTGAATATAAAGTGAATTAGCTTTCACGTGCAATGGCGCGATAAGCAATATCAGTACGGTACTCTACGCCGTCCCAATGAATGTCTTTCACGAGTGAGTAAGCACGCTTTTGCGCCTCGGTGACAGTGTGACCTAATGCCGTCGCACATAACACACGACCACCGGCAGTGACGACGTGTTCACCATCTTGCTTAGTCCCTGCATGGAACACTTTTTCACCTTCAGCGTAATTTACTTGTAGGCCAGAAATTGCGTCACCTTTAGGGTAGTTACCAGGATACCCTTTGGCCGCTAGAACGACACCAACAGCCGCGCGTGGATCAAACTCAATCACAGTTTGATCCAGCTCTTCGCGGTTGGCCGCCTCAATCAGTTCAACAAGATCCGATTGTAGGCGCAACATAATAGGTTGTGTTTCTGGGTCGCCAAAGCGGCAGTTATATTCGATAACTTTTGGTGTACCGTCTGCGGTGATCATCAGGCCTGCGTATAAGAATCCAGTATAAGGGTGGCCTTCTTTTGCCATTCCCTCAACCGTTGGATTAATCACTTCATCCATAATTCGGTTATGAATTTCTTGTGTCACTACTGGCGCTGGAGAGTAAGCCCCCATACCTCCAGTATTCGGCCCTTTATCGCCATCGTAAGCACGCTTGTGATCTTGGCTGGTGGCAAACGGAAGTACGTTTTTGCCATCGACCATAACGATGAACGAGGCTTCTTCACCTTCTAAAAACTCTTCAATAACAACGCGGCTGCCCGCTTCGCCAAAAGCGTTACCAGCAAGCATATCGCGGATCGCTTCTTCCGCCTCTGCTTCAGTCATCGCTACGATAACCCCTTTACCGGCAGCAAGGCCATCCGCTTTAACCACAATCGGCGCACCTTGTGCTTTTAGGTATGCCAGTGCTGGCTCAATCTCTTCAAATGTTTGATACGCAGCAGTTGGAATATTATGACGGGCTAAAAAGTCTTTGGTGAAAGACTTTGAGCCTTCAAGTTGTGCTGCAGCTTGAGTTGGACCAAATATCGCAAGACCTTCTTCGCGAAAACGGTCAACAACACCAATAACCAGCGGTGCTTCTGGGCCCACAATAGTCAATTGTACGTTGTTTTCTTTAGCAAATGTGACCAAGGCATCAATGTCCTCAACACCAATAGCTACATTTTCAAGCTTAGGCTCAAGAGCGGTGCCTGCGTTACCTGGCGCAACAAAAACAGTTTTGACAGATGGATTTTGTGCGGCTTTGAACGCAAGCGCGTGCTCGCGTCCACCGCTGCCAATGACTAGTACATTCATGGCGAAATTTTCCTATTAAAGCTTTTTAAATTTCAAGGTCATACGGTCACTTTCCCCAATCGCTTTATATTGCGCTGCTTTTTCGTCGCCAAGCGCTAAGCGAGGAGGGAGAGTCCATACACCTTTGGGATGATTTGCGCTATCCAATGGGTTAGCATTAATCTCACTGCTTTCAACTAGTTCAAAACCAGCTTTTTTGGCAATATCAACAACATAACTTTGCTTCATATACCCTGATGACTTTTGATCTTCAGTGTTGCGGTGTTCAGGTAAGCGGTGTTCAACCACACCTAAAATGCCACCAGGCTTTAGCGCTTTGTTAAAAGCGGTAAACGCACTGAGCACACCCTCATCACCTTTACCCATATACCAGTTATGAACATTACGGAACGTCAGTACCATATCAGCACTGCCTGCAGGCGCAATGTTGCTGTGCGTTACAGGTGCAAACTCCGTGATTTTAACTTCACTGTAATCTGGGTTGGTTGCTACTTTTTCTTGGTAGCTTTTTAATGAGCGTTGATAGTAACCAACGTCTGAATCAGCAGGGAAGTGGGCTGCATAGTATGTACCCTTGCCTTTGACTAGAGGCGCTAAGATTTCGCTGTACCAACCGCCACCAGGGGCAATTTCTACCACAGTCATAGATGGGGTAACACCGAAGAAAGCGAGCGTTTCACTGGGATTACGATACTGATCTCGCGCTCTGTTTTTCTCTGCGCGATTGTCGTTAGCAACGGCTTTTGTAATGGCACTCGGCACTGCTTGGCTTGAGTTAGATTCTGTGGCGTTACAGCCTACGAGAGTTGTGAATATCGCTGCAGCGATAAGTGACTTCATACCTAGATTCATCGTTAGTTTCCTTCATTCTGTTATGATTATGCTGTAGCCAGAATACTGGAAATTAGCTGAAACAAAAAGCGCGAAACTAATAAGTTTCGCGCTTTATTGATTAGTGGCGGAAGTGACGCATTCCGGTGAATACCATTGCCATTCCCGCTTCGTCAGCGGCAGCTATCACCTCTTCGTCACGCATTGAGCCACCAGGCTGGATCACCGCAGTAATACCAGCAGCCGCGGCAGCATCAATACCATCACGGAACGGGAAGAAGGCATCAGATGCCATGACTGATCCCGGTACTTCTAGGTTCTCGTCAGCGGCTTTAATGCCTGCGATTTTAGCCGAGTAAACGCGGCTCATCTGGCCTGCGCCGACGCCGATGGTCATGCCGTCACGAGCATAAACAATCGCATTTGATTTAACAAATTTAGCGACTTTCCAGCAAAATAGCAGATCTTTTAGCTCTTGCTCTGTTGGTTGACGTTTAGAAACTACTTTAAGGTCGTTTAAACCAACCATCCCTTGATCACGGTCTTGTACCAAGATACCACCATTAACACGCTTGATATCAGTACCTGTGGTTTTTGTCGACCACTGGCCACATTCAAGTAAGCGAACGTTTTTCTTCGCAGCAACAATCTGTGCTGCTTCTTCAGAAATACTAGGGGCAATAATGACTTCAACAAACTGGCGAGCAACGATAGCCTCGGCAGTGTCAGCATCTAATTCACGGTTAAACGCGATGATGCCACCGAAAGCAGAAGTTGGGTCGGTTTTAAATGCGCGGTCGTAAGCTGCAAGGATCGTATCATCAACAGCAACACCACATGGATTGGCGTGTTTTACGATAACACAAGCGGGCTTATCAAACTCTTTAACACATTCAAGTGCCGCGTCGGTATCAGCGATATTGTTGTAAGATAGCGCTTTACCTTGAAGTTGCTTAGCCGTTGCAACGGACGCTTCTTCAATGTTGTTTTCAACATAGAAAGCGGCATCTTGGTGCGAGTTTTCACCATAGCGCATATCTTGCTTTTTGGTGAACTGCATATTGATGGTGCGCGGAAATT
Organism: Pseudoalteromonas piscicida; assembly: GCF_002744175.1. Lineage (GTDB taxonomy): Bacteria > Pseudomonadota > Gammaproteobacteria > Enterobacterales > Alteromonadaceae > Pseudoalteromonas > Pseudoalteromonas piscicida_B. The sequence goes on from NZ_NKHF01000055.1 coordinate 104,409, forward strand.
TAGTTTCTTCAGTTGCTTCCTCGGTGTAATCAGGAACCATCTTACCGAAGTAATTAGCAATCATGCCATCGTATTGTGCGGTGTGCTCGTATGCTGCAATAGCTAGGTCAAAACGTGTTTTGTAAGTTGTTGACCCTGTGTTTGCTTTCATTTCTTCGATAACATGGCCATAGTCACTGGCGTTAACAACAATTGTCACGTCTTTGTGGTTTTTTGCCGCTGCGCGAACCATAGTTGGTCCGCCGATATCGATGTTTTCAATGGCATCTTCTAGGCTACAGTCAGCTTTCGCAACAGTTTGTGCGAAGGGGTATAAGTTGACTACTACCATATCGATTGCTGAAATATTGTTTTCGGTCATTACGTCTTCGTCTTGACCGCGACGTCCTAGGATACCGCCGTGCACTTTAGGGTGAAGCGTTTTAACGCGACCATCCATGATTTCTGGGTGGCCAGTGTAATCAGATACTTCTGTTACTTTAATGCCGTTGTCTGCAAGTAGTTTGCAAGTACCGCCAGTTGACAAAATTTCTACGCCTTGAGCTTCAAGGGCTGTAGCGAACTCAACGATACCGGTTTTATCTGACACGCTTAATAGGGCGCGACGAATTGGACGATGTATATCCATGATGGTTTAGGTTTCCTCAATGATTAGTTAAGGGCTAGCTTAGAAAGCCGGTATTTTAGCGCATAATTGTTAAGAAGACGATGTTAAAACGCGAGATAAACATGAGAAAAGTACGATATGAAAAGGATAAATGTCCGCTAGCTGCTGAATTTTAAACAATAAAAAAGCACCCGAAGGTGCTTTTTTATCAACTAAATTTACGTGCGACGCTTAGTTCATGCCGTATTTTTTTAGCTTTTTGCGAAGTGTGCCACGGTTGATACCTAGAAGGATCGCTGCACGAGTTTGGTTACCACGAGTATAAGTCATAACCTCTTCAAGTAGCGGTGCTTCAAGCTCAGAAAGAACTAACTCATAAACGTCTTGTACGTCTTGGCCATTAAGCTGCTTCAAGTAGTGGTGTACAGCTTTTTTAACTGCATCGCGCAAAGGTTGCGGTTTCTCTTGTGACTGAACATGAGCGTTAGTAATAAATGGAGAAGTCACATTTTGTTCGAACATCGTTATGTCTCTTTCTTAGTTAGCCTGTAGAGTGAATAAACTCATTCACCCTAATGTTTCAAAATAGTTTTCTAATGCCTCGATTTGCGCTTCTGGCGTCTCAAGAGCATTGAATACTCGCCTAAATTGACCTTCTTGGTCATGGGCCTGCAAATACCAAGATACATGCTTGCGTGCGATGCGCGCTCCCATTGGCTCACCATAGAACTGATGGAGGTTTACTAAGTGCTCCATCAAAATTGCTTGAACCTCTGCTATCTCAGGTTCCGGCAAATGTTCACCAGTTTGCAAATAGTGGTCGATTTCTCGGAAAATCCAAGGGCGACCTTGGGCGGCTCGACCAATCATGATGGCATCTGCGCCCGTGTATTCCAGCACCTGCTTCGCTTTTTCAGGAGACGTAATGTCACCATTCGCAACAACAGGAATTGACACTGAACGTTTAATTTCTCTAATCGTGGCGTACTCGGCTTCGCCTTTGTACATACAAGCGCGTGTACGCCCATGTACGGCTAGCGAAGCAATGCCTCGACGTTCAGCTATGCGCGCAATCTCAACACCGTTACGATTATCTGTGTCCCATCCTGTGCGGATTTTTAACGACACAGGTACGTCAACAGCAGCTACCACAGCAGTGACGATTTCATCGACCAACTCTGGGTATTGCAACAGCGCTGAGCCTGCGAGCTTTTTGTTCACTTTCTTCGCGGGGCAGCCCATATTGATATCTATGATCTGCGCACCGTTTGCGACATTAAACTGTGCTGCCTGCGCCATCAGCTCAGGATCTGCACCAGCAATTTGTACCGAACGAATGCCCGACTCACCACTGTGATCCATGCGATTTTGCGATTTATCGGTTTTCCACACTTTAGGATTTGAAGACAACATTTCAGATACCGCAAGCCCTGCACCTAGACGTCGACATAATTGTCTAAACGGTCTGTCGGTGATGCCAGCCATTGGTGCTACGATAAGATTGTTTTCAAGTTGGTATGGACCAATACGCACTACAGTTTAATCCGCCTTTCCTCAAGGGGCGCTAAGTTTACGGTTTTTTTCGCAAAAATCAAAGGTTATAAATTGAACATAATTGCTTTTTTTTTGAACTTTATGGGTTGACTTTTGGTAACAAGCTGAGTGCCCATAAGATTTGTGTGAAATTTAATCAAAAACAATTTTTGCAGTACAATTAAGTTGAAAATTTAAGCTGTGAAAAATGCGTAAAGCCTGTTAATTACAGGCTTTAGCAGTTAAAACTTACTAACTTTTTTAGCGCCACTGACACCTTTGTCGGTGTGATGTGGATCAGGTTACTTTTTAACTCCACTTACGCGAGTCCATTCCCCTTCTTGAGCAATGTCATCCAAATGAATAAATGGTGCGTAAACATCTGCTACAGACTGTGCTTGCTCGGCTAAAATACCAGACATTGCAATCGCGCCCTCATCTCCTAAGAAGCCCAGAATAATCTCGTGCAGCTCTCTTAACGGTTGTGCAAGAATGTTTGCGACCACGATATCAGCACTAAACTCAGGTTGATTTTCAGGTAAGTAGACTTCTAGCTGATCGGCAACGCCATTACGCTCGGCGTTTTCACGGCTTGCAATAAGCGCTTGTGGGTCGATGTCGATACCAATCACACGCTCAGCTCCGAGCTTGATAGCAGCGATCCCCAAAATACCGGAGCCGCAACCAAAATCAACAACGGTTTTACCACTTAAATCTTGTTGCTCTAACCATTTTAGACAAAGAGCAGTTGTTGCATGGGTCCCTGTACCAAATGCAAGGCCCGGATCAAGTAAGACATTAACTGCTGTTGGATCCGGCACATCACGCCAACTTGGACAGATCCACAACCTTTCACCAAATTTGATGGGGTGAAAGTTGTCCATCCATTCACGTTCCCAATCTTTGTCTTCTAACTGCTCTAACTTATAGTTAAGCGGCTTATTATGTTGTGATTGCAAATAATCAACCACAGCCTGCATATCGTGATTCGCTTCAAATAAGCCAATAACGGTTGTTTCAGGCCAGAGGATAACTTCGCCTGGTTTTGGCTCATAAACCGGGTTGTTTTTACTATCCATAAATGTCACCGAAGGGCAGCCAATATCCATCAGCATGTCGCTAAGGGCATCAGCATCAGCCTTATCAGCGTAAATTCGAATTTGGATCCAAGCCATGTTTGTATACCTATTTAATCCAATTAATATAAAAAAGGCCGCTTAATAGCGGCCTTAATCTTATCTGCTACTTTTTAGCCTTTAACGTCTAAAAAGCTCTTTAATAGATCAGAACGAGAAGGGTGGCGAAGCTTACGCAATGCTTTAGCTTCAATCTGACGAATACGTTCACGCGTTACGTCAAACTGCTTACCCACTTCTTCTAGCGTGTGGTCAGTGTTCATGTCGATACCAAAACGCATACGTAGTACTTTTGCTTCACGAGCCGTTAGGCCTGCCAGTACTTCGTTGGTTGCGCCGCGAAGACTTTCCATTGTCGCCGAATCAATCGGTGATTCAATAGTGGTATCTTCGATAAAGTCACCAAGATGTGAATCTTCATCATCACCAATTGGCGTTTCCATTGAGATCGGCTCTTTTGCAATCTTCAATACTTTACGGATCTTGTCTTCAGGCATCACCATACGCTCTGCCAATTCTTCAGGGCTAGGTTCACGACCCATTTCCTGAAGCATTTGACGTGATATACGATTTAGCTTATTGATTGTTTCAATCATATGCACTGGGATACGGATTGTTCTAGCCTGATCCGCTATTGAACGCGTGATCGCCTGACGGATCCACCAAGTCGCATAGGTTGAGAACTTATAACCACGACGGTATTCGAACTTATCAACCGCTTTCATCAGACCGATGTTACCTTCTTGAATAAGATCCAAGAACTGCAAGCCACGGTTGGTGTATTTTTTCGCGATTGAGATTACAAGACGTAAGTTTGCTTCAACCATTTCTTTCTTCGCACGGCGAGCCTTGGCTTCACCTATACTCATACGGCGGTTGATGTCTTTGATACGCTCAATACTTAAGCCAGTGCTTTCTTCAAACACTTTTAGTTTATTTACACAGCGCTCGATTTCCGATTTAACTTCAGCAAGTTTTGCTGAGTGCTTTTCACCTGACGCGATTTCTGCATCAATCCAAGCTGTGTCGGTTTCGTTATTGGCAAAGTGCTTAACAAATGTTTTCTTTGGTACTTTTGCTATTTGAACCGCTTGTTTCATGATGATACGTTCTTGAACACGTACTTTGTCCATCATTTCACGCATGTTATTTACCATGCGGTCAAACTGCTTAGGTACTAGTTTGAAAGTACGGAAGTGATCACCGATTTCCTGAATTGCAGCTTGTGCGTCAGGGTGTGAACGACCTTTACTCTCAAAAATATTTCTGGCTTTGTTATACAGCGTGCGTAGATGTTCAAAATGCTCACGAGCTTCTTCAGGATCTGGACCTGAATCGCCTTCTTCTGAGTCATCGTCATCATCGTCTTCATCATCTTCATCATCTAAGTCTTCGTCGCTTAGCTCTGAACCGATGTGCGTTGCTGAAATAGGTGCTTCATCTTCTTCGATGGCATTAGGATCAAAAAAGCCAGAAACGATGTCGCTTAAGCGCATCTCTTCCGCTTCGTACTTGTCCCATTGCTCTAAAAGGTAAGTAATGGCTTCAGGGTATTCTGCAACAGAAATCTGTACCTGATTGATCCCTTCTTCAATACGCTTAGCGATTTGGATTTCGCCTTCGCGAGTAAGGAGCTCAACAGTACCCATTTCACGCATGTACATACGAACAGGGTCAGTTGTGCGGCCAATTTCTTTTTCTACTGTCGCTAGTGCCGCAGCTGCTGCTTCAGCAGCATCCTCATCTGTTGTTGTTTCTTGCATCATCAACTCGTCAGCATCAGGCGCGTTTTCAGAGACCTGAATACCCATGTCGTTGATCATGCTGATGATATCTTCTACCTGATCTGAGTCTATGATGTCTTGTGGAAGATGATCGTTAACTTCTGCAAAAGTTAAATAACCTTGCTCTTTACCTTTCTGAATCAGAAGTTTGAGTTGTGACTGAGGAGATTGATCCATAGAGAAATTTGCTTCCACTCTGAAAAGTTGATACAACAGGCGCCAGCTAATTAACAGCTAAATTTTGATGACGCAGTGAATAGAACATTATAGCACCGAAAATCACTATTGACTAGAACTTCTACCGTTTAAGCGCTTGCATTAGTAGCGCACATTCAAGCCGCTCGTCGTTTGTTAAGCCTTCGGTTTTCTCCTTAATAAATAGGGTCTCAAGGCGATAATTTAAACACTGATCTTCAATAAATTGAAAAGTATTTTTAAATTCATCGACTAACCTATCCTCAGCCACACCGTGTTGCCACACTGCGAGCTTTTTTAAGGCATCAAATTCAGGTTGTTCTCTGTAGTGCTCAAGTAATTGCGCAGTATTAATTTTTGGGTTTTGGTGACATAAAGATTGCAGGCTAAGCAATAATTGAATACCTGGGATCGACATTTCAGCCAGCTCTGGCATATATTCAACATTTTGTGCCAGCTCAGGGTGTTGCAGTAATAGGCCAATAGCTCTTCGCATTGGCGTGACCTTAAACTGCCTTTCTATCTTATTTTGGTGCTTATTATTCGCTAACTTAGCGCTCAGTTGTTCTCGTGTTCGGCCAATGAGTCGAGCTAAGGTGTTTAATAATGTTTCTTGATAATAGTCACTGGGAATTTTACTAATAAGCGGAATTGCATCGGTAAGCAATTTTGATTTCCCTGCGTCATTGGTCAAGTCACATTGCTCGCGCAATTTAGTGAACAATACTTGCGTATAATCGGTTGCCGCATCTAAACGTGCTTCAAAGGCTGTTTTACCTTCTTGCTGCACCAAAGAGTCGGGATCTTCGCCATCTGGTAAAAATACAAACTGTAATGATTTACCATCTTTGAGATTTGGCAGCGCATGTTCTAATGCTCGCCATGCTGCGTCACGTCCAGCTCTGTCACCATCGTAACAACAAATAACTTTATCCGTATTGCGAAAGAGTGTTTGCATGTGTTCGGCTGTGGTGGCTGTGCCCAGTGCGGCAACAGCATAATCTATGCCTTTTTCCGCCAGTGCAACCACGTCCATATAGCCTTCAACGATCAATACTTTGTCTAGCTGTTTATGTGCTTGCTTGGCTTCATAAAAGCCGTATAGCTCAAAGCTCTTGTGGAAAATGCGAGTTTCTGGTGAGTTTAAGTATTTTGGTCCCTGATCTGCTCCCATGATCCTGCCACCAAAAGCAATGACTCGACCTCGCTTATCGCGAATAGGAAACATTAATCGGTCGCGGAAAAAATCAAATTGACGACCTGCTGATTTTTCTGAGGCTAATTTTAAATCGAGCAATTGCTGTTTATGCTCGGGCTTTCGCGCGATTTGATTACATAACGACTCCCACTCAGGAGGTGCGTAGCCAATCATAAACTTTTGAACTGTTTCGCCGCTGATCCCGCGGCCTTTTACATAATCTATCACCTGAGTCGCATTGCTATGATGCTTAAGTTGGTGCTGATAAAATTTTGCGGCCTGTAACATTAAGTCGTAGTCTGACTTTTTTTCGGCCATGGAACGTTGTGGCCCTTGAGGTGCATTTTCTCTTGGTACTTCAAGATTTAAAAGTGCTGCAAGCTCTTCTATGGCGTCTACAAATTCGAGCTTGTCATACTCCATTAAAAAGGAAATGGCGTTACCGTTCGCACCACAACCAAAGCAATGGTAAAACTGTTTATCGCGTGACACGGTAAAGGACGGTGTTTTCTCATTATGAAATGGGCAGCAGGCTTGGTAGTCTTTTCCGGCCTTTTTCAATCCCACGCGACCGTCTATTAACTCGACAATATCAGCTCTTGCGAGTAGGTCATCAATAAACTGTCTAGGGATTTTACCTTTCATCTACGTTCCGAAGTTAAGCAAGTGGTTTGGTTATTATATCAAGTTGCGACCATAAAAAATCAACTTAATTCAATCGATACAGAGCGAACTAATTTGGGCTTGGGATACTTAATGCTTTTCTTGCAGCCAATTTTAGCGCTAACAGCGTTGAACTCACGTCCAATAGCCAGCTATGGGGGCATATATCACTTGAATTAACTCGCTAATCAATTTGATGGATGAAATAGCATACTAACGTAGTTAAAAACTTCTTGTTGAGAACAATTAAATAGCAAAATTTTTGTCTCGCTATTAAAGCTACTTCTGTGCTTCAAATCGCTCATTTACTTAATACATTTGGTATTAAATGGGCCTTGCCCACAGAATGTAGGTGCCTTAGCGAGAGCACGACGCAGAAGCAGAGTTACCCTCAAAACGCTCTGATCAAATAGTGAAAAATTACATCAAAAATCTGATTATTCAGAGTTTAACGGGAATGGAGGATGCTTAAAAATGAAGAAACCGAGCACAAGGCTCGGTTCACTTTTAATCATACAATTGTATGTGGGCTTAGGCTGTGAGTCTTTGTTTGATTAAACCAGACATTTTGCCCATGTCAGCGCGACCTTCAGCTTTTGCCTTGATAGCACCCATGACTTTACCCATGTCTTGCATGCCAGCTGCACCAGTTTGTGCAATCACGGCATCAATTAGCTCGATGATTTCGTCTTCGCTAAGTGGCTTAGGAAGGAAAGTCTCAAGTACGCTAATTTCGTTAGCTTCGATATCAGCTAAGTCTTCACGCCCTGCATCTTTGTACTGGGTATAAGAATCGCGACGCTGCTTTACCAATTTTACTAAAACAGCAGTAATACCCGCGTCATCTAGTGTAGTTTGGTTGTCGATTTCTCGCTGTTTAATTTCAGCAAGTACCGCGCGAATTGCGCCAAGACGAATTTTGTCTTTGGCTTTCATCGCTTCTTTTTGCGCGTCTTTTAGCGTAACTAATAAGCTCATTGATACAAGACCAATACTGATTAGTATAATTTAACGCGACGTGCGTTTTCGCGAGAAAGCTTTTTCATGTGACGCTTAACAGCTGCAGCTTTTTTACGCTTACGCTCAGCAGTTGGCTTCTCGTAGTGCTCGCGACGACGAACTTCAGAAAGGATACCTGCTTTTTCACATGAACGTTTGAAACGACGTAGTGCAACGTCAAACGGCTCGTTTTCTCTTACTTTAATTACTGGCATTAAAAATTCACCTACCTAATTAATGAGCTTAGCTCTATCTGGCTAAAAACTAGCCAATTGGTTCAAAAATGGTGCGGTATTGTAATCTGAAGCAAGACCGCATGTAAAGCTTAAATTATAGCTAAAAGTGGACTCCCTGTCATGTACCGCTCTGGCGCTGGTTTTTTACTGTGTTTTATCGTTGGTAAAGGCGACAAATCACTTGTCCAGCCTGCTTTTCTTTTAAGATTTGCCAGTGTTGTGGGATATCAGGTTGTGCCTCTTGTTCAAATTCAACATAAATCAAGGCCGATTCGCATAACCAAGCGTTTGATTCAAGTAATTCGCAGCAAGGTGAAACTAGATTTTTTCGAAAAGGTGGATCAATAAACACTAAATCATATTGTTTCTGTTTAGGATTGCTGGCCAATACAGCTAACGCATCGTGATTGATGATATCTACATTATCTAGCTTGAGTAATGTTGCGTTACTAGCCAGTTGAGCTGCCGCTTTCTTATCTAGCTCGATAAATGTGCCATGGGCTGCAAAACGTGAAATCGCCTCAAAGCCTAAACTGCCGGCACCTGCGAAGCAATCCAACACATTAGCATCTCGAACATCTTGCATTAGCCAGTTAAATACCGTTTCTTTCATTCTGTCTGTAGTTGGACGTAACCCAGCTACATCATGAACTGGTAACTTGCGGCCTTTATGTTTACCACTGATCAATCGAATAAAACCAGATTGTTTTGTATTAGGCTTTGGCTTAGATTTTCTCATAGCGACGTAATTTGCTTCTTTATTAAAGGTTCACGGTATCAGGATTTTTCATCCTCACGGAACATGGTACACTTGCTCACAATTTTGTCTAAGCACTAAGGTTGCCGCCCTCGGCTTGCCTTTCAGGCCCAAAATTAAGTGTGAATTCAATCCAACTTGCAGCGATAAGCAAAGCAAGCTGGCATTTTCGAGTATGGTATCAAGATCATCGGCACTTTGCTTTGGGTTTATGCAATTTATCTAACACGGTCGTAAGTGAATATGGGAAAGAAAAATAAGTTTTTATCTTGGTTAGGTTTTGGTAAATCCGATAAAGCGCAGCAAGAAGCAGAACGTGAGGCGCAGATAGCCAAAGAGCAAGCTGAACGTGAAGAGGCCGAACGCCAAGCGCAGTTAGCCAAAGAGCAAGCCGAACGTGAAGAGGCAGAGCGTCAAGCGCAGTTAGCCAAAGAGCAAGCTGAACGAGAAGAGGCGGAGCGCCAAGCGCA
>NZ_NKHF01000059.1 GCF_002744175.1 Pseudoalteromonas piscicida
CTACCAAAGGCTAGCATTTGAGGGGTTATGCCACGTTCATAACCCATGGTGGGAGCGGGTTTACCCCGCGATTTTGTTGAGCAGCTCGCCGCGTCCAGCGGCTCCTACCAAAGGCTAAAATTTGAGGGATTCACCCCGCGATAATATCCCATGGTGGGAGCGGGTTCACCCCGCGATTTTGTTAAACGGCTCGCCGCGTAAAGCGAGCCCAACGTCACAACTAAACAAGCATCTAAAGCAAAAAAGGTAATTATCTGCACAGCTAAAAAGCTGGATCACCTCCACCTGTACAAACAATTGCAAAACCAAACCCATTGAAACATTTATTTAATAAATGATAACATAAACACTTAATATAGAGTTTTAACTCTAACAAAAGCTTTAAATTTTCAAGGAGTAGAGATGAAAATAAAGCCGCTCACGTTTTCTTTTGGATTAGCAGTCACTAGCTCGGTGCAAGCCTTCACTCAATTTGGCGGACAAGGCGTTATGCCGATGGGTCACGAATGGTTAACGCGCACCGCTGCTCTCGAGGTACTTAATGCAGAGCATATCATCGAAGCGGATCCGAATGACCCAAGATATACTTGGCAGGACGGACTTGCTAAAAACCTTGAACTTAATACCGCCCAATCTGAAATCACGAGCTTACAATCTCATTTAAATAATAACCCGCTCTATGAGCCGAGATACGACGGTATAAACTCAGCCATCGTTGGTGAACGCTGGGTCGATATTGCAGGGTTTAACGTCACAACAGCCAGCGCAGACCCGACTGGCCCTAATTGTTTTAGCGCAGTTTCGCAAGAGCCTGCAGATATTCAGCAAGACCACTTTATGCGCCGCTATGATGATATTGGAGGTCAAGGTGGAGTTGATGCTGCTTATCGCGCACAGCAACGATTTGTGCAACATTTTGTGGATGCGGCCATGGCCGAAGAAAAACGACTAAAAGTATGGGACGGTGGTGGCCATTCTGCCTTAGCAGAGGTAGATCATAATTACTTTTTATTTGGTCGTGCGGTTCACCTATTTCAAGACTCATTTAGTCCAGAACACACGGTACGACTCCCTCAAGATAACTACGAAAAAGTTTGGCAGGTTAAGGCATATCTTTGCTCAGAGGGGGCTGAGCAACATTCACACGACACCAAAGACGTGCTCAACTTTGCCAGTGGCGATGTAATTTGGCAACCTCAAACCCGACTAGAAGCAGGCTGGCAATCCTACCAGATCAGCAGTATGAAGCCCGTTGCTATTGTGGCCCTTGAAGCCAGTAAAGATCTTTGGGCTGCGTTTATTCGCACCATGGCGACCCCAAAAGCACAGAGACGTAACGTGGCAAAGCAGGAAGCCCAACAACTTGTACAAAACTGGTTGTCTTTTGATGAGGCCCAGATGCTGACTTGGTATCAAGATGAGAATAAGCGTGACCATACTTATGTGCTTGCCCCCAATGAATCGGGAAAAGGAAAATCCCTGGAAGCCTGTATGACAGAGCTAAAGGTAGGCACTAGCAGTCAAGCAGAACGGGTTGCGCAACTGGAGGCCGAGCGTAATCAATGCCTATACAACATTGAGGCGGAACCTGGCTTTGCAGACTTAAACGATCCACACCTCGATATTCCATATAACTGGCGCTGGAAGTCTCTGACTTGGCAAACGCCTCCTAGTGGCTGGACATACCCACAACTAAATGCAGATACCGGCGAGCAAGTCGCCATTAAATCGCCGATAAATAATCAGTATTTGTCTGCACAAACTCTAAGTAACGACACCCCGATCACTCTGAGTCAAGCACATCCAATTTCCTTGATCCAAGTGACGAATTCACAGGGCCAGCACTATTTTAGGAGCGCTCAAGCCCCTTCACTATTTCTGGGTTATAGCAACAAAATTGCAGGCTACCTCAAGCTTGTAGATTCACCCAAGCAAGCCCTATATACGTTGATTTATCAAGGTGGTCTTTGGAATATCCAAAATGAATTTTGGCAACAGTATATCTGGTTAAATCAAGACAAAGAGCGGCCGGAGTTAAATCGCCATGGTGAGCCTAGCCAATTAAACGCTCAGTGGATGGTCGAACACTTATAAAGGCAACCTCTCCCCCAATCATACAAACAAGGCCCAATATTTATTGGGCTTTTATCGTTTAACTGTTCTGTAATTTAGGCCCTCAGAGGCACTCACACTTGGCCGCTGAGTTATACCAATTGCATTTATTCTCTACTCAGTTTGAAAGAATGAAATAGCGCATTTACTTAATACATTTGGTATTACTTCTTCTTACGCAGCCAAAATAGGCTCCCCTCAACACTCAACCAAGCTTTTTTGCCGCCATTCTCAATATAAGTCAACACTTCTTCTTTTGAACCAAGGCTATAGCCATAAACCTCTTTTGGTTTAATCTTTTCTTGTCCTGTAAGCATTTTGATAAAGTGCTTGTTGTAGCCTTTGAGCGTCGCTTTTAGCTCATCCAAGGCTTTACTCTCGCCATGCAGTGCAAAATGCATCAACGCCTCGGCAGATAACATAAAAATACTGTCTTCCTCATACTCATTGAGGCAAGCTTGTAGTTTATCCCACTGTTTCAAGATGACTAAGCCGTTCACATACAGGTATCGACAGGCCTGATTATCGTTTGGATTAAGTCGAAGCAGCACTTCTAGCTCATCAACCGCCTCCTGCACTCGGTCTGCCCAAAAGTAAATCCATGCCTTTCGTTGACGAACAGCCATATAAGGTCTGGTTTCATGGATAAGCCAGAAATTCTCCTGATTTTCCTCAATATAATCAGGGGTAATAAAGTCTTGCTCTTCATTATAAATAAACTGATCAAGTAACGGGATTGAATCAATGTGAGACAAACTAAGTAAATGCTCTATTACTGAGTTTCTTATTTCTTCTTGTTCCTCATCAAACTCTTCGTCAAGCTCAAAGCCTCCGAACTCGTTGTCTAACTCAGGATCCCACATTAAGGTGTCTGCTAATTCTACAATAGCACCTGCCAAGTAACGCTTAACATCACGTGCTTCTCGCTCAAAAGTCATCATAGGCTCAGCGTGTGAAAATGCTGCTTTTGCTGCATCTAAGCTTGTAAACCCGGTGAGTTGTTTCTGTAATTCTGTTACCGCATTTTTCTGCACTTCTGACAAGTATTCGATAGACACCTTGTCCAGTGCTTTTAGCAGACCAAGACAAAAATTAGGTAAAGGCGCTCCTTGTGCCAGCGAAGCTGCAAAATCTTGCTTAGATAACGCACACTCTTTTGGCAATTTATAGGTTTTTCCATCCAAGCTCGAAACGCACTGCTCATGCAAATTCATTAAAGCTTCTAACTGAACACGGTAAATAGACGCATATTCACCAAATAACTCCAACAACCACTCGTGGATTTCAGCAATATCATTGATGACAACTTTGCCAATCAGAAAACCTTCAACAAAATAATAGTCTGGCTGGAATTGAGTTTCTTTAGAAAAAGCATTTACAGCTTTGCGCAGTACACTTGGCAACATATAGAACAGTCCTTTGATAAGTTAATATAAACAAGATAAATAGTATCACAGTTGTAACAAACCACACCCTAACAGCGAATAACTTTTGCAGTTTAAAGCAGATAGGAGCCGCTTTATGCAGCAAGCTCTGCAACAACCAATCGCGGGGTGAACCCG
>NZ_NKHF01000036.1 GCF_002744175.1 Pseudoalteromonas piscicida
TGGGATGACCCGCTCCTACTCGATATGGGTTAGTGCAATGACAATACTACGTTTTTGGTGCAATGAGGGGTAGATCAAATTGCACCATTAACCCGCCCTTTTCGCGATTAAAGAGTTTAAGTTGTCCACCATGGGCAACGGCAACTTCATTGCAAATACTTAGCCCTATGCCTGTACCACTTGGTTTTGTGGAGAAAAATGGCAGTACTGCGTTTGCTAGCTTTTCTTCTTCCATTCCCGCGCCTCTGTCAACAACTACGACTATCAGGCGTTGATAGTCAACCAGCAGCTTTACGCCTATTTCGCTTACCTCTGAGCCTGACTCGTGTGCATTCTTTATTAGGTTTATGAGTACCTGCTCTACCTGTACCGAGTCAAAAAAAGCGCGTTCAACTGGGAGCGGAGCGAGCAAAGTAAAAGCGTAAAGTTTATTAACGGTATCGAGAATAGGCTGCAGCGCTTGCTCGGTAATATTGGGGGCTGGCAATCTTGCAAACTCGCTATATTTAGCGACAAACTCACTCAAGTTCTCGGTACGGCGATTAATGGTTGCCAACATATCGGGAAGCAGTTGGATCAGGGCATGGTTTTGTTCTTTACCACTGCGCTCAACAATCGTATTTGCGGAGTTAGTCAGTGAAGAAATAGGCGCTAATGAATTATTGAGTTCGTGACTAATTAGGCGGATGGCATTTTTCCAGAGCCCTACCTCTTGGCGGCTCATTTCGCTTGATAGATTTTGACACATAAGCAACACATGCGGCTGGTGGTTGAGCGTTATGCTCTGCCGTGAAAAATAATAGCTCTGCTTTTCGTCGTTGGCTTGAAAGGTCACAAACCCGGATTCTTTTTGTAGCAAAATGGTTTGCAGCTTAGGATCTGCATTCGCGATAGCATGATGAAGTACTAGGCCGCTTAACGACTTGTTGTTATTAAGTAATTTTCCCGCTTTATCATTAGCATATACCACTTGGTCAAACTGGTTGAGTAATAAAATAGATACCGGTGATACCTGCAAAATAGTATCGAGTAGTAACTCTCTTTGGCTAGTGGCGTGGCGCTGTTTTTTTAGCGTTGTCGATAAACGATTATATTCCAGAATTAAATCAGACATTTCTATGCTTTCAAAATGGGTAATTTGAACCGAAAAGTCTTGATCTTTAAAACTGCGGATCCCATCCGTTAAACAGTCTATGATCCGCTGTTGGCGGGAGAAAAAGTAACTGATACCGACAATGCCAACTAACGTTGCAACAAGCAGCCCCACTGGAATTGCCAGAGTAATTGGTATTGCAAACGAAGCAGCAAGCCATAACATTGCCGCAAACACCAATAGTGATACGAATAAGCATGCAGACACCACTGCTTGAAGTGAGAGAGTCATTTTAAACCAAATTTCTCCATTCTCCGGTAAAGCGCTTGGCGGCTTAACCCCAGCTTTCGTGCGGCTTTACTGACTACGCCATCAGCGCTGTCTAATGCTGCTTCGATATCTGCTTGTGTATATTCAAGCGGCTCTTCATGTTGTGGTGTTTGAATTGCTAAATGCTCACACTCAATTTCTTGCCCTGAGCTTAATAGCACAGCACGACCTATGGTGTTTTCAAGCTCCCTAACGTTTCCAGGCCAAGTATGATGCTTTAACTGCTTCATTGCTGCGTTACTCAAAGTCTTATTGCTAGGCAAAAAGTGATCCACCAACACGGCAATATCTTCTTTTCGCTCAGATAGTGGCGGCAATTTAAGCTCAATCATATTGATACGATAGTACAAGTCTTCTCTAAAAGTCCCCGCTCGAATAGCCTCGGGTAAATTACTATTGGTGGCACTGATCACCCTAACATTTACTCTTTTTGTTACCGTGCTACCAACGCGTTCAAACTCACCACTTTGTAAAACCCTTAGTAACTTTTGCTGACCTGCCAAAGACAAGTTGCCGATTTCATCCAAAAACAAAGTGCCACCATCAGCGGCTTCAAAGCGCCCAGCTCTGGCTTTTTGTGCGCCTGTGTAAGCACCACTTTCAACCCCAAATAACTCAGCCTCAATTAGGTCCGCGGGAATGGCTCCCGCATTCACTTTAATAAAGGGTTTATGTTTATAGCTGCTATTGGCTTGCACGATTTCTGCAATTTTCTCTTTACCAGCGCCGTTTGGTCCTGTGATCAGAATTGGCGCGTCGGAGTGCGCAACCTGCGTCGCCATTTCAAGCAAGCTCAACATGGCCGGATCGGCTACTACCACACCACACAGGTCGTATTGCGCTTTTAGCTTTTGTAATCTGGCGTTGCGCTGATTCGCGGCGCTACTTACTTGCTCTTGGAGTTCTCGCATTTCGAGCAAGTTTTTCACTGAGGTGACGAGTTTATGGTCTTTCCAAGGTTTGGCTAAGTAGTCTGCCGCACCATCTTTAATAAGCTCCACCGCCATTTCAAGATTTGTCCAAGCTGTCAGTAAGATGATGGGTAAATCTGGCTCTAAGTCTCGGATTGCTTTATACAGGGCTTTGCCCTCTGCACCGCTGGTGGTGTCTCGGGTAAAGTTCATATCTTGAATGACCAAGTCGAACTGTTTACTGCGTACCATCTCTAAACCTTGCTGTGGAGAAGTAACGCCTTCACACTGAATATCATTAAGCAACAGCAGTACTTTTATGGCTTGAATTACATCCGGATTGTCGTCAATTACCAATACACTCATGAACGCCAATTATCCTTACTTTTGATTTAGCCCCTTGCGGGGCTTTGTTATTTTTATTAACTCGATTTTGTTACTTGCGCCGGTGAAACCTTAGCGGCCTCTTTGGCTGGTAAGTACACCGCTACTGTACTCACAAACCAAGTAAATATAGCCACCCCTATCAATAGCGGGATCTCTACCACACTTTGCACGCGCACATTATTCATCAAGAAGTAGTAAAGTAAAATAGAAAGTCCAAAGCCTAGCACTAAACCAATACAGACTAAAATTGTATTTTCTTTAATTAAAGACCACATCACTTTACCTTTAGATGCACCTAGCGCACGAAGTACTCCGTGATCTTTCTTTCTAAGACTCACAGAAAAGCTAACTAGCGCGACGATCCCTAGCGCGGTGACCACACAGGCAACGATGCTTATTCCTGCCATGGTAAGGGCAAAGGTACTGCGGCCATCCCACAAACGCTTTTTAGCACGCGCTACAAATTCAACTCGCTCCACCATACGGCCCTCTGAATGATAAAGCGCGGTTTCTACCTCCTCTAGAATGCGCTCAGATACGCCTTCCTCAACTCGCACTAAATAATTGGCCCGCTGACGGTTACCCCAAATGACTTCAGGTACAACTCCTGAATTGTAGGGTTGTTGACTATATGTGGCACCTTCACCAAGCATTTTACCTTTATATACCCCAACGACTTGGTGAGGAATACGCTGTCTTGAAATATACACCGACTTTCCAAGAGCAGAGCTATCTCCAAATAACGACGAAGCAAGATCGTCACTTATCATAATAACGCCGGCATTTTTTGTAGTCTCGTCGCCTTTAATAAATTCGCTAGCATAAAACCTGCGCCCTTCAACGAGCTCAAGTCCAAGTACATCAACTCCCTTTTCATCTAAGCCAAAGTAGCCGAACACGCTATAATCCGTTTCTGGTTGGGTATCTTTAAAAATGGTCCACCCAGGACCTAAGCTGTTTAGTACAAGTTCTCTACCAGCATAAGATGCGGCGATAACCCCCGGTAGGTTTTCAATCGCTTGAATATCCTTCTCGATAAGTGACTGTACGTTTACTGAGGTATCAAATACACGCGTCGTCACATTAAGTATTTGCTGCTCTTCCAACTTTGATGGGATCAACCAATTTTGTAGCGTTGCATAGCTGATAAAGGCCGTGTTGCTGACAATCATTACAGTAATAGCAATTTGCAGAATGATTAACAATGAAATGCTCTTTTGCTTTAATATCAGCTTTAAAATATGTTTAATCGCCATGATTACCCCCTTAATTCTGCAGCTGGTGATACGCGACTACTGCGGTATACCGGATATAACCCAGATAGACCCACCGCTAAGAAAATCCCAATAGTCGTCCAAAGTGCCAACTTGCCATCGAACTGATAGATTTGCCGTACTTGCTCAGCAAGTGCCATATAATCCGCCTGATACATACGCAAATGGAACATCAACTCAAGTCCTGCAAATGCGAGTACAAAACCAAGCACCACAGAGGCGACTGTGAGCATGAGAATTTCTAGAAAGTGAATTTTCATGATCACACCACGATTTGCACCTAGGGCTCGGTAAAGAGAAATAAGCTTGCGATTGGCTTGGAATTTGGCCAGTAGGATCCCCACCGTGTTCACTAAACAAATGCCAAATAATAAATATGAAAAAGTCAGATAAATGGCTTCCCACGCCATAAAGCGTTGGATCAAAATATACAGCTCGCCCATACTATAAAAGTCAGTGAGATTCTTATGTTGAAAACGGCCTACCGCCTGCTGATCTGCAATATAGTTATTTAACCAAGTTTTTAGTTCTGCAAGATGCGCCGTCTTCTTGTCTTCTTGGTACTGGAACCAAACCGTCAAATAACCACATTCAGCGCTTTTCAACATGTCGATACTGCCGCTACGTGGGTTAGTTGCGGTGTACAATTCATTGGTGCGACAACTTACTTGTCCTGTTCTCGGAAAGTTTTGCGCATAGGCATATTGCAATGGAATAAAAGCATCATGATTGTAATTGTTACTAAAGCTCAAATCTTGGAAACGACGTTTATAATTGCTTAAATCAACCACACCCACGACTTGTAATTGTTCGCCTTGAACTTGAATAAATTGCCCAACAGAGTTCGTTCCCCCGAATAGATGGTCGTTGGCATTTTTACTGATCACGGCTACCGCTTCACCACTTTGTTCATTTTGCTCACTCCAAGGCGTACCGTAGATAAATGGCGCGTCCAGTACAGTAAACATATGCCTGTCGGTACTGGCAGCATCTACACTGATTGGCCTAACTGAGTTATCTGCCAGCCCCACAATAAACTCTGTAGTGTAGTTAAATGATAGTGATTCATATGGCAGCTCAGCTTGCTTAAGCGCTTGCGCATCTTGATAAGTCCAGCGTGGAAATTGGTTAAAATCAACTACGTCTTGGTCACCGTCAAAAAAGTTCAAACCTGCGGTGTACAAGTAATCGCCCTTATAACCAATCACTTCACTACTACTTTGTTTTACAATCGCTGACATCGTCAACATCAAGGTGATCCCAACCGCAAGGTTAATAATCATCAATGCGCTCAGCTTGGGCTTTTGTTTTAGCCCCTGCCAAGCTAACAGTATTAGCTCTTTCATTATCTGCTCCTATACTGCCAGTTCGGTTAGCTGAGATTTAGTGATGTCGGTTAGCTCACCATCAAGAATTTGGATGTTGCGACCGGCTCGCCTTGCCAGTTCATTGTCATGCGTTACCATAATTAATGTGGTACCTGCTTGATTCACTTCTTGTAGTAAATCCATTACTTGTCTTGCCATTAAACTGTCTAAATTACCCGTTGGCTCATCCGCCAATAGGAATCGAGGTTTACCCGCCAATGCTCTGGCAATGGCAACACGTTGCTGTTGCCCACCACTTAACTGAGCGGGATGGTGCTTCATTCGGCTTGCAAGACCAACAAGCTCAAGGGCTTCTTCAATACGCTTTTTACGTTCACTGGCCTTGATCCCGCGAAAAATGAGCGGCACTTCAACGTTGTCGTACAAGGATAAATCGCTAATGAGGTTAAAACCTTGGAAGATAAAGCCAATTTTTTCGTTTCTTAGCTGTGACAGCTTTTTATCGTTAAGACTGGCAACGTTTTCGCCATCTAGAAAATAGTCACCACGCTCAAAACGCTCTAATAAACCCGCAATATTCAAAAAAGTAGTTTTACCCGATCCTGACGGCCCTGTAACCGCAATAAACTCACCCTCTTCAATGGTTAAGTTGACATTACTGAGCGCATGGGTCTCTATGAGATCAGTGCGGTAAATTTTGCTTACTTCATTCATCTTTAACATTGTCTATTCCTTCTCATTCTTATTCGGTGCGCAAGATGGGGCTACTTCCCGAGTAATACCCGCGCTTTGTTATTGAACGGATCTAAACTTGAGATCACGATTTCTTGCCCTTCACTCAGGCCGTCGACAATCTCAACTTCAGAAATACTTTTTACACCTAGCTGAATTGGTGTTTGATCAGCCTGTTCACCGACAACCGCGTAGGTGAATCGCCCGGCACCAGTTTCAACAAATGCGCCACGCCTTACTTTGAGCACGTCTTGCTTTTGCGACAGGATAATTCTTGTAGATACCTTTTGATTTTGGCGAAGGCCGCTTGGCTGCTCGTCAAAGCGTACCCGAGCACTGACGCGACCGGCCTCAATTTCAGGAGAAATAGCAACCAGTTTAGCTCGGTATTGGTATTGATTAATAAATACTTCCGCAGCCATGCCGACACCAAGGTTTTCAGCATAGATTTCTGGGATCTGCGCTTCAACTTCGAGCTCAGAAAGGTCAACCAGTGATATTAATGCGGCGTCTCGCTGTACAAACTGCTTTTGTTGGACATGCACCGTACCAACAATACCTGATAACGGCGAAATAATATTAAGTGCGGCTACCTGACGCTGCACTTCTTCTAGAATATGCTGTTGTCTGGTTAGGCTCAGCTCGCTGCTTTTAAGCTCAAACGCGAGTCGCTCTTGCTCAAGTTTTAACGATTCAATGGCATGCTGCTCTTGAAGCTGTGCGCGTTTGAGCTCAACCATTGACTGCTCAAATTCTAACTTTGAGATAATTTGTTTTTCGATGCTTTCTTTTGAACGCGCCATTTCTCGCTCGGCGGCTTCTAGGTCTACTTTCGCCATTTCCATGCGTTGTTTAGTATCGAGTAGCTGCTGTTTAATTGAGATCCGTTGACGCTCAACTTCAGTTTGTAAGCGTTCAAACGTGGCTTCTTCTTGTAATAAACGGTTAGTCAACTCCGGACTGTCTATGCTTAGTAACGTTTGTCCCGCCTTAATAGCATCACCAGGTTTAACGTTTAGTGTTACTGTGCCCGATGCAATGGCGTATAGGTCTGGGTTATTCGCCGCCAGCGTACGACCTTCAACGCGAATATCTTCGCTGATAGTACCTCTTACCACCGTGGCAAGACGTACTTGCTCCCGCGACACGGTCTGCTCTGCTGATAGAATGGTGTTAATGCTTGGCCAAGCACTGGTTAATCCACCTAAGGTGATGCCAACAGCCAACAAAGCAATCACCGGCTTTTTTATGGTTCGCTTTTTTGCAATTTGTTTGTCTTGCGCACTTGTATCTTTAATCATGCTACCTCCCTGCGGACAAGTTGGTGTCCGCGATTATTATGGGTAGTTAATAACAAGTAGCGTGCCAGAATTTATCTTATTGTTTTATATGAAATTTATATAATTTGTCGGTTTTATTGAGATGGCTTGGACGGACACCGGACAGTTTGCGGACAAGGTTGGTTGTGGTGGGTTATTGTGATAGTGGATTTTTGGGGGGAGCTGTATTCAAAAGATCGCGGGATGAACCCGCTCCTACCTGAAATACGCTCAAAAGATCGCGAGTTAAGCCCGCTACTACCTGATATACACTCAAAAGATCGCGGGGTGAACCCGCTCCTACCACAAATACGCTCGAAAAATCGCGGGATGAACCCGCTCCTACCCGAAATACGCTCAAAATATCGCGGGGTGAACCCGCTCCTACCCGAAATACGCTCAAAATATCGCGGGGTGGATGTGAGCTAACATCAAATAGACTATTGGTGTTGGCTCACATCCCACAATTGCTTTAGCTCTTCAATAATAGCGGGATCGTCAATGGTAGATGGTACGATAATGTCTTCTCCGTCCACCAGCTGGCGCAGGTTCTTTCGGAGAATTTTACCCGAACGGGTTTTGGGTAAACGCTCAACCACTTTAATGGTTTTAAGACAGGCAATCGCGCCGATTTTTTCGCGGATCAGGCTTCTTATTTCCTCTGCAATGGCCGTTTCAGTGGTGTTTACGCCATCTTTTAATACCACCATGGCTATCGGTACTTGGCCTTTTAGCTCGTCTTTACCGGCGAATACCGCGCATTCTGCAATTGCATTGTGGCCAGCAACGATTTCTTCCATTTCACCGGTTGACAGTCTATGTCCGGCTACGTTTATTACGTCATCGGTGCGGCCCATAATAAAAAGGTAGCCGTCTTCATCAAAATACCCGCCATCACCAGAGAGATAATAACCGGGGTATTGTGATAAGTAACTGCCTTTAAAGCGCACCGTGTTATTCCAAATAGTGGTTAAACAACCGGGAGGAAGTGGTAATTTCACCGCAACAACACCTTGTTGATTGGCTTCACATGGACTGCCGTCCACATCAAGGATCTCAACTTGATAGCCGGGCGTGGGAACAGTGGCACTACCGGCCTTTGTAGGCATCAATTCAATTCCAACTGGGTTAGATGCAATTGCCCAACCCGTTTCGGTTTGCCACCAGTGGTCGATTACCGGCAGCTTTGTAGTGGACTGTAACCAGTCGTAGGTGGCAGGGTCGAGTCGTTCACCAGCTAAAAATAGCGTTTTTAGACTGCTGGTGTTGTAGTTAGCCAAAAGCGCTGCGCTTGGATCTTCTTTTTTAATGGCACGAAATGCCGTGGGCGCACTAAAGAGTGCTGCCACTTGATATTCTTCAACCACCCGCCAAAACGCCCCTGCGTCTGGGGTTTTAATCGGTTTTCCTTCGTATAATACGCTGGTGCAACCATAAATCAGTGGGCCATAAACAATATAAGAATGCCCCACAACCCAGCCAATGTCGGATGCTGCCCAAAACACTTCTCCGGGCTCCATGCCGTAAACGGTTTTCATACTGTAGTTTAATGCTACAGCGTGGCCGCCCTGCTCTCGCACTACTCCTTTGGGTGTACCCGTGGTGCCAGAGGTATACAAAATATAAAGCGGATGCGTGCTTGGTAAGGGCACGGCATCAAAGGATTCAGGCGTGTTTGCCACCACCGTCCAATCTAAGTCTCTTGGCGACGACATTTGTGCTTGGTATGCTTCACGCTGCAACACTATGCAATGCTCTACTTGATGTTTTGCCAACGACAAAGCTTCATCCAACATAGGTTTGTATTCAATAGTGCGGCCTATTTCAATTCCGCAAGACGCACTGATCACCAGTTTTGGTTTCGCATCATCTATTCTCACCGCAAGCTCATGAGGTGCAAAACCGCCGAACACCACCGAATGAATAGCACCCACGCGCGCACATGCAAGCATAGCAACGACCGCCTCTGGCACCATGGGCATATAAATTACCACCCTATCACCTACACTTACATCAAGTTGATTTAAGCCAGCTGCAAAATGGCTGACTTGAGAGAGCAACTCGCCATAGCTAATTTTGCGTTTGGTACTGGTCACCGGCGAGTCATAAATTAATGCAGTTTGCTCGCCTCGGCCTTGGTGTACATGATGGTCAAGTGCCAAATAGCTGGTATTCATCAAACCATCACTAAACCAATGACTCAGCCCCTCTTGGTCTTGGTTATGTCCGACTTTTGGTGGCGTATGCCAATCAAGTCGTGCCGCTTCTTTAAGCCAAAATGCCTCTGGGTCTTGGGAAAATGTTTGATATGCCTGTTGATAAGTTGTTGTTGTCATAATAAGTTACTCAGTTTCTCTGGAACTTAGTAAAGATAGATAAAAAACCGCCAAGTTTTGATGAGACTTTAGTCTTGCGAGGATGATATAGATCAAAGTTGGGGGCTTAGATATGATTATGTTTGGGTAAGGAGCAGCCTCTACTACGGGTGTTAATGAGCACTTGTTTTTCTAATTTGATATAAATGTAATCACAGCGTCCTGAACAATAGCCATGAGAATAGATATGACTATTATTCAGAAATCCACTAGGACCTATACAACCAAATTTACCTACTGCTCGCTTTCAAGCTTTAGCAGCAGCGCTTTAATATCATCTTTTGCGCCGGTGATATGTTTTTTCAAAAAGTCACAAGCTCCGTCGGTATTTTTATCGCGGCATAATTCTAATAGCTGGCGGTGTTCCTCTGGTGCGGTTTTTATGCCGCCAGCAAGTAGGATGTGCATACGCACGTAGCGCTCGGAGTTTTTACTATACACATCCACCAGCTCACGAGTTTGTGGACGCTGCGCTTTGCTGTAGAGTTTGCTGTGAAATTCGGCATTAAGCTTACCAGTTGCCAGCTGTGTATCGCCAGCGGCCATTGCTTCTTCAAGCTCGGCTAAGATGGCTTCAGCTTCTAGCAGGTCGCGTGCGGTTAACTTGTCGATTGAGTGACGTAACAGCTCGGCTTCTAACAATGCCCGTAGATCAAATATTTCATCGATTTGCTCGGCACTTAAGCGCGTGACCGTCGCACCTTTGTGCGCTTCAAAGTTCACTAAGCCTTCGGCTTCTAGTTGCAGGAGTGCTTCTCTAACGGGAATACGGCTTACATTTAACTCATCTGCTAGCGCGGCTTGCCTCAGCGGCTCGCCCGCTTTGATTTCGCCAGTGAGGATTTTTTCACGAATTGCTTCAGCAACTAATTGAGTTCGAGTTTTATGTACAATCGCCATAGTCTTTAGTAATTATTGTTTTATGAACTCATTATAAACGTATCTGAGTTCAAATTGCATGTTTGTCGAGTATATAAGTTTGATGTGCGAATTAGGTCTGAATAAAAAAGCCCATAGCAGTACTATGGGCTTGGTTTGCTTAACTTTGTATACAAATTGGTCTTACGAATCGTTTCAGCGCTTCTAACCCTACCGATGTAGAACGTACATCGGTTGATGACGGAAACGGGCCACCATGGTTCATGGTGGCACACACTTCAACGCCCGTTGGCATTTGCCCGTAAATCAATCGACCTACGCGGTATTGTAACGCCTCTATAATATCTTCGGCTTGATGTAGGTCAGACTCAGTGCCATGAATACTGGCGGTGAGCTGTCCATCTAAGTCTGCGATTAAGTCTTCAAGCTGCGCTAAGTTGTCATAGCTCACCACTAAAGCACTTGGGCCAAAGACCTCCTCTTTAAGCCTTACGTCGGCTGTAAAACTTTCACTATCCGTAAAGAACAAATGGGCGCTGGCGTGAAACGACTGTGCTTGCTCACCAGCGCTTAATAAGGTGACCTGAGGGTGTGCTTTTAGCACCGCGATGCTGTTTTGATAAGCTTTTAAAATGCCTGGAGTCAATAAGGTATCAGAAGGCGCTGCGCTAATATTTTGCTTAGCCGTCTCGATAAATGTTTGTGAATGATTGCTTGGCACCAACCAAATACCGGGGCTAGTACAAAATTGACCATTGCCCATCAGTAAAGACTGGACAAATTGTGCACCAAGCTCTGCACCTTGCGACTGTATTTTTTCAGGTAAAACAATTTGCGGGTTTACGCTGCCAAGCTCACCGTAGAGTGGGATAGGCTCATGACGCTTCGTGATGGTGTCTTGCAATGCTTTTGCAACGCCAAAGGAGCCTGTAAATCCAACCGCTTTGATAGGCTCGGCTTTAACCAGGCAATGTGCGACATCGTAAGCTTTCGCTTGCAACATAGAAAACACCCCGCTGGGCATATCGCACTTGCTTATTGCTGTGGCAATAGCTTTAGTCATTAGTTCACACGTTGCTGGATGTGCTGGATGACCTTTATACACCACAGGGCAGCCAGCGGCTAAAGCAGCTGCGGTATCGCCTCCGAGCGTTGAGAAAGCATAAGGGAAGTTTGATGCACCAAACACCGCAACAACGCCAATAGGAATATGCTTAAGCTGTGTTTTTGGCTTAGGCAGCGGCGTGCGATTTGGGTCGGCTTGCTCTTCTTTATCTAGACTGAGCTCTGCTAGGTTATCTCTCAGCGCTGCGGCAAATGCGTTTAATTGGTTTACCGTGCGGCCACGCTCGCCCTCAAGCCTAGGCCTTGGCAGGTTAGTTTCTGCCATTGTGGTGGTTATTAGCTCATCACCTAAGGCGAGAATTTCTTGGGCTATGGTCTCTAAAAATTCTGCTCTAGCAGTCATCGAGGTTTTACGGTAAGCCTTAAAAGCCTGCTCCGCTGCATTAGTGGCTTCTTCTACTTGTGCTTCACTGGCGTTAAAAAATGCTTGCGTTAACGGTTCATTGGTTGCGGGGCAAAACGCGTAAAACGTTGATGCCGTTTGTGCGGCTTGCCACGCACCGTTGATGTAGCTCTTTCCTGATAAATTCATTGTTAGCTCCTGTTTTCTTTCAGTCTTAACGGCTAGAGCACTTGAAAACCAAATGCATACGGATCTTCGTCATCTACAGTGATGCAGTTACTCCCCGTTTGGCGTGCCCAGCCTTGAATACTTGGCAGAATTGCGGCTTTTCCCGCAACTTCAGTGATACCTTCAACCTTGCCGATAAATTGGCTGCCTATGATGCTCTCATGAACAAAAGTATCGCCCTCTTTTAGCAATCCTTTTGCAAACAACTGTGCCATTCGTGCACTTGTACCAGTGCCGCAAGGCGACCTATCAATCGCTTTATCGCCATAAAATACTGCGTTGGCCGCATGACTATCTGGATGTTGTGGCGCGCCTGTCCATAACACATGGGAGGCACCACATACGGTCGAGTCTTCAGGGTGAACAGGGTTTATTTGCGCATTAACTGCCGCCCGTACTTTAGGGCTCCACGCCAGTAGGTCTGCGGCACAGCTTTGATCCACACCGGCAAATCGACTTTGAGGCTCCACAATAATGTAAAAGTTGCCGCCATAGGCAATATCAACGATGAGCTCTCCTAGCCCATCAACGTGGACAGGCATGGTTTGATATGCCAAAAATGCCGGCACATTATAGAGCTTTACCCAAGACACTTTACCTGCCTTCATCTCATAATAGGCATTCACTCGTCCCGCTGGAGTATCAAGTTTGAGTACACCATATTCCCTTGGGGTAATAAGGCCGCTTTCAAGGCCAAAAGTGACTGTCCCGATAGTGCCATGCCCACACATAGGCAAGCACCCTGAGGTTTCGATAAATAGGATTGCCACATCCCCATCAGCAGTGGTCGGTGGGTATAAAAAGGCACCCGACATCATGTCATGGCCTCTGGGCTCAAACATCAGTGCGCGCCTTATCCAATCGTAGTCACGTAAAAAATGTTGGCGCTTTTCACTCATGCTCTCGCCCAAAAGCGTTGGATGACCGCTTGTGACCAAGCGCACGGGGTTGCCACAGGTGTGGCCATCAATACAATAGTAGGTGCCTAAAATCATACGCTTAGTCCAAGTTATATTTACTTAAGTCAATACGACTTGCCATCGCTTCATCGAACAAGCGACTAACATAAGCTTTTTCTTCTTGGGTAAGAGGTAATCTTGGAGCGCGAGTCACTTCACTACCGCGTCCAGCTAATTGTTCTGCATATTTAATGCATTGCACCAGTGTGGGAATAGTATCTAAGCGTAGTAAAGGTAAAAACCAACGCCACAGCTCGCGTGCTTCTTCATAGCGGCCTTGTTCAGCAAGTTTATAAATAGCCACCGACTCGCGTGGAAATACATTGGTCAACCCCGAGATCCAACCCGTCGCGCCCAACATTAGGCTCTCTAGTGCAATATCATCAACACCACCAAATACCACGTAGCGATCGCCAAAGGCGCTAAAAAGCTCACTTATCCGGCGGGTATCTTCCGTTGCTTCTTTTACGGAAACAATATTGAGCTCGTCAGCTAAGGTTTTCATGCCTTCAATAGACACATCGACACCGTAGGTCACCGGATTGTTATAAATCATAATAGGTAATGCCGTGCTTCGCGCTACCTGTTGGTAATGATGGATCGCTTCGCGCTCAGTTGAGCGATAAACCATTCCTGGTAATACCATCAGTCCATCTATACCGAGCGCTTCAGCATCCTTAGCAAATTCAACAGCAAGTGCGGTTGTGGTTTCTGCTACACCACTTAGCAGTGGCACCCTATCACCAACTACCTCTCTTGCGGCTTTTAAGACTTGGCGTTTCTCGTCTGCCGTAAGAGAGCAGTTTTCACCTACGGTGCCTAATACTATGATGCCATGAACCCCTTCGTTGATCAGGTTATCTATCATCGCGGTGGTGGTGTCAAAGTTGATACTTTCATCGTCATGGAATTGAGTGGTTACTGCTGGATATACACCCTGCCAATTTACCTTCATGGTTCTCGCCTTTTCTTAGGTTGTTTAGTTATTGTGCTTGCCATAATAGGTATATTGTATACAATAATCAATATTCAAAACGGGGAATTTTTATTTCTCTCATAAAATGACTAGGTAATAGAAATCTAATTAACTGATTTAATTAAAGTAAATTTTTTAAATGTCGGTACTCTTTGCCATTACTCATGTGGCTAGGAAGAGATACAATTTAGAAGCATGAGGTAAGCTGTGGAAAATAATAATAAAATTGCAGTGATTGGCGCAGGGATCATTGGGATCACGATGGCGCTACAGCTGGCTCGACGAGGTCACGCCGTCACTCTGTTTGATAAAAGCCGCCCAGCAGAGGGCTGCTCTAAAGGTAACGCAGGACATTTTGCCACCGAACAAGTATTTCCTATGGCAGATCCAACTTTGCTAACAAAGGTACCTGGCATGTTAGTTGATCCAGTGGGGCCCTTGCGTATTGAGCCAACCTCCCTACTCAAGAATATTCCCTGGTTCGTACGATTCTTAACGCAAATGAAAAGTCGCTGTTTCCGAACTGGAACAAGTGCTCTCAGAAGTCTAAATGAACGCGCACTACCCGCATATCAGCGATTACTTGGTGATAAATATCATACACTTATATCTAGCAACGGCAGTTTACTGGTATTTGAAGGTGACGAAAGCTCAGCGCGCCAAAGCTATAACAAATATGCCAAACAAGACATCTCGGTCAGCTTACTTACCGGTGATCAAGCCCGAGAAATGGAGCCGAGCCTATCAAGTACCATTACCTGGGCACTGTATTTTGATAAAGTGGCGCACAGTACAGATCCTTATGCCCTTTGTGTAACGTTATTTGAACTGTTTATTCAACTGGGAGGAGAATTCAAACAAAGCGCAGTCGAAAAGATTACACAAACAGAGCACGGCTACATACTTAATGCAGCAGAGCACCAGACGACCTTCGACAAAGTTGTTATAACTACAGGGGTGGCGAGTAAAACCCTTTGTGGATCTTTAGGTTACCCACTGCCCATGATTGCTGAGCGTGGTTATCATAATATGTTGACAGTGAACAATACACTGGCAAGACCCGTCGCATCGAATGAACGAGGATTTATTATGACGCCAATGGCAACAGGGTTGAGACTTGCCGGAACTGTCGAGTTTGCTGCATTGGATAGCAAACCCAATTACAGCCGTGCTCGCGCATTATTGCATCATGCAAGTATTTTATTAAGGCAGCCTCTGCCACAACATAGTGAAACGCTATGGGTTGGCTGTCGTCCTTCACTCCCAGATTATTTACCTGTGATTGGACCTGCACCAAATCATCACAACCTTTATTTTGCCCTAGGCCATCAGCACTTAGGACTGACCCAAGCCGCAATTTCAAGTGAATGTATCGCAGATCTGATTGACAACAAGCCCAACGACATCGATCTTACTCCTTTTAGTATTGCTCGATTTAATTAGCTAAGGATCACAAAAAATGAAAGGTATTGCATACCAAAGTGCGCAGCAAGCGCTAGATAACTTAGAAGATATGACCAAAGGCGTAGCGCCAATTGGCGAAAGCGAGTATTTAGCAAGAATAGAGAAAGCTCAACAATATATGCAGCAGAACAACATTGATGCACTCTATTTAAATGCTGGTACAAATTTAAAATACTTTACGGGTTTGCAATGGTACGCCAGTGAGCGTTTGGTAGGTGCAATCTTACCTGCACATGGACAAGTTCAGTTTATCGTCCCGTTTTTTGAAATAGGCTCCATTAAGGATTATTGGCTGATTGAGGGCCCTATTCATGCATGGCAGGAAGAAGAGTCTCCTTACGAGCTCGTCGCAAACGTACTTAACACACTCAATATTGATAGCACAGGCACACTCGCCATTGACGAAAGCACTGCGTTTTTTGTTGCTGATGGGATCAGACTCGCGGCATCTGAGCTTTCGCTTATCAATGCAAAGGCAGTAACCGCCCATTGCAGAATGCATAAATCGGCCAATGAAATAGCCCTTATTCAACGCGCAATGGACATGACGCTTGCTGTACATAAAGCAACGGCTTCTATGCTCTATGAAGGGATCACAACCACAGAGGTTGAAGCTTTCATTAACGATGCACACAAAAAAGTGGGAGCACCGGGCAACTATTTTTGTATTGTGCTATTTGGGGTGGCGTCGTCATTCCCACATGGTGTAAAAAATCCACAAACGCTCAAAAAAGGCGATGTAGTTCTAATCGACACTGGCTGTAAACTCCATGGCTACCTTAGTGATATTACCCGTACGTATGTTTTTGGCGAGGCCAGCGAAAAGCAAAAGTCCGTTTGGCAAATTGAAAAGCAAGCGCAAATTGCCGCCTTTAATGCAGCTAAGATTGGCGCTACCTGTGGTGCCGTAGATAAAGCCGCGAGAGAGTATATTGCCAGCAACGGATTAGGCCCAGATTACCAATTACCAGGCTGTCCGCACCGTACCGGACATGGCATTGGTCTGGATATCCACGAATGGCCTTATTTAGTCAAAGACAACCCAGAGCCGCTTGCCGCTGGAATGTGTTTTTCAAATGAGCCTATGCTTGTGGTTCCCGATGAATTTGGCATTCGCTTGGAAGACCATTTTTATATGACCGACGATGGTCCGCGTTGGTTTACCGAACCTGCCCATGCTATCGATGACCCATTCGCAACTAAGTAATACCAGCTCAATTTGAGGGGGTAGGTTTGACGCTAACGGCGTTGAATTTACTTCCAATAGCCGCTTATTGGAGGTGAACTCTCTTATCTAAAGGTTGAACGCGGAAGTGGTGCAATCACAAAACTGGCTGGCTAGATAAGAAAACAATTAAATTTAAACTTAAAAACAATGAATTATACTATTCCATAGCCAAAACTCAGGTTAAGTAATATATTTCGTTGATTTAGTTAAAACATGAATTGCACAAGGGTTCCATTCACGTTTAGGTCGTTGCCAAACGACGCTTTTACTGTTCAAGCCCTTCTTTTTTGTAGCTAACCTCCACTTTTGATCCATAATCAAAAGATAGCATTAAGTGATAATAGACCTATAAAGAGTACCTTGGATGAATCGGCTTACCCCTATTTTACTCAGCGCCGCAATGGCAGCCACCCTATCGGGCTGTGATTTAGACAACAGCAAAGCACCTAACAATATCGCAATCACTAAGATTTCCACAGGACCGTTAGATACACTGGAGCCGAACCAAACCATCAAAACCTATTATGATGTTAATATATCAGGGTTTGAAAATATTGATGTTGACGTGCACTTTTATCTTATTCACGCAAGCGAACTAGATGAGCAAAGCGGTGATGAAGTCGAAATAGAAGAAGTGCACAAAGTGGCCGCACTCGAGCTCTCTCAGGTGAGCACAGGCCTGCATAATTTTGAGACGGAAATTACCATTCCAAACCAACTCATTGGTGGTCATTATCACATCATTGCGCAAATAGACCCACATGATGACCACTCAGAAGACATTGAAGATGATAACCACCCTTCTGTTGATCATGAGCCGTTCTCTGAAGGTGATTTTCCATTTGCCGACATTCATGTTCGAGTTCAAGAGAGTCATGACTATAAATTACTTGCTGCCGAGTTTGGTCAAACAGCGTTGATCCTTGAGCCACCAACAACAAATAACGGAACTAGCCATCACCATTCAGATGTAGTGGGCTTTCTCGAAGCCGACTATGAGGGTAATAACCTTGGCGCAGCGAATATCACAGCCGAAGTGCTTATAAACGGCAATTGGCAACCAACCCATTTTTGGAATGCAGTCTCTCAAAGCTACGAAGAAAACATCGTTCATCAGTTCACTGCTGGCTTACATGACGAGCACATAGGGTTTGATATCGCACTCGATGATCAACTGCTGCAACAAGTGTATGCGTCATATAATAACGATACCGAGCAAACGCTGGCATTTCGCTTTGTACTCACCGATCTTGCACAAAACGCCGAAGCTCGCACTGACAACAATATTATAGAAACCAGTATTCCACTTTACTTCTTCACTGAGGATAATGAGCCGGCACCACAGAGCGCAGGAATAAAACAGCCAATTCGCCAATCAAGTATTGGACTGGCAAACATCAAGCTCGCAAGCACCTACGATAAATCTTACGGCGATAGTTCAAAGTTTAGCGTTGGCGTTGACCTCAATGGTCAACTCCTTATTGTACCTACCGGAGATATTGGCGGTAGGATCACGGGGGAAGGTACGGTTGAAGCATACTTTTTCAATGCCCAAAATACTTTATTTAGTATTTCGTATGATGGTAGTGCCTATGTGAGCGGCAATAACACGGGCTACGCGTCGGAAATGGTTATTTTTAATAATGTGGTGTTTGAAGACGAAAGCTATGTCAATAAGTATGAAAAATCCTGGGAGAAAAGCTGGGAAGAAGAAAAAGTACTTGCACAAGCCCGTTTTACCATCGGACCAATTCCTATGAATGTCGAGGCTGGTGTTGACGGTAACTTAGGCTTTGGTTTAACTGTTGGCTACAATGCTGAACTGTATGCTGAAGGTGAGCTATTTACAGTCGGCTTTGGTGCTTTTGGACGTGGCGGCATCAATATTGGTCTCGCCTCTGCCGGTGTTCAAGCCATTCTAACCTTAATTGATAATGTCTTTTCTCTCGAGTCAAACGCAGGCTTTGCGCTAGCAAGTAACGATAATAGCCGTCCACACATTTATTACGCCCTTGATCTAAAAAATGATTTGGATGTTATCTCTGGTAAGTTTGGGCTCTACGCCGAGACGATCGGGGTAAAATGGTGTAAAAAATGGGGTATTCCCTACCCATGTGGGAAGAAAACCAATCGCTACGACCTTTGGTTATACCAAACCAATAGTGTATTTAATAAATCATGGACATTGTACTCTAAAGAGGACGAAATCGACCTATGATACGTCCAAGCCTATTAGGCATTTGTGTAGCGCCTTGGTTGGCGCTACTCAGCTTGTCAGCCAGCGCAGCACTTTGTCAGCCTCAATTTAGCTTTAATATCAAAACCGCTACCAGTTTTAATTACAGCAAGTTAAACCACAGTGCGCAACAAACCGAAATTGAACTGGCCGGACAGCTTTCTGTGTTATCGGTAACCAAAGGCGCTGAGCAAAATTGGTGGGCAATTAAAGCCGACAATGTGGTAGCGCTATCTGAAGGCGATAGTACCCCACTGCCACAATATGAGCTGCCTTTTGCGTTTAAGTTAGATAATAGCGGGCTTATCACTGAGTTTTATTTTTCTCATCATTTATCTTTGCAAGCGCAAGAACAGCTTAAAGGGTTAGCATTTTTCTTGCAGTACCAAAATGGTAACTCAAAGATAAAACCAGAGCGGGATAATTTAGGAGAATATCGTGCGCGCTACAAACCTGTGGCAACAGCTAATGGCACCGCATTGCTCTTTTCTAAATTAAGCTATGAACTAAAAGACCCAAATACCCTGAGTACTTTTTCCTCTGTTAACGTGCTCAATTCGGCGCAAGAGATCATTCCCTCTGCGTGTTTTTTAGATAAGCGCGCTGGCGCTGAATCATTGGAACTCTCTGGAACTGATCTTAAATTTCATTCACAGCAAGATTTCGACATTACGAAAGTAACGCAAGCGTTTCCAACTTCACTGTTTATGATGGATAACGACCTATTGCAGTGGCCAAAAGCCGACATGCAATTGAGTGACGCGGAAAAAAGTGCACTCACTAAACGGCTCTTAGCCTTAGTAACAGAGCAAGACATCAGTCAAATTGACGCCCATACCCTAGCGTTGCTATTACGAGAGTTCGATGCCGTGATAGGTGAGCTAAGTGCGGTCATTTTAACGAGTCGTATTAGCGATAAAGCGCAGATGAGATTGTTCAATGCCTTAGGACAATTAGACACGCCTGCAAGCCAACATCTGCTCAGCGGATTATTGGTAAACACCAAAAATAAACCTCAAATGCAATTTCGGGCACTACGCGCGCTAACTCAGGGGCAGAACCCATTGTCGGATAACGCCGCCAACCAGCTAATTGCATTATTAAATGATGGGTTTCTTAGCGCCGATCCTGAGGTTGTCTCTAGTTTTTATATGACGCTGGGTATTATTCTCAACAACCGCAGTAACTCAGCGGCAGCTAGCCGGTTAGACCAAGCTATTGTCGAGCATATTACGCTAAGTGATAACGACAATAAAACCGCTGATCTTATTACCGCTCTGGGTAATAGCCGTAATAATTCACATGTCCCCTTCATTGACGATTACTTGCAAAATAGTAATGCGAGAATAGAAAAGGCAGCGATCCGCGCACTGGGTATGGTACAGAGTAGAGACGCTTACCGAGAGCTTGAGTCTCACCTTAGCGCGCATTCAGGTCGCAACACCAAAGCGTTAATTACCGCATTGGGTCACTATCAAATGACGGCCAATGTGAGTGACTCAGTATTGAACTTTGCTGTAAATAATAGCGATGAAGCTATTCGCTATGCCGCGATTAAGGCGCTGTCAAACCAACAAAAAAGTGAAGGGATTAAAGCCACCTTACGTCAAGCACTACAACAAGAGCACTCAAGACGTAATTTTGAAGCCATTGTTAATCTTTTGCACAGTAATACCAACTGAATTAATTCTCTACTATTTGCAGGATGAAATAGCTCATTTACTTAACACATTTGGTATAAGCAGAACGCAAACAATCAATAGCCATTTGCCGGGTCAATTGTTGCCACCACAACATTTGGCCCTTTTTTGTTTTTTATACGAAAAATCATTATTGTACAAAGTTTTTACTATGGTTGATCTCGACCTGCATTTACTGCTATAAGCTAATTACCTATAATCAGGAGCATCGCTTAAACAATGATAGCAAACACCCCACCCCCTCCTTATTACGCCGTGATTTTTACCAATATCAAAAACAACGACGACGATGGGTATGCCCAAACCGCATCAAGAATGGTAGAGCTTGCACAATTACAACCTGGATTCTTAGGTATAGAATCAGCTCGTGAAGAAGTTGGGATCACGGTTTCGTATTGGCAAGACCTAGAAGCAATCAAAGCGTGGAAAGCCAACGCTGAGCATATTGAGGCGCAAAAGAATGGCAACAAAAAATGGTATAAAAGCTATACCACTCGAATTGCCAAAGTAGAACGAGAATATAGCCTCTAGCGCTGTTAGAGCTAGATTATCGACGCTTATGTCTTGTTGACTCGTGACTTTAGTCGTGATAATCCTTGAGGTGTCACGCCTAGATAGTTAGCAAGATCATAATTTGCCAAACTAGCAAGCCAATGAGGACGTTCATCACGTAAGAAGCAATACCTTTGCTCTACTGTATTTAGAAGTAAGAATGCTTCTTTTGCCTCTTTAAACAAAAGCTGTTGCTCTAATAACTTGATCTTAAGTGCTTGAAAACTATCTTGTGCCAGCAAAGACAAAGGAACCAGTACAACCTCCGCCTCTTCCAGAGCAGATATTTGAAAGTAGCTAGGTGCATTTTGGATCCACTCAGCATATAAAATACAAAGCTCACCAGGAAAGTAAAACTCCTTGTGTCTTAACTCTCCTACATCATTCACCACAGATGACACTAGCTTGCCTGAATGAATAAAAAAACCATAGCGTTGCATTTGCCCTTGCTGTAGCAATATTTCATTACGGCTGAAGTGTTTAATGTCTAACGTAGGGCTTTGCTGAATGAGTGTCAAAATCTCATTTTTTGTGGTTTCACAAAGCTGGCCCAGTGTGTGAAAAGGCATAATCCCCTCGCTGAGTTAAGCAGATCAAAAAAGCTCCATCAGGAGCCTTTTTTAACGTGTGGTATTAACTTACCAACCCGCTTTCTCTTTTAGTGCAGAACCGATTTCTGCAAGAGAGCGAACTGTTTTAACACCCGCTGCTTCAAGTGCTGCGAACTTCTCGTCAGCTGTACCTTTACCGCCTGCGATAATTGCACCAGCGTGACCCATACGCTTACCTGGAGGAGCAGTAACACCAGCGATGTAAGAAACTACAGGCTTAGTTACGTTATGCTTGATGTACTCAGCCGCTTCTTCTTCAGCTGTACCGCCGATCTCACCGATCATTACGATAGCTTCAGTTTGCGGATCGTTTTGGAACATCTCTAGTACGTCGATGAAGTTAGTGCCTGGGATTGGGTCACCACCGATACCAACGCAAGTAGATTGACCGAAGCCAGCGTCAGTAGTTTGCTTAACTGCTTCATAAGTCAAAGTACCAGAGCGTGACACGATACCTACTTTACCTGGCATGTGGATGTGACCTGGCATGATACCGATCTTAGTTTCACCTGGAGTGATAACACCTGGGCAGTTAGGACCAATCATGCGAACGCCAGTTTCTTCTAGCTTCACTTTAACATCAACCATATCTAATGTAGGGATGCCTTCAGTGATACATACGATTAGCTCGATACCTGCGTCGATCGCTTCAAGGATAGCGTCTTTACAGAAAGCTGCTGGTACGTAGATAACAGATGCAGTAGCACCTGTAGACTCTACCGCTTCACGTACAGTGTTGAATACAGGTAGACCTAGGTGAGTTGTGCCGCCTTTACCAGGAGAAACACCACCAACCATTTGTGTACCGTACTGGATAGCTTGCTCAGAGTGGAATGTACCCTGACCACCAGTGAAACCTTGACAGATTACTTTAGTATCTTTGTTAATTAGTACAGACATTATTTGCCCTCCGCAGCAGCAACTACTTTCTCAGCAGCGTCAGTTAGTGACTCAGCTGCAATGATGTCAAGGCCTGAGTTAGCTAGTACTTCACGACCAGCTTCAGCGTTAGTACCTTCAAGACGTACAACTACTGGTACGCTTACGCCAACTTCTTTAACCGCACCGATAATACCTTCAGCGATCATGTCACAACGTACGATACCACCGAAGATGTTAACTAGTACTGCTTTAACGTTGTCGTCAGAAAGGATGATCTTGAATGCTTCAGATACACGCTCTTTCGTCGCGCCGCCACCAACATCTAGGAAGTTAGCTGGCTTACCACCGTGTAGGTTTACGATGTCCATAGTACCCATTGCAAGGCCTGCACCGTTAACCATACAACCAACGTTACCGTCTAGTGCAACGTAGTTAAGCTCGAAGCTTGCTGCGTGTGCTTCACGCGCATCTTCTTGTGAAGGATCGTGGAATTCACGGATCTTAGGCTGACGGAACAATGCGTTACCGTCTACACCGATTTTGCCGTCTAGGCAGTGTAGGTTGCCAGCGTCTGTGATTACTAGAGGGTTGATCTCTAGTAATGCAAAATCGTGGTTGATAAACATTTGCGCTAGACCCATGAAGATCTTAGTGAACTGCTTAACTTGAGTTGGGTTCAAACCTAGTTTGAACGCTAGCTCACGACCTTGGTAAGCTTGAGGACCTACTAGTGGGTCGATCTCAGCTTTGTGAATTAGTTCAGGAGTTTCTTCTGCAACTTGTTCAATCTCTACACCACCTTCAGTTGATGCCATGAACACGATTTTACGTGAACCACGGTCAACAACAGCGCCTAGGTATAGTTCATTTGCAATATCAGTGCAGCTTTCTACTAAGATTTTAGCTACTGGCTGACCTTTCTCGTCTGTTTGGTAAGTAACTAGGTTTTTACCTAACCAGTTTTCAGCGAATGCGCGGATTTCGTCTTTGCTGTCTGCAAGTTTAACACCGCCAGCTTTACCACGGCCGCCTGCGTGTACTTGACACTTAACAACCCACTTGTCTCCACCGATTTTACCAGCAGCTTCTACTGCTTCTTGAGGTGTATCACAAGCAAAGCCTTCTGATACAGGTAAACCATATTCGGCAAAAAGTTGTTTTGCCTGATACTCATGCAAATTCATGATGCTTTATCCAATTTTTTATACTAAAAAAGCTGAATATTTATGCAAATAATCAGCTATCCCAAATTGCGCACATAGTATAGATCCCAAGGCTTCTGATGAAAACCCCACTTAGACCAAAGGCGCAAAAAAAAAGCTGTATGCGAGCATACAGCTTATTCTTTAAACAAATATTATACGTCTAGTAGTAGACGTGTTGGATCTTCAAGCAACTCTTTAATCGTTACTAGGAAGCCCACTGACTCTTTACCATCGATTTGACGGTGGTCATAAGATAGCGCTAAGTACATCATAGGTAAGATTTCAACCTTACCGTTTACTGCCATTGGACGCTCTTGGATTTTGTGCATACCCAAGATTGAAGACTGCGGCAAGTTGATGATAGGCGTAGAAAGTAGTGAACCAAACACACCACCATTGGTGATAGTGAAGTTACCGCCAGTCATATCGTCAACAGTTAGCTTACCGTCACGACCTTTAATAGCAAGCTCGCGAATGTTCTTTTCGATTTCTGCAACTGATAGCTTATCGCAATCACGTAATACCGGAGTCACTAGACCACGAGGTGTAGATACTGCGATGCTGATATCGAAGTAGTTGTGGTAAACAATGTCGTCACCATCGATAGACGCGTTAACTTCAGGGAAACGCTTAAGCGCTTCAGTTACCGCTTTCACGTAGAAAGACATGAAACCTAAACGAATACCATGACGCTTCTCGAATACCTCTTGGTACTGCTTACGAAGATCCATGATTGGCTTCATGTTTACTTCGTTGAACGTTGTCAACATTGCTGTTGAATTCTTCGCTTCTAATAGACGGTTAGCGATTGTCTTACGAAGACGCGTCATTGGTACACGTTTTTGTGTACGCTCACCTACAGGCGCTGCTGGTGCAGAAGCTGCAGGCTTAGACTCTGATTTTGCAGGTGCTTTAAGGAAAGCATCCACGTCTTCTTTAGTAATACGACCGCCTTTACCAGACCCTTTGATCTTAGAAGCATCAAGGCCTTTCTCTGCGATAAGACGACGAACAGATGGAGTTAATACATCTGAGTTTTCGTCAGAAGCAGCGGCTGGCGCTTCTTCTTTCTTCTCGCTTGATGATGCAGCTGGCGCGCCACCGGCAACGATTTTACCGATAACTTGATCACCTAGTACGGTCTCACCTTCAGCGTGAATGTGCTCACCCATCACACCGTCTTCAGGTGCAACAACTTCAAGAACCACTTTATCTGTTTCAATATCAACTAGGTTCTGGTCGCGGCTAACCGCTTCACCTGGTTGAACGTGCCAAGTTGCGATAGTAGCGTCTGCTACTGACTCAGGAAGTACAGGTACTTTAATGTCCACTTCTTTACCTTCTGATGCTGGCGCCGATTCTGACGCTGCTGGTTTTTCATTTGATTGAGCAGGAGCTGCTTCATCAGCAGCACCTAGTTGTGCAATAACTTGTTCGCCAAGAACAGTTGCGCCTTCTTCTTCAGAAATCGCAACGATAACACCGTCTTCAGGCGCTACCACTTCTAAAACGACCTTATCAGTTTCGATGTCAACTAAGTTTTGATCACGAGTCACTTTATCGCCAACGCTTACATGCCATGTAGCAACCGTTGCATCAGCAACAGACTCAGGAAGAACAGGAACCTTAATTTCGGTTGTCATCTCTTATTCCTTATTTCTTAATTGTTAAAGCGTCAGCAATTAACGCGTTTTGTTCTTTAGTATGTGTAGACATATATCCACATGCTGGAGCAGCAGAAGCCTTACGACCTGCATACGTCAAATTCGCGCCAGCTGGAATAGCTTCCCAGAAATGGTGCTGTGAACAGTACCAAGCACCTTGGTTTTGTGGCTCTTCTTGACACCAAACAAAATCTTTAACGTGCTGGTAGCGAGCCATAATCTCGTCCATCTCTTTATGAGGGAACGGATATAATTGTTCAACACGAACAATAGCAACGTTGTTTAGCTCTTGCTTACGACGTTCTTGTAATAGTTCGTAGTATACTTTACCGCTACAGAATACAACACGCTCAACGTTTTCAGGATTGATATCATCAATCTCGTCGATCATGTTGTTGAATACGCCTTCAGATAGTTCTTCAAGACTAGAAACAGCCAGCGGGTGACGTAATAGTGACTTCGGCGTCATTACTATCAATGGGCGACGCAGTGGACGTACCGACTGACGACGTAACATTGCATAAACTTGCGCAGGTGTCGACGGCACACAAACTTGCATATTGTGATCAGCACAAAGCTGCAAGTAACGCTCTAGACGTGATGAACTGTGTTCAGGACCTTGACCTTCATAGCCATGAGGTAGCAATAATGTTAGACCACATAAACGGCCCCACTTTTGCTCACCAGAGCTTAAGAACTGATCGAATACAACTTGCGCTCCATTAGCAAAGTCACCGAACTGGGCTTCCCACAATACTAGTGATGTAGGCTCTGCTGTTGCGTAACCATATTCGAATGCTAATACCGCTTCTTCAGAAAGTACCGAGTCGTATACTTCAAATAAGCCTTGGCCTTCGCGGATATTTTGCAGTGGCAGATACGTTGACGCGTCAGCTTGGTTGTGAACAACCGCATGACGGTGGAAGAATGTACCACGGCCAGAGTCTTGTCCAGTTAAGCGTACGTCCGTACCTTCGTCGACTAGAGTAGCGTAAGCTAGTGTTTCAGCCATACCCCAATCAAGCATTTTCTCGCCTTTCGCCATTAATTTGCGATCGTCGTAGATCTTTTTGACACGAGATTGTGCTTTGTGTGTCTCAGGGTAAGAGGCAATTTGTTCACCAAGCGCTTTTAGTTTTTCTAGTTCAACTTTTGGCTCATATGGCGTGTCCCAATCGTGACCAACATATTTAGACCAATCAGATGAGTGCTTAGTTTCTTTTTGGATTTCTTCGACTACACAAACGCCCTTATCTAGACCGTTACGGTATTCGTCAGAAAGTTGTTTTGCATCTTCTTCAGAAATCACACCTTCACGAACCAACTGCTCAGCATATAACTGACGCGGTACTGGGTGCTTTTTAATTTTTTGATACATCAACGGCTGAGTTGCGTTTGGCTCATCAGCTTCGTTGTGACCGTGGCGACGGTAGCATACTAAGTCAATCACCACGTCACGCTTGAACTTGTTACGGAAATCAAGTGCAACTTGTGTAACAAACGCAACCGCCTCAGGATCATCTGAGTTAACGTGGAAAATTGGTGCCTGAACCATTTTCGCAATATCAGTACAGTATTCAGTCGAACGCGTATCTTCACGTTTAGATGTAGTGAAACCAACTTGGTTGTTCACAACAATACGAATTGAACCACCAACGCCGTATGCACGTGTTTGCGATAGGTTAAACGTTTCTTGTACTACACCTTGACCTGCAATTGCAGAGTCGCCGTGAATTGTGATTGGTAATGCTTTAGATCCACTTTGGCAATTTAAGCGGTCAAGACGAGCACGTACCGATCCCATTACAACTGGGTTTACAATTTCAAGGTGTGATGGGTTAAATGCCAATGCCATATGCACATTGCCGCCCTTCGTACCGAAATCTGAAGAGAAACCCATATGGTATTTAACGTCACCTGAACCTGCTTGCTCACCGTATTTACCAGCGAACTCATCAAATAGTTCTTGTGGGTTTTTACCCAATACATTCACTAGCACGTTTAGACGACCACGGTGAGCCATACCGATTACTGCTTCTTGCTGACCACTTTCACCTGCACGGTGGATCAGTTCTTTCAGCATGGGTACCAGCGCATCGCCGCCTTCTAGTGAGAAACGCTTCGCACCAGGGAATTTCGCGCCTAGATACTTTTCTAGGCCATCCGCTGCGGTAAGCCCTTTGTAAATTCTTAGCTTAGTTTCTTTGTCGAATTGCGGCTTAGCGAAGGTCGATTCTAAACGTTGTTGTAACCAACGTTTTTCTTCGGTAGAAGTGATGTGCATGTACTCGGCACCGATAGAGCCACAATAAGTCGCTTTGAGTGCAGCGTACAAGTCTTTGAGTTTCATTGTCTCTTTGCCACAAGCAAAAGAGCCAACATTAAATTCTTTATCTAAGTCTGCGTCAGTTAAATCATGAAAAGCAGGGTCAAGATCGCGAACACGTTCTCTTTCCCAAATCCCTAACGGGTCTAGGTTAGCGTTCTGATGACCTCTGAAACGGAATGCATTAATTAACTGCAGAACTTTAACTTGCTTGGCATCAGCAGACCCTTCTGCGGATACCACGACTTCTCTGTGTTTGTTTTTAGCAAGATCTGCAAATTGCGCTCTTACTTCTGAATGTTTAGTGTCAACATCCACACCATCAACTTTTGGCAGTTGATCAAACACCTCTCGCCACTCTTCTGGCACTGAAGCTGCATCATCTAGATACGCCTCATATAGATCTTCTACGTACGCAACGTTACCGCCGTACAAATGCGAAGATTCTAGCCATGCCTTCATCACACCTTCGTGCATCTATTAGCCCTTTTATCTAGCGCAGAAACTCAAACGAAAACAAGATGGCAAGCTTTTGCTTGCCATCTTAGCTAGTAGTATGTGTTATACCGAACGGTTTAACAACATTGATTTAATTTGTCCAATTGCCTTAGTTGGATTAAGGCCCTTAGGACATACGCTAACACAGTTCATAATACTGTGACAGCGGAATACGCTGAACGCGTCATCAAGATCTGCAAGGCGTTCTTCTGTTGCTGTATCGCGGCTATCTGCCAAGAAACGATAAGCATGTAGAAGACCAGCAGGACCGATGAACTTGTCTGGGTTCCACCAGAAAGAAGGACAAGACGTTGAACAACATGCACAAAGAATACATTCATACAAACCATCTAGCTTTTCACGATCTTCAATTGATTGAAGACGTTCTTCACCACCTGTTGGCTTGTCGTTGATCAAGAATGGCTTAACCTTCTCGTATTGCGTATAGAACTGGCTCATGTCTATTACTAGGTCACGGATAACCGGAAGACCTGGTAATGGACGAATAACCACTTTGCCTTTACCACCATTCTGCAATGCAGAAATCGGAGTAATACAGGCAAGGCCGTTTTTACCATTCATATTAATACCGTCTGAACCACACACCCCTTCACGGCATGAACGACGGAAAGATAAAGATGGATCTTGCTCTTTAAGTTGCATCAGAGCGTCCAACACCATCATGTCACGACCTTCCTCTACTTCTAGAGTGTAGTCCTGCATGCGTGGTGCTGCATCTTCATCAGGATTATAACGATAAACAGATAATTCTAAAGTTGCCATCGCTTAGCTCCTAGTATGTACGTGCTTTCGGTGGGAATGCTTCACGAGTCTTAGGTGCGTAGTTAACTTCACGCTTGCTCATAGACTCAGTCTCTGGACTGTAAATAGAGTGACACAACCAGTTTTCATCATCACGATCTGGGTAGTCGAAGCGAGAGTGTGCACCACGGCTTTCCGTACGGAAGTTTGCAGCCACCGCTGTCGAGTACGCAGTTTCCATTAAGTTATCTAACTCTAGACACTCAATGCGTTGCGTGTTGAATTCAGCAGACTTATCGTCAAGACGTGCGTATTGTAGACGCTCGCGAATTTCTTTAAGTTCTTTAAGACCTTCAGCCATTGCATCACCTTCACGGAATACCGAGAAGTTAAGCTGCATACATTGCTGCAAGTCTTTCTTGATTTGTACAGGGTCTTCGCCCTGACCTTTCGCCGATGTTTCCCAACGATTAGTACGCGCCAGTGCAGCGTCCACATTGTCGTTGCTTGCTTCTTTAGCAATTTCAGCATCTTTCAGGTAAGTACCAAGGAAGTTACCCGCCGCACGACCGAATACTACTAAGTCAAGTAGAGAGTTACCGCCCAGACGGTTTGCACCGTGTACAGATACACACGCAATCTCGCCTACTGCGAACAAGCCTTCAACGATCTTTTCGTTGCCTTGACTATCAACGTTCAGAACCTGACCATTTACGTTTGTAGGTACACCACCCATCATGTAGTGACAAGTAGGAATAACTGGAATTGGCTCTTCAGCTGGGTCTACGTGTGCGAACGTTTTCGCAAGGTCACATACGCCTGGTAGACGTAGGTTTAGTGTCTCTGCACCTAAGTGGTCAAGCTTCAGCTTGATGTGCGGACCCCAAGGACCTTCACAACCACGACCTTCACGAATTTCTGTCATCATTGAACGTGCTACAACGTCACGTGATGCTAGGTCTTTCGCGTTTGGCGCATAACGTTCCATGAAGCGTTCGCCGTCTTTATTTAGAAGATAACCACCTTCACCACGACAACCTTCTGTTACTAGTACACCAGCACCAGCAATACCCGTTGGGTGGAACTGCCACATTTCCATGTCTTGCATAGAAATACCAGCTCGTACCGCCATACCAACGCCATCACCAGTGTTGATGTGAGCGTTCGTTGTTGATGCGTAAATACGACCTGCACCACCAGTTGCTAGTACAACAGCTTTAGATTTGAAATAAGTGATTTCACCTGACTCGATGTCGATTGCAGTTACACCAACTACATCGCCATTGTCATTTTTTACTAGGTCCAGCGCGTACCATTCAGAGAAAACGTTTGTTTTATTCTTTACGTTTTGCTGATACAGGCAGTGAAGTAATGCGTGACCAGTACGGTCTGCTGCAGCTGCTGTACGAGCCGCTTGCTCACCACCAAAGTTTTTCGACTGACCACCGAAAGGACGCTGGTATACGCGGCCATTTTCAAAGCGAGAAAACGGTAAACCCATATTCTCAAGCTCAGTGATCGCCTCTGGACCTGTTTTACACATATACTCGATAGCGTCTTGGTCACCGATGTAATCAGACCCTTTCACCGTATCGTACATGTGCCATTCCCAGTTATCCTCATGAGAGTTACCTAGCGCTACAGTGATACCACCTTGCGCAGATACTGTGTGAGAACGAGTTGGGAAAACTTTTGAAATAAGAGCACAAGTTTTGCCTGATTCCGAGATAGCCAGTGCTGCGCGCATACCCGCGCCGCCCGCACCCACTACTACTGCGTCAAATTCACGTACGTTATATTTCACTTAAACACCCCACAGAACAAAC
The DNA here is from genome assembly GCF_002744175.1 of Pseudoalteromonas piscicida. Taxonomy (GTDB): domain Bacteria; phylum Pseudomonadota; class Gammaproteobacteria; order Enterobacterales; family Alteromonadaceae; genus Pseudoalteromonas; species Pseudoalteromonas piscicida_B. Next base: position 31,214 of record NZ_NKHF01000036.1, read on the forward strand.
AGACCAATAGCTACGTAAGCTAAAGCCATAAGGTTTAATACAAAGCCAAGGATAGTGCGAGTTGTTGAGTTCTTAACGTAGTCTGTTAGAACTTGCCACAAACCAATGCGTGTGTGCACCATGATACAAACGAGTGTAATCATTGTTGCTGCTTTAACAGCAAGATTTGAGAACAACCCTGACCAAGCTTCATACGTCAGTTCAGGAGTCAATAGAAGGTAGCCTACGATGAATACCGCATAAGCTAGGATAATTAACGCTGTCGCGCGCAGTGACACGTAGTCTTGTACGCCATCACGCTTTAGAGTCGCTTGATTTAAGACCATATCCATACTCCAGCCAAAATTGCTACGATAACCCAAAGTGCTAATGCAATCTTTGCGCTATTGTTGCCTGATTCTAATTCTTCCCAATGTCCCATATCCTGGATCATGTGACGGATACCACCGATGATGTGGTAAGACAATACAGTTAGGGTGCCCCATGCGATAAATTTCGCAATAAAGCCAGACATCAGTTCTTTTACAAACTCGAAGCCTTCAGGAGAAGAAAGGGATTCAGACCAAGCCCAAATCACAAAGGTCAAAGCGAAGAAGAAAGCAACACCGGTGACACGGTGAAGAATCGACGCTTTAGCCGTTGGCGGCATAGATATAGTCGTAAGATCTAGATTTACAGGTCTTTGCTTTTTCACAGTTACTTGCCCATCTTTGCCCACAAAGGAGCTCATCTACTTGTTTTTATGAAACCCACCTACATATTGCAAATGTAGATGGCACACTCTAGATAAACCAATTAGGACACCAAAAAGTTCACTCGAGTGTAAAAAATTGATGTAAAAATAGGTTTACCCACAGACGATACGGTATAAAACCGTTGACAGTATATAAGGCTATGCGCCCTTTTACAATTCTTGTTTAGATAGAGACGCTTGCGAATTAGCGAATGGTCTAATATTTAATCGTTATAGAATATTTATTATACATTTATGCATAAATCACAGAAAAATTGACTTTTAACCTAGGTTATAAGTTAGAATGATCTGAATTTGCTTAACATTAGTATCACAACATAACAATCAGAATATTGTTATTAAATAGGAGACAAATAGATGGCAGATAAAAAAGCCACAGTCCATATTGATGGTCACGATCCGATTGAGTTACCAATTTACGAAGGTACAGCTGGTCAAGACGTAGTTGACGTTCGTTCTTTAGGCGCTCACGGCCTATTTACTTATGACCCAGGATTTATGTCGACTGCCTCTTGTGACTCGTCTATCACTTACATTGACGGTGCCAAAGGTGTACTGCTTCACCGCGGTTATCCAATTGAGCAACTTGCTGAAAATTCTAACTATATTGAACTTTGCTACCTATTATTGAATGGTGAATTACCAAGCGAAGAACAACTAGCTGAGTTCTCAGATGAGATTACTCGCAACACCATGATGCACGAGAAGATCGCAGCGTTTTTCCAAGGCTTCCGTGTAGATGCACACCCTATGGCTATGCTATGCGGTGTAGTTGGTGCATTATCTTCGTTCTATCATTCAGATCTTGATATTTCTGATGAAGATCAACGTATGCGTTGTGCAATTAAATTGGTTGCTAAGCTACCAACAATCGCAGCAATGGCGTACAAATACAACGTCGGCCAGCCGTTCGTATACCCACGCAACGACTTGAGCTACGCAGAAAACTTCTTACACATGATGTTCTCTGTACCGGCTGAAGATTATGAAGTAAGTCCAGTGCTTGCAAAAGCAATGGATCGTATTTTCATGCTTCACGCAGACCACGAGCAAAACGCTTCTACATCAACAGTACGTCTTGCAGGCTCTTCAGGTGCGAACCCTTACGCGTGTATCGCAGCTGGTATTGCTTCTCTTTGGGGCCCAGCACACGGCGGTGCAAACGAAGCATGTTTAACAATGCTAGAAGAAATCGGCTCTGTTGACCGCATTGACGAGTACGTTGCAAAAGCAAAAGACAAGAACGATCCGTTCCGTCTAATGGGCTTTGGTCACCGTGTTTACAAGAACTTCGACCCACGAGCGACAGTAATGCGTCAAACGTGTCACGAAGTACTTAAAGAGCTAAACATTCAAGATCCACTGCTTGACGTTGCAATGAAACTTGAACAAATTGCCCTAGAGGACCCTTACTTCATCGAGAAGAAGCTATATCCGAATGTAGACTTCTACTCAGGGATCATCTTAAAAGCGATTGGTATCCCTACCAGTATGTTCACGGTTATTTTTGCTATGTCTCGTACTGTGGGTTGGATCTCTCACTGGAACGAGATGCTATCTCAACCAGGACACAAAATTGGTCGTCCACGTCAGCTTTACAAAGGCTACACGTCTCGCGACTACAAAGCTAAAAACGACAGATAATACTGGCGTTTTATTATGAGAAGGCCGCTTTTGCGGCCTTTTTTGTTTTATTATTTCCGCTTATTCGTTAAAATCCCGCTGCTAATTTAACTCAGGTACGTTATGACTGATATCCACGCTCTGCGCGATGACTTTCCCATTTTTAATAAACAGCTTGATGGACAACCTTTGTGTTATCTAGATTCAGCTGCAACCGCGCAAAAACCGAACAAAGTAATCGATGTCATTAAAAATTTTTATGAAAATGAAAATTCAAACGTACATAGAGGTTTACACACGCTGAGCGAAAACGCCACAATTCGGTACGAAGGCGCAAGGGAAACGATTGCCACCTTTTTAAATGTTTCAGCTAAAGAAATTGTCTGGACAAGCGGTGCCACAGAATCATTAAATTTATTGGCTCACTGCCTTAGTAACGGCTTAAATGCTAACAGTAAGATAGTGATTAGCCCGTTTGAGCATCACGCAAACATCGTACCTTGGCAAGAAGCTTGTAAACGTACTGGTGCACAATTGTTGGTTTTACCTATGCTTGAAAGCGGTGTGCTTGATGAACAAGGGGCTATTGCGCTGTTACAGGCACATAAACCGGATATCTTGTCGATCGGACATGTTTCTAATGCCTTGGGTAATATCCAGCCAATTGAGCCCTTAATTAAGCTCTGTAAAGCCCTCGGGACTAAAACGGTTATTGATGGTGCTCAGTCTTTAATGCACTTGCGACCAGATCTAAAAGCATTAGACTGCGACTTTTATGTTTTTTCTGCTCACAAGTCACTGGGTCCAACGGGTGTTGGTGGACTTTACGGCCGATATGCATTGCTTAATGCCCTGCCCGTCTACAAAACTGGGGGCGAAATGATCCACGAGGTGACATTTGCACACTCCAGTTACCGTGACGCACCAGGTAAATTCGAGCCTGGTACACCGAATATCTCAGGTGTTATTGGGTTTGCAGCGGCAATAAACTACCTAAACGGTATTGACTCAATGGCACTTCAGCGCCATGAACAAGTGCTTTATCACTCACTTTTAGAAAAGCTAACTAAGATCGCAGGCGTTACTGTGTACGGTGATACCAACAATAATGTTGGCATAGTCAGCTTTAACTACAAAAATGAGCACCACTATGACCTTGCGACGCTACTCAACACGTACGGAGTTGCAGTCAGAAGTGGGCATCACTGTACTCAACCACTCATGAAAATGCTTAATGTGAACGGCACTGTACGGGCAAGTTTGGCTTTTTATAATAACGAAGATGATATTGAGCACTTCATTAATGCACTAAAAGCCACAATAGAATTATTAGATTAATCTTATGAATATTGAACATATCACAAAAAAACTTTCTGAGGGTCATGGCTGGCAGGCCAAATACCGCGAAATAATGCTGCTAGGGAAGCAACTTCCCACTCTGCCAGAGGCTTTGAAGGTTGACTCAGCGTTAGTATCTGGCTGTGATAGCAAAGTTTGGCTATATGTTGACCTCGATGAAAACGCACAGCAGCTGGTACTGATTGCCGACTCTGATACGCGTATTGTCAAAGGGCTACTTGCTATCATTATTGCGGCATATGCTGGAAAAACACCAGAGCAAGCGAGCCAATTTGACGCTTATGCACTGTTCGAATCGCTTGGGCTAATAAGTCATTTAAGTCCGTCTAGAGGGAATGGGATCCGCGCGATTGTCGAACAGATCCAAACGAACGCAAACCGATTGCGATAAGGTGCTCAAACGAGCACACTTATTTGCTGATTTTGCTTTGTTTATCTAGATACTTACGAATCGCTTTAGAAGCGGCAAAAAAACCAAAACTACCGGTTACCATCGTAGCAGAGCCAAAGCCTGTAGCGCAGTCCATATTTTTTCCGCCTTCAGCTTGTTGCTTCATTTTACATACGGTGCCGTCTGTACTTGGATAAACAAGTTGCTCTGTAGAATACACGCAATCCACACCAAACTTACGTTTTGGATTATCGCTAAAGTTATATTGTTTTCTGAGAATATAACGCACTTTTGCCAGCAATGGGTCGTGAGTTGTCTTGGCAACATCCCCGTACTGTATCTGGCTAGGATCGGTTTGACCGCCAGCCCCTCCAGTGGTGATCACTGGTATCTTGTTACGCTTACAATGTGCAATTAATGCCGCTTTTTCTTTAACGGCATCGATGCAATCAATGACATAATCAAAACCTTGAATGTAGTTTCTAATGTTATCTAACATCAAAAAATCATCGATTAGGTTGATTTCACAATCAGGGTTGATAGCAAGGCAACGTTCGCGCATCGCCTCGATTTTCTGCATGCCAATACTATTACTATGGGCATGTAATTGACGATTGATATTAGTTACGCAGATATCGTCCATATCAATTAACGTGATTCTGCCAATACCTGTGCGCACTAAAGCTTCAACAGCCCAACTGCCAACACCACCGATGCCAATAACGCAAAAATGTGCTTGCGTTAATGCCTCTAACTCAGTACGACCATAAAGACGACCAATACCGCCAAATCTAAGTTCTGTATTTGAATCAGTCATGTTACCACTCTAATTGACTTGGCTTTTGCCAACTTGCAAATATTTCATGTGTTAGTAGATGAGCAAATGCCCCTTCATTTGGCGGTGGCGCCTGATAGCTTACACGCCTATCTTGCCACTCAAACTCCAAACAATAGGCGTGTAAATACGCTCTGTCGGCAGGTTCGCCGCTATAGGCGGCATCCCCCAAAATCGGTGCTCCAATGCTTTTTAGAGCAACGCGGATCTGGTGTGTTTTACCCGTATACGGTTTAATTATACACGCCCGTAATTTGGTCCCAACAGAACAAGAGTAAAACCGAGTTATCGCTGGGTTTAACTTTGTTTTAACCAGCTTAAACGTACCGCGACGGGATTTAGCCATATCCCCTTTGATCCAACCCTGCTTTTTCTTAGGCTTGTCGGAGACCATTGCCAAGTAATATTTGTCTATTTGTCGAGTTGAAAACATCACCGTAAACTGCCTAGCGGCTTCGCTAGATTTAGCTAACAAAATCAATCCTGATGTGACTTTATCAAGGCGATGCACAGGAAACAGTGCATAACCTAATTGCTCACTGAGCAATGCCACAAAGCCCGCTTCTTCTTCACTGTGAAAGCTAACGCCTTCAGGCTTATATGCGACAACATAGTCTGCCTCATCGGCGATCAGGTTAAGTTTGTTCATTTAATATCTCTTGGACACGCAGCAGATCTTCAGGTGTATCGACACCGGCATGTACTGGCTTAATCGCCTTTGCTACCTTGATCTTATAGCCGTGGTATAGCACCCGCAATTGCTCCAACGACTCTTGCACTTCTAGAGGCGACACACTTAACGACAAATAGGTTTGAATAAACCCGGCGCGATAAGCGTAAATCCCCACATGGCGCTTAAAGTGCCCAACAGGAATGCGCGTTTTATCAAGCTGCAACATGCTATCTCGTTGAAACGGGATGGAAGCTCGAGAAAAATAAAGCGCATTTTCGTGGATGTCCGACACTACTTTCACCGCATTCGGATTCAGCACTTCTTCTACATCTTCCACATCCACACACAGTGTCGCCATAGGGGCGTCTGAATGATGCAATAACGCCGCTACCTGAGCGATATTGTCAGGCTCTAGTAATGGCTCATCTCCTTGCACATTAACCACTAAGGTTTGTTCGTCAAGGTTCAGTTGCTCTACCACTTCGGCTAGTCTTTCTGTGCCTGACTGATGGTCGTCTCTTGTCATCAACACATTGTCAGTGAAGCGTTTTGCAGCATCGAATACCGCGTTATGATCTGTAGCAATATAAACCTGCGATGCACCAGACTGACTAGCCTGCTCATACACATGTTGGATCATAGGTTTGCCCGCGATGTCGGCCAGTGGCTTGCCAGGTAACCGGCTTGAAGCATAGCGAGCGGGAATAACAACTACGAATTCCACTGCTCAACCTCTTCGCTACTTAATTCACGAGCTTCGTTTTCTAATAGCACGGGAATATCATCTTTAATTGGATAGGCCAGTTTCGCGGCTGTGCTGATTAACTCTTTGTTTTCTTTGTCGTATCTTAACTTGCCTTTACACACTGGGCAGGCGATTATTTCTAGTAACTTGGTATCAAAGGCCATGATAGATCTCTTTCTTTTTAAGTAATTCTATTACCGCTTGTTCAAGCGCTTGTGTGGGTTTGGCATCAACTCTGAGGTAATACCAATTGTCTTTTGCAAATGTTCGACACTTTACCGCATCTTTCTCTGTCATAAAAATAGCGTCTTCGCCAAACTGCGTAAAGTCTGAGGCTTGATAAGGGTGGTGATCGGCAAAGTGTTGACAACCTACAAGCTCAACCCCTTTTTCTCTTAAGGTGTTTTCAAACCTAGCGGGGTTGCCAATTGCACACACTGAAACCCCCTTATTTTGTCTTTCAGCCGCATGAGTGTCGTCCGCAACATGAAAAAAGCCGGATGCTTCTAGTGAGTAGGAATACGTGCTCACGCCACCATTATATATGGCCAAATCGACTGAATTGAGACGCTTGGGCAATTCTCGTAGTGGTCCTGCTGGCATCCACAAGCCATTGCCAAACTTGCGCTCGGCATCCACAATGCAAAACTCAATATCACGAGCAAGCTGGTAATGCTGTAAGCCATCGTCACTGACAATAATATCAATCTCATGATTTCGCAGTAATTGCTCGATGCTAGCTTGCCTATTAGAGCCTATCATTACAGGACAACCTAGTCGCTGTGCCAATAAGCTCGGCTCGTCGCCACCTTGCTCTGTGGACGTATCTTTGGTTACCAAAAATGGGGTTGAAGGCGGATTCGCACCATAGCCTCTGCTGATTATCCCAACCTTTAACCCTAACGCTTCAAGAAAAGGGACAAGCCACAGCACAAAAGGCGTTTTTCCATTACCACCAACGCTAATATTACCGACGATAATTACAGGTACAGGTGCTTTATAAACTTGGCTTAAACCCAACTTATAAAGTAACCTTCGTATGTTACTTAACAACCCAAATAGTAGTCCAAAAGGGAGCAATAAGAGGGTCAACAGGCTTGGCCTGTTATACCAGCTCTGTTCTATTTTTGATGCCATTTAGTGTTCACCAAATTGCATTTTACAAAGCGCATGGTATACGCCCTGCTGTGAGATCAGCTGCTGGTGTTCGCCCTGCTCTATTATTTTGCCTTTGTCTAGCACGTAAATGCAGTCACAACGCTCAATGGTTGACAAACGGTGGGCAATCACTATGGTTGTCTTGTTTTGCATTAGTTCTTCTAACGCCTGCTGGATCAAGCGCTCAGACTCAGTATCTAGGGCTGATGTCGCCTCATCCAAAATTAGGATAGGTGCATCTTTAACAATCGCTCGAGCAATAGCAATACGCTGGCGTTGACCACCAGAAAGCATCACCCCGTTTTCACCCACAATGGTATTTAACCCATCCGGTAGGTCTTTAACAAACTCCCAAACATGTGCTTGTTTTGCCACACTTTCTAATGCCTCGTGAGACAAGGGTTGGTCCAACGAATACATGATATTATTGGCAATGGTATCGTTAAACAGTACAACTTGCTGAGATACAATTGAAAACTGTGCTCGTAAGTCCGCCAGTTTATATGCATTGATATTAATACCATCAAGCTCAATACTGCCGGCATCAATATCGTAATAGCGCGGTAATAGATTGGAAATTGTGGACTTTCCAGAGCCACTGCGACCAACCAAAGCGATATTCTGACCCGCCTTTATATCAAGACTCAAAGATTCTATCACAGGCTCATTTTTTGATGGGTAAGTGAAGGTTAGGTCTTTAACTTTAATATCACCTTGTGCACGCACCAACGACTGAGTCCCTGTGTCTTTTTCTTGTTCTAAATCTAACACTGCAAAGACACTTTTGGCTGCAGCAATACCTCGTTGTAAATCGCTATTTACGTTAGCCAGTTGTTTTAGTGGACGAAGCATCACCATCATCGATGAGATTAACGTCGTAAACGTGCCCGGAGAAATCTCTCCAGCCATTGATGGCATTGCCAATATAGCTAATATAACGGCCATAGCACTTGCAGCTATTATCTGAATGACCGAAACACTTAACGCCTTAGTCGCATCCATCTTCACTCTTTGCTGTCGATTATGATTGTTCAATTTAGCAAAGTGAAAAATGGTCTTTTTTTGACCACCAAAACCGTGAATGACCTTATGGCCTGACAGCATTTGTTCAGAACTTTTAGTTACCTCACCCATTGCATCTTGGATATTCTTCGAAATCTTTTTAAAACGCTTTGATACTACGGCTACTATAACTGCAACTATAGGTACTACAATTAAGAAGATTAGTGACAGCTGCCAGCTTGCGTAAAACATAGTCCCAAGTAAAAACAGAACAAATGCCCCTTCACGGATCATTACCTGGAGAGCCTTAGTTACAGCTTGTTGTACCTGTTCTACGTCAAATGTGAGCTTTGAAATAAGCTCACCATTTGAGTGTTTATCATGGAAAGATACTGGCAAATACAACATATGTTCAAATAACTGCTGCCTAAGAGAACGTACAACTTGGGAGCCAACGTAAGATAAACAGTAGGATGCCATATAGTTTGAAATACCACGACCTATCACAAGACCTATCACAACAAGGGGGGCTAATTTAAGTACCTCTCTATTTCCTTCAGTAAGCCCGTCATCTATAAATGGCTTCATCAAAGTGATGAAAGACGCATCCATTGCAGCATAACCTATCATGCCAATCACTGAAAATATGGCGGCTAGTTTAAAGTCTTTAACGTAACTAAATAATCTAGCGTAAATTTGTTTATCAGTTGGTTGCATTGCCAGCCTCTATTTTTCTATATGGCATTATTGTAACTTTCAAATCATTAAAACTGAATGGATTATCTGAGAAACCAGTAATTTTCCAGTACTCTTCCACGTTCAATAGCAATTTTGTGTTCAAAGAATAGGATCTTTATATGGCCATCAAGTGCCGTATCCAAGCGTTTAACTCCGGCTTTTTTATATCTTGCGATAACCTTATTACTTGGGATCTTCCAAGGTGAGTAATAGGCACGAGAGAATATAGCGATTTTAGGCGCTACGGTTTTGATAAATTCGTCGCTCGACGAGCTGCTGCTACCATGGTGAGGCACCAGCAGAACATCGGCTTTTAACGCTGTTTTATGTTCAGCCACTAATTGCTTCTCAACCGTCGCTTCGATGTCACCTGGAAGCAAAACCGTAAATTGACCATCGCTCACGCTGATCACACACGAATTGTTATTGTCATTACTCGATATTGCTTTGGGCCACAATGCATGGACTTTAAGCCCTTGAAATGTCTGTGCGCCAAGTTTGCACCCTAATGGTTCCCCTGCGCCATGAAATTGTTGTAAAGATCGGCCACCATCATATTTATACAAGGCCCCTAACCCACCGTTATGATCGCCATCATTATGACTGATCACCGTTGTCTTCAACGCAATCTTGTTATTTAGCAAGTAGGGCTTAACCACAAAATCAAAAATAGAAAAGTAACCAAAATAATTTGCTCCCAGATCATACAACAGCCCGTCATGATTCTTCGAAATTAATACTGCGGTTCCGTGTCCGACATCAAACACATCAAGCTGCCAGTTTGGTGATGGCTTAAGCTCAATATCAACGAAGTAAATCAATAAGGGTAATAAGCCTAGGTAACTTCTAAGTATCCACAGCAATACAACACACCAATAAATACACAGTAGTAACTGCGATGAACTGCTTGGCGCAGCTAACCAACCAATTGGTAAGCTAGTTAGCAGATGTATAATATAAGCAAGCAAATCATCGATTAACGCTAACGGCTGCTCCCAGCCGAGTCTAGAGAGCAATCCAATATGAACGATCAGGGCTGGAAAAACAACGAATGATACCAGAGGAATAATTACCAAGTTCGCTATCAGCGAAATCACACTGATCCCTGCAAAAAAATAAAGGTTGAGCGGCATAAGGAGAACAAATAGAGCAAGTTGTAACTTGGCTAGCACAACAAATTTTGCAAACCAGCCGCTACGGGCTTTTTGGATCAAGGCAACTATGATAGCGACTGCAAAAAATGAATAGTATAAACCGGGGTTGAGTAACGCGAATGGGTCGAGTATCAATACCCCCACTAATGCCAAGGTTAACACTTCGCTCGATTTCAACCGAAGTCCTAAACAATAACATCCAACCCATGTTGTGGCCATGAGCAGTGCACGAGTTGCAGAAACGCTATACCCGCATAAAAAGACATAGCTGGCACAGAACAATAACGCCGACAATAAACAAATTTGATGTAAATTGATAGATTGCGGAAGCGCCATAGGCCAGCAATACAAGATTGCCTTTATTAGCCAGAAGGCAATGGTAAACACAATACCAATATGAAGGCCTGAGATTGCCAACAAATGGCTCAACCCAAGCTCTCTAAATTGCTGTGTATGAGCATAATTTGATTTGCTCGTATCTCCACTCAAAAGTATATAATAAAGCCAGTTATACTCTAAGCCATCAAGCATGTTAGCTAGCTTGACACGATAGTTTAGCCGCCAATTAAAGTGATGGTGAACTGCGTCTATTTTTTTAACGTTGCCTTTAAAATAAACCTGCTTACGAAAAGCATGCAGTTCCGCGTTAAAAAGTCCGATATTAATACGGCTACGATAACGCTTCAAACTTGCTCGCATCTCCACGGTATTTCCGACGACTAAAACTGGCAACGCTGAATTTCGATATAGTTTGGCTTTAACTGTTTTCCAGCTTGGCAGCGCCTTATTCTCGAATTGCTGTATTTCAATGACTAAGGATTCTCCAGCCGGGGTTTGCTTAACTTCAGTAACCAAGCCCGATATAGAAATGGGCCCATCAAGCCACTGTTGCTGAATATTTAACTGGTGAAAAACGAGGTAATGAACAAGAACAATGAAAATCCCTAAAATAAATCCTGCCAATATGCGATAAAAAGGCTTAGAATAGCGGCCTATGAAGTAGAGGAATAGGCTTATCGCAGCTATTCTCCAGTTATCGAGGAGAAATACCGCAGTAAAGCACCCTATTACTATTCCAAAACATATCAGAATCCAAGTAGATGCAGCTGCAAATGGCGAAAAAAACGATCCAACGCTTTTTACCTGATCACAATAAAATCAAACAACAAAAATCATTAAAAATCTTTGGCAAACTGCTCCATGACGCCAATCTTTGGCATCTTAATCGGCGCTCAGCGCGAGGCGCATTCTCGGTGGGGCTCTTTTTTGCTTTCATCCCTGTTCCTTTTCAAATGGTACTAGCGGCAGCACTTGCGATTCCATTTCGCGTTAACTTGCCTTTATCTATTGCGTTAGTGTGGATCACCAACCCCCTGACGATGCCACCTATCTTCTATTGCTCGTATTTGGTTGGCGTTTTTGCGCTAGGGCAAGAACAGCAACCATTCCACTTCGAACCGAGCTGGGAATGGTTAGCGCAAAGCATCACTACAATAGGACCAGCATTTATGGTTGGCTCTGTCATTTGTGCAACCCTAGCTGCAATTATTGGCTTTTTCGGTATCGATTATTTATGGCGACGTTCGGTGAACAAAGCGTGGCAAAACCGTGGTCAAGATTAACGAAAGTATAGCTGAGTTTTGTATTGGCACCATGTGGATTTTGTAAAATTTATAAGCACAAAAAAAGCCCGTTAGTTTTTTGTATCTCGTAAAACTTATATATACTTTATACCAAATGTATTAAGTAAATGAGCTATTTGAAGCACAGAAATAGCGTGAGTAGCTAGGCAAAAATTTTGCTATTTAGTTGCTCTAAATGAGAAATTTTTAACGACGCTGTATGCTATTTCATCCTTCAAATTGCTTAGAGAATTAACTCAATTGGTATTACGTCTTCTTCTTAAGGCGACTAAAGGTAAAGCTAATAAAGTCAACCAAGACCAACTTGCCGATTGACGCTCGTAGGTTTCTGCTTCTGGTGGTGTACAACTCTCTGGCTCACCTGCGATTGGTGTAAGCAAGACAGGTAAGGTAACAGATTCATACTCGATTTCACCGCTACTGTCCTTCTCAATGCCACCTAACGTGTTACGCCTCTCAACAGTTTTTCTCGCAATGGCGTAGATTTTGTTGTCATCAGTGATCTTAACCGCTTCAGCTACCGTGTATGGGAAATCATCTCCACGGCAAGGAAGTAGTGAGTTGATGTTTACCACCTTCTCAGCCCCGATTTCGTATATGAAGGCTTCACGGTCAAAGATACTATCACTTTTGGTAGCCACACCATGGCCAACGACAACACCATTGTTATTAATATCCCCAACTTTGGTTATCGAATTTTCATAGTACCCCGGTATTTCTTTGAATTCCGAGGTGTTGGTATCAAAATAAAAGCCGGTTGAGTTATTATCTCTCGAACTGCCAGTTAACCGACCAAATACACCAACAATAATACCGTTGTCGTTTACATCAACCGCTTTGCTATATTCATAATAGCTTTCAACTTCTTTAATACGCTTGATTTCACCGTCTTTAAAGTAAACCGCTTGTTCATATGGCAACCGTTCGTCATCGCTTTGTCGACGAGCACGAGAAAAGCCAACAGCAAGCCCACTTGCATTAGTCGCAGTTGCCATACTTGAATAAGCTAATTCATCGTCTTCATCTGGTGTAAAAGCAAGCCCTAAATCAGTCGTGTCGATTAAGTTAAAATCGTTGTCAAAGGTCCATTTATAGGCGCGGGTATGAAAGGGTGCGGTAACACTTTGAGTGCACACTTCAACAGGCTCATCAACACCATCACAATTATCTTCTATCGTTTCTATTGCCCGATCAGATAACGCAGTTGAGCTTTGACCAACAACAACGTAACCACCATCAATGGTTTTCTTGATATCTACAGCTATAGAAAAGCCACCATATTCAGTAAAGGCTGGTTCTAATCGAATTTTTTCACCAGCAGGTGTGACCATGACACCTTTTTTACGCCAATCTCTTACAAAATACGTTTCTTCTTCCGTTTCACCTTCAGGCGTAAAGGTAATCTTTTGGTAAGGCGCAGAGCCCCACCCGACGATCGTGCCATCATCGGTAATGCTCGTTAAGTAATTTTCTACCGAGCGAGTCAAGCCGTCATAATCTGGAGACTGTTCATCGAATACAACAAATTCTTCAGCTGAGTTGTTGTCGAAAGTGACTGAAAGAGATCGTTCGACTTTTTGATACTGCATTGACTGTGAGCGGTTTGTCGAAGAAATATAAGACAACATAAAAACATGAGCCTGCGCATTGGTGTTTGCTGCATCATTATTTTTAATGTCATCCAACGTGAAGGTTATTTCTTCATCAATTTTTTTTAATCGGCTCTCTTCGGTTTCGTAAAAACTTGTCAGTGTTGAGTCGTTAAAATCAATATAGGAAACATCAATTTTTACACCAAATAAGCTAGATGCTTGACCAATAACTTCACCTGCCTCATTGGCATCTGATATAATAGTATGTTTACCATTTTCGTATCTAGGTAATTCTGTTAATTGATACGTTGCAGCGACTGCTTGCTGCGATAGCGCAACGGCGACACTCGCGGCTAATAGTTTAAATTTCATTTTAATCCTTACTGCTGATTCTGTAATGCTTCTAATTCTTCCCAACGCTCGAACGCGGCTTCCAGCTTCGACTCAAGTTCAGCCAAATGGTTCAATGCCTCATGAGTGGTTTTTTGATCTTGTTTAAAGAAGTCTGGATCGCTCACCAGTGCTTGTTGTTTGTTCACAGCCTCTTCAAGATCTTCTACTTTACTGGGCAATGACTCTAATTCAAGTTTTAATTTGTAACTCAGCTTATTACTTCGTACTGGCGCTGGTTCTTTCTTAACCGGAACTGCTTGCTGCTTTTCTTGATGTACTTTTTCAGCTTCCTTTTTTTGTTGTAAGCGCTTTTGCTGATACAACTCAAAGTCACTGTAGCCACCTACTATTTCAGTTACTTGTCCTTCACCTTCAAACGCCCAAACACTACCGCAGGTGTTATCAATAAATTCTCGGTCATGGCTTACTACTAAGACCGTACCTTGATACTGATTCAAGATTTCTTCTAGCAGCTCCAGCGTTTCAATATCTAAGTCATTGGTCGGTTCATCCAATACAATAATATTGGAAGGTTTTAAGAATAACTTAGCCAATAATAGACGGTTTTTTTCTCCGCCAGACAACGCCTTAACGGGTGTCCTAGCTCTGGCAGGCGGAAACAAAAAGTCTTGCAAGTACCCTAAAACGTGACGAGAGCGCCCCCCCATCATGACCTCTTGTTTTCCCTCAGCGACATTATCTTGTACCGTTGCTTCTTCATCTAGTTTTTCTCGGTATTGATCAAAGTAAGCAACTTCAAGGTTTACTCCTTGTTTTACAGAGCCTGAATCTGGCGCGATATCGCCAAATAGCATTTTTAATAAGGTAGTTTTACCCGCACCATTAGGCCCAACTAAACCAATGCGATCGCCACGCATCACTAAAGTTGAAAAGTCTTTAACAATCACTTTTTGCGAGAATGCTTTATCTAGGTGCTTTGCTTCAAATACCAATTTGCCGGAGCGATCAGCAGTTTCAATATTAAAGTCAGTTTTGCCTTGTTGTTCAATGCGTTGTTTACGTTCAACGCGCAATGCTTTTAATGCGCGTACACGGCCTTCGTTACGGGTGCGGCGCGCTTTAATCCCTTGACGGATCCAAGTTTCTTCTTCAGCAAGCTTTTTATCGAACAAGGCATTTTGTTGTTCTTCAACTTTTAAGTCGTGGGCTTTTTGCTCTAGATATTGCGCGTAATCACCGGGATAAGAAACCAGCTTGCCGCGATCTAAATCTAAGATCCGAGTCGCCATTGCGCGAATAAAGGCACGGTCGTGCGAAATAAACACGATACCGCCTTTAAACTCTTTTAAAAACTGCTCTAGCCAAATAACGCTTTGCATATCAAGGTGGTTGGTCGGCTCATCTAAGAGTAATAGATCTGGGTCGCTAACCAGCGCTTTCGCCAGTGCCACTTTACGCAACCAGCCACCCGAAAGCTCTTCAAGTCGCATATTGGCATCAAGTTGCAATTGACTCAGCACCTGCTTGATCTTTGATTCAAAACGCCACGCGTCTTCACTCTCTAATCGTTGTGTCAACCGTTCGAGCCTGGTCATGAGTTTATCAGACTGACTGGTTTGTAGCTTTTCACTAACTTCATGAAACTCAATTAGTAGCTCAGCTGCTTCAGGTAAGCCGTTGGCAACATAATCAAACACTGAGCCATTGGCTCCTTTTGGTGGATCCTGCTCAAGTCTAGATACCTTAAGCCCACCAACACGGTTTATCTCGCCATCATCAAGCTGAACTTGATCATCAAGCACTTTAAGTAACGTGGATTTACCGGCGCCGTTACGCCCGACAATACAAACACGCTCGCCTGACTCAATCACTGCATCAGCTTGGTCAAGTATTGGGTGAGAGCCAAAAGCCAATTGGGCTTTGGCGATTCTAATAAGATCCATATTATGCAATAAATTCTTGTAATTGTTGTTGGGTAAAAGGCCAGCCAAGCTCTTGCTTGCTCTCGCCTTTTCTTATTACTGGAATACGATATTGGTATTCGTTCATCGTCTCTTCGTTATCAACGATATCAATGAGTTCAATTTCTGCTTCTGGCAAAAACTGAATAAGCATCGCTAATGCCTCTTCACACAAATGGCATCCTTCTGTGTGGAATAATGTGCATCTAATCATGACGGATCAACCAACTATTGTGAATTTGTTTGTTACGCTTAAAATCTGGTGACAAAGTCTGCGATGAATACTCTTCGGCTGTAAGCCCGAGTGCCGCAAGACCGATATCATCGATTTTAAAGCCGCGTTTATTGTTGGAAAATAGTAACACCCCATTTGGTGCCAATATTTTTTTCACCCAGCCAAATAACTTTAAATGATCTCTTTGTACATCAAACGCATCAGACATACGCTTTGAGTTTGAAAACGTTGGTGGATCTAAAAAGATCAAGTCATATTGACCCACTGCTCTTTCTAGCCACTTTAGGCAATCGGCTTGCTCGAATCTAAACCGTGGATTCTTCAAGCCATTCAGCTCAAAGTTTTCTTCTGCCCATTTTAGATATGTTTTTGACATATCCACAGTTGTTACAGACTTAGCCCCACCAACAGCAGCGTGTACAGATGCACTACCAGTATAGGCAAATAGGTTTAATACCCGCTTGTCTTTAGCATGTTGTTGAATAAATTTACGCGCTAAGCGGTGATCTAGGAATAGTCCGGTATCAAGGTAATCATAGAGATTAACCTTGAACTTAGCGCCATACTCTTCAACAATTTCGGTGCGATTTTGCTTGTCTAGGGCTTTGTACTGCTCTTGGCCCTTTTGCCGTTTTCTTACCTTCACGGCAATATTAAGCGGGTCGATATTCAGCTGCTGAGCCGTAAGCGTGATCACATCCTGCAAACGCTTCTGCGCGACGGTATCATCGATTTCTTTCGGCGCTTTATATTCAAAAATAACAGCACTATCGTTATAAACATCCACGGCTACGTTATATTCTGGAATATCCGCATCGTATACGCGATAGGCCGTAACGTTTTCTTTCTTCAGCCACGATTTTAGGCTCTGAACGTTTTTCTTAAGGCGGTTACCAAATGCGCTCGACCCTTCAAAGTTCAAACCGCTGCTCTGTTTATTTTGCTGCACTTGCATTTCATTCATTTCATACAAGTTAAGCAAGACATCTAGCGGGCCATTTTTAAACTTATAAGACTTTTTACGTGCAAGCTTCAATACTTTGAGGAGGCTTTCTTCACTGGCTAGCAGTGCAAGGTTCCAGTCCTTATAATGCTTTTTGAAAGCGATACCCATGTTGCGATAGAGCGTGATGATCTCTGCCATTCCACCAAGACGCTCACCATAAGGCAAGTTACTCAACACAGTACCAGGACGTTTAGCGGCAAGGCTAAGCTGATTGGCATCTTCAAATTTAAACTTAATATGTGACTCAAGCCCTGCTCGCTTAGCGTTTCGCTCAGCGATGGCTAATACACGCTCGTCTATATCGCTGCCAATTAGCCAAAGGTTTTTCTGCTCAGGTTGCACATTCAGTTGAGATTTTAGCTCAGCAAACTTACTTTCTCGGAAGCTAGGCAGACGCTTAAATGCAAAGTCTTTGTTTAGGTTGGTTGGCAAACCAAGTGCCATTGAAGCGGCTTCAATTAACAGCGTTCCTGAACCGCAGCAAGGATCGAATAATGGTTTATTGGTATCTTCAAGCCAACCGCTTCGTTTCACCAACGCGGCGGCTAAGTGCTCACGGATAGGCGCCTTACCTTGCTTGTCACGGTAGCCTCTATCCGATAAACGAGGACCTGAGAAGTCAATATACAGTGCACAACCTTGCTTTGTTAGTTTTGCAATAATACGAATGTCTGGCGTTTGCTTATCCACATCTGGGCGCTGCTCAAACAGGTCATTAAAATAATCAACAATACCGTCTTTTACGACTAGGCCTGAGAATTGAGTATTCTTTAACGCATTGTTGGTACCATTAAACTCTACTGCGAACGTTTGCTTTGGACTAAACCAGTCTTGCCAAGCTTGAAAGCGCACAAATTTGTATAATGAGTCTTTGTCATTTACTTCTGGCTTGTCATCGATCAACAACATCACACGTGTTGCAAATCGCGTCATCATACAAAACTTTTGTACGTCTAAGTTAGCTCCAGTGAACTTTACAGAACCAACCGTTTGCTTATTAATTTCAAAGCCAAACTCGATTAATTCTTCTACCAGTAACTGTTCTACACCAATAGATGTCAATGCGATAAATTGCAATTTGAATACCCTTAAATTTCAACTGGGCGCAGTATAACACACAAGTTATCGTTAGTTATTAGTTGGCTTTGGTTGGATGAAGATTAATTACGATAAAAAGTTAATAAAATTCAGAAAATCAAGCTTGTTTAACGCATCTACCTCAGTACTAATTCGTGGATAGTTTTGTAGCAGGCTTTGCAACTCTCCAGCTTCAAACCATACACCAGCACAGCAGGTGCATTCACGAAAGGCAGCACTGGCAAGGGTATAGCCTTTGAGCTGGTTGCCATCATCTGGGCATGATTGAGCCGTCATCTCCTCAGCTGGTGTTCGCGCAGCAAGAAAATCGGTATAAGAAAAACGATAAGTGTGCTGAATAGACTCTACAAATTTACGCGGCAGCCAAAGCATGTCACAGGTCGAACATTGATAACCACAGTGGCCTTCCGCTTCGGTATAAATCATCGGTGATGTGTTGTCACAAAGACAGTTCATTTTGTTCCCTAAAATCACTAAAAGTAGCACTTTTGGGTACAGCGTAACACATCAATAGAGAATGAAATAGCATACTAGCGTCGCTAAAAATACATTTGGTATAAGACAACATGGTATCTGTCAAACGGGGCTTTGGCTAAGTATAAGCTATGCGCTTTGGTGTAGTCGGTGTGAAAATACCAACGGGGCTAAACGATCGTTAAGAACTCTAATTGCTTGAAACTGTTCCAATTCGATACCTTCATCAAGTGTAAACTGCTCATTTAGATTCAAACAAAGACTCGTTTGGCCGTCATGTTCAATGATTAAGAATTCGCCTTTACTCAGCTTTGAATTCAAACATACCACGGCTTCGCTCACAGGTTCACCGCCATGATAAGATTTGAAAAACCAGCTTTTGGCTTGCATAGGTTGTAAGTGGAATTTTGCTGCTGTGGCATTTAGTGCAATTTGACAGCACTGTGGGTCATTCCAAACGGAAAATCCGCAGAGATAATCAAACACATTTTGGTAAAATTCGGCTTCGCTGAGGCTAAAATTTGGACTTGATGCAGAATCTTCCGTGAGGTGTCGAATTCGAAAAGGCGTGCAAAGCTGAAGCTCGTCACCCAAATCAATTAACAACCTGTTTCTTTGCTCGCAGCGTATCCATTGCCACTCTTTTGAAGCTTGCAAAACTTCTCTCCCACAAACCAATTAGCCTAAACCAGTAAGTGGGAGTATAACGCGAAAAACGCAATGATGAAATTTTTTATAATAACGTTTTGTTTTGGATCATTTTGTTATATAAACGATCCTTATAAGGACGAAACGATCCTTTTCACCAGCGCTGGCCTTCATAAATAAAGCCCGTGTACACTTGCACTAAATCAGCGCCGGCTGCAAACTTCTCTTTCGCAGACTCCGCACTGTCAATACCACCCACACCAATAATCGGCAGCTTACCTTCGGTAATTCGCTTTAACTCGCTGACAACGTGCGTCGATTTTTCACGAACAGGTCGACCAGAAAGTCCGCCAGCTTCATTGCCATACTCTAGATTTTCAACTGCATCACGGGCTAATGTTGTATTAGTTGCAATAACACCGTCAATACGATTATTCGTTAACGACTCAGCAATTTGGGTTAACTGAACACCATCAACATCTGGCGCGATCTTGACTAACATAGGGACTGATTTATTATGTTTGGCGATCAGATCCATTTGTTCATTTTTCAAACTTTGTAATAGATCATCTAATGCTTCACCGTATTGCAAGTCTCTTAGACCCGGTGTATTTGGTGACGAGATATTTACGGTAATATACGAAGCATGTTCAAAGACTTTTCTCATACAGTGAATGTAGTCATCTTTACCTTGCTCATTTGGCGTATCTTTATTTTTACCAATATTGATCCCTAAGATCCCATTGTATTTTGCAGCTTTTACATTGTTAACTAGGTAATCGACACCCTTGTTATTAAAGCCCATTCTATTAATGATCGCATTTGCTTCTGGTAACCGGAAAATTCTCGGTTTGTCGTTACCCGCTTGCGGCCTCGGTGTCACAGTACCAACTTCAATAAAGCCAAAGCCCATTTGTGCAAATGCATCGATGCATTCTGCATTTTTATCTAGGCCTGCCGCTAAGCCAACGGGGTTTTTAAACTCCAAGCCTAAAAAATTAACTGGCTTATCTTGTACTGATTGAGACCATGCAAGGCTCATTGGCGTATTGGCAAAACGACGCAGATTGCCTAAAGCAAAGTCGTGCGCCCACTCGGCATCTTTGTTAAACATAAAACGACGCGCAAGATCGTAAAACATGGTAGCTCCTCAGTATTGGTAACGTAATCGACTTAGCTAAAGTCACCTTAACGTGACTTTAGCTAAATGGATTATGTCTATTCTGTTAGACAAAAAAATACCCCAGTCAAAGCTGGGGTATTGTAGCGATTTCTAGATTATTTGGAAGTGTCACAGTTGTGGCTTAGCAACATTAGCTCACGAAGTGCAACTGAGAACTTCGCAAAGTCATGGCTTTGTGACGTCTTAAACTCAGTTAGCATTTGCTGCCAACGGTGCAACAAGCCAGCTTGCTTATCCATCCATTGTTCTATTTGTTGGTCGATATCACTGTCATCACCGGCAAAGCTGTTCAGAACTACTTCCGATAACGAACGTTGCTGCCAATCGAGCTCTTCACGGTATGAAGCACGAGCAAGTGCTTGCCAGTGGTTCGCTACTGGTTGCGCAGTGATTTGATCAAGGAACCAGTGAAGGCCCATGTTCGCACCCAGTTTGAAGTAAGTGTTAGACACCACACCAATCTTGCGACCAGAGCTGTTTGCTACTTCCGCTAAGTCCATCACAGAGAACAAGCTTGAAAGTGACACGATACGAAGCGCGATTTCAGCAGGTACACCTTGCGACTCTAAATCACGCGCTTTATCTACGATTTGCTCACTTTCGTTTGCAACCATGTAGTTGTGTAGATTTGCACTTAAATCTTTAAATGTTGGTGCAAAGAACGTAATGGTTTGCTCAATATTTTGAGACTTATCACGGTGGCGCAAGAACCAACGCGTAGCACGGCGAACCGTACGACGTAATTGATATAGCATTTCCGTTTGTACTGCCGCTGGGATCTTATTGTCTAAAGCAGAGATCGCAGACCATGTTTCTTTCATCTCGAAGATTGCGCTTGCAATAGAGTAACAAATGGCAATTTCCGCGTCCGTTGCACCTGTTTCTTCATGCATACGAACCATAAAGTTTAGACCCATATCGTTGACGATATTGTTTGCAAGTTTAGTCGCAATGATCTCTTTACGTAGCGGATGGTTATCCATCGCAGCATTAAAGCGCTCACGTAGTGGTAACGGGAATGAGTTCACTAGAAGTTGACGGTAATATGGGTTTTCTGAAATCTCATCAACCACTAACGTCTCTTTCAATACCATTTTAGAATAAGAAACCAACACCGACAGCTCAGGACGAGTTAAGTCTTTTCCTGCCGCTGCACGTTCTGCTAGCTCTTCGTCAGTAGGTAAGAACTCGATGGCACGGTTCAGCTTGCCTTCTTTTTCAAGTGCATGAATAAAGCGTACTTTTTCTTTAAGTGTTGCTGGGCCTTTAGACTTAGTAATTGAAAGCGTATGCGTTTGACGATAACAATCTTTCAGTACCAGCTCAGAGACTTCACCTGTCATCGAGTAAAGTAATTCATCACGCTGTTTCTTCGTCAGATCACCTTCAGCAACTAACCCGTTAAGTAGGATCTTGATGTTAACTTCATTGTCCGAACAAGCCACACCACCAACGTTGTCGATGAAGTCTGTATTGATACGGCCGCCGTTTGAAGCAAACTCAATACGACCTAACTGCGTCGCACCTAAGTTACCACCTTCACCAAAGATTCTGGCACCTAGCTCACCACCATTGATACGCAATGCATCATTCGCGCGGTCACCTACTTCTGCATCTGTTTCTGATTTAGACTTGATGTATGTACCAATGCCGCCGTTCCAAAGTAGGTCCACTGGCATTTTTAATACGGCTTTAATCAGCTCATTCGGTGTCATACTAGACTTTTTAGTGCCAAGCATTTTCTTCATCTCTGTGCTCAGCGTAATTGCTTTTGCTGCACGAGAGAAAATACCACCGCCTTCAGAGATAAGCTCTTTGTTGTAGTCTTCCCAGCTCGAACGAGGCAGGTTAAACAGACGTTCACGCTCAACATAAGAACTTGCCGCATCAGGGTTTGGATCGATAAAGATATGCATGTGGTTAAATGCAGCTTGCAGACGAATATGCTTTGATAGCAACATACCGTTACCAAATACGTCACCCCCCATGTCGCCAATACCAACCGCAGTAAAGTCAGTAGTTTGACAGTCGATGTCCATTTCGCGGAAGTGGCGCTTAACAGATTCCCATGCACCTTTTGCGGTAATACCCATCTTCTTGTGGTCATAACCAATTGAACCACCAGAAGCAAACGCATCTCCCAACCAGAAGTTGTAAGACTCAGCAATACCATTTGCAATATCAGAGAAAGTGGCGGTGCCTTTATCCGCTGCAACAACTAGGTATGGGTCATCTTCGTCATGGCGAACAACATCAACTGGCGGCACAATATCACCGTGTACAATGTTATCTGTGATATCTAATAAACCACGGATGAAGATCTTGTAACATTCTTGACCCTCTTTAAAGAAGGCTTCACGCTCGCTTGGCAGTTGCTTACAAACAAAGCCACCTTTAGAGCCCACAGGAACGATAACGGTGTTCTTAACTTGCTGTGCCTTAACTAGGCCAAGCACTTCCGTACGGAAGTCTTCACGTCGGTCTGACCAACGTAAACCACCACGAGCTACTTTTCCGCCACGTAGGTGAACACCTTCTACACGTGGAGAGTACACGAAGATCTCAAATGCAGGTAATGGCAATGGCATATCTGGCACTGCACTAGGCTGAATTTTGAATGATGTGTATGACTTGTTCGTACCATCGGCTTCTTTTTGGTAGAAGTTAGTACGTAGTGTCGCTTTGATCATATCAACGTACAAGCGGATGATACGGTCATCATCTAGGTTAGCTACATTTTCAAGCTCTTGGTAGATAGCATCAACGACTTTTGCAAGTGCTTTTTCTGAGGCTGTTTTCTTGGGCGAAAACTTCTTAACGAACAGCTCAACAATCATTGCCGCAATGTGCGGGTAACGATCGAACGTGTTTTCGATATAAGACTGCGAGAAAGTCACACCAATCTGGCGCATATATTTTGCATAGGCACGCAAGATTGAAGCTTCACGACCGGTTAAGCCACCCAGTAGTACCAGACGGTTAAAGCCATCATTTTCTAGACGGTTATTCCAAACGTTGGTTAATGCCGCACGGAAACGTGCTGAGACTTTATCAAAATCAGTGATCCCTTTGCTGTCGATAAGCATAGAGAAATCCATGATCCAGTTTACTTGGCCATCAGTAGTTTTCACCGCATATGGCGTTTCACCAATCACGCGTAGACCGAAGTTCTCAAGCATTGGCATCACGTCTGATAAGTGAATGGGTTCTGCCTTGTGGAATAAGCTTAGGCGAACTAGCTGCGACGTTGCCTCTTCTTGAGGTCTATAGAATAGCATCTCAAGCTTGTTATCATCATTAAGCTGCTCTAGCTTTTCAATATCAACTACTGCCGCACTTGGTAGCACTTGATCTTTGTAAGCTGACTGGAACGCATTGGTGTATTTACGGTTTAATTCATTACCGCGAGATTCACCCGCTCTTTCCAGCAATGCGCCTTGTAGCTTGTCTTCCCAAGTACGAGCCGCTTCTACCAAGTTATTTTCAATTTCTTTCACGTTGTAATCTATGTTGTTGTCATCAACACGAACAATATAATGTGTACGTGCCAGTGTTGATTCAGAGAAAAAGGTTGTGAACTCTACTTTTTCGCTAGATTTAAATGCACGAGCGAGTAGCTGTTGAGTTTCACGACGTAACGCTGTGTTGTATCGCTCTCTCGGTACGTAAACCATACAAGAGAAGAAACGGCCATACACATCCTTACGAACAAACAAGCGACACATGTCACGTTCTTGTGTTTGCAGTACGCCCATCGCAACTTCTAGAAGTTCGCTTTCGCGCGCTTGCACTAATTCGTCGCGCGGATAAGTCTCTAGAATATTCAATACGGCTTTGTATGCATGGGTGCCTTTTGCAAAGTCACACTGCTCCATAATGCGATTGATTTTACTCTTAAGCACTGGAACATCAGCTGCGCTGTTATTGTAAAAGCTAGATGAAAACAGACCGATAAAACGATCTTCACCAATAACATTGCCTTCATCATCAAAACGCTTGATACCAACGTAATCAATGTACGCTGGTCTATGAACTCGTGAGAGTGAGTTTGTTTTCGTTAAGATCAATAAATTGTGGCTACGTGCTTCTTTACGAGCAACTTCAGGTAGCTCTGAAAGTAAACGGCTGTGGTCATCACCTGAATTTTTCATCAAGCCAAGGCTTGTGCCTTCAACAGGCTTTAATTCGTAGTCACCTTGAACCGGTGTTAGGTCGTATTGGCGATAACCCATAAAAGTAAAGTTGTCGCTAACAAGCCAGTCTAAAAATTCAACGGCTTCATTAACTTCATCTTTAGAACAACTATAATGACGTGTTGGCAGCTCTTTGCTTACACTCACCAATTTATCGCGAATTGGCTTCCAATCAGCAACCGCAACAGAGACGTCATTTAAGACAGATTCAAGTTCGGCCTTAAAGTCAGCAATTGCTGAATCATCTGTTTGTCTGTCAATTTCAATGAAGAATACGGTCTTGGTCGACGTTGATTCTTGTTCTGCTTTTAAGTTAGAAACCGCGGTAATTACACCGGTATCATTGCGTTGTAACTTAAGTGGAGAATGAAGTAATAGGTGAGAAACAATGTTTTTGCGATTCATCGCCATGCGCACTGAATCAACCAAAAACGGCATGTCTTTAGCAATTATCTCAACAATCGTGTGTGACGATTGCCATCCATCCTTCGCCACCTCAGGATTGAAAACACGAATGACGGCATCGTCAGACTTGTTTTTATCAAGGGCATTCCAAAGGCTTAATGCTGCGCCGTATAAGTCACTGTCGTTACGATTTGCCAAATCCTCTTTAGACATATTGCTGTACAAGGTTTTGGCAAACGTTTCGACAAGTGACACTTTGTCAGCATGGACTTTTTTATGGATAAGCTTACAGACGTTATCTAGGATAACAGAAGCTGTGCCTTCATTTTGTGTCATTATGTGTTCCTTAATCTATACCACCTTTGAACGGTAGATTATTTGTACAGCCATTTATTAGCGTGGAGTCAGGTAAATTCTAACCTTTCTGACGCTAATAAACAGCCTTTTTGACGAAAACATTTCAAGCTTTTCAGCTGTTTGCTGTTCTATTCACAAAAAATAGATATAAATCGCCAATACCAAATAAAAAGGAGCACAATTATTCACATTATTTTTTCTGGTCAGACCAGATGAGCATTCCAATTGCCGGTAAAAGCAGCACAGCACCCAGCATATTTACCAAGAACATAAAGGTTAAAAGGATACCCATATCAACCTGGAACTTAAGCGCAGAGAAAATCCATGTGCTTACACCAATCGCCAAAGTAATACCGGTAAACAGTACCGCACTTCCGCGTTCGGCTAATGCATTTCGATAAGCTACCGACAGTGGCATACCTTGCTTAAGCTGTCCCATCATAGAGGATAGGATATAAATGCCGTAATCGACACCTATTCCCACGCCTAAAGCGATCACCGGTAAGGTTGACACCGTTAACCCTATCTCTAACTGCACCATCAGCGCCTGTGCAAGCGTTGACACAACATATAAAGGGAGGACTACCGCAATGGTCGCACGCACGCTTCTGAAGCTTGCTAGACACAGCAGGATCACTGCACCATAAACATAAATCATCATAGGTACTTGTGCTTCTGACACCGATTCATTGGTCGCCGCCATTACACCTATCGGACCCGATGCTAACTTGAACGCCACCTCGTCGGTGCCCTCTTCTGCAGCGAACGTTTTAATTTGGGCAATTACATGGTCAATCGATTCAGCTTTATGGTCTTCCATAAAGATAATGATTGGCATCACAGAGCAGTCACCATTTAATAGACCGGAGCTAGTCTCTACTCGAGAAGTAGCTTGTACTAGAGATGCGCTGTTTCGAGGTAGTGTCTGCCACTTTAGGTTCCCTTCGTTATACCCAGCATTCACAGCTTGTGCCACCGAGCTCAAAGATACTGCTGACTGCACACTTGGTAAGTTTTCTACTCGCCACTGGAACCGACTGATGCGATCCATCGTTTGATGATCTGTACAAGCGGCAGGGAACGCCTCGACTATCACTTTGAGGATATCCGAAGAAATAGCATAGCGATCAGAAATCAAGAAGGTATCTTGATTGTAACGGGCGTCTTGATGCAGAGCCGGTGCGCCTGCATGTAAGTCGCCAATTCTCATTTTTTCTGACTGCCAGTAACCAAATGCAAAGAGTAAAGCACTGATCAAGAGAATAACCCGAGCCACTTTTTTGTCTGTTGTTTTTACCAATGCTTCACGCATAGATTCAAACACGTTATGGCTGGTATTTTTGCCATCGCCAATACGTCTGATGTTTGCAGACTCAAAAAATGAGGCCATTACTGGTAGTAATACAAGGTTGGTGAAAATGATAACCGCAACACCTAAACTCGCGGTAATAGCCAACTCACGAATAATACCAATATCGATAGCCAGTAGAGTTAAGAAACCGACGGTGTCAGACAATAGCGCGATACCACCTGGGATCAGAAGCGCCTTAAAGCTTGCCTCTGCCGCCACTTTACTTGACACCCCTTCGCTGACCTTTTTACCTATCGCATTAATCATTTGGACACCATGGCTAACACCAATGGCAAATACTAAAAAAGGCACAAGAATAGACATAGGGTCAACGCCAAAACCAAGCGTACTTAACAGCCCCATTTGCCAAATCACAGCAATAAACGAACATGCAATAGGCAGTAAGGTTAACTTAAAGCTTTTACAGAACATCCACACCATAATAAAAGTGAACGCAATTGCAACAGCAAAGAATAACACTACCCCTTTCGCACCATCGGCAATATCCCCCGCCATTTTTGCAAAACCAATGATATGAATACTGACCTTGTCAGTGCTTAACGGCGCGCGGATCTCCGACTCTAATTTTTGTGCAAATGCTAATGTATC
This sequence comes from Pseudoalteromonas piscicida, assembly GCF_002744175.1. GTDB lineage: Bacteria > Pseudomonadota > Gammaproteobacteria > Enterobacterales > Alteromonadaceae > Pseudoalteromonas > Pseudoalteromonas piscicida_B. The sequence continues at coordinate 58,755 of NZ_NKHF01000036.1, forward strand.
GAGCTTTTCTTGTGTTTGCGGATCAATTTCCATCAACTGCGCCGTCACCATAGCACATGAATAATCACTGGCTACCATGCGACCTACTACTTTGGCTTTTTCGATATTTTGCTTTACAACTGCAAGCCCTTTCTCGGTAGGCTGAAAATTAGCTGGAATAATAGGGCCGCCAGCGAAGCCATCTTCAACCACTTCAACAAAGCGTGCACTTGGAGCAAAGATAGAATTTACTAGAGGACGATTGACGCCGGGGATAAAATACAACTGATCATGAACCGCCTTCAGTTGAGTAAAGAATGGTTCGTTAAATATATCGCCATCTTTATCACACACTGAAATCAAAATACTGTTTGCACCACCGAATTGCTTCTCATGCTGCAAATAGACTTTCATGTACTCATGATTCAGCGGAATATTCTTGTTAAATGATGCATCCAGCTGGATCTGTGTTGCCTTAAAACCAAGAAAAATGGTAGTCAGGGCAAAAAATGTGACGACGGTGATGCGATGCCTAAATATGACATACACGAGTTGATTTAAAAATGCTTGCATTAGTTCTTCACCTCTACTTCAGTGATCCCCTGTTCGGTTGCAAGGATTAACCGATTGTTTTTCACCACTCCCGCGAGGATTGAATGGCCGTTTTTGAGCTGTGTTGAGGTTAGCTTGCCGTTTTTTAGTGTGAAGATGACACCACTATTAGCAAACATATAAATGACATTATCTTGTTCAGTGATAGCATTAATTGTGGCAGTTTTTTGGGTTTTTAGTTGTTCAATTTGTTCTCCGATACCCATAAAAGCATTGCCTCGAAGACCGGCAACTAACAGTTCGCTGTTAGCCATTTCATCAATAGCGAAAAATGACCCGCGGTAAAATTGCTCAAACTTTTGCCATGTTTTTCCTACGTCTTCACTTTTTGCGACTAACCCCATTTCACCCACCAAATAAAGTTTATTGTCGGCAACAAGTAGACGGTTAAAATGCGGCAATATAAAGGCTGTTTCTAGCTCGTACCCTTCAGGGTCTTGTTCTTTTAAGTCATTCAGGTAGTCAACATCGTCAGGGTGAACAAATTCATTGATAAATCGCTTAGTCCACGACTCACCACCGTCGAACGTTTCGAAAAACATGCCATAGGCGCCCACCGCAAAACCATGCTGTTGATCAATAAACTCGATATCCAAACAGGGTTTTTCTAGTTTTGGCAAATACTGCTTCACCGCCCAAGTTTTACCACCATCCGTGGTTTTTAGAATACTAGCGTCATGGCCGCAGGCCCAACCAGTATCACTGCCTTTAAAGGTGACAGCTGTAAGTAAAGATTGAATAGGCACTTCTGCCTGGGTCCAATTTTGTTCTGCCTTTTTATAAATAATTGTGCCGTGTTTACCCACTGCAATTAACGCATCACCATTGTCGGTAATATCTGTAAAAAGCGTTTGCTCTGGGTGTGCGACCATTAAGGCTGATTGTGGAGCAATCTGATCGCTACTCTCGGCCGCTGCTAAATGCGCCATAGTTAAAATCGAGGCTGCTACTAACTTCTTCATCATGAGAAAACACTCGAGTTGTATGAGGAAAGGAGGAAGAAGGCTGAAGCGAGGTTGCCTCAGCCTGATATTTTGTTGATTAACGACGACCCTCACGGCGCAGTGCACCCTGAGTAAATTCGTTATCATTGAAAGATTGACTAAAGTCGTACATGTCTTCTTCGTTGTCTAAACCAATCGCAAGATAACGGCGAGAGTTTAGATCATAATAAACATCTAACGTACTCCAATGAGTCGGCACTTCGTAATAGTTAAGACCATGTGCCATCGCAACGCGATACATTTGGTCACGGTTATCATAGATATCCGCTACGTGGATTTGCCAGCTGTCCTCATCAATGTAGAACACTCGTTTTTTGTAGATATGGCGAGTGCCTTCTTTTAGGTTAGCCTCGACGACCCATACACGGTGTTTTTCATAACGTACGTGCTCAGGGTTGATATGACCTGCCATCAAAATATCTTCGTACTTGAGTTTGTCGCTATGCAGCTTGTAACTGTTGTACGGAATATACATTTCTTTTTTACCTACTAATTTCCAATCGTAACGATTTGGAGAACCGTTAAACATATCAAAATCATCGGTTGTTCGCAGGCTATCTGACGCTGTTCCTGGTGCATCATAAGCAACATTCGGCGCACGTCTAACACGGCGCTGCCCTGTGTTATATGTCCAAGCCTGACGCGGTGTTAAAATTTGGTCCATGGTTTCATGTACCAATAGCGCTGTACCAGCTAGACGCGCAGGTTCAGTAACACGTTGCTTAAACTTAAACAAAATATTTGACTCTTGTAGCGCTTCAGGTGTGGCATCTGTTGCAGAATACTTAACCAGCAGTTGTTCATCAAAACCGATGATATTGTAATCACCTGACTCTGTTGGCATTGCCTGACCGCCGTAACGAGCAATAGACAAACCACGGAAGCGTAATAGATGATTCCAAATTGCCTCTAGACCATCTTTTGGAATTGGAAATGGAATACCAATTGCGGTGTTTTTGATGCCGTTACCGCCTTCGATCAGCTCCGCAGTTGATGCATACTTCTTCGTGGCATCGTATACAAATTGTGGATATGATGCGCTACGTCTAGTCGGATAAATGTGCATTTTGAACGTTTCTGGATAGGTCTCAAATAATGCAATTTGACCTGGGCTCAACATTGACTTGTACTTATCCAAATTCGACTTATCAATGGTAAATAATACTTTGTCATCGGCGTAAGGATCTGGGTGGTGCATGCCAACTTCGTAACCAGCAGGAGGCGCTGTGATGCCGCCATTCCATGCTGGAATACTGCCGTCCGCATTACCTGCTTTTTCAGCACCGATGGGTGTTAAATCTTTTCCTAAGCGTGCGACTTCATCGGCTGACATTTTAGCCATTGCACTGCTTGCAGACATCATTGTAATTATTGTTGCTGCTATAAACGTAGGTTTTCTAAACATATCGAAAGCCCTTAAATTGAATACTTAATGTTGAATGAGATGAAATCACGGTCCGCAAAGGTATTCGTCTTACCACCACCCCAGAACGTGTTATAACCAAAGTCAAATGACCACGTATTTAAGTAGTTAAAGTTAAGATTAATACCAAGCGACTTACGATCCTCAATGAACAAGAACATAGGATCTGGTGTAATACCATTTACATCATGAGAGAACACTACGCGTGGTGAAAAGTTCACGCCACTGAATAGGTTGTTGTACTCCCCTTTTGCAATAAGGCGATAGCCCCATGCTGAAGCAGTCGGGAATGGATTGGTTTCAGGACCGTTTGAAACCGCTTGATGGATAAGATTATAATCTCGGCCAGAAAGCCCCTCAATCGTGCCACTTCGACCAGTACCTGATACATTTAAGCGCAGCTCATCGTACTCTGGCATATCTTTGATAGTAACGGCACCCACTTCGCCAACAACTGCCCAGCTATCTGCGCCTAGCGATGGACCAAACAAGTGTGTTGCGGTCAACTGCGCTTGGATAGTGTCTCGTAAGATATAACCTTGCGCTACTTCGCCAGGACCTACATAGGCAATGTCGTCCCCTTGACTCAACTGAGATAGGCCAGCCAAATCATCACGTAGACCCGCTGCCGCCAATTGCTCAACCATACCTGCGTATAGCAATTCTACATCATCTATTTGTAGAGGTTCATCTTGTCTAAATGCAACTTCACCGGCTAGTGCAGTTTCTCCAACTGCCGTATTAAAGCTTAAACCATATAACTTAATGTCTTCTGGATAGGTAATTTGCGCTTGAGTAAAGGCATTGAGGTTAGTGATGTTATCTTCGGTAATTGGATTATTGCGAATGTAGTCTAAGTCGGCTGCTAACGCGGCGTTTGTGAAATTAGACGCTTTACCCGAAATAAGCGGCCTACGGCTATGGTAGTTAATATAGTACAAGCCGAATTCAGTATCGTTTAGCTCAGGTGAGAAGATACCTAAACGCAAACCATATTGGCCGCCATCATCCGGCTCGCTCTTGCCGCTATTGCCTTTGCCTTTAAGTGCCACCTTAGTAGGATATGCCATGTACATAGATGCAGCAGCTTGCCCTACCGCTTCTGCGGTTGGCACAATACCTTGTGCAACCAGTGATGCAGCAGCGTCGGTATATAAGCTATTTAGCGCATCAGTTAGGTGGTAAAGATCAATGTCTGGGTTTGAAGTAAAGCCCAATTGAACATTTTGCATATAACCATTTTCGGAAGCGAAGTCATTGGTAGAAAAATAGCTACCTGTCGCTGGTAATCTGGTTTCATGCCATTGATACTGATAAAAACCCTCTAAGTTGACGTTTTCAGACAGTACGACCGATGCCCATAACATGCCAACCGGAATGAAGGCTTCTTTCACTTCAGAACCTGGCGCTTTAAGTCGGTCGATATCTACTGGGTTCACGTTAATACCGTGAGAGATCAGCGTACTCTCACCCCAGTTTACAACTTGCTGACCTAGGCGGATAGACAGTGGGTTTTTACCATCATTAAGATCAAAGTCGGCCCAGACAAAAGCATCCAGTAGACGTAGGTCTGAACATACTTGCTCTTTGGTGTTGTCATCTTCACACGGATCTACCTTTTGACCCGATACTGGGTTGCTATAGGCAAAGTCACCATCTTCCATTGCGAAGTCATAGAAGTACATAAAACGTGTGAATAAGCCGTAATTATCATTCGTGATGGCTAAATCATGCGTGCCTTTTATAAGTTGTGAAAAGGTATCACCTGAGTCAAAATTCAAGTTCCCAGCATCACCATTATTTGAATAGGCCCCCTGTTGTGACCAGATTTGTGACGAAGAATAGATCGTATTGCCAGTCGTCGCTTTGTAACCGTCCCAGTTGAACTGTGGATGATTGCTTTTACCGATGAAGTCAAAATTACGATCTTCAACGCGAATGCTTTGACCATAAGAGAACGTTGAATCGAAAGTGATTTCAAAGTCACCAACATCAAAACTGGCTGCGTGTACTGACGTTGCGGCAACTCCTAGTACAGCCGCACTAAGACCGAGCATGATTTTGTTTTTCACAAAGAGCGATCTTTTTATCATTATTTCTCCCCCTTTTGGCGGGTCATGTCTAGAGCTTAAGCTCTTAGAGTTATTGTTTTTTGTTGTCTAAACGATAGAAGCGAAACCGCGAAAATACAAATACTACCTCATTAAATCAACGCTTTTTCGCCTCTAGGGGCGTATTTTACTCTTGGTAAGACGTCCTACCAGATAATTTATAACACGTATTTCAAGCTTATAACAAACTCATTTAACAAAAATAAAATATGTTTTGCAGTTACCCTGCGATTAAGTGACTTTTTCTAACGATATAAACTTATTGCTATCATCCAAGATCAAACGGAATCTTCCCCTAATGCCGATTGATGTAATAAAGGGTCGGATCCGCTCTGCTGGGAAGCGAATAGTCTTCCCAGCATCTTCAATCACTTGCACAGAGGTGTAGTGCCCATAGTAGTAACCTAGGCACTTGTCATAGCTCAAATCCATGTAAAAGAAGTACTCTTTCATTTACTGTGCCAATGCCTTCTCAACTTTTTCATATAAGTCATCGCTAAGCCCTTCTAGATTGGCTAAACGAGTAAGTTGTGCACGCATCAATTGTTGCCGAGTCTCGTCAAAGCGCTGCCAAGACATAAACGGCGTGATCATACGTGAAGCATTTTGCGGATTGATACCATTTAGCTCAATCAAGAGATCACCAAGTAGTTCATAGCCTTTACCGTCAATACGATGGAATTGGGCTGGATTATTACGGGCGAAACTGCCAATAAGTGCTCGTACTCGGTTAGGATTGCCTTTTTCAAAACATGGATGATCATAAAGCGCATTTATTTTCGCTATCACTGCATCATTAGGTAGGCTTGCGTGTAATGCCAACCATTTATCCATCACTAGCGGATCATGACGCCACTGACTGTCGAACTCACTGAATAACTGAGCCATTTTGTCATGCTCAGCTGATACCGCAGCTTTAAGCGACGCAAGCTTTGTCGTCATATTATCTGAGGCAAATTGTGAATCCAGTGCGCCTTCAACCAAGTTTGAGTCGGTTTTTACTAGATAATACAGCGCTTTGTTTTTAAACGCTCGAATTGCCACGTCGTGTGCCTCTAAGGAGCCTGTATCGCTTAGTGAAGCATAAGCAAGCTCTAAGTCTTGCTGTAGCGCCTTAGCAATCTGTGACTCAAACGCGTTAGAGACAGTAACGAGCGCCTCTACTGGTATCGTTTCGAACTGACTTGCCAATGTATCAAAAGTCGGCAAGCTAAGTAATTCAGCAAGTAACGCAAGGTCGCCTTCAAGGGTTTTGACTAAAGACGACAGCGCACCCAATACCCTCTTGTCTAACGTGTACTCTCCCGAGTCAATCGCCGATTTGACTGCAATCATAAAGATCTGTTGCATCGCTTCCCAACGAGCATAATCACTTCGTGCAAAGCGCAGAATATGCAGCAACTCGTCAATGGTATAGCTATACTCCAGGAGCACAGGTGCAGAAAAATCTTCTAAGAGCACAGGGACCGGTTTAGTTGCCACTTGTTCGAATTCAAAGCGTTGTTCATGCTCGGTGATATCAAGCGCTCTTTTGATTTCGCCCTGTTGCGTCAATAACGGAATACTCTGTCCTTGTTCATCGAGCAATTCTAACTTAAATGGAATGTGTAGCGGTGCTTTTACCGGGTCGTTATCTGCATGACGCTGTGTAACGGTCATTATATAACGCTGTTTGGTGTTATCGTATTCGGTGACTACGTTAAGTCTAGGTGTCCCGTATTGCTCATACCACAGCTTGAATTGGGTCAAGTCCATCCCAGAGGCATCCATCATGGCATTGACAAAATCGTCACAGGTTACCGCTTGTCCATCATGACGCTCGATGTAAAGTTGCATCCCTTTTTGAAAGTGCACTTCGCCCAACAGCGTATGCATCATGCGGATCACTTCTGCCCCTTTGTTATACACAGTAACAGTATAGAAGTTATTCATTTCTATTACTTTTTCTGGTCTGATTGGGTGTGCCATTGGGCCTGCATCTTCTGCAAATTGATGAGTTCGCATCGCCATCACGGCATCGATCCGGTTTAACCCGCGAGAGCCGAGATCACTGCTAAATTCTTGATCTCTAAATACGGTTAAGCCTTCTTTTAAGCTCAATTGAAACCAATCTCGACAGGTTACACGATTACCGGTCCAGTTGTGGAAGTACTCATGTCCGACAATGGACTCAATAGTATGAAAATCCCGGTCTGTTGCAGTTTCTTGACTTGCTAGTACACAAGCACTGTTGAAAACATTGAGGCCTTTATTTTCCATCGCCCCCATATTGAAGAAATCTACCGCAACTATCATGTAGATATCTAGATCATATTCTAAATCAAAACGAGACTCGTCCCATGCCATGGCCTTTTGCAACGAGCGCATTGCATGAGGTGCTTTATGTAAGTTGCCTGTGTCTACAAATAGCGCGAGTTTCACATCTCGGCCTGACTTTGTTTTATAGCTGTCTTCTAGCACATCAAAATCGCCAGCCACTAATGCAAATAGGTAACTGGGCTTTTTATGTGGGTCATGCCACTTAGCGAAGTGTCTGCCATCTTCAAGGCTGCCCTCTTGCACTTTGTTACCGTTGGATAATAAATAGGGGTATTTCGATTCTCCGATAATAGTGACCGTATACGTGGTGAGCACATCCGGCCTGTCCATAAAGTAGGTGATTTTACGAAATCCTTCAGCCTCGCATTGCGTGCAATAAGCCCCATCTGAGAGATACAGTCCCTCAAGGGAAGTATTGGTTTGTGGCGAGATTTTCGTCACGATTTTAAGTTCAAAATGCGCTGGTAATGCTGTGAGTATAAGTGAGGATGGTGTCTTCTCAACCGCTTGCCACTCTTCTCCATTAACTTGGCAAGACAATAACTCTAAATCAACACCGTCTAATACCAACCGAGACTCGCCATCAACAGCACTGCACTCACTTATCGCAGTGACTATGGTATTTCTTGGGCTCAGTTCAAAGGTTAATGCTAGCGAGTCAACACGATGGCTTGGCGCCACATAATCTTTAAGGTACTTGGCTTGAGGTTTTTGAGTCATAAATTGTCCTTACAAAAACGCCCCTAACAAGGGGCGATTAATAATATATCGTTTAATCTTTTGATAACATCGCCTATTACTAATCATAGGCGCTCTTTGACTAGGTAACCTGAACTCAGTATAACAACTTGTTCTCCAGCAGCTGTTATCTCGAGTTCAGTTTAGTTAGCCCGAGCTAAAGTCGCGGTGCAAAGCACACACAATGCTATACTTTACACTCTACGCTACCTATCATTTAGCTTCTTCTGCTTTCATCGCTGGTGGCGTTATCTTCAGGATCTTGATACCGAGATATGCGTAGATAACAGCAAGCACAGGGTTAATCAAATTAAAGAATGCATACATTGCATAATCAAATGGGTTGATCAGTAGTACGCTCTGCATATAAGCGCCACAGGTATTCCATGGAATAAGCGGGCTGGTAATTGTGCCGCCATCTTCCAGCGTCCGAGATAGGTTCACACTCTTTAAGCCCCGCTTCTTGTATTCTTCTTTAAACATACGCCCTGGCACCACAATCGCGATGTATTGGTCTGCAGCAACCAAGTTAGTACCGATACAAGTCGCAATCGTCGAAGCAATAAGCGACCCTGTACTTTTGGCAATTTTAAGGATGCTACGTACAAAGACGTCTAACAAACCAGTTTTTTCCATAATGGCACCAAACATTAATGCCGTCATCACTAACCAAGTGGTGGTCAACATTGAAGACATACCGCCACCGCTTAGCAGGTCGTCCATTTTTGCATCACCGGTCTGTAATACAAATCCATCAAAAAAGGTAGCCCAGACGAGTTTGACATATCCAACTAACTCACCTTGGCTCACATCGATTTGGCTTGCAATCAGGTCGCCTTGGAATAGTACAGCCCATACGGCACCCATTACCGCGCCAATCGAAATAGCTGGGAAGGCAGGCATTTTTTTAATCGCCAGAGCCAGCAATACCAACAGAGGCACCAGCATCATGATATTAATATTAAAGTTGCTTTGTAGAATAGAAACGATTTCATCTATGCGACCAGCTTCACTTGTGGCCTCAGCATTAAAGCCCATCACAATAAAGATGATCAGTGCAATAACAAAGCTTGGCACTGTAGTCCAAAGCATATGTTGGATATGATCAAACAAGTCACTACCTGCAACAGCAGGCGCTAGGTTTGTGGTTTCTGACAATGGGCTTAGCTTATCGCCAAAATACGCTCCAGAGATCACCGCTCCGGCGGTAACCACTTGATCTAGCCCTAACCCTGTTGCAACGCCCAATAATGCGACACCGATTGTTGCAGCCGTTGTCCACGAGCTGCCAATACTCATCGCTACTATCCCACAAATCAAACAGCTTGCAGCATAGAACCAACTAGGATTAATAATTTGCAGGCCATAATAAATTAACGTTGGTACAGTACCTGAAAGTAACCAAGTACCGATGAGCGCACCTACCATCAACAAGATGATAATTGCACCAAGAGAAATCGTAATACCCTTAATCATCGCTTCTTCAAGCGTCTTCCAAGTAAATCCGTTTTTAAGACCAATCAACGCAGCGGTGAAAGTTGCGAATAGCAAGGCAATCTGATTTGGACCTGACGACGAGCTATCGCCGTACAAATACACAGCGGCGCCAAGCAAAGCGACCAGCAAGGTAATTGGAATAAGAGCGTCTAAGAACGACGGCTGTTTTTGTTGTTTCAAAAGGAATACTCCTACGCACGACGACACATGCTTATAATTATTTTATTTGCAGTATACCGTTTTGAGGCGTTTTGAGTAGCTAGGTTATACCCACTTGCTTAATTAAGTGCGCTATTGTGAGGTCAGAAAATCTTGTCGATAACACCGCTATCGCATCCTACTAATGCCGAAACAGCTATTCCATTTAGGCAAGGCAAAATTTCCTATTCTTTTGTTCCAATGGGAAATTTTAGTTTAGTTGACTTCAGATTTACGTTCTCAAATTGTTCAACTATCAAGGCAAAGGGTTTACTTGTGGTTGAACCACATACCGCTCTCAAAAAATCTCAAAAAAGTATCAACAGAGAAAATTTGGCAGATGATAACAAAATTTGTAAAGTAAAAGTAACAATAAAAGGCGCTGAACGCGCCTTTTATTGTTTATGAACCCTGTTTGGCTATTCTGCCATAGGAAATCAAGTCCTGAGTTATCAGCGCCGCCTCCTCAAGGTATGGGTCTAACTCTGAGATAACCTCTGGAGCATCGTCCAAATCCTCTACAGGCTCTAACCCGAGGCGTTTCAAGCGCTCATTGGTGCGTTTTAACACCAGAGCATCTCGCTCTTCACGTTCCTTGATGCGCTCGGCTTCCACTAAAGATATTGCCTTATCATCTTTGCGCGCCTTGTATTCCTCGATATCTTGATAAACGTATGCAAACTCAGGTTCTTTCTTGACTCGTTCGTCATGACGCTTAGTTAAATATTGAATGGTTGGAGACAAATTATCCAAGCTTGCATATTTCGCTCGAACAATGCTATCCCAAGGTAGCGCATTATCTTCTTGGCTTTCGCCCCACTCTTCAGGTTCAATTGCTGAAGGCAGTAAAATATCTGGGATCACCCCTTTATGCTGCGTACTACCGCCATCAATGCGATAGAACTTTGCAATAGTGTACGTTACGCTTCCCAATGGGTTTTCAAACAAGTCGTAGTTTTTGCCCAGACCTCGGTGCTGTTGCACAGTACCTTTACCAAAGGTCTGCTCACCGACAACGACCGCTCGGCCATAATCTTGCATTGCTGCGGCGAAGATCTCTGAGGCTGAAGCACTGTATCTGTCCACAAGTACCGTTAATGGGCCATCATAAAAGGTTATACCATCTTTGTCTTGTTGGCTTTCAACACGATTGTACGCGGTATGGATCTGAACCACAGGGCCTTGATCTATAAACAGGCCTGATAACTGCGTTGCCTCATATAACGAACCGCCACCATTTTGGCGCAAGTCGATGATCACACCATCCACTTTAGCTTCTTTGAGTTTCGCAATCTCAGCTTTCACATCCTGAGACAAGTTGTTGTAAAAACTCGGGATCTCAATCACGCCAATTTTGCTTTGTAAGTCGGAGTACTTAGCTTCAAACACATCTGACTTAACCGCACGGTCTTCAAGCTTTACTTTATCGCGAACGATTTCGACTACTTTAGGTGTACCGTGACTGTCGGTGCCTTTTAGATACTGAAGACGAACCTTCGTACCCTTAGGGCCTTTAATCAAATCAACAACGTCGTCGAGACGCCAACCGATAACGTCGACAAATTCTTTGTCATCTTGTGCTACGCCAATGATTTTGTCATCAGGCTTAAGTGTTTCGGTTTTATCTGCAGGACCGCCGGGTACTAAACTACGAATAACAGTGTAATCTTCGTCATAGCTTAAAACTGCACCTATTCCTTCAAGTTCTAGATCCATATCCATTTTGAACTGTTCAGCACGTCGCGGTGACAAATAGGAAGTGTGTGCTTCGATGCTACGTGCAAACGCATTCATAATAACCTGAAAAGCGTCTTCACTATTTGTTTGCACCAAACGTTTTTGCGCGTTTTTATAGCGCTTTGTCAGGATTTCTTTAATTTCTTCCCAGTTTTTACCAGTTAGCTTCAAGCGTAGCGCGTCAGACTTTACTCGCTGGCGCCAATACTCGTCAAGCTCACTCACTGTAGACGCATAATTTTGCTCTTCTCTGTCGAAAACAAACTCATCTTTTTTCTCAAAGTTCATTTCTTTGTCGAGCAACCCCATGGCAAAATCATACCGTTCAAAGCGGCGCTTCATGCTAAGATTGAACATATCGTAGGCAAATCCCAACTTACCGGAGATCAGTGCATCATCAAACTGCTTACGATATGGTTGAAAGCTTTCAATGTCTGACTGCAATAGCAAAGACTTATTAAAATCAATTGCTTCTACGTAACGATCAAAAATCTTATTCGACAGGCTGTCATCAAAGCTGAAGCGCTTGTAGTGTTGCCGAGTAAATAAGTTAGTCACTCGCTTACTAGCCGTAGTGTGCTGCGCTTCAGGTTTGAGAACTGGCAAGTCCTTTATGGTGACTGTGCTTGTCGAGGCTAATGTTACACTCGAGACGAACGCGGCAACTAGGGAAATGAGTGGTAACTTTTTACTCATATACAACTCCTTACTGGATAAATAGGCTATCTGCTTTAGTTTTTACTTGCATTCCTGTTACAAGCTCAACATGCACTTCGTCGTTTTTGACTTCAGTGATTGTAGCGTTAACAAGCGCTTGACCAAGCTTAACTTTGACTTTGTTATTAACCTTGACCTGTTCAGCCGGTAAAGGTTCAACTTTACCACTGCGCTTAGGTTTAACTTCAGCAGGTTTATTACTCATTTTAGGGCGTTTTTGGTCTTGACGGTCCCTACTATGCGGTTTCTTTTTGTAAGATTTTGTTTCGCCATCACGGTTGTTTGGACGCTGAGGCTTCTTACGCTTCGCCATTTTTGCACGACTTTCAGCAAGCGCTTTTTCTGCGTGCTCAACATGCTCTTGTTCAACTTTTTCAGCTTGATTACCGTCAAGGTCTACGCGGAATTCGTTTTTCGTTACAGCTTCTAAATAACGCCAGTTTGAAGTGTATTTACGAAGTGCCTGACGTACTTGGGTTTTACTGACCTTGTCAGAACCTTCAATACGTTCAGCGATATCTTTAAAAATACCTACTTTAAGTGGTTTGATCCCGTCCTTTTGCTTAAAGCAGTTAGGAAATTCGGAAAATAAGAAGTCTAGTACTTCGTTTGTGTCTTTTAGCTTGTTTGTGGTTTCCATTTTTAAACCTATTAATTACATCTGCTCATCGAGCGACGAGTTTATATAGTGTGTTACCCAGTCAGTTAGCTCTTCTATATCTGCTTCTAGAAGTGCTAAATCACCGCGAAGATGTTCCCAAATGCCTTCTATGAGCCTATCTACCGTATCGCAATCTAAGTCTTCGGGGAGTAAATCCCATGCGTGATGGATAAGTTCATTTAAGCGCTCTGCAACCACCTCTTCTTCGCCTTCCCAATCACCAACATCGGCGTAGGAAAACAAATAGTCTTGTACTTGAAGCATATCTTTCATTAAAGCGTTCCCTCGAATGCCTTAACAAACGCCTCTAAGCCGTTTTTATCCTGTTCGTCAAATCTTGCCAGACTAGGACTGTCGATGTCTAGCACAGCAATCACTTTATTGTCTTTGAATACAGGGATAACGATTTCTGAATTTGAAGCGGCATCACAAGCAATATGGCCTGCAAATGCGTGAACATCTTCCACCAGTTGGGTTTCACAGGTTGCAGCAGCTGTACCGCACACGCCCTTACCTACAGGGATACGAATGCAAGCAGGGTTGCCTTGGAATGGGCCAAGCACAAGTTCTTCTGCGCTATCCATTAGGTAAAACCCGGCCCAATTGATATCTTCAAGAGTTGTAAATAAAAGCGCACTTAAGTTTGCCATATTGGCAATCATATTGCTTTCACCACTAATAAGCCCTTGAGCCTGTTTTACTAAAGTCTGATAAAAATCTTGCTTTTGCATTACCATCAAATTCACGAATTAAACGACAAAAGCTAAAGGTACTCTTTCGGAGAAATAATTAAAACCTTTTCGACTGAAAAAGTATTAATTATCTGTAAAACGGACACTACTCGGTCAATTATCAGTCAACTTCGCTTGACCTCGGCGCAAGCCATACAGAAATAGGCCCGCTGCAAGCATGGACATTAATGCGTTGACAATAAACCCCGCACCGGACTGTGCGGCGAAAAGATAACTAAAAATAGCGCCGCCAAGTAAGCCTAATGTTAACAGCCCACTGTACTGAACTTTGTTGTGCTTATACATCAATACATAACCTGGAACCACGAAAAGGCACATCGCAAGACCAACAATATAAGCGTTCGAAATGGCGCTCAATAGCAGACTAAAAAACATCTCGCTGCTTCCAAGTGTAAAGCTGTAATAAATCCCAAGCCCCCCTCCAACGATAAGTGGCGCAAGTAAAGAAAACCCAACACCTGTACCAACTTGTTTCATTTCTTACCTCCAATAATCGCACTAATAGTTGAAAAAGCATTCGTTGAGTATTGTGCAAGCAAGGCTATTGCACTAGCAGACTTTGGTCTAATACAGCACTAATCGGCAATTTTTTAACGATGAGGGGGAGCAATCCCGACGCTAATTAAGAGAGTCTTTTGCTTTTGAGGCCAGTGGGTAATGACTTTGAGTGTGGGAGAAACAAAAAAGCCCTCGATGTCGAGGGCTTTAAATGTGGCGGAGAGATAGGGATTTGAACCCTAGATACGCTATTAACGTATGCCGGTTTTCAAGACCGGTGCTTTCAACCACTCAGCCATCTCTCCGCAGCGGGGCGAATAATAGAGAATCCCCTTGCGCTTGTGAAGCTTTTTTTTCAATTATTTGATCGTTTGCGTAAATTTTGTCTCAATCGCGTAATAACCAATCAAAATTCAGGCTGATTTTACGATTTCGGCGAACTTTAGACAGTATTCAATGTCTTAGAGAATAATTCCAGATACAAAGTGGCGATTAGATTAACCATAATATTGATCCAGAAATCATTGCCCCAACATATAACTGTTGGTACTCTTATCACAGTTATCTTTGGGAACAGCATGTTATATTAAGGAGCTTGAATCATGGCATTCAATCATTCATACAACACTGCAAAGCCAGTCATGTCTACGATGGAAACCAACAAAGTGTTGAAGAACACTTATTTCCTACTTGCAATGACATTGGCATTTAGTGCAGTAACAGCAGCAATTTCGATGACTATGGCACTTCCGCCTATCACAGGTATTGTTTGTTCATTAGTGGCCTTTGGGTTACTTTTCGTGATCGGTAAGAAAGCGAACTCTTCTTCTGCTATTGGTTTGGTATTTTTATTCACCGGTATTCTGGGTTTTGGCCTAGGTCCGATGCTTAACCATTATGCAGCATTACCAAATGGTGGCATGCTAATTGCGCAAGCTCTTGGTACTACCGCACTGATCTTTTTCGGTTTGTCGGCTTATGCACTAACTACAAAGAAAGACTTCTCATTCATGGGTGGTTTTTTAACAGTTGGTCTTATCGTGGTCATTATTTCAAGCTTGGTAAACCTGTTCATTGGTTCAAGCATTGCATTTATGGCGATTAATGCGGCGGTTGTATTAATCATGTCTGGTTTTATCTTATATGATACCAGCCGCATTATTAATGGTGGTGAGACAAACTATGTGCTTGCGACTGTTAGCTTGTACTTAAGTATCTATAACTTATTTACAAGTATCCTTGCACTTTTAGGTGCATCGGATGACTAACTCAGAATTTCTGATAAAATAAGCCCCATCATGGGGCTTTTTTTATGAGTATAGTTTGAGCCAAATCGCCATATCAGTTCACTTTGGTGTGACTGCACAATCGAAATTAACTTTGCTAGAGCGTTATATTGACGCTGCGCTTGCAAACAACCATCAAATTTCTTGTATTTTTCTCTATCAAGATGGAGTCTATCACGCCAGCCAAGAGCTTGTGTTAGCGTCAGATGAATTGCAATCTACAGCCCTCTGGCAACGCTTAGCCAATAAGGCGATCCCTTTACTGTTATGTGTCACCGCGGCAGAGAAACGTGGAGTGAACACAGAAAATACAGCGCCATTCACCGTCGCCGGTCTTGCTGAATTTGCGATGATTTCGAGTAAATCAGATAAATGGGTGCAGTTTAAATGAGCCGCAAGATATTAGTCATTTCGAATAAAAGTCCCTTTGACGGTACAACGGTCAAAGAAGCGCTTGATGTTGCATTAATCTATGCTGCTATAGACCAGCAGGTGAGCTGGTTGTTCACCGGCCCTGCCGTGTTGGCACTAAAAAAAGACCTTAATGCCCAAACACTAGGAATTAAGGATGTGTTTAAGCAAATTAAGACACTTGAAATCTATGACGTTGACCAAGTTTATGCCTGCCAATCGGCAATAACTGCGTTCAATCTATGCTCAAATTCATTGGCAATTGATGTTGAAGTGAAAGATCAACAGGCAATTTCTCTCTTGATAGAACAACATGACTTCGTGGTAACATTATGAGTACGCTCCATATTATTTCTAGTCTTGCAGCCTGCGATCAAATCCAATTTATCGCTCCCAGCGATACGGTTTTACTGTGTAATGAGGGTTGCTTTGGCCAACAACATTTTCGCGATTGTGCAGCCGATGTCGTGATGTTACAAACCTGTGCTGATGCCAGAGGGATGCAGCCTGCTTCTGGAGTGAAATTAATTTCCGATAGCCAGTGGGTTGAGCTAACCATCACAATGAATAATTCAATTACTTGGTAAACATCATGCTAGAGTTTAACAACCAAACTATCGAGACAGATAAACAAGGTTATTTACTAGATCACACTCAATGGTCTAAGGATTTAGCGCCACTTCTGGCCGCAGAAGAGAATATCGAGCTTTCAGCTGCACACTGGGAAGTCATTGAGTTTGTGAGAAATTTTTATCTCGAATACAATACTAGCCCTGCTATCCGCATGTTAGTCAAGGCAATGGCTAAAGCATTAGGCGAGGATAAAGGCAATAGCATCTATTTATATAAGCTATTTCCAAAAGGGCCCGCCAAGCAAGCCACTAAAATCGCAGGATTACCAAAACCTGCAAAGTGTATTTAACACAACAAAAAGGCCTCACAGAGGCCTTTTTAATTGGTTGATGCTAGCGCATTGTTACTTGGTGTATGCTCTTGGCATATCCGAGTCTGTTGTGTATCTGTCTCTTAGTTTGTCGTGGCGTGACTCGGTAGAGACTTCCTCACCATTGATCCAGATTTTATCTATTGTAGTGCTAAATTCGAAAGGATCCGCACTCCACATCACGATGTCAGCACGCTTACCTTTTGCAATAACACCACCGTCAATGCCAAGTGCTTTTGCAGGGTTAGCGGTAACCGCCTTAAGTGCGCCTTCATGACTCATGCCATTTGCAACCGCTATACCAGCATCAAAGCGTAACTGGTAAACATTGTGGCTACCATCACCACCGATAGAAAGGATGACTTTGACGCCCGCTTTTTCAAGCTTACCTGCATTTTCTAAGTGTGCGTGCATTGAATCAAAGCTGCTAGGTAAGTTTGAAACCGCACTGAGAATAACAGGAACATTTGCAGCAGCTAATTCGTCAGCGACTAATACTGCATCATCGGCACCTTGAATAATGAGGTCAAGACCAAACTTGTCTTTTAATTTCAAGACTTCAAGGATGTCTGAAGCACGCGATACCGAGGCAATCACAGGCATTTCACCGGCGAGTACTTGTGTTAGCACTTTTTCTTCGGCATTTGGCTTGGTGTCGTCTTTGTCGCCTTTTTTGCTCAGCTTGTCTTGTTGTGCTTCAAGCTTTTTGACCACATTATCGAGCGCCTTCGCACGTGAGCCTTTACTTTTTGCCCCCAAATGGACAACCAATGCAGTTTGCTTGTCGGTGACACTGTTAAACTCACCAGATAAGTCTACAACAAACCCTAAGCCTGCAAATTCACTTTTTCCTCCCCAAGGCGTAACCAAGTTTTGCGTAATACCGCCTTTTCGAGCATATGCAATTAAGCTACTGCGAGGGTTGAAAGCTGTACTGGCGTCGAAGTCAACACCAGCTTCATCATCACCGGCATCACGAGAAGCAGCAACTGCGCCCACTTCAACTAAACCTAACTGGTTCATCGAGCCAATAAATCCAGGCGTAACCACTTTTCCGCTGCCATCAATTGTGACATCAGCGGTGACAGTTTCAGGATTAATTGCTTTGATTTTACCGTCTTCGATGATCAGTGTTGCCCCTTCGAGCACACCGTTATCGGTTGCAGTGTGAATCGTAGTATTAGTGATTGCAGTAATATCAGCAAAAGCAACTGAGTGAGCAAGTATAGCACTAGTGATCATGGTTAATTTCAAGGTTTTCATCTCATCAACTCCTTACTTTTGACCTAACATAAAATCACTAACTGCTTGATATTTTTCATCTTGACGGTCATACACCTTGCCACCATCAACAAATACCTGCTCTGCTTGTGAGTACACGCTGAACGGGTTAGTATTCCAAATTACCACATCCGCTTGTTTGCCCTGCTCTAAAGAACCCGTTTTATCTTGGATACCGAGAGATTTTGCAGCATTGGAGGTGATCCATTTAATAGCATGTTGCTCGTTGATATTAAAACCTGACTGATTTGCGGTATACATAACCTTAGCGGCTTCATGATTTAAACGCTGAATTGTGGTATCTGAGTCTGAATGTACAATTGCACACGAGTTCTTCACTGCATCAACAATTGCGACGTTCTCTTGAACCATATCATAGGCTTCCATTTTAAAGCCCCACCAATCCGGCCAAAGCGCCGCACAGTTGCCATTTTCAGCTAATAAATCAGCAATCTTGTAGGCTTCGATGCCATGGTGGAAAGTCCCTGCGTGATAGCCAAACTCTTTCGATAAATCAATCATCATCGCCATTTCTTCGGCTTTATAGCAGTGGTTATGGATCAAGATCTCGCCATCTAAAACACCACGAAGCGTATCAAATTTAATATCGCGTTTTGGTGCATCTGGATTTAACCCCGCGGCATATTCCGCTTCATACTGTTCCCAAGCGCGCTTGTATTCGCTAGCCTCAACCCAAGCTTCACGATACCCCGCCATATTACCCATACGAGTGTAAGGTGCTACGCCCTTTGAGCCGTATACTCGCTTAGGGTTTTCACCACAAGCCATTTTAAGGCCATATGGTGCGTCAGGAAACTTCATCGCTTGCATCGTCGGGGCTGGTACGTTCTTTAGCGTTACACCACGACCGCCGAACAAGTTTGCCGAGCCTGGCAGAATTTGTAATGTCGTGATCCCACCTTCACGCGCTCGGTTAAAACCGGGATCTTGAGGCCATACTGAGTGCTCTACCCACACTTGTGACGTGTTAGGGTTAACCATTTCATTACCGTCACTGTGTGACTCTACGCTTGGACTTGGATAAGCACCTAAGTGAGAGTGAACATCGATAATCCCAGGTGTTACCCACTTACCTTCCGCATCTATTGTCACGTCAGCAGTCACAGACAAGTCTTTACCTACTTGCTTGATTTTACCATCAACGATAAACACATCTCCCTGCTCTATCTTGTCACCGGTTCCAGTGAGTACTGTGGCGTTGGTGATGAGAGTGGATTGAGCAGGCACTGCTTTATATGTGCTTGGGTACGGATTCTTTTCTATTGTTACTTTTTCTTTTTGCGGGCCGTTATCCTGACAACCCAGCAGCGCAGCGGCAATGCCAGCTACAACTATGGAGGGAGCAAATTTATACATTATTGTCATCTCTATTGTTTTTTTGTGACTTTAACTCATGCATATGCAATTTACGCAATTATGAGCTTCAGTGACAAGTAATTACGACGAACGTCCGCTTAGTATAACTTAAGTTTCGATCTCTGTGGTCTTTCCCTGTATTTCTAAAGATAAGCGGGAAGTGTAAATTAGCGTCAGTAATGACACGTTTTGACATATTTGGGCTGGTTGGTAAATAGCTTGCACAGTTTATAAAAACAAGTTGTTAAACAAAGATAAACAAGCAATTTTTTATAAAAAAATTCTCGGTAAATATGACAGTCGAAACATAATAAGTTGAGTAATTTCATAACGATGAAGATTAAGTACACATCTGACATACTCTATTACATTCGGAATTACTTGGTTTACAGCATTCCCAAGCATCTTTGGCAATACTAAGTACGTGTCCTAGAGATAGCCAAGGAGCTAACCATGAAACTGTTCAATTTACTATGCGCCACTTCATTTTTAATCGCGGGTAGTGCTACCGCTGCCGAGTTTGTACCAACAGATGATTCAGCTGCAACCAAAGTATGCATGTCGGTTGTAAAAGACAATAAGCTTCATTTACACACTACTATTAAGCGTAGTCGCCTAGACAAGCGAGTGATTGAAGATAAACTGCATTGCAATGATATGCCGGTAGGCAAGTTTGCCGCCGCCTATGGATTCAGCAAAGCCGCTAGGTTTTTAGGGGTTGACCAAGAAATGGAAACAAGTATCAGAGATATCGCAAAAGTCGACGATAGCGAAGCCATTTTCGTTTCGGGTTCAAAATAAAGTTTGAACCACCCACTTACTTTTCAGATGCAATAAACGAGGCGCAGATACCCTGACTGCGCCTTTATCATTTTATATTGTTATGAGTTACGCTTATCAGAACAATGCAGCAAACAAGCCAAACAGTCCGCCAAACACGCCTCCCCATACGACTAGCCAACCCAAATGTGTTTTGATCATGTTTTGGATAATCTCTTTCACCATTTTCGGGGTTAGCTCATTAAGTCGCTCATCTACTGCTTTTTCAATCGTCTGATGGATGTCATCGCCCAGCAAGCCAGCGCTTAGCGCTTCGCTAACGGCCGCATCAAATTCAGGTTGTTCACCAAGCTCCACTATTGCGATGCGCATTTTCTCGATAAATGGCTCCCGCAATGGCTGCACGGCTTCAGTACCACCAAACATTTGTAACATTGCACCGAACTGAGATGCCTCTATCACGCTGAGTAAACGGTCAAATGCCGGATTTAAATCAACCTTGTTCGCGATTGGTGCCAAGTCAAATTTTGGATGCTCATTACTTAGAAACTTTTCAAGTTTATCTTTACTGAAAAACTCACTTAAAATTAGCGATCGAATTGATGCTTTAAAAGACTCGAACTTAATGGTGATGATCCCAGAGCCATACAAAAATGGGACTTTCTCGAATAACATATGTATCGCTAACCAATTTGTCATCGCCCCCGATAAAGCAAACAACCCTATTGAAAACAGAACATCTTGTTGCATCAACAAACCACTGATGGTCATCAGCGCTGCAAGCAAATTGGTAATGATATTTTTATTCAATGTACTTCCCTTGGATAAAATGAGTTACGGGATATTTTATTTTTTTTATAAAAAGGCCTCAAGTATTTGTGATCTTGAGAATTTCAACCATATTTTAGAGTAAGCGAATCTGTTGGACCTAACTTATGTGGAATAAAGTCAACCAACAAATCTCTGAATCTCTCCATGATGCTTTTGAATTTTCGTCAAAACAGACGCTTAAGAGCTATGGTTCTAAGAAACTCTATAAGATTGCTGACGAACATCATCAGTTTTTAGTCAAAGTTGCGCCTATTCAAGCTTTGGAGCGCTTTGAATGCGAAGTCAGTAATCGAGAAAAGCTGATCCGAGACTCTGACTTTTTAATTGCAGATACCATTACGCTTGGCACCAGCGTCGAGTTTTGTTTTCTAGTACTCGAATGGTTGGAACTTGACCATCGCAATGAAAACTGGCTTGAATGCGGTCAAAGCCTGGCAAAAATGCACCAGCGCCATGAGCAAGAAATGTATGGTCTCGAGGAAGATAACTATATCCATGAACTTCCGCAACCTAACCAATGGCATAAAAAGTGGGAAACCTTTTTCGCTGAAGAAAGAATAGGTTGGCAACTGCAGTTACTTGCTGAAAAAGGCATTATTTTGACCGATATCGACGCATTTGTTGAGCAGATAAAACCCCTGCTTCCCCATCATGTTCAGCCATCGCTCGTACACGGTAACTTTTGGCACGGCAACATTGGTTTTAGCCATCAAAAACCGGTGCTTTTCTCCCCTGCCTGTTATTACGGCGACCGCGAAGTAGATATCGCAATGGCTTCTTTGTTTGCACCACTGCCCGAGGATTTTTATCTAGGTTATGAATCGGTTTATCCCTTAGCTGATAATGCCTCAGAAAGGCTAGATATCTACCGGTTGTATCCGCTGCTTGTTCAAGCAAACTTATTTGCAGGAAAATACATAAGAGATGCAGCAGAACAGGTGGAATCAATTCTCAAATAATTGCCATATTTCCGTCACAATGGACTATAGTTAAAAGGTGTAAATTTTGGCCAATGTGTGTGGAGGGCCAATGAAAAACCTATATCAACAACGTATCGAATGCCCGCACTGTGGACACCATATTTTCATAAGCTTAGATACCAGCGAGGGCGATCAAGACTACTATGAAGACTGTGCTGCATGTTGCTGCCCAATCCATCTAAATATGCATTTAGATCATCTTCACAATAAACTTGAGCTTAGGGTCGACAGCGATGACGAACAGGTATTTTAGCTAACCTCGTATAACTTGATGTTTACACAGCAAGTTATACGAATTTGCTTGATCCTACGCGTGATATTGAGATGAAAAGCGTTGTCCCACATAAAAAACAAGTGCGGGGAGCAGTTCTGCCCATATAGCGCTGCTCGAAATACTAGCTTTTGTCTACCAATGATTGTCTTTTCATATAGTTTTCTACGGTATTAATTATCGTGTAGGTTTGTTGGTCAATCTCAATGTTTACGCTATCGCCTACTTTTATGTGGCCTAAATTGGTCAGAGACAAGGTTTCTGGGATCAGATGCAACCAGAAACCACGGTGATCAAGCTCTCCTACCGTTAGACTCGCGCCATTTACCGCAATGAAACCTTTATACATCACGTATTTTTGCCACCCTTCGGACAACTCTACATGCATTTTTACGTTTGCTTCATTGCGGCAAATTTCGCTGATGTACGCCTTAGTTTGAATATGACCAGAAATAATGTGACCACCAAGCTCAGTACCAAAGGTCATTGAGCGCTCAAAATTAACCTGAGTTCCTCTTTTTACTTCACCTAAGTTAGTTAGTTTTAAGGTTTCATCTATCACATCAAAACAAACTTGACCTACAACATCGTTGTCTGGCTGTTCAAAACTCACCACTGTGAGGCAACAACCATTGATAGCGATACTTGCGCCCAACGTAAGCTTATCTAAATATTCACTACCTACTGAGATCACTAACCTCAAGATGTTGTCGACCTGTTTTGCTGACACTACCGTTGCTTTTGTTTGAACAATTCCAGTAAACATAACTATCCTCGTGAATTAACTAGGGAGATTGTAACGAAATCAACTAAAAAGGTGTACTCAATAAAATGATAACCCTTTTGGCATACAAATATTTGCCTCAACTAAACGCAAATTTGCTAAAAACAAACGGCTCAAATAAACTGTCGTTTTTACGCCTTAAGCAGTATCGCATCATGAATTTCTCTACTTGGGAGGCTCGGCGCTTATTACAGTTAGCCATCCCCGTTTTTCTAGCACAAGTCACCTTAGTCTTAATGACGGTCGTGGACACAATGATGGCCGGACAAGTAAGCGCGGAAGATTTGGCCGCGCTCTCTATCGCAACCGGTGTATGGAACCCGTTGATTTTCAGTTTACAAGGTATTTTGCTTGCACTCACAAGTATCGTGGCACACTGTCACGGTGCTAAAGATAGCAGTGGCATTACAAAGTTTTTCCAGCAAAGCTTATATTTATCCTTAGCGCTGTTTTCCATTGGGCTGATCCTTGCAAACTTTACGTCGCTGGTGTTCGCCAATATTGGCGCCAGCAACAATGTGCAATTCCTCGCTCAGGGCTATATAGACTTTGTTAAGTGGGGACTACTGGGTTTTCTTATTTTTACGGTATACCGAAATGTCACTGAGGGGGTAGGTCAAACCAAACCCGCTTTTTATATTAGCATTGTCGGCCTTTGCATTAATGTTATTGCTAACTACATTTTTATTTATGGTAAGTTTGGAGCCCCAGCGCTTGGTAGTGCTGGGTGTGGCTTGGCAACATCAATTGTGTTGTGGTCGATGGCAGTCGCCCAGTGGATATATAGCTTAAAAAGCAAGCATGTTGATGGTAAAGCGTTAATCAGCAACTTTACCAAACCAAGCTTATCTATGATGAAATACATCGCCACATTAGGTTTCCCGATCGCCTTGGCGACATTTTTTGAAGTCACGCTATTTGCCTGCATCCCTTTATTTATCGCTGACTTAGGGCCAGTTTCTGTTTCGGGACACCAAATTGCGGCTAGTGTGACGACTATGTTATTTATGATGCCGCTTAGCTTATCAATGGCTATCGCTATTAGGATTGGTAACCTTACAGGACAAGGTGCGGTTGATCAACTTAAGCTCTCTGTGCGCACGGCGTTTATTTTAGCAAACTTGATTGCACTTTTTGTGGCGTCTATTACGTATATAGGTAGAGATGAAATTGCATGGCTGTATACGAACAACAAAGAAGTCGCAGCACTTGCCACCAGCATAATGGTACTGGCTTGTCTTTATCAGTTACCAGATGCATTGCAAGTTTCGGCAAACGGCGTGCTACGAGGACTAAAATATACCAAACCAATATCTTGGGTGACCTTTGTATCCTATTGGCTAATTGGTTTTTCATTAGGCTATGTGCTTGCAAAGACTGACTGGATCACAACAGCCATGGGACCACAAGGATTTTGGGTTGGTATTATTATCGGGTTAAGTACCGCTGCATTGTTACTCGTTACTTGCGTAAATAAAAGGGTGAACTTTGAAATTAATCAGGCAACTCGCTAACTTTGTCACTGTATTTTTTTTAGGCGGCTGTGGTCAACAGCGACCGACCTGTTTGCTGAATACCAACAGCGCCTAGCAACCGCCAGTGGCAGTGAAATAGTCAAACTTGCACCACTAAAAAACAGTAAAATCGAAAAGATCTCAAAGCCACAAAGTAATTTGTCAATTTCAATTCTTGATATTGCACAAACAGGCCATTGTAAAGTGACCCAGCTGATTGCAGCGCAGAACAACCAGCTTGGCAAAGTGAGCTACCCTAGTGAACGATTGAAATATGCCGTTGAGTTTATAAAAAGCGCGCCGCAGTGTATTAATAGCGCAGAAACAAAAGACGAACTAAAACAAATCTTAACCGAAGCGGTTTTAGAAAAGCGTCATCAACTGCCGTGGTACTTTCTCCATATGATGACATTTGAAAAAGAACTGTCTAACTTAGGCATGTTAACCACTGAGGAAGTACCGCTTGAGGCACCCGCAATAAAAGGAAAGTCACTAGAAGCAGTTAACATACTCGCTGACTTTGCCAACAATATTCACTCCCCTGAAAAAATTTCAACTGCTACATTAACCCCAGCTCTAGCCATCTTGTCAAAACGCTATATTTCTTCGTTGCTGACCAGTGTACGTAAACAAACCATGCTTAATAATGCAACAACACAACAGCTTGAACAGTTAGTTCTCAAAGAGAATATGTGTCGAGATGGAGGCAATAGAAAACAAGCGAATATTGTGAGTAATGTTTTCACTAAGTATTACCTCTCCCAACTACAGCCATACCAAGCCATGCTGACCGCTTCAATGGAAGAATTAATCCAAGGTTGGCAACCTATTCACCAGCTTTATCAAGAGCATAGTATTACTGACCCCCTGACTCTTCATGAGCACCTAGATAATTTAAAACGTTCAGCCAAAAACCACGTTAAGTGGTGGCAAAACTTCTATGATTTGTGCGAAATAACTCCACTATGAGCAAAAAAAAGGCAAACAATCATAAAATTACACAAAGCAGCTTGATCCATCAGCCCAGTCACTATATATTACAACGCGTTGACAGGCACTCAGCCTTGAACTTAGTACGACCGTAGCTCAGTTGGTTAGAGCACTACCTTGACATGGTAGGGGTCGGTGGTTCGAATCCACTCGGTCGTACCAATCAAATTATACAACCGTAGCTCAGTTGGTTAGAGCACTACCTTGACATGGTAGGGGTCGGTGGTTCGAATCCACTCGGTTGTACCAA
>NZ_NKHF01000151.1 GCF_002744175.1 Pseudoalteromonas piscicida
AGAAGATAATACAGATTCTCGGCATAATCGCTCACAAAGTTGTACCTGAAATATTTACTATTACAACGTCTTTTGCTAGGCTACGCATCCGCTTTAGAGATAGCAATTTATCGTACTTTTTATTTAAATAATTTAAATTATTTAAAAAGCCATGGTATCTGGTAGTAATCATGATGTTGGATAAATGTACTGTTAAAATAATTTTAATTATATAAGCCACATAAAAAGTCACTCCCACCTATTTTAAATGCTTTCTTAAACTGCGATGAGCAACGACTAGCTTACCGCTTAATGTAAGTGTACTTCGTTGAATCTAATAGGATGTCTTAGTACAAAGGTGCTGAATTTGAAGTTAATATACACACTGATTTTTTTTAACTGCATTATATTATCATTTCCAACCTTCTCCTTATCTTTTGGAAAGTTGTCTGAATCAGACCTAACAAATAGAAATGTAGAGGTACTTGCATCAGCAGATGGTGCGGCCAAATTACTGTTTTTAGCGCCAGTAAATGCTCATGGTGTATCTTATAATCGCTTTCCTAATTTCTCAACTGAAGAAGAGTTAGCCATTATGAACCTTGATGACAGCGGCACGGCAGCCAAAGTCATTATTGTAAGGGCGCCGGAGATAACGCTGGCACATAAAATTAAAGTAGTTGGAGCACCAGCTGATTTGCTATTTATTGCAGATCGCAAAGTGACATGCAATAACTGTGAGTTTATAGAAAGCCCGCGAATCTTGCTGGCTGCAACGAAAACATCCGTGTCGGCAACAAGCCGTCAAGTTGGTGATTTAACAGCGTCCGGCTCGGTATACATTCGCAATTTAAAAGCGCCAGGCGCCTTGTCGGTAGATGTTGTTGCCAATCGTACGAATATCAATGGAATGACGACCAACCTGACTGCAAAACGTCACCCTAGAGGTGGATATGAAGTGAGTGATAGCGGCGGTGTTGTTATCGGCTCTGGTGGGATCAACTTATTCAATGGTAACGTGACGGTTAACTACGAAAATCAAAAGCTGGTTAACGCATCCGCATCTTCTTACCCTGTTGAATTAGCGAACACAATTAAAGCTGCGGCAATTAATATTTCTTCTACAAGCCAGATAAAAATAAATGCTAATGCAAAGCTGGATACTCGAAGTGAGCTACTCAGTACAGCCAACTATCAAGGAAATTTTCAGCCTATTATTGAAGGGATTAGAATTAACTACTTTGGTACACAGAGCGCAATTACTAACCAAGGTGAGCTGCACTCAGATAATGATATCGAGCTGAATTCACTCGGAGTGATCACTAACGTTGGTGTTGTATCGGGTAAGGATGTACAGCTCGTCGCCGGTGGAGTGTTGAGAAATGAGGGCGCTAATAAAACACTGATAAAAGCACTTGATGAGCTAAAGATCACGGCCCAACAAGTCACTAACTTTAATTCCGCTCGGATCCGAGGCGAGCGTATTTCTATCGCCGCTGAAAAAAGTGTAATAAATAAATGGGGAGGATCGATAATTGGCCGTTACATCGATATGCACTCCCAAACTAGTATCATCAGAAACGGTAGCCGTTACTCCTATAACCCTGATAGCGAGGAGTCAGACTCGTTAACACTCGAGCAGTTAACAAAGCAAGATACATTCGATATTGGGTTTAGTCACGCGAATGAGCAATTTGATGGTAACAGAGTTAAATCATCAGCCGCATTAATCTTTGGTTCTCGCATTACGATTAGTGCCAAACGCTTTGAAAACATCAACCCTTATTTTGTTTGGAGAAAGTCAAAAGCGGACTGGCAGGAAGGTATTCCTCTTGATGCTAATCAGGCAAGACAGGTCGGTGTATATGCAGAAAAAAGCTTAGAAATAGACGCGCCAGAGTATTTACTAAATGCGTCGGCCATTATGGGAGTCAACGAAGATGGTGGGGTAATGCGCTTGCATTCTAACCTCATTGACAACGAAAGGTACAAAGTCCACTCATCAGTGGATATTGTGACAGAGGGTGTTGATAAGAAGTTATCTGCCTCACTATTATTCTACTCTCCACCAGGTTTTATCTATTCATTTGGTCGCTTTGAATCAAAAGGTAGAACAGGGTTTTTAAACAACACCGGCTTTTTTCAAGTATTTGGTGATGCACACTTCGATTTCCCTAATGGCTCGGTAAAAAGCATCGGCATTGAACTCAGTGATGAGCAACGTACCAAGATGATCAAAAAGGTCAATCCTCTCTATGAAAAATGTATGGATAAAGTAATTATTGAAAGTTTGCTACTCGACCCTGAGATATGTGGTAGCAAAATGATTTATGTGCCTGATACAAAAGTAAAAATAACAAATGTAAAGCAAAGGGAAACGCTGTTCCACATTGCGGGTAATGTGATGGCAAATCAAGCAAAACTCATACTGGAAAATTATGATGCAGTGGAGGAAGTAAAAACACTGGCATTCAAAAATTATGTTGAAGATTACTTCAACAAGCACAATGGAACTTTAGTTGAAATAAGTAAGATCTCTGAAAATAAACAGACAGGCGAAGTGCAGATAAAAGCGGAATATAAAGAACAAATATGTCAAAAGGAAAAGCGAGATGAAGTAGCACATCCTGTTGATAACCCTATAACATGTGGATATGTCACCCCGACTAAAACGATCAATCTCAGTTACCAGCAAGCTTGGGAGCAGTTAAAGCGATATGTCGATAAGATGAACCAAGAGATTCAAAATTGGATAGATCAAGCTGAGCAGTGGTGGAATAGTTAGGAAGCACAATGGATATTAATACTCTTTACCCGGAAGAAAAACACTACCAACGTTGGCATAGATTAACGAGCTTTTTACTCGTCTGTGTTTTTGTATTACAGGCGACGTTGCCAACCGTGGCTATTGCTGCACAACTGTTGAATGACCAGCAAATTGAGGCAGAGTTAAGCGGGACATTACAGTTTCAGCGAGCAGCATCACACGACAACGTATTATATCGTAAAATAGAGTATGTCGAGCAACCCAGTAGCGGTATGTACGGCTTAAAGGCTTTTCATGATAAGCTCAAGGATCAGTACCCTCATCTATTACCTGCTCCTCAGATCATACCACTAATCAATAGTGGCCTTACGGTTATTATCCCGTTTCACTCTCTTGGCAAGCCTGTTGGAGATAATTATGTACAAAGTCGTCTTGTTCGATCTCAAATTTTTAGCTTATTAGGTAAGCAACTAATTAACGAGGAGACGCATGGTCACAATGAAACCACGCAAATCCGACGGCTGTACGAGAACGCACTCAAGTTCGCATTACTGAAAAAGAAAAAATACGGTGATGTACTAGATGGCTCAGATCATGGTTTTGATATGGTTTGGCCTGAGTATCGCGTTATTCGCGGCGAGCGGGTTGTCGTACCTGTGGTTTACCTCACAAAAGCGACGACTGATAACAACAAAGTTGACGCGCATGTTGTGCAATTTACGGGCAATCGCGTTACTTGGAAAGATATAGAGGTTAATGGTCAGAAACTTTTATTAGGGCGTAACACCATTCTTGAGAGCATGAATGATTTAGTGAACGTGGGCGGAGAAATTTCTTCCTCGGGTAACTTAAATTTGCATGTTCACGGTACTTTAGTAAATGCGTCAGGGGCGCTTAAAGCGGTTGATAATGTCTCAATTTTAGCGAATAACGTTGAGCATAAAACGCTAGTACATCGTTATAGTGATCAATCAAGTACGGGCTTTTACTTAACTGAATATCTCGACTCACCAGCCACTATATTGGCGCAAAATGGTGATATTCGATTACGTACGCACGGCGATATTCGAGTACGAGGCGCAAGCTTCTTAGCACCTAATGGCAGTATTAAGTTACAGGCTTATGGCGATATTTCGGTAGAGGCTATCGCATTAAACTCAGGCCGAGAGGCACAACAAGGTAAAAATTATTACCGTCGTACTAGCGTTGGCATTGTACAGAGTGAGCTCTCAGCCCAAGACGCTATCAAATTGATGGCGCAGGGTAAAGTCACCCTTAATGCCACCAAAATTAGTTCAGATCAGGGCGCGATTGAAATCTTAGCCCAACAAGGTGTCTATATTGTTGATGAGCAATCACAATATCAGTCTCATCGTAAAACAAAATACAGCAGAGTAAGCCAAGAAATTAGGCAGTTCCAAACGGTTGCGATCCGTTCAGCGCTTGAGGCCGGTAAAGATGTAGTGATTGCCTCTGAGTATGGTGATATAACCTTACGTGCAGCGAAGATAAAATCGCAAGACGGTACTCGGATCAGCGCAAGCAACGGTAAGGTCAACTTTTTACTTACCAAAGAGCAAGACCACTATTTTAAACATCGCGTTAGGAAAAGCCTGTTTAAGATAAAGACGGAAACGATCCAAGATGAAGTTGAGACCGCAGCTTACAACGAAATCGTCGGCGGTGTTAAGGTACATGCCACCCATGGTTTAACGTTGGAGTTAGGGCAGTATGAAGGCGAGTCCTTAACCCAAACATTAGATAAGTTTGCGTCAAACTCTGAACTATCATGGATGGGGCAGATTTATAATGACCCACGTTTCTCAAACAATTTAGACATCGTATATAAGGAGCTACACGAGCTCCATATACACAAAAAAACCAGTAATTTAAGCCCAGCGGCAATGGCTATTATCGCCATCGCTGTATCGGTAGCTATGGGGCCCGCAGGGGCTGGGTGGACTGGTTCAGGTGTAAATGCGATTGGTCCCGCGTTAAACGGCATGATTCCAGCTGCAGCAATGCAGGCTGGTGCAATAACATTAACTACACAAGCCGCAACGGGGCTTGCCAGTGGCAAAGGTATTGGTGGCACGTTAGAGTCTATGCTGCAAGAAGACAGCATTCGCTCGTTAGCAACCTCAATGGCGACCGCTGGTGTTTTAAATAGCGGTGCCTTAAAAGATCTTAATTTCTTTAACAATGCTGAAGCCGGCTCTGGATTTTTCGCAAGCCAACAAGCGATTGATATTGCCCAGCAAGCAACCCAAGCTGTTATTGACTCGGCGGTAAGTGCGGGTATTTCAACCATTATTAATGGTGGTGATTTTGGCGATTTTAAGGGACAGTTTCTTGGCAGCCTGAAGTCATACGCAATTGCTGAACTGGGTAAACAACTTGCGTCAGAGATTGGTGATGCGGTTCACTCTGATCCACCAAAAATTAACCAAGTTACGCGTTATCTGGCACATGCTGGAGTCGGATGCTTAACGGGTACGCTTACCGCAGCAGCTAGTAACAGCGACAAAGGGCTAGGTTGTAGCAGCGGCGCTGGTGGTGCCGTAGTGGGTGAATTGGTTGCTGATGCACACAAAGAAATCAGTAGTTACTCTGAATTAGAAAAAGAGCTTAAGAATAAAGATAAAAAGCTCCAGCAGCTGCTTGGTGTGGAGGGGGTTGATGATATAAACAGTCTGACTCCTGCGCAAATGCAGACGCTGGAAGATAACCTGATGGCCTTGGGGAACCTCGACTACAGCAAAGCCAAGTTAATGCAGTTACAATCCGAAGGGGTTGATCTTGCTAAACTGGGTGCAGGTCTGGCGGCCTTTATTGCCGGTGGTGAAGTCAATATCGCTGCAAATGCAGGGGCGAATGCGGCCGAAAACAACGGTTTCTGGTTTGTTTTACAAGGCGCTTATTTATTATGGAAAGCCTATGACGCGATAGAAGCTGCCAGAAATGTTATTGCCATTGGTAAGCGACTAAATAAAGTTAAGAACTTACCTGCTGGGCAACGGGCCGCTGCTCGCAATGAGCTGATCATGGAGTTAGGCTTTACCCTGCTCGGTGATGTGGTGCTGGGCCAGGCACCTGAGGTTGTATTAAAGAAAGTTAAACAGCTGGCAAATAAGACCACGATAGGGGCTGAGTTGTCACTGCAGTTGGATCAGGTGATTGATTCAATTGAGCGCAAGGTTGATTTTAAAGTTGCAGGCTATGCACCGGCAAACTACAACAACCCGGATCAAACGGCTCCTGGTGGTTACAGTGATAGTGGAATTAGAGGCCACGATACCCTTAAAAAAAGTGTCATACCAAGAGATAAATACACGCCTGCTGAGTGGAGTCTTCTTAAGCATAATGCAAGTGCACATACGGTTGAAAGACATGGTCCTCATGTTACCGATGAGCACCTGAAGCACAGAGCGAGTACAGGTGTAGCGCCAGATAATTCTAGAATTCAGAGGCCGCCACAATTGTCTTCAAAGTTTGGTTCTGACGAGGCACTGAAAGAGTCTCTACAAAAGGCGGCGCCTACTGGTGAGTTATTTAAGCAAGCGTTGACTTTAAATAAGGATGCGCAGAGCGTAATTGCTATTTCTTTTGATGCAGGCAAGAGCATGGGTCATGGCTATAAAAAGGTAAATGGTCAGATGCAAAAGGTCAGCAACTTGACTAAAGTGGTTGTCAGATACAAGAAGGACAATAATGGTGTATGGTATATAAATACAATGTACCCCAGTGATAAAGGCGTTAATCCAAATTAAAAAGGTTAAGAAAATGCGTGAATCGAAGCAACATGAAATTCTGGAGTGGGTGGTCTCGGCTTTTATAGACTACTATGTGCCAGGCGATTGTGAAGAAACACCAATTGGCATGATGCAGGAGGCGATAAATGACCATCTTCAGGCGTTTGATATTCAAGGAGGTCGTTTTAGAGTTGTCGATGCGAAGGAGACGTTGGTTAGTGCTTATCAGGAGAGTACTGAGTTTTGGTGGCGCCTGAATTGTTATAGCTTTAACACTGACTGCGTCCCACATGAAGCACAGCGCGAGCCTGATATGGGCGTGCAATCCGCCAGTGTCCTTTTCTGGGTTGAATATTTTGGTTTGGGCAAGGAGTTCATGGATCAAGATAAGTTTGATGAGTACTTTGATAAGTACCATCCTGAGATGCTCAAGTTGCTGGTCAAGTGCTGTGTCTGGGATGTCTTATTCCCGGGAGAAACCTTGCCCGGTTATACCGTGCCTACATCCGCAGATACATCGTCATTTGACTACACTGCTTAAGTAGCTATTTAGCGGTTCGCAAGCCAGCTTATTAGCTGGCTTTTTTGTTTTTATATCTATTGCAAACAATAAAGTTTTATATTAGCTAAAGTTTTGACTTAAGTGTTGAATTCGGGAGACATAGAGATTTAAATGTATGTTTGATTCTAAACAGTTAGAGATTATTTATTGGGTTATATTAGCATTCAGAGATTACTATGTACCAGATGAGTGCGAAGAAACACTAATGGGTATTATGCAAGAGGCGATTGATGAATATCTAGAAGGGTTTGATATTCAGGGAGGCCGATATCGAGTCGCAGATTTAAAGGAAGCATTAGTTTGTGCTTATCAGTCAGATATTGAACTGTGGTGGCGCTTAAACTGTGGTTATTTTGATGCGGAGCCTCCATTGCATGAAACCCAAGCTCATGGTCACGAAGGAGTGCAATTCGCTTGTGTCCTTTTCTGGATTGAATATTTTGGATTGGGTAAGGAATTTTTGGACCGTGAAAAGCTTGCTGAGTACTCTGACAAGTACCACCCTGAAATGCTCAAGTTGCTGGTCAAGTGCTGTGTTTGGGATGTCTTATTCCCGGGAGAAACCTTGCCCGGTTATACCGTGCCCACATCAGCAGATACATCGTCATTTGACTACACTGCTTAAATAGTTATTTAGCGGTTCGAAAGCCAGCTTATTAGCTGGCTTTTTTGTTAATTAATAGCCTGATTTATCTTTTCCTCGGTAAGCGTGCAGCAAACCACACCTAGAGGCTAACATGCCAGGGCAGTAAACTGTCGATATCGCACTGTGGCTGGACTAATTTGTGTAAGCAATGCATCACATAGTCGAATAGGGTGTGGCCGTTTGCTCTGGCTGTTTCGAGCACGCTGTAGAAGATTGCACTGTAATTCGCCCTTCTTAGTTCCACTAGTTTGCTGGTACTAAAAGGTATTGATATTGCTCTAACAGCTGACGAGTTGTACGAAATCTATACCACAATGGAGTCGGACCCAGAAAAAGGGCAAGAGCTACTTGAAGATTGGTTAATGGAACAAGCCGCAGGTGCGGTGATAGGTAAAGTAATTCCAGGGTTTAAAACGTTTGATGAATTACTTGACTGGTTAAAACGAAACGATGCAATTTCACCTGCAATGCTTAAAGACATTAAAGATAATGTTGATGCAGGAAAAAATGATGCACCAAGTGGCTCCATTACTGTTAACAAAGCTATAAATGATAAACTTAATCTGAATGACTTAAATGGTGATTTTGAATTTTTAGCAAAAGTTGATGGTTCCCATATATATATAAGAGAAACGATGGTTATTATGGCGAACAAATTGCTAAGCAAATCTTTGATGATAGTACGGGGTTAGACTTTAAATATATTGTAAAAAATAAGTCAAATCATGGTGCCGATCTACTAGGAGTTGATGAGAAAAATGGTGTAATTTGGCTAATAGAAGTAAAATCATCTATTCGTAATTCATTCCCGAATCCTGATAAGTTGGATTTAGAGGCTCGTGGAATGAAATGGTTAGAGCAAGTTGCGCAAGGTAAGCTCAACGGGCAACCTGTGACAGCAGAAGCTGAAGAGTATGCACTTGATATACTCACTAAAATAAACTCAAAGAAATATAAATTGAAGCCTATATTAGCAAACGTTAAAGTACCAAACCCAGGGGCAGGGTGAGAGCATAC
>NZ_NKHF01000038.1 GCF_002744175.1 Pseudoalteromonas piscicida
GATCAGAACAGTGTCCTAAATCTCAATGTTCTTGCGGTCGACAGTACGACCTTTCGATACCCTGATCCAGAAGGAAATGCTGAAGTATTAAGCTTCATTTCCGAGAGCTACAAACCTTATCATCGGCTTCGGTTAGCTAGATGGATGGGCGTTGAAACTCGCATGATAATGAGCACCTCGTTTGATAGAGGCAATGTTGGATAAGCGACTTTAACAAATCGTCTATTTAGCGAATTTCCCACTAATTCTCTGACCTTATTCGACCGTTGCTATTCACCTTACCGACACTCAGCTGTTGTGGATAGCATTAAGTCCAAATAAGACACCTCCCGTCAAGCATAAGAAAATGCGTGAGGCAACATCCACTTTATACTACCAGACAAAAGAACGAACACTCAGTCCTCTTTGTGGTATCCAAATAGCCGTTTAGGTGTAAACGATGACGCTTATCCGATCGGCGCAATTCTCTAGTGAAGCCTTTATAATCGCTGAAGTGTACGCTTCACAAAAGGAGCTTTAGCCTTTCCATACTCGTCTTGGGAAGCTACACCTTGAGTGAGCACTTGTTGTTTTTGAAGCTCATACTCTGCACGTGCTTTGGGGTTGCTTAACATGTAAGCCTTAAACTTCTCTTGTCTATTATGTTCTTCACTTTCTTTTTCAATCACATGGGCGTGTACTTGAAACATTTCGCCTTTATACATTACTGCAATGTCTTTTCTGGGACGAGTGTCTGGAAATGGGTTGTCGCTGTGTTGCTCAGCAAAGCCTATATCTTTAAGATGTGAAACGGCTTTATCCAACTGCCCTGGTTTATATAGCACTGAGATATCAATAATCCCTTTTCCAGCAACCTTAAAAGCACTAGAGCCAAAATGTAAAAATTCAAGCTCAGGGTGTTCGAGTGCTTTTATTACCTGCTTTGCCACCTCTAAAAAAACCGCTCGCCACGGATTAAAACTTGCAGGTACTAAGTGGTATGGGACGAATTCAATTTTTGACATGTCTGTCCTTGATGATATTAATAAAAATTTTAACTCTCTTGCCGGTTAACCCGCCTTTTTGAATAAGCACTATTCCGCTAACTTCTGAATAGCAGCTAATGCCCTATCGGCATCCTCAGCAGGCACAAAAATATGGTCATGATAAAACCCAGCAATCACATTAGCACTGATATTGGCGTCTTTAAGCGCATTGGAAAACGCAGCAGTTAATCCTACAGCTTCTAAGCTCGAGTGGACTTGTAGTGTAATTTTATTCATCACACAGCTATACTCTAATCCACGCTCGTCCGCTATCTGCTTTGTGATCACAAGCGTTAATCCCTCACGTTCCATAAAGGTCGCGATTGGTTCTAATGTCACGCATTCACAAAGACGTTTTTCCACCGTACAAAATACATAAGGAGTATTATCTAGCAGTGGAGATATGTTTTTAAGTAACTGAGATAAGTCGCAAATACCTGTCATGACTGAGTCCCTGAAGTTTTAGATAAATCACGGCTGGGTTCAAACGCATCGTAACGAGGAAGCGATGCGTCTAAATCATCCCAATTGGCCTTTGATGACACAAAGTTATGTGATAGTGGACGCTCTTGAATATCAGAGTCCAAAATGCCAAGCCTTAAACGTACTCGCGATGGGTCGCTTTCGTTAGAACTGAAAATCGGGCTTGCACAGTGTTTACAAAAGTGGCGCTTTCTCCCCGGTTTGAACTCAAAGGTGCTCAGTGACTCTTTACCGTTTCTAATAACAAAGTCGCTCCACTGCACAAAACCATTAGTCGCATAAGCCGTACCGGTAGATTTGCGACACAACGTGCAATGGCAATGAATTATATCGCTGATCGGCCCGTTGATCTCAATGTGAACAGCTTGACATAAGCAACTTGCTTTGTAAGACATATTTACCCCTTTGCATTTCTGGTGATCCAAGTATCCAGTTGATTTGCAAAGTTTTGCTTATCGGCCTGAGATAAAGGTGGAGGACCTTGCGTTTGCACACCGCTGGCGCGCATGGTATCCATAAAATCACGGATATTTAAGCGTGACTTTATGTTTTCTTTGGTCAGTAATTCCCCGCGGGTATTCAGTGCTGTGCACTTCTTCTCAATCACCTCATCAGCAAGTGGGATATCACCGGTGATCACCAAATCACCTTCGTTGACACGCTTCACAATTTCATTGTCTGCAATATCAAACCCTTTAGGAACCTGAAGTTTTTGAATAAAAGGCGAAGGCGGCGTTTTTAGATATTGATTTGCGACTAGAGTGACTGTGGTAGAAGTACGAACTGCAGCACGAAACAGCATTTCTTTTATCACCACAGGACAGGCATCTGCATCAACCCATATTTGTTTTGCCATAATGACTCTTTTAAATGTAAGTTGACTAGAGAATACTAAATTTAGAGACTAGGTTCACGCCTTAAGTGAAACTCGTATTCATCTTCATCAAACGCTACAAACCCGAGCCTTTCGTATAACTGCTTTGCGGGATTAGCTTTGAGCACGGTCAATACCCAAGGTAATTTTGAGTTGGAATCAATCAAGCTGTTAATCACTTGTGCGCCGAGCCCTCTTCCTTGTTGTTGTGGTTCTATTTGCAATTGGAAGAGATAATAGTCATTTTCACGCTGCTTAAACTTAGCCAAGCCGACACACATGCCATCGACATAAATTAAATGAGAGCAGGAGTATTCGTATAATACCCGAGCTTTGTGTTCAGCCTCACTCAAAAACAGTTTTGCATTTTCTAAATGCGGAACCATAGTTGCTTTACGCAGCGCCACAAGGTAATTAAGGTCGCACTTTTTTGCCTTTACGAAGTGAATATTATTATTCGCCATCAATTTCGAACATCCCTTTGGCATAAATTACGCCATAACCAGATACTATAATCGTGTCGTCAGTAACTTCACAAAATAACTCTCCACCGCGTGTTGATACTTGATGCGCTAGCAGATTGTTCTTACCCAGTACTTTCGACCAGTACGGCGCTAACCCAGCATGTATTGAACCTGTGACCGGATCTTCGTCGCCACCGTTAGCGGGCCAAAAATAGCGTGATACGAAATCAACGTCATTACCTTTCGTAGTCACCACGACATCAAGAGGTGCTAGTGTTTTCAGTTTATCGCTGTCGTACTCACAACTGGGCACTTGCTGTTCAGTATCAACTACAACAAAGTATGCTTGGCGGTTTTTAAGTACGAGAGTCGGTGTAACGTTAAGCCCTTCCAATAGCGCTTCGGGTGTTTTTGTCGCTTCAGGTGCTAGATTTGGGAATTGCATTAAGATTCTGCTATCCGTTGCTTGACTGACAGTGAGTGTTCCAACTTCCTGTGTTTGAAACGCTATTTCACCGACCTTTCCCTTGTAATTAAATAACACATAAGCCGCAGCAAGCGTTGCATGGCCGCAAAAATCAATTTCAGTGATTGGTGAAAACCATCGGATAGCATAACGGTTGTCACCAATTTGCTTTAAAAAAGCGGTTTCAGACAGGTTATTTTCGCTGGCTATCTTTTGCATCAAATCGTCATTAAACCACTCTTTAATTTCAACAATTGCAGCGTTATTGCCGCCAAACCTAGTACGTGTAAATGCATCAACCACAAAATACTCAACTTGCATCTTTTACTCCTTTCTGAAACAACCATAACCACTGTATAATTTACTGTAATTAGGTGCGAATACAAACTAAATAGCGTGTATTAGGGTTGATCTTTGTGGCCGTTTTACACGTAATCAAAACAAGTGAAATCAAGTCGAGGCTTATATGTTTACAGATGCTATCTTATCAATCTTATGTTTATATTCATTAGCTATGCTCATTACCAGTTTGCTAATGATAGCCACGGCGCCTAATGCTGATGATGAGAAACGCAAACAAACCATCACTGAGTACACTATGTTTGCGCTGGCATCGGTTGCGGTATTTTTTGTGTCTTTTTATACGTTATAAACAGAACCAGAGTCGTCGCTATGGCTCTGGATCGCACGCTGATTCACGCTACCTTTGGGCTTCCATCAGCAGCTCAGGATCGAAATTTTACTAGAAAAAACGCATTAAGTGACACGCCAACGTTGTCACCTTTTTGTGCAATCGTTTTATCACACACTGCTATTGTTTTGCATCTCAGTGCCACGCACATATGTGCTTCCTCATCACTAATGTGCTTCACACGTACTTCCTGCTCTGAGCTCTAGTTCAGTGAAGCTATTTCTAAATGTAAAAGCATAGGCAGAATCACCAAAACGCCGCAAGTATTCAAGTCGCTCTTTAGCTTCTTCCAATGTTGGAACATGTCCTTTTTCTATCCACCACAACACATATGTTTCCTGTTCAGTACGATGAAACCATTCCCTTTTTCGAGCGAGGAACTCTTTGTGAGCAGTTTTAAACATAAAATCTTTAAGGGCTTGTTCAGACTGCCATACCGACATATTTACTATGATATTTGGATCATCAAATGCTTTTATCTCTGTGGCATTACCCGTTTCATCTTTTAAGCGCCAAATAAAACCGGGGCTTTGCTCTGCGAGCTCGTTAATACGCGCTAAGTTTGCTACAAAATCTTGAATTTCAGGCGCATCCATTTGATATTTCGCGGTAGCTATATTGAGTTGTGCTAATTGCATCGACGGCTTTTCCTTATATTGCTTGCTACATTCACAAAGCTTCCTTCTCATACTACTGTTTACCCAATACCAAGTTAAGACAAAATTTAACCAAATATAAATATTTTCATCTTCTACACTTGTGGGATTGGATTCATATTGATGTATTGCACAATTCGTGGGAGGCCTGCTCTATTCGGGCTTCCCCCATGAGGCAAAAAATGATGCCATATCAACAGATCACCTGCTTTGCCTGCAATTGGTTTTGAACCCAGTTGATGTAGATAATTAGGGTCTGGTGCATGGGGATCCCAAGGAGCAGTTGTTAACCACGAGTCCAGCTTTGCATGAAATCCAGGTACAATCGTTGTTGCTCCTTGATCTGCTTCAGTGTCTAATAGGTACAGAATGCCTTGCGTGCCAAAACTAAGTTGTTTGGAAAAATCTAAATCCCAGTGCAGATCAGGGCCTTGAAAACTAAACGTTTCCGTTTCTGGCGGGTTGAAACCGCATTGATCGGCTGAGACCATTAAGCGCTCGCTATACCATAGCTGGCTAAATGCCTTATGGATCCTCAGTGAATTGCGATTAGCTTCAAGTGCGCTATGTTGTACCAAATGTACCATACTGTTGTTTATCTTTTCTGGGCTTACATTATACCAAGTATGTGGCTCAGCTAACGCTATCTCTAAGTAGTCTTGAATAGCATTTATTGCATTAGTACAACCGGTTTCACTTACCGCATTTCTCACAATAACATAACCGTTGTCTCGCCAGCATTGCAGATCTTCAGCGGTTAGTACGTCTGGCATATTACGTACCCTGTTTACTTTTTCTTGATAACTCTCAGGGCACGGGAAGTGATCAGTCAGATGCCTCAGCAGCGCTATTTTGTCACTACTCGGTTGAGCAATTGTCACTATAGCGTCAATAAAACTATCGTAATCATGGGCATATTGAAACTGAAGTTGATATGCCTGAAGTTGACTTAACCCTAAAGTGTCAAAAATAGTTTTGTATAGTTTAAAATCAAC
The DNA here is from genome assembly GCF_002744175.1 of Pseudoalteromonas piscicida. Lineage (GTDB taxonomy): Bacteria > Pseudomonadota > Gammaproteobacteria > Enterobacterales > Alteromonadaceae > Pseudoalteromonas > Pseudoalteromonas piscicida_B. Next base: position 5,655 of record NZ_NKHF01000038.1, read on the forward strand.
AGGCTCCACCTGCAGTTTATTTCCAGAGGTGCAAGCTCTATTGGCCTCTGTCCAAATTTTCTTGAGAGTAGATAAAGAATAAAGCGATTGAGCTAGGTTTGCTTGACACATGATTTATCAGCCATCCTTCATACTATGATTTATACGATCCCAGCTTCAACTCTATAACAAAGACGGTTTTTTTCAATTTTTATCTCTTACATCTGATTACACTGGGCAGACTATTAAAACAAAGGGTTACAAAATGAAAAGAGCAGACTATTTCAACCAAGCACCGGAGCTAATACAGCATTTATTAGAACAAGAAGAATTATTGAAGCAACAAGCAGGTGCGACCTTTGGTATCACAATTTGGGAGCTTGTAAAACTGAGAGCATCACAGCTTAATCAATGTGCATTTTGTATTGCAATGCACACCAAACAAGCAATTGAGCAGGGTGAAACCAGTAATCGAATTATAGGTCTAAGTGCTTGGCGTGATATGCAGTTTTATACGGTTGAAGAAAGTAAGGCCCTAGAATTATGTGAAAAGTTGACAAACGCTCAGTCAATTGATGATACTTTTTATCATGAGCTCTCCGCTCTATTTGATGACAAAAGCCTAACCACGTTAACGATAGCTATTAATGCAATAAATAGTTGGAATCGCGTGGTAAAAATGTTTAAGCCCAAAGTTGAGTTTAATGACAGCTGATTTAAACCTACAAATACATCATCCTGACGGGATGATAGCGCAATATGTGCAAGCTATCTGGTTTGCACAATCTCGAACTCAAGGAGCTGCTTGGCTTCCAAGCGATGGTGCCAACGGGTTTATTTTTCCCATTAAAGGGAAAGTATACTTAGGTGATGATCAGGTAGCATTGCCCTACTTGACTCAGCCAACAGCAACTCACTCTGTAAAAATACACTATTCAGCACAGGCTTGCTTTTGCGGTCTGCGTTTTCAGCCTGCGGGGTTAGGGGTTTTAAAAGCCAGTGCTCACCCGTTAGTAGAACATAAACATATCAACAAGGTAGTAAAAGCGTTAAAAAATAATCCCAGTTTTAAGACGCTTCTAGAATTGCTAAAGCCAATGTTGGCAGCGGAAGTCACACTGGACCGCTCGGCTCTGTACACACAAACACTACTCGGACACATCGCTAAACTCGCCCCTCTACAATTTGCGTATACTAAAACACCACTTGGCCAACGACAGCTAGAGAGGCAAATTAAACAATACTGCGGTATCACACCTAAACACCTAGCTCGTATTCATAGAGCTCGCTCAGTCAGAAAAATACTCAAAGATAACCCCAACATCAACTTCGCTCAATTGGCTATAGAGTGCGGCTACGCCGACCAAGCACATCTCATTAGAGAATTTAAATCAATAATGCAGATCACCCCAGCCAAGTACAGAAAACGAATACAAGCAATGAGCGAATAACACGACATAAATCAAAACTAAATCGCTGACACCCACATAAATTTAAGTAAATCGCTGACATCCACAGAAATTTAAACCAGACACCAATTTAAACAAGACACCCACCACATTAGAGGGAAAAATAAACCCTGCTCTTTATCTCAAATTTGTGTTCTTCAAAGGTGGCGTCTACTATTTAGTTCATCACTCAAAGGATTGAGGAAACCAAGCTATGGCTACTGCCCGTAAAAAACAAATCAGTTTAACCGACACCAAATACTACCACTGTATCTCCCGCTGCGTCAGACAGGCCTTTCTGTGTGGAGAGGATAAACTGACTGGTAAATCCTATGAACACCGTCGAGGCTGGGTGGAAGAAAAGCTTTTGATGTTGGGAGCGGTGTTTTGTATTGACGTATGTGGCTATGCTGTGATGAGTAATCACACTCACACTGTTTTATATGTTGACGACCAAAAGGCTAAGCGGCTGTCGGATAAAGCT
>NZ_NKHF01000152.1 GCF_002744175.1 Pseudoalteromonas piscicida
TTCAAGACATCTGCCAATTCCTCAACCTCAGAATGTTGGCTGGAGTACCAGGATTTGAACCTGGGAATGGCGGGATCAAAACCCGCTGCCTTACCGCTTGGCGATACTCCAACGAAATTTCAAATCTAACTTAACTTGCTGAACCCAGGATTTGAATCTGGGGGTGGATGAGTGAGGGATAAAAACCTCTCTCTTCTCTGCCTTACCGCTTGGCGATACTCCAACGAAAACTTGATTGTTTTAGTTCTAATCAAGAACATGGTGCGGAAAGAGAGACTTGAACTCTCACATCCGAAGATACTGGAACCTAAATCCAGCGCGTCTACCAATTCCGCCACTTCCGCACATCTTTTTGCATTAGTTATTGGAACCTAAATCCAGCGTCTGTATCAAGACAACTGCCAATTCCGCCACTTCCGCACATC
>NZ_NKHF01000153.1 GCF_002744175.1 Pseudoalteromonas piscicida
CCCGATGCCCGGGTGGTGGAATTGGTAGACACAAGGGATTTAAAATCCCTCGCTGGTAACAGCGTGCCGGTTCAAGTCCGGCCCCGGGCACCATTTATAGTGTAATACTGTAAATGAACAATGGAACGCGAGTATAGCTCAGCTGGTAGAGCGCGACCTTGCCAAGGTCGAGGTCACGAGTTCGAACCTCGTTACTCGCTCCAATTT
>NZ_NKHF01000104.1 GCF_002744175.1 Pseudoalteromonas piscicida
GCCCCTCAGGGGTCGCTATCGCATCAAATAATGTGCCGTCGATCAACCTTCCTTTATATCTAACTTGCACATAGTCCGTTTCAGATGGCGTTTTTCCAGATCCTTGTTTTAAAACTTCTATCTGAAGCCCTGAAGCCGTTACAGTTACGTTCTCGCGCGCAGAGTTAGTTACTAAATATGCTTCATTTTTTTGCTTCAATTCCTCTAGTACTTTATCGTTTGCAAGCTGTCTAGAACGCTTTTTCATTTCACTGATTAACTCATCAACATCCTGCACGCTTATTGATCCTTTTCCATTTAATACATCAATAAAGCCTTTAACAATGAGCTCTTTGTCGAGAAGGTTGTCAGCTTTACTTTCCCTTTCTATGTGTGTACTTGCAAAACGCCCGAATTGCGCCCCGACAGCGTAAGATTGCCTATGGTTGAGCTCTGAAGCCTGACTGTAGTGTATTGCATGATTATCCTCAGAAGCAGAAGGATCAACGAAACACCCACCCATTAGTGGCAAAAATGGAATCAAGTAAATTAGACCGCGTTTGTTATTATTCTCTCTCATTTTTATTGCCCAATATTTTATGACCATATTGAGTCATCCTACTTTGTAGAGCACTAAAAATTCCAAGCTTTACTTGTGACATTTTGTATCATTCGGAACCTGCCATAGAAGCGTTTACTTCCTTATCTGAACTCGGGATAAGAGGTTAGTTAACCAACTAAAATACCTAATCTCAAACGCGAGCCAAATGCTATTTCTTAATACAAGGCAAATTTGTGCATCAATAGCCAGCCTATTACAAGCAAAATCGTGCTGATGTTTTCTAATTGATTGGAGAATGAATTCAATTGATATAAAAGAAGTGAGCAGAACATTCATCGGTGCCAAAAACAGCGGTGAAACTGGCGCTCTCGCTAGGGATCGAACCTAGAACTTGGCCTCCGGAGGGCCACGTGATATCCATTTCACCACGAGAGCGTCTGCAATATAATAATGCTAAGTGCTAACAAATACCAGACAATGTTTGCTATATGCCTAATTAGTAACCTATTTTTTAAAAAAAGCTGTACTTTGAGCAAAAAACCAGTTATTCAACTATGCTTTGAAAATAATAATATAGACTGATACGACTGCCCGCACAGAAGTATCATGATACATCATGAGGATCCCAAGTATGACACCAATGACCACAGAGCAAGTTGCAGAGTTTCTTGACGTTAAAGTTGAGCGCGTAAGACGCTTAGCACGAGAAAACTTGCTAGTCGCTAAAGACACTGACGCCAGTGGCGAGCCTATTTTTGATAAAGCCGATGTTGAAAAATACAAAGAGCTTGCTCAACGATTAGGCGGTATCTAAGCCATTTTCTATCATTTAGCCAGTATTGTAACTCAAGGAGTACGATGTGCTGCTGGCTCAGCTCAATGCGAATCAACCCACAGCTTGAGTAACTGCCGAAGCTTTTTAGCTTCGTTTGCGATCCCGCGTTGCTCGTACCATTGAATGCTAACAATCAAATAGGCTTGGCAAAACACCGTGAGCTTTAGCTGCGCGTATACTGGCATTGGCTGTTCTTTTAAAGCAAAGTAAGACTCAACGACCGTCATTGCCCTTTGGGTATCATAGTTAAAGCTACACACCAGTGCGGCTAGATCAAAGAAAATATCGCTATGACATGCATATTCAAAGTCGATGAGGCGAATACCTTCAGGGCTTTGAATAATATTACTCTCGACTAGGTCATTGTGGCAAAACGCGATGTCTTCAGGTAACCCAGTAAGTGTTTTGACCAACCACTCAATATCAAGCAATTGATGTATAGGCTCATCAACCGTTTGAATATAGCCAACCAAATCCAGCACCTCGTAAACCTCAAGTTCAAGCTGATGTACTTGCAGAACTTGTTCAAGTAGCGATGTGTTCAGTGAAGGAGAGCCGCATACCTCTGGCATAAACGTGAAAACCGCCATGCGAGTCTGTAAATCGTACTGTAATACCTTAGAGGTGATCCCTTGTACTGCCAATATATTTTGCGCCTTCAGTGCAGCAACAGGGACACCATGGCTATAGCACTTTAGAAGATACTTTTCACCTTTGCTCACCAGTAAGTAGTTTTTGTTACTTACTCCTTTCGTGAGCTTTTCAAGCTTATCAATTGGGATATTAAAAACCGCACTAGCACTTGCTGTTAACGCTTCAAGCTCAGAGTGTTGCAAGTGACTTTCCTTGTTTAGCCTCAAACTCTTCGTACCAACGTTTATAACCCCAACATGCCATCAAGGTATAGAAAATAAATAGCACCAAGGTAGGGTAAAAGCCTTTGAGGTAATAGAGGTAGATTGATGCGGCATCAATGACAACCCAATATAGCCAATTCTCGAGGATTTTCTTCGCAACTAAGTAAGTGGTAACTACCGCGAAGCAAGTCGTGAAACTATCTAAATAGGCGAGATCTGCCGCCATATAATGTTTAGTAAAGTATCCGAGTAAAATAGACACTACGGAAGTAACAGCAATGATCACAAGGTGCTTCGATAGTGACCAAGAGATGATTTCACTGGGTTTATTTTTATCACCTTGGCGCCACATCCACCAGCCAACCACGGCCATAACCATATAGTAGAAATGTAACAAGGACTCCATGACTAATGCGCCATTCCAATACAGCACGGTATAAATAAATGTATTGATAAAGGCAACAGGCCAACACCAGATATTTTCTCTGATTGCCAATAGCAAATACGCTACCGCAAGCACTACAGCAATGTACTCCCAACTAGACATTGCGGTGAAACCTGAAAAAAGTTCAGTAAGCCACTCCATTAAACAACCGCGCTATCTGCCGGCGACAAGTCGCCTGAAATAAACTTGCAAACAAAGATACACTTGCCATAACTTTCAAATGAACGCTTCATTTCTTGATTCAGTACCTTGGTCACCAAATCAAAGTCACCAAACACTTGGGTAGACATTGTATTGGTGATCACTTTCAAGCCTTCATGTTCATTTAACCTATCAATGAAGCCTTTAATAAACGGAATGTAGTCTTGATGCAGTGGATATTTGCTTATTTCAACAGAAACTTGCATGGGCGCTCCTTACAAATAGCAGCCGATTATTAATATTGCTGGTTTAGATTTTCCCCACCGGTAAAGTCCGACTTCGGGGTATAATTAATCCAATCTTGCTGATAGGTAATTTTACCTTTTTCGTTAAACTTTAGCACTATAAGAAATCGCCAAGGCCCTAACTCGCGTGACGCATAATTAAAGCGGTTAAAAACGCCTCTAGCAACCACGGTTCGAGTCGTGGTATCGACGACCTGATCTTCTATCACTAAGACAGGTTGCTCATCTAGCACAGCAAAACTCCCAGCAGACCAATTCAAAAAAGCCATAATTTGCTCTTTACCTTGTGCCTTATGACCAAAAACCATATCTTCCAGCACAGCATCTTCTGCATAGAACTCGATAAACTGAGTAAAGTTTTTCCGCTGAGCATAGGTATTAAAGTAAGCGTCAGCGTGGTTGATGAGTGTATTTTTCTTACTGCTATTAATCGAATTACTACAACCACTCAGGATTAATATAACGAATAACAAGAATCTATAGCGCATCAAAGCCACTCCAAAAGCGGTAATAATCGGGTATAAAAAAAGCGCCTACAGCGCTTAATTCAATGATAAGAAAGTGTGTATTCTTATACTGTTACTATACCCAATGGTTTAGCGGTTTTCCACGCACCACGAGTAAAGTCTGGAACACTCAAAGATTCACTGCGATTAGCGACCGATTGAACTGATAACGGGGATATAACAGACCAAGCGGCGCCATCATACACATCCTGATCCAACGGCTCGCCATTGCGTAGACAATAAATCATGCGCCAAAACATTAAAAAGTCCATACCACCATGGCCACCATTGCGCTTGGCTTCTTCACCCATTTTCGTCCACAGAGGGTGGTCATATTGCTTGTACCATGACTCCATTTCATAATCCCACTCATGGAAGCTTTTCGTACCGCCTTGCTCTAGTGCAATACGGTTTGGAAAACCAGCAAAGACACCGTTTGTACCTTGAATAAGATTATGACGAGAATATGGCCGAGGCGTTGTAGTATCATGCTGTACCATAATACTACGCCCTTTGATGGTTTTAATCATCGTGGTGTTCATATCACCGGCAATGTAATTCAACTGGTTGCGCTCATGATCTGCTGGAAACTCCCGTTTTGCATACGCTGCACGGCCAAGGGCTGGAGAGCTCATTGAAGTAAGATAATCAAAGCGATCACCACGGTTGATATTCATATATTGAGATACTGGCCCTAACCCATGGGTCGGATATAAGTTACCATCTCGTTTAGTATGCCAATGGGTTCGCCACGATCCGGTTTTGTGCTCAATTTCTTTCATTTGCCAGCGTAACTCGTGAATATAGGCAGCTTCACCGTGTAATAGTTCACCAAATAAGCCTTGTCGAACCATGTTGAGCACCATCAATTCATCTCGACCGTAGTTGACGTTTTCCATCATCATACAGTTCTTTTGTGTGCGCTCTGCGGTATCAACGATTTGCCACATTTCTTCAACGGTTAATGCCAGTGGCACTTCAACAAAAGCGTGCTTACCACTGTTCATAGTATCGATGGCCATCGGCGCATGCCATTTCCAAGGGGTTGAAATGATAACGATGTCAATATCATCCCGATTAAGCATTTCTTGATAGGCTAAATCACTGCCACGATACAGGGCCGGCTTTGGTAAACCTCGCTCATTGACAAGGTAACTGGCTGACTTTTCAAGTACTTCATTATGGGTGTCACAAATTGCCACGATCCGCGCACCATCAATATGGCTCATTCGTTTAACGTGCCCATAACCTCGTTGACCTACACCAATAAAGCCAACGCGCACTACATCCATTTTCGGTGCAACAAGTCCGATGACTGAACGACCCTGTTGCTTAGGTGTAATACTGTTATTTGAATTTGAACTTGCGCACCCAGCAACAACACTGGCAGCCGCTGCGGCTCCCGCGGCTTTTAAAAAATCGCGGCGGTTTATATTTTTCATTCTTACTCCTAAACGATACTTCCTAACAGCAGAAATGCTGGTGCATATCAAGCTAACCTATCCCAATCTTAGGTTCAAAACATTGCGATGAAGATGCAAAAAAGACGCCTGAAGCGCCTCTTTATACCAATTGAGCGTTAAACAACCTGAGATTTGGATAAGGAGTGAGCTAACTCCTTATTTTTAGAATCACATTGAATTATTTCCTTATCTAGCAGCCAGTTTTGGGGATAACACCGCTTACGCGTCCAGCTCTCGCTAAGGTACCTACACCCATGTAGGCAAGGCGAATTTACGCAGTTAGCGTTAAAACTGCCTGCTAGAAAAGTATTAATTATCCGCAGCTCAGGTTAAATAGCTCTGATGATGTGAGTCAAGCTTGATTCTTTTTCTAACACACTGGAATAGAGCGCAAACTGATTCTTAGCACGGTCAAGATTGTGATCCGCTCTGTGCGTGGCAAAATAATTATCCCCATCAAGATAGTCTGTTAAAAATCTAAGACCAATCATAAATGGCATCACTTTGGCACCAAGAATAAAGCTTTCTTTCTCAACTTCCGTCACGCTATCTTGAAGTGGCTCGATATATCCTTTCGCGAGCGCAGCGAAGATAGTCTCTCTTACTTGTACTTTATCCAAGTTAGTTGAATCTTCAGCCTCAGGAGAGCAAAAGGTGCGAACCATATCGCCAAAATCAAACAACCAGTTACCCGGCATACAGGTATCCAAATCTATTACAGCTCTGGCCTTGTCACTTTGAGTAGAGAACAGCATATTATTGATTTTAGTATCATTATGACAAGCACGAAGCGGGATCTGCTTTTGTACTTGCTGTAATTCTTCAGCTAGTGTGAATTGCTGTTGAAATGCTTCAATAACATCGCCGCATTGTGCTGCACGACCATGTTCATCTTTTTCCAATACTTTATTGAAGGCATCAATACGCATCGACAAGTTATGAAAATCAGGGATCACATAGTGTAACTGTTTAGCATCAAAGTCATTTAGCGCATGTGCAAATTGCCCAAACGCATTTGCGGCTGTGAGAGCCTGCTGTTCATTTGCGACAACATCTTCACTGTAACTACGACCAATAAATGCAAGCGCACGCCAAACTTCGTCGTTGATATCAACTAAATATTGGCCTGAACTCGTTGCTACATGTTTGATGATCGCAAGACTATACTCACCATTTAACGCTTTAGCGGTTAAATGTCGTTCAATCGCTCGTGCATTTTCGACCAAGTGTTCTGGATTTGGAAAAACAGTCGTATTCAGCTTTTGCACCACCATTGTGTTATGCGTGTCTTGCAGCAGCATAGTGCTATTAATGTGGCCACTACCGATTGGCTTCATTGTAGCTTTTTCACTAATGAGACCATACTCATCGGCTAGTTGCTTTGCAACGGCTTGATACTCCATGTTCACCTCAAAAGGAGTTATGTCGGATATTGTCGTGTGGAGATTATTATCTTCCTTGACGTGCTTCATGTATTTTTCTTGCGACAATGTTGAGCTCGCTCTTATAAGTTATGCCGTACCAATGAGATCTTGCTTGATAGACAGACACCGATTGTGCAGCAGTATTGATACAGTGTTGGATACAGTCTGGTAAATAATACTCGGTTTTGACACCGTTGTCATAATTCTTTAAAAACAGGTCAAAACCAGCTTTTAGCGCAGTAAATAGTTCTGGTGTAATACCCCAACAAGTCATTGAAGCCAGCGCCATGCTATCAATATGGCAACGAGCGCCGTCTATATCACCGAACAGTTCACCATTTTCTAATTGAATATTCAGCGCTTCCTTAACCGAGTGTAGTAGCCCACTCTGCACCTGACAAACACCGCGGTTTACGCCACCTTGCTCTGATAATGTATTAATTATTGGATACGCTACCATCGCCATATTATTGTGATGTTGAAAGTGCTCTACCAGTTGTTCAAATGCATCTGGCCCATAGTAGTCATCTGCGGTAATGACAACTGCGGGTTTATCAACATGGGATTTAGCACAAAGCAACGCATGCCCTGTGCCCCACGGCTTTTCCCTTCCTTCAAGACAGTGTATAAACTCGCCGGGAATATCGTTCACACGCTGTTCAACCAGTATCACATTTATTGCAACTGGTAATCGCGGCAAAATGACGTCTTCGACTAAACTTCGCACTTTATCATTGATGATCAAAATTACATCTCGAATACCCACTTGGTGGGCATCAATGATACTCAGCTCCATGATGCTTTTATTGATGTTTGGTAACTCAGCTACTTGCTTGTTGCCGCCAAAACGGCTTCCTAGCCCGCCTGCTAAAATAATAAGCGCGGGGTGTTGTTCGGATCCTATCATTGAAAAAATATCAAAATTTAAATTAGCTGGTTAGTGTACTGAGCTTTTGTCTAGATTAAAAGCAATTGCGAGGAAGTCCCCCCCCGCAATTAGTATTATAGGTGTGAGAACTAATTAAACTTTTGGCATAAGTATTTTACTTCTTGATACTCAAGCAAGCCTTCCTGCGCGCCTTCTCTACCTACACCTGAGTATTTCACGCCACCAAAAGGCGCGACAGGGTTTGAGATAATCCCTTCATTGATCCCAACCATGCCATACTCAAGCGCTTGGCTAACTCGTCGAATTTGAGCAACATCATCGCAATAAAAGTAAGCAGCTAATCCCTCAGGAACTGAATTTGCCATTGCAATTACATCGGCTTCTTCAGCAAATTCAATCACACTCAATATGGGAGCAAAAATTTCTTCGTGGAAGATCCGCATCGAGCGAGTCACTCCCACTAAAACGATGGGCGCCATAAATTGTCCTGAACATGCTTCCCCCTGATAAACAATGCGAGCTCCCTTTTCCAGTGCATCTTCTAATAGACTTTGCGCCTTTTGCTTCGCCTCAAGCGAAATCAATGGACCAATATCTACCCCTTCCACTAAGCCGTTTCCAACCTTAAGTTGCTCAACTCGCTGCGTTATTTGTTTTATCGCCTCAGCGGCAATATCCTGTTCGATGAAAACACGGTTAGCCGCAACACAGGTTTGCCCCGCATTTCTAAACTTTGCAGCCATTAAACCATTTATCGCTTCTTGGAGTTTTGCACTATTAAAGATAATAAATGGTGCGTTCCCACCAAGCTCCATTGACGTTCTTTTCACGGTGTCTGCACACTGTTTTAGTAACGCACTGCCAACTTGAGTTGAGCCGGTAAAGGTTAACTTACGCACATCTGGCGACGCGGTGAGATGTGCGACTAATCCTTTCGAATCATTGGTTACTAATACCTGAAAAGCACCAACTTCCATCCCGGCTTGGATAGCCAGCTTAGCTAACGCAATAGCCGCAAGGGGAGTTTTCTCTGAAGGCTTCAAAATAAAACTACACCCTGCTGCATAGGCAGGCGCAACCTTTCTGGTGATCATCGCAAGGGGAAAGTTCCAGGGCGTGATCCCAAGTACCACACCCACTCCCTGTTTAATCGTCGTGAGCTCATGTGCTTGCGAATGACTAGGAATAACTTGCCCGTAAGCGCGTTTTACTTCTTCGCTATACCATTCAATAAATCCTGCTGCATAATCCGCCTCAGCCAATGCTTCTTTAAGTGGCTTACCTTGTTCTTTGGTGACGAGCTCAGCAAGCGATTGGCGGTGCTCTACAACCAAGTCGTACCACTTTCTCAATACTTTACTTCGGGCATGCGCTGTTGTCTTAGTAAGCTGCTCAAAGGTGTCAACAGCAGCTCGTAGTGCGGAATCGGCCGCCCCGCTATCCGCTTCACCAACCTGAGCAATACAGGCTTCGGTTGCGGGGTTTATTACTTCTACGTAACGCTCAGTAGGGTGTGCTTGGCCATTGATAAGTGAGTATTCTGGATTACTGATGAGTGACATAGCGTTCCTCCTAGAAATGCAAAAAGCCGCAGTGAGACACTACGGCTTTTATAAAAGTAGTCAGTAACAACCTAGGTTGTTAGCTGCACTTAATGGTCTTCATTAACGATATTGAGATTGTACTTTGGAATTTCAACCACTAAGTCTTCATCGTTAATAATCGCTTGGCAGCCTAAGCGCGATTCGGCTTCAAGCCCCCAAGCTTTATCTAGCATGTCATCCTCAAGCTCATCACTTTCTTCAAGCGAGTCAAAGCCTTCACGGATCACGATATGGCAAGTAGTACATGCACATGACTTTTCACAGGCATGTGGAATACTAATACCATTTTTTAATGCCACATCAAGTACAGTTTCACCGGTTTTTGCTTCAATTGCAGCACCTTCTGGACATAACTCTTCATGTGGTAAAAAGATAATTTGTGGCATATTACACCTCGTCTACCGACTGCCCTTGCAGTGCCTTTTTAATTGATTGGTCCATACGGCGTGAAGCGAACTCACTACTCGCCTGATCCACTTCTTCGATCACATTTTTAATCTGATCTGGATTGTCTGCACTTTCACGCATTTGTGCAAGCTTTGTCATTGCATCGCGTAAGGTCTCAAGCTCATCTTCAGACAATAAGTGACCGTCTGTTGCCAACGATGCTTCTAGCGCTTCTAATACTCTGAGTGCCTCAACCTGCTGCTCTTTCAGCATACGTGCAGTCATGTCTTCTTTAGCATGGCTCATGGAGTCTTTAAGCATTTGTGCTACTTGGTCATCGCTCAAGCCAAACGACGGTTTCACTTGGATCTCTGCCTGCACACCTGTCGACTTTTCTTCAGCAGAAACACTCAATAGACCATCAGCGTCAACTCTGAAAGTAACGCGAATGTGCGCGGTGCCTGCCGCCATTGGCGGAATGCCCTTTAAACTAAATTTAGCTAAGCTACGGCAATCATCAACTAGCTCACGCTCGCCCTGCAATACATGCAATGACATCGCCGTTTGACCGTCTTTAAAAGTAGTAAACTCTTGTGCGCGTGCAACAGGAATTGTGGTGTTGCGCGGTATGATCTTCTCAACCAAGCCACCCATGGTTTCCAAACCTAAAGATAGTGGCAGTACGTCGAGTAACAGCATATCAGAGTCGGGCTTATTACCTACTAAAATATCTGCTTGAATAGCAGCACCTAACGCTACAACTCGGTCAGGATCGATGGATGTCAGCGGTTCTTTAGCGAAAAAGTTGCCGACCTCTTCACGTACCACAGGCATACGAGTTGATCCGCCAACCATCACAACCTGTAACACTTCTTCTTGTGTTACATCTGCATCTTTTAGCGCTCGACGGCATGAACGTAGTGTCTTTTTAACCAAAGGCATCGCCATTTCGGCAAATGTTTGGCGAGTGATCGATACTACAAATTTTTCGTCGCGAACTGGTAACTCAACGTTAACTGTCTCGTAGCTAGATAACGCTTCTTTACAAGCTCTGGCTTTATTAATAAATAGACGTAATTCGTTTGGGTTTAAATCAAATAGCTGAGTTTGTTGTTTAAAGAAATCAACCAGTAGTGAGTCAAAGTCATCACCTCCTAGGCTTGAGTCACCGCCTGTCGACAATACTTCAAATACCCCTTGGTTTAGGCGTAAGATAGAAATATCAAATGTCCCACCACCTAAGTCATAAACCGCTATCACGCCTTCTTGGCCTGAGTCTAGCCCGTAAGCGACCGCCGCCGCAGTCGGCTCGTTCAGCAACCTTAATACTTTTAGTCCCGCAAGCTCAGCGGCGTCTTTTGTACTTTGTCTTTGTGCATCATCGAAGTATGCAGGAACCGTGATCACCGCTCCCATTACATCCTCACCGGCAAAGCTATCGACAGCGCGTTGATGTAAGGTTTTTAGGATCTCAGCAGATGCTTGAACTGGACTCACCGCACCAGTCACCGTTTCGATGGCAAGTGAACCGTTGTTTTCAACAAAGTTATACGGCAATTGGCCATAGCTTTGCTCTATTTCGGCTTGTGTTTTACCTAAAAAACGCTTTACTGAAATCAAGGTGTTGGTAGGGTCTTCAGCTGAGGCTGCTTGGGCCTGCTCACCAACAATAACCTCAGAGTCCGTATATCTGACTACCGAAGGTAGCATGGGTTTACCCATTAAATCGCTGAGAGTTTTTGTTTCGCCACTTTGTACAGTGGCAACCAGTGAGTTGGTAGTGCCTAAGTCAATACCAATTGCTAATTTATGCTCATGAGGTGCCGCGCTCTGCCCCGGCTCAGCAATTTGCAATAATGCCATAATGCTCTTTTCACTTTAACGTTTGTTGATGCCAAGCATCATCAATCGAATAATTCATCTTCGATACGTGCCAATTCGTCGCGTAACTTATAGACAAATTTTAGCTTACGAATGTTGTCCGCTGCCGATTCTAATATGCTAACGTCATCACTTTGTAGCTGCTCAGCCAGCGAAGCGCTGAACTGGGTATCTAACGCTTTGATTTGCGTTTCAAACTCTGCTATTGCGCTATCAGGATCGGCGGCGCTAGGCAGTTCTTCTAACGCTTCACGTAACTCCATCTGCTGCATCAAAAACATGGGGTCTTGTAACGTTTGTTGCTCGGCACGAATATCAACACCCTTCTCGCTTAGCATATATTCAGCACGCTTAACGGGGTGCTTAAGTACAGCTAACGCATCATTAATCTCTGCTGTTTTTTGTACCGCAAGTAATTTTTCTCGTTCACTTTTACCAGCGAATCTATCGGGGTGAACCGCACGTTGTAGCTCTAAATAACCTTGATTTAGTTTGTTTAAATCAACGTGATAATCAACAGGTAAATCAAATAATTCAAAATAACGCATACGTACCTAATACAGCAAAGCCCCACCAAGGCAGGGCTTTAAGCTATTCACTGTTGCAAACTATACGGTGAAGCTTTCGCCACAACCACATTCGTCTTTCTGATTGGGGTTATTAAATTTAAACCCTTCATTCAGACCTTCTTTTGTGTAATCAAGCTCAGTGCCGTCGATATAAACTAAACTTTTCGCATCAACGATGATTTTCACGTCTTTGTCTTCAAAAACTTCATCACCTTCGTCTAAGTCGTCGACAAATTCAAGAACATAAGCAAGACCTGAACAGCCCGTGGTTTTAATACCAACGCGCAGCCCTATGCCTTTTCCACGGTTACTCAAAAAGGCTAATACGCGATTAGCGGCTGCATCTGTTAACGTCACTGCCATAATAGTCTCTTACTTCGCTTGTTTACTCTTATAATCTGCAATCGCAGCTTGAATCGCATCTTCTGCCAAAATCGAGCAGTGGATTTTCACTGGTGGCAACTCAAGCTCAGCACTGATGTCTGTGTTTTTGATGGTGGCAGCTTCATCTAGTGATTTACCTTTCACCCACTCAGTTACGAGTGATGAAGATGCAATCGCGCTACCACAACCATATGTTTTAAACTTCGCATCTTCAATGATGCCAGTGTCAGATACTTTGATTTGTAGCTTCATTACGTCACCACACGCAGGTGCACCCACCATGCCTGTTGCAACGCTCGGATCATTCTTGTCTAAAGAACCTACGTTACGTGGATTCTCAACGTGGTCGATAACTTTATCACTGTAAGCCATAACTATTTCCTCACTACCTGCTTGCGGCTGGAGCGTCCCCAGCCAGCGGCTAAAACTTGCTTAATGGTGTGCCCATTCAACGCTATCTAAGTCGATGCCATCTTGGTGCATTTCCCAAAGCGGTGACATCTCACGTAGGCGACCAATTGAATCTTTGATCAGATTGACGGTGTAATCGATCTCTTCTTCTGTCGTAAAACGACCAATACTAAAACGGATTGAGCTGTGCGCTAACTCATCATTACGGCCCAATGCACGAAGCACGTATGAAGGTTCTAAGCTTGCTGACGTACATGCAGAACCTGATGATACGGCAATGTCTTTAACTGCCATCAATAGGCTCTCACCTTCAACAAAGTTAAAGCTGATGTTTACAATACCCGGAACCGATTGGTCGATAGCGCCGTTAAAGTAAACTTCGTCCATATCCATTACGCCATCTAGCAAACGCTGGCGTAGCGCACTGATGTGTGCATGATCTTTTTCAAAATCTTGCTTTGCGATTCTAAATGCAGCACCCATGCCCACTATTTGGTGTGTCGCCAAAGTACCTGAACGCATACCACGCTCATGACCACCGCCGTGCATTTGCGCTTCTAGACGTGCGCGAGGTTTACGGCGAACATACAACGCACCGATCCCTTTAGGGCCATATACTTTGTGGCCAGAAAACGACATGAAGTCTACTTTTAGCGTTTGTAGGTCAATTTGTACCTTACCAGCGCTTTGTGCTGCATCAACATGGAACATAATCTTACGTTCACGACACATTTCACCGATGGTTGCGATATCTTGGATAACACCTAATTCATTATTTACATGCATTACGCTGACAAGAATAGTGTCTTCACGCATGGTTGCTTCAAGCTTTTTCAGGTCAAGCAAGCCGTTTTCTTCAACGTCCATATAGGTTACTTCAAAACCTTGACGCTCAAGCTCACGACAGGTGTCGAGTACTGCTTTGTGCTCAGTACGTACTGTGATGATATGCTTGCCTTTCTTTTTATAGAACTGCGCAGCACCTTTGATTGCAAGGTTATTTGACTCAGTTGCACCAGATGTGAAAACGATTTCACGCGGATCAGCATTGATTAAATCAGCGATATCATTACGCGCCTGATCAACCAGCTCTTCTGCTTGCCAACCGAAACGGTGTGAACGAGAAGCTGGATTACCAAAGTTACCATCCATTGTCAGGCACTGCATCATTTCGTCTGCAACACGCTGATCAACCGGAGCGGTTGCTGCATAATCTAGATATATCGGTAATTTCATTTATCTCTCCGCTTGACGTCAACCTAGAGTTGACAGCTCACTTGAATATTGTCTAATTGCTCGATAGCACGTTTAACGTGCTTATCTTGCCGCGTTGCAACGGACTGTACGTCTGTATCTGCGACTAACTCGGCTAGGGAAATATTATTTAAAAACTCTTCAATTCGCACACTTAGGTCAGACCATAAAGAATGAGTCAGACAACGCATACCACTTTGGCATCCGCCGCCTTCGCCGTGACAACGTGTTGCGTCAACAGACTCGTCAACAGCATTAATCACATCACCAACAGAAATCGTGTGTGCGTCGCGACCTAATAGGTAACCGCCGCCTGGACCACGCACAGAGCTTACTAAGCCATGTTTACGTAGGCGGGCAAATAATTGTTCAAGGTAAGATAGCGAAATCTCTTGTCGCTCTGAGATATCAGCCAATGGAACAGGGCCAATATTTGCGTGTAACGCAACATCTAACATTGCTGTCACGGCGTATCTGCCTTTTGATGTCAGTTTCATGCATAACCCCCGCTAATTTACCAAGCCGCAAATTTTAATTACTTGACTAGGATAGTCAAGTATTAACCAAGCATAATAACCGCTTTAGATCTGCAACTGCTTACCCGAAATACCTGAGTAATTTAATCAGGTATTGTGGATATTGTAATTACCTGAGTATTTTAGTCAAGTATTATTGATGAAGATTTATGCAGGTATTTTGTAGGGATTGGAGTGCTGATACTTGAGCAGGACGAGCGTACCAAAGCCATTAATACGCTCGTTGAATTCGCTTTATTACTTTGTTGACTTATCAATTGAGCTTAAGATCCCACGGAGGATGTTTAGCTCTTGATCTTCAGGACGAGCACGATTAAATAAGCGCTTTAATTTCGTCATCACCATCCCAGGGTGCTGTTTGATGATGAAGCCGGTGTCATTTAAGGTATTTTCAAGATGCTCATAGAATAACTCCATCTGCTTAGATGAAGGATAAACCGCTTCATCCACCTCTTCAGCTGGTGCTTCTAACGTGTCTAGATAAGTCATTCGTGTTTCATAAGCCAGCGTTTGCACTGCCATTGCAAGATTAAGCGAACTATATTCAGGGTTAGCTGGGATGCAAACGTGGTAGTTACATAGCTGTAGCTCTTCATTGGTCAAGCCGCTGTTTTCTCGACCAAATACCAATGCAACTGGACCATTGACTGACTCAGTAACCAATTTTTGTGCACACTCGCGTGGATCAACCATCGGCCATGATAAAGTTCGTGAACGTGCACTAGTACCAATGGTTAAAACACACTCTGCTATTGCTTCTTGAAGGGTATCTACTTTAGTCGCTGCCCCCAACACATCGGTTGCGCCCGCTGCTAGGGCACTTGCATGACTGTCTACTTCGCAAGCCGGATCCACTAAATAAAGTTTAGATAACCCCATTGTTTTCATCGCTCTCGCAACAGAACCTATATTGCCAGAGTGTGAGGTGTTCACTAATACAATTCGAATATCTTCTAAAGCCATTTACACGAGTCTCAAACAAAAATAATGGCGCAGTGTAGCATATCTCATTTACGTTTATCCAAGCTCCACAATCAGAAATTAAAAATCTTTGCACAGCAAGGAAGTACAAAAAACGACCAAATAAATTTACAATTGGTTATTTACTTTAGACAAAAAACCGCTAGAATACGCCGGCTCAAAATGATCCTGTTCTTTTACAACCTAAAGGTAATGCTATGCATCCAATGTTGAACATTGCGGTACGCGCTGCGCGTAACGCGGGTAAGGTTATCCTACGTGCAAGTGAAGATTTGTCGCGCGTTGAAGCTACTCAAAAAGGCACTAATGATTTAGTAACGAACATCGATAAAGATGCGGAATCAATCATTCGTGATACTATTTTAAAATCTTACCCTGATCACGCTATTGTTGGTGAAGAATTTGGTCACCACGAAGGCAAAGATGCAGACTACCTTTGGGTTATCGATCCTCTAGACGGTACTACTAACTTTGTTAAAGGTATCCCTCACTATGCCGTTTCTATCGCGCTTAGAGTTAAAGGCCGTGTAGAGCAGGCTGTTGTTTATGATCCAATTCGCGATGAATTATTTACCGCTTCTCGTGGTCAAGGCGCACAGCTAAACAACAAACGTATTCGTGTATCCAAGTCAATTGAATTACAAGGCACAGTGCTTGCGACAGGCTTCCCTTTCAAGCAAAAGCACCACATGGATGCCTACCTTGAAGCGTTCAAAGCACTATTCATTCATACAGCTGATATTCGCCGTGCAGGCTCTGCCGCTTTAGACATGGCATATGTTGCTGCAGGTCGTATGGATGGCTTCTTTGAAATTGGCCTTAAGCCTTGGGATACAGCTGCTGGTGAACTGTTGGTAAAAGAAGCAGGCGGCATGGTCACTGATTTTGCAGGCGGTGCTAACTTTAACCGTAGCGGCAACATTATCTGTGGCGCACCTAAGCTTTGCCAAGCGATTGTAAAAGAAATTCGCCCAGTATTAACTGAGTCATTGTTAAAATAATGCAATGAGCTTTTGGAGATAGTTCAATCAGGGCTATCTCTATACAGCTCTGTAACCTCATTTGAATTATATTCAAGAAAGTTAAAACTCTAAAAATATTATTATTTATTTTTTATCAAAAGTTTACTCTACCTCGTCTACAAACGTCCCTATAAACTATTAACATAACTTGAACAAGCCACTTTACATTACCAATTAAAAACATCAACTAACCTCCTTTAAAAACAAGAAAACCCTCATAAATCAACTTCATTAGCGCATCAATTTATACAGCTTTCATCAAAAACAAAGAAATAGATTTCAAAAACAACTATGCAAAACCAGCTAATAGTAATAGCAAACCAACATGAAAAATACAAAATAACCATAAAAAAACTCAAAAATGATTGAGAAACCTCCTACTATGTAAGTGCTGGCCAGCATTTATTACAGTACATTAAAACTAAAGGAGATTTGTATGGAACTATTAACTGAAAGCATTAACTTACTTGGCAGTTTTGACTCTCAAATAATGGGAAATCAACTTTTTGACCCTCAAGCGCTCGACCCTGTTTTTGTTATCCCCATAATTATCATTGTTTATTAAAATCTTAATACTCACTCAGTTTGAAGGGGGAGACCTGAAACTAATCACGTTAACTTTTCATTTAGAGCGAATAAATAGAAAACATTCCCCTTGCCTATATTGATGTCGAGACTGAGCAGGATGTGGTATCAATGTTATATACCCCCTCTCAAAGTAGATTTCTCAATTAAGAAAACTGGTATAACTAATAGCGTTTGATTGAAAACTCAGCGGTAACGCTATTCACTAATTTAAATACTCAAAAATTAAAAATCATTAATAAAAGAGTTTAAGAGGATGAACTGCAAGGATAGTAATATGATTGAGTCAATCGACCTATTAAAGGTAAAAAATATACTCTCTAATAATTTAGAGTCCAAAGACAAAATAAATAATGCAGGAAATCAAAGAGTGGTTTTATATGAAAATAGTGAAGTAAAACTGCTTGCTTGTGTTGGAAAAACGCTAAGTAACAAAAGATTAATCAATAGTGGTAAAAAAGTCATTAAGTTACTAAAAGGCTCTCTACAGATAAGATCTCTGCATGTTAAAAAAGAACATAATGGTACTACAACGTACTATTTACCTTGCTCTTCTCTGAGCACAACTAAACTATGTGTCGAGTCAGTATTTCATTGTGAAGAAGATATGGCAATATCTATCGACACTTCTTCAGACAGCATATGGATTGAGCAGTATTCCAAGCTCTCAACCTCTCCTTATAACGTCATCATTTGCGCTGATACAATGCGAACAATTCAAATTTCCTTAATAAACCATGTTGACGCTAGATTATTTAATTTTATTGAAATACTGGCAAGATCATCATGTGAAGACAGTCTGAATGCGCTAAAGCAACTTATAAACCATTATGTGGATGAAGTCGCTTGGAGAGCAATAGAAGGGTTAAGTTCACGCTCCCCAGATTTATTAATACCCTTGCTGCGAAAAATAGAATCAACACATGAGTCAAAGATTGTACGTAACAGAGCACACCAGTTGCTGATCCAAGGTGTTTAAAAGGGGTAATCTATGGCAATTTTTTATAACAACTTTAAAAATAGTTCGCCGTTAGAGCTGGATACTTTTATCAAAATTATCACTGACGCATACTTAAAGGATAATTCATTAGCAGAGAAAACGCTCCGTACCATGGCTGAAACTTTGCATCGCCTCAGCTTAAACAAGTACTTTCTCACTAGAAGCATATCTAATCGAATTTTAAGAGAGGAAGGTATTGAGCGCGACTTTTTCTCTGGCCATGACTCTTATGTAGTACATGTAAATCACGACCCTTTTTTCCAAATTAGGTTGTGCTTTTGGCACCCATCCAACGCTAAAAATTTAACACAAAACCCTGTTTATAGCAGTTTACACGATCACAACTTTCCCTTTCTTACCACGAATTATTTTGGCCCTGGTTACTGCTCCCAGTTTTATCAATATGATTATAACGACTCCTTATCTCCAGGTCAGTTATGCAACCTCAGGCCAACACATCTACACCAGCTAACTAAGGGAGAAGTTGTCTTTTACGAACCGTCATTAGATGCCCATTTACAAATACCACCACACGCTTTTTCTGTCTCACTCAACCTTATGTTTGAGGTAAACCACAATAAACAATTTATCTTTAATAAAGAAACTGGTGCAGTTAAAAATGTTGTATCTAGGGGAGCTGATATTGCAAATGAACTTTTACGGAAAATTCATTATGCATAGTCACCGACTCTATATACTTTTAACCTTATCTATCGTCATACTACTTCAAGGGTGTAGTGTGTTAGGAAAAATATCAGAAGCAACAGTAGAAGCAGGTACCGTTTCGTGGCAAGCACAACCTCTCTCGATGCGAGAAAGCTACCCAGTGTTTATTAAAAACACTTACTATACCGCAGAGCTAATGACATCTGATATTAAAACATGGGAGATTATCTTACTATCATCAGTACCACTACCGAATGCTGTGAACCAAGCTTATACTGTACTCTCTTACACCCAAGATGAGTCAAAGGTAAGTCAACGATTTAATCTGATTTTAAAGCAAAGCGACGAAGTCGAGGAAACGCCATTCAAGTACCGCTACATCTTTAAATTTCCTGATGAGAGTGTCGAGTTTTTTGAAACCGGAAAGTCTATGCGCTTTGCCCGTCAAGCGGATAATTTTGACTTTTACTTGATCCAACCATTATTTGAAAGTAATAAAATACCAGTACAAAAAACAAAGCTAGAATATAAGCTGCTTCCAGAGTATGGTTCTTTTTCAGTGGGGGATCTTATGCGAAAACTAGTTTATATGGATGATGAAAAATGGCTGGATTTTTGTGAAGACCCAAATTATATCTATGACAAAACTACCGCTTGCGGTCAGGTGACAATTCAAGAGAACTGATCACTAAGGGACAAGCTGGGGTATACTCACTTTGTCTATTGGCTTTATTAAGCTTTGCTAACTATAACTAACCTGAGGTTTGAATAACTATAACTAACCTGAGGTTTGAATAACTATAACTAACCTGAGGTTTGAATAACTATAGTAGATCAATCTATTTCTTATCCAAATCTCAGGTCAAGTGGCAAAATGCTAGCCTTATCTTGAAAGAAAGCGCTTCTTTCAGTGATAACGGGACATAAAGCACGCTATTATCTCAAAGGCTTTCTAGCCTAAAAATAAACTACTTTTAGTATTACTGTTAGTTAACCAACTAATATACCTAAACTCAAAAGCTTAGGATTATTCTAGCCAGAAGTTATTTCTTAATACAAGGCTAATTTGTGCGACAATAGCTGGCCTATTGCAAGTAAATTTACTGCAGTAGTAAGGGATAACAGCTGCTAGAACACAAGTTGTTATCCCGAGTTCAGGTTACTTAATCTCCACACGGGCTGAGCGCATCACGATTTCGTCGTTTAGCTCAATACCAAGTCCCGGTTCTTCTGATACTGTAAAGATACCGTTCTTAGGCTGTGGATCTTGTAAGCATAGCTCCCTGTTCCACTTTTTGATTGCATAAGTGTGGTGCTCATGGATCAGGAAATTTGGGATCGCGGTTTCCAAATGTAGTGAAGCTGCGGTTGCTACTGGACCGCCACAAACGTGCGCCTGAATACGAATATCAAAAATATCGGCGTAATCACATACTTTCTTGGTTTCCGTAAAGCCACCACATAAGCCAATATCTGGCTGCAGTACATCAATACTTTGATCTTCAAAATAAGGACGAACACCCCAGCGATTATACAAACGCTCACCACCAGCGATTGGCACAGAAGTCTTGTTTGCTACTTTTGCATGTAAAGAGTGATTAAGATAATTCACTGGCTCTTCATAGTACATACAATCAAATTCTTCGGCGATGTCTGCAATTTGAATGGCCGATGTTGCACCTGGTAAGCTGTGGCATTCAAAAATAATGTCCACTTCATCGCCTACCGCTTCACGGATCGCTTTCATTCTTGCACGGTATAATTTCATTTCCGCGCGGGAGATTAGCTTAGTTCTATCGTAATACGTGTTGCCATCTTTGTCGTACTGAATAGGATCAACTTTAACCGCATCGTACCCTTCTGCAATGGCTTTATGTGCAGCTTCAGCATACTCGTGTGGTTGAACAAGCGCCTTAAATTCGCTATCCCAGTCAAACTGTAATTGCGAGGCATAGGTACGAAGTTCAGGATTTACTTTTCCACCAAGTAATTGATAAACAGGTAGGTTTAAGGCTTTACCTTTAATATCCCAAAGTGCGGTATCTATTGCCGACATCGCCGCATATACAACGGGTCCACCACCTAAACCCCAAAAGCTTTCTCTAAGCATACGCGACCAAAGCAGCTCGGTTTGAAAAGGGTCGTGACCAATTAAAAAGGCTTCAGCCATTTCTTTGATCATACTGGCCGCAGCGCTGTGACCTAAGTCGTATGCAAGCCCGGCTTCCCCAACTCCTGAAATGCCTTCATCAGTGTGAATACGAACAAAAACGGGTGTCCAAGCAGGTCTTTCTGGACAGTGAATATCGAAGACTTCGACGCGATTAACTTTCATGTTGACTCCTATTGAGCGAAGCTTGGGTCTAGGCGGTAAGCTTTGCGAAGCATTGCGGGCCATGCTAATTGACCACCTGTACTACCGCTATGTACGACATTCGCTTGGTTATAAATGTTATCAATAATGGGTTGTGGTACTGGTACAGCTTGTTGTCCAGTTGCTTGAATCGCAACTTGAATCTCGCATGCTCGCTGTAAGTCATAAAAACGCATAAAGGCATCGCCTACCGTTGGTCCAACAGTTAAACCACCATGGTTCACCAGCAGCATATGATTAGTTGTACCTAAGTCATCTTGCAAGCGCTTTTTCTCATCCATATTCACCGCTAAGCCTTCATAGCCGTGATACGACAGTGATGGTAAAGAAAACATACTATGCTGACTCAATGGCAATAGACCACACTCTAAGCTCGCCACTGCAATCGTCTCTTTAGTATGGAGGTGAATAACGCAATGTGCATCTTCCCGTACTTCATGAATTGCACTATGAATGGTAAAACCCGCGGGGTTAATCTCAAATGGTGTATCATCGAGAATATTCCCCTCAAGATCCACTTTCACTAAATTTGAGGCCGTGACTTCATCAAAAGTAAGCCCAAACGCGTTTACTAAATAATGATCCGTCCCCGGCAAGCGCGCCGACATATGCGTATAAATTAAATCTCCCCAGCGAAAGTGCTCAACCAGTCGATAGCAAGCGGCAAGGTCAACACGCAGTTGCCATTCTTCTGCGCTTACTTTTTCTTTTAAATTTAACTGAGGTAATTCGAACATGGGGATCCCTTATTGACTCCACATTTAGATGTATAGAAGTCTAAAATAGCTTAATCATATCTTCAACTAAAAACCACCGCGAACGGTGGTTTTTTATTTTGCTTCATCTCTAAGTTTAATGTTATTCAACTTTAGAGAGGTATTCTGCAATCGCATCAATTTCTGCATCAGTGACATTGGCAACCATTGCTTTCATTGCCGCAGACATACCGTTATTACGATTACCTGATTTGATATCTTTCATCTGCGCCGCTAAATACTCTTTGCTTTGGCCGCTTAGCTTTGGATACAGAGGCATGATTGGTGCTTTACCTTCTGCACCATGGCAGGTTTGACACATCTTTGCAGTGTATAGCGCTTTACCATCTGCAGCCATTGAACTTACTGAACCTAGTGCGCAAATTGCCACAGTAGTCCCTACTAGTAGTTTTTTCATCTTGCTCATATCATTACTCTTTTTATTGACGGTTAACGTTGTAGGTCAGTGTAGACTAAAGTTTGACCTAAAGCCTAATCACTACCACATCAAATCATCTGGGACTTCAAAGTCAGCATAAGGATCATCCTCATCTCCTTGCTGATTGTCCTCAACATGGAAAACGATATATTTCTCGTCTACCTCTGCAATCTTTCTTGCTGGTTCATCTTGTAGCACGTAAAACTGCTCTTCTAAAACACAAATCGCTAAACGCCCCTTCGATAATGCTTTTTGTGTTTCCGCATTAACCTCTAACTCTTTTACCTTATTTTGATAGGTAAAATTAAAGGTGACATCGCCACGGATCGCATCTTGATTATGATGCTCTAAGATCTGTTTGACACGAGCGATCTGTTCTTTGTCTTTTAATGCTTCAAGTTTTGCTTTGTTCAGCTCTTCAGCACGCTTTTGCTGCTCTTGCTTGGTCTGCTCAATATGCTTCTGAAGGTCGGTTTGGTCGCTCGTTGCGCCCTTCTTCTTTTTCTTCTGCTGCTTACGCTTTTGCGTTTTTGCAACTTTCGCTTTGTGCTCAGTTGTTAGGCCAGCTTTCAGCAACTGATCTTGCAGTGAACCCATAATGCCACTCCGTAAAATAGACTTTTCACTATTTTAACTCAGCAATTTCGATTGACCAGAGAGGAATAGGCCAATCCACTGTAAAACTATCAAAATAATTTTATAGCATCGTGATTTAGCGCAAAAAATTGTCAACTAGTTTGCTTTAATTTAAGCTAAGTTATCAAAAATAAAAGCCTTCTTGCTTAATGCCCGTCATTCATTTGTTGCTTTGCTCTGTTACTATTTTTTTTGTGTTGTATGCACCACAGCCGCTGCTGGCTGAATTTGCAGAGCAGTTCAATGTCTCTGCGTCAGATGCAGGTATGCTGATGTCAGCCACCATGCTGCCGCTGGCCATCGCGCCAATCTGTTATGGACTATTACTCGCAAAGTCCAACCCTTTGCGGATCTTAAAATGGACAATGCTACTATTGGCGCTAAGTAGTTTGGCTTTCGCTTCAATGACCTCATTCTCGGGCTTGTTGCTTACACGACTAGTTCAAGGACTGTTACTCCCTGCTGCACTCACTGCCATGACTGGTTATATCGGCCAACAATTTAGTGGCTCTCAGTTGAAAAAAAACATGAGTTTGTACATCGGCAGTACCATTGCCGGAGGCTATTTTGGCCGAACACTTGCGGCAAACTTTGCAGTGTGGTTTGAATGGCAAAGCTTTTATTTCTTAAACGCTTTGTTATTGATCGTGCTTGCTTTTAGTATTCGTGCAAGCAAGAACAAACCACCAATAATTCACGCTACAAGGATCAGAGACTACCTAACACCACTCAAGCAATCGCGCTTGGTTCGGCTCTATAGCTCAGTATTTTGTATGTTCTTTTGTTTTGCCGGGTTGCTTAACTTTTTACCTTTTATCCTCAAATATGATTTTAAGTTAACCGATCCGAGTAAAGTAGGCTGGGTCTATACAGGCTATTTAGTGGGGGCGTTAGGCTCTATCATCACGCCTTGGCTGCAAAGTAAATTTCATTCTACGTGGCGTTTCTTAGCCATGATGTTTTTAGTCTACGCAGTAACTATTTCGCTATTACCTATTGCTTCTATTAGCTTTTTTGTCATTTTATTCACGCTCTTTTGTGCCTGCATGTTTGTGATCCACTCCACCGCTGCACCACTTGCCAACAGCATAAGCCAAGCGCCAGCTACTGTCACAAATGGCGCATATGTGTCATTTTACTATTCAGGAGGCGTACTTGGCTCTTATTTGCCAGGACTGATATACGAGCATGCAGGTTTGTTCTGGTTTGCTGCATCACTGTTTGCGGTATGTGCTCTCGGGTTATTATTCAGTTTGAGAAACACTTTGGATCCAACGAGGTGAATGACCTGTCGACCGCCAAAAGCAGTTCAAATCGTCTAATGTTAAAACCCAAGTTTTGGTGTTCACGAATGGATGACACTGCCACAGCTGTGCGGATTGCAACTCACTATCAAGCCACAGTTCAACATGCTGATTTACATCATTACAAAGCGCAAGCGCAGAAACACAACCTTGCTCAACACCTAGGTATTTAGCCAACCTCTCAGTGGACGCAAAGCCTAGACGAGATACCCCCTGTGCTTTGGATAATGCTTTTAAATCGACTTGCTTATCAGCGGGAATAATAAATAGAAAATGCCGCTTGCCGTAATTGTCTCGTAGAAAAAGGTTTTTGAGGCGTGTCCCTTGCCGGTTTAATGCTAACTTATCTGCATCAAGGCAAGTATGCAAAGGAGGATGATCATAATCGAGGTAGTTGATATTTAGCTCAGCTAACCACTTCGCTAGCACCGCAGGATTGTTTCTAATCACAAACACTTGCCTCTTAGCTGAACGCTACGTTGACGCCAATAAACATCAGTAATTTTGTGACCTGAACCACAATAATCAGCCTCCGTCAGCGCAGGCTTCAATAATGCAACCGCTTGTTCTTCAAGTTTTAGCTTCAGCGCTGGTGAGTCTTCTATACGCTCAAACTCAGCGAAACGTTTTAGATCGCGTCGACTCATCGGCTTACTCGAGTCTAGTTCCATTCTAGGTGTTGCCTCTACCGTCACGATAAACGCAAACTCCTGTTCACCGTTTGGTGCTAGGCGCTTATGAAGTGATTGCTTTTCGATTACGAGTACTGGTTCATCAGACTTAGAGGCGCACCCTGCAAGGGTAGCGAACGCAACAATAAAAAATAGGCAACGTTGAAACATAGCTAACTTAATCATTATACTTTCGCTTCAGTGTAACAAAGACTATAAAAAAATAGCGAAATTTTTTTGCCAAGGGTTGACGAGCAAATAAAAAATGATTAAATTTCGTTTCGTCCAAAAGACGGAATGTGGGGCTATAGCTCAGCTGGGAGAGCGCCTGCCTTGCACGCAGGAGGTCAGCAGTTCGATCCTGCTTAGCTCCACCACTTTCCTTACTTCTTACTTCTTACTTCTTACTTCTTACTTCTTACAAAAACTAATACTAAAAAAGAAAAAAGCCCAAGTCTTTCGACCCGAGCTTTGCAGTTACTTATGTCATTCTGTATTGTGCCAATTCAAGCTATTCTCTGACTTGACCTTCACCGTTCACTAGGAACTTTTCTGTTGTGAGTGACTCCAAGCCCATTGGACCATAGGCATGTAATTTTGTGGTCGCAATACCAATTTCGGCACCTAAGCCTAACGCCGAGCCATCACTAAAACGAGACGAAGCATTAACCATCACAACCGACGCATCAACACCGCGTTGGAATAGCTCTGCCGCCGCTTGGTTTTCCGTACAAATAACTTCGGTATGGTGGCTACCAAAGCGATCAATGTGCGCCAGTGCCGCATCAAAGTCAGCAACCTGACGGATCGCAATTTCTAAACTTAAGTATTCTTCACCAAACTCATCTTCGTTCAGCATCACGGCGTTTTCAAAATACTCTGCGCTTTGCTTACACGCATTTATTTTCACGCCTTTTTCAGCCAATGCAGCGGCCGCTTTTGGTAAGAATGTCGCAGCAATGTCTTGATGTACGACGAGTCCCTCAAGTGCATTACATACACCTGTGCGCTGGGTCTTACCGTTCAATAACAATGCTAGTGCTTTGTCTAAATCAGCATCCTTATCAATATATAAGTGACAAACCCCTTTAAAATGCTGGATCACAGGGACTGTACTATTTTCTGTGACGAAATTAATCAGCCCTTCACCACCACGCGGTATTATCAAATCGATATAATCTTTTTGCTGCATTAGCTCCATTAATAGCCCACGATCTGGGTCTGGAATCACTGAAACCAACGCTGCCGGTAGATCATGCTTCTCTAGAGCTTTATGCATCGCCTTGGCAATCTCCAGTGAGCTCGCTAGCGCCTCTTTACCACCTCGTAAAATCACGCCATTGCCTGATTTAAAACATAACGCCCCCGCATCTGCGGTCACATTTGGTCGCGCTTCGTAAATCATGCAAACAACACCAAGTGGCACTCGCATTTTGCTGATTTTAATGCCATTTGGTCTTACGCCCATGTCTCGACGAGCACCGACAGGATCGTCTAGCTGAATAATCGTTTCGATCCCTTCAGCCATACTTTCAATGCGCGCTTGGTTTAGCGTTAACCTGTCTATCATGGCATCGCTCAGCTGGTTATCACGCGCTGCAGCTAGATCTGCTTCATTGGCTTTGATAATTGCATCGCTATTTTCGCGAATGCCTTTTGCCATATCCGCAAGAACTGCATTCTTTTGCTCTGTAGATAACAGTGCAAGCTTCTTCGCAGCTTTTGCTGCTTGTGATGAAATATCTGTAATTAAACTCATGTCTTAAGACTTCTCCAATAATGCAATATCTTGTTCTGAAATAACGGGTCCGATACTATCTTGAATTTTTTCGCTGATCGGACTTTCTTCTTGTTCGGTTAAAAAGTTAAGCAAACAACTGCTGTAATTCGTGGTTGCCTTAGCTAAGCGCTTGCCATCTTTGCTGCGCACAAGCACAGTATCACCGACAGAAAATTCACCTTTAACTTCGGTAATTTCGTCACCACTTAGCTGCCCAACAATCTGGTCTTCGCTCTCACCATAATCACTTTCGACAACTAGTTCACCTTGCTCTGATGCAGTATGAGTCATCCAATGTACCGCTTCTTGCATCGGTTTATCGTAGGCTGTAAACACGGTGCCTGGGTTCTTACCTGCTAACAATAGCTCGAACGTCGTTTCCTCAAAACCGTTTACAATATAAGTGTCAATGCCATGTGATGTTGCTTTTTCTGCAGCTTCAATTTTAGTTTTCATGCCACCTGTACCTACTTTACTGGTTGGACATCCAGCCATATCGTAGATCTCTTCCGTAATCTCGGTCACTTCAGAGATAAGCTCGGCATCAGCATGTAAATTTGGATTCTTGTTATACAAACCGCTCACATCGGAACAAATAATTAGGCCATCGGCATCAGCCGCTCCTGCAACCATGGCAGACAAGTTATCGTTATCACCAACCTTAAGATCATCCGTTGTAACGGTATCGTTTTCATTGATAATAGGCAGTATTCCGTGATCCAGTAAAGTGAATATTGTTTCACGAATGCTGGTATAGCGTTCTCTGTCACGCAAGTCGCCGTGAGTCAATAAGATCTGCGCTGATGGGAAATCGAAGAAACGGTCCCATGTTGCCATCATTTCAGTTTGACCTGCCGCCGCCATTGCCTTTTTCACGGCAATCGTTGGCTTGTCAGCATTCGGAAATAAATGGGAACCGGCAGCAACCGAACCAGAAGAAACCAAAATAACTTCGATACCTCTTGCTCGACAGCGCACGATAAATTGCGCAATACTGAGCAGATAACGGGATCGACACCCATCTTGCTCCGGTGCAATTAACGCACTTCCGATTTTGATAACTACACGTTTTGACTGTTTCATCGACATAAATTCCTGCTATAAATTAACCATCCACTCACGTGACGGTACCCCAAAGATCCCCTATTAGAAGACGGCAGAAAGCGCAATGCATCGACCATAAAGTCGGCAAATAGATAAAACAAACAGACGTGCGACGGCGAAGACAGTAGTCCCATAACATCGCCACACATGCTAAACCCAGACGCAACAAAAATTTTGTTGGCTGACATTTCACTAATAGAAGATTGATTGTGACACCAAGTATTTAGACCTTGACGTCGAGCCGTTTCCAACAGGTCCACCATGGTTTGGTGCGGCTGGAAAGGCTGTACCGCAATGAATAATTGCGTAATGAGTAGATTGTGAATGACGGTATAAGTTGCCTTACACCTCGAACGCTTATTACCTTAACGTAAGCACGGGTAAGATTGCAACCCTAATGTATGTTAATTATTTATGACCACCATAAATCAATTTAATAATACCCTAGTTTCAATTATTTATTCACTTTACCCTCATTCACACTATGTTATAACTGGATGATAGCTATACTGATAAAAATGTTGGAATAATCCAACCGGGGAGAATCTATGTCAGCAATCTACATTGCCGGTATTGCAGTTTGCTCTGTAATCGCCCAATGGCTTGCTTGGGCCTTTAAGGTGCCTGCTATTTTGTTTTTACTACTGATCGGCTTGGCACTTGGTCCTTTTAGCGGCACCCTTGATCCTGATGCTTTGCTTGGAGATTTACTCTTTCCAGTGGTCTCACTTTCGGTTGCAGTAATTCTTTTTGAGGGGGCCCTTACCCTTCACTTTAAAGAGCTCAAAGGGATCGGAAAAGTAGTCAGAAACTTATGTTCTATCGGGATGTTAGCTACATTTGCCATCATTGCTACTACCGCCATTTTTGTACTCGAACTTAACTGGCAAGTGGCTGCCGTTTTAGGTGCCGTATTGGTCGTTACAGGACCTACCGTCATCGCCCCAATGCTGAACGCGATGCGACCAGATAAAGACATCGACAGAATATTGCGTTGGGAAGGAATAGTAATTGACCCGATAGGTGCCTTGTTTGCTGTTTTGGTGTTTGAGGCGGTGTCACTGGTTGGTGGCGAAGGGATCTTTAGTCATACACTCTGGGCGCTCATCTCCACTTTAGGAGTAGGTATTAGCATTGGAGTAGTCTCTGGCTTTTTAACCAGTTTTTTAATCCGCAAAGAGTGGCTTCCCTTTGAGTTACACAAATTTGCGATCCTCGCTTTAGTGTTATTTAGCTTTACTCTCTCAAACCACCTTAGCCATGAGTCTGGCTTATTGGCGGTGACGATTTTTGGGATCTGGCTTGCAAACCAAGATGATTTGGAAATTGATTCGGTTTTAGAGTTTAAAGAAGATCTTTCAATGATCCTCATTTCTAGTTTGTTTATTTTGCTGGCTGCTAGACTCAAACTCGAAGATTTAATGCTATTAGATACAGACGTGTTTATCTTTTTAGCTGTGGTACTGTTTGTTGCTCGTCCCCTGTCGATTTTCTTGTCGACGTTTAATACTGACTTGCCCATTAAGTCGCGAATTTTGCTTAGCTGGATAGCCCCGCGAGGGATTGTCGCGGCGGCTGTAGGCTCAGTGTTTGCCCTAAGCATGACTAAATCTCAGATTGCTGATGCGGACAAAATGGTACCGCTGATTTTTACGGTAATTATTATCACGGTTGTACTGCAAAGCCTAACAGCCACACCATTTGCACGCCTGTTAGGTGTACGTCAACCTAAACCCAATACCTTACTCATTATTGGTGCAAACCACGTTGCTCGCGCCATAGCTAAAGGCTTAAAAGACCAAAATGTCGATGTTTATCTGTCCGATCCCGCTTGGGAAAACTGTAAAATGGCGAGAATGGACGGCTTACCTTGCTACTATGGAAACCCACAATCCGAGCACGCAGAGCGTTATCTACCGCTGACAAGTTTAAAGTCGGTATTGGCACTTTCTCCAAATCGCCATCACAACGCCCTTGGCGTGCAGTATTTTTCACACTTGCTTGGTGATCAATTTGTCTACTCGCTTAAGTCGTCGACCAACCATGCAAAAGCCAATAAAGACAGCGCAACCTTCCTTTCACGCCAGATTTTATTTGGTGAAGAAGGTAACTACGCCAAGCTAAGTAGCATGATGGCTAAAGGGGGGAAAGTGAGTGTCACTCGAATCTCTGATGAGTTTAAATGGGAGCAATATCAAGAGGTTAATAACGAGGCGATTCCACTGTTTGTGCTTACTGAGCAGAACAAAGATGAAGAGCCTGTGTTGATCCGGCCTTTTACTTCACAAATGAAAAAGCTACCAGAAGAAGGGGATCGAGTCATTGCGCTACAACCACCAAAGCTCACCGTGCTGAAAGATCCCAATGCCAGTAAAGAGGGGCAAATTGGTGCCAAGTTGAGTAATCAACAGATCACTTAATCTGAGTTCCCCCTGAAAAAGCTGAGCAGTATAAATTTATGCGGCTCAGCTCAATACTGGTTATATCAAATGTATTAAGTAAACGAGCTATTTGAAGCGCAGAAATAGCTTTAGTAGCTAGACAAAAATTTTGCGATTTAGATGTGAGTAATGAACAGGCTCACCCTTTATATTTGTAAGTGCGCCGCTGGCTAGTTAACCTGAACTCGGGATAAGAAGTTAGTTAATCAACTAAAATACCTAAACTCAAAAACGTGATACCACTCTAGCCAGAAGTTATTGCTTAATACAAGGCAAATTTGCGCGTCAATAGCTGGCCTATTGCAAGCAAATTTAACGCCGTAGTAAGGAATAACAGCTGCTAGAGAACAAGTTGTTATCCCGAGTTCATTAACCTGAACTCGGGATAAGAAGTTAGTTAATCAACTAAAATACCTAAACTCAAAAACGTGATACCACTCTAGCCAGAAGTTATTGCTTAATACAAGGCAAATTTGTGCGCCAATAGCTGGCCTATTGCAAGCAAATTTAACGCCGTAGTAAGGAATAACAGCTGCTAGAGAACAAGTTGTTATCCCGAGTTCAGGTTAGTGCAGAAGCTTTATCTATATCGGTAACCTAGCGCGTTTTACCACACTATCGGGCATCTTTTCAGCTAGCTGAGAAAGGGCAAGCTGAATGCGCTTATGCAGTTTTTTGTCTGCAACGGCAGAGTGAAATAACCAACGATAGGCGTCTTCATAATCTCTTGGACTACCGTGACCGCGATTAAACACATCTACTAGACGCAACTGAGCATTTAGATTACCCAATGCTGCGGCCTCTCTTAAGTAGGTAACCGCCATCGCTTTGTCTTCTTGTACCAACTGACCGACATCATAATAGCGCCCAAGTTGCTCTAGGGCCGCTGCTAAGCCTTGCTCAGCGGCTTTTTTCATATAGTGCAGACCCAACTCAACATTACGGTCGACACATACCGCATAAGCAAGCATGTCGCCATAGAGAAACTGGTATGAAGGCAGTGCCATAATTTCGGCGCGGGCCTCAATATCTTTGACTAACTGGCATTCATCCGCCTTAACTCGTGCTAGATGCTGGTTTTTATTAATGAGTTCGAGCAACTCTTGCTGAGTGTACAAAGGCACAGCCTCAATCGCCTCTTCAGCCGATGCATTCCCATGTATAGCAAGACCAAGAGAAGCACCTAACAGCGGTGCAGCAATGTAACGAAGTAAGTAGTTCATTGGAGACCCATTAAATTAAAGCTAGTTTTTTAACTATAGCAGGCAGCAGAAGCAGCATGCTTGCGCTACAGCATTATTGATTAGCATTATTCAGGCCAAAGTGTAACCACTCTTTGGATGCCCGAAGCATATGCACTCTATTTAATATCGGCAGGTAACGAAAAAGTTGTAGGGTGACTGGCACAAAAAAAGCTGCAAAAGCAGCTTTTTCGTCTCTAAAATCGCTGAGAGATTATTCAGTAAATGGGTTACGAACAATCATTGTCTCAACACGATCTGGACCAGTTGAAATAATATCAATTGGTACACCTGTGATTTCTTCTAGGCGCTTAATGTAGTTAATTGCCGCTTCAGGAAGCTGCTCAACAGTAGTAGCACCAAATGTGTTTTCGCTCCAACCAGGCATTGATTCATAAATCGGCGTTACTTTTTCATAGCCTTCAGCCGCTAGAGGAGTTACATTCGTCACCGTACCGTCTTCTAACTGATAGCCAGTACAGATTTTTACTGTTTCTAGGCCATCAAGTACGTCTAGTTTAGTTAAACAGAAGCCGCTAATACTATTGATTTGAACGGCACGGCGCATCGCCACTGCATCAAACCAACCGGTACGACGCAGACGACCAGTCGTAGCACCAAATTCGTGGCCTTTTTCACCTAAGTGCTTACCAACAGGGTCTTGCTTATCTAGGCCGTCATATAATTCTGTTGGGAAAGGACCTGAGCCTACACGGGTAGTGTACGCTTTAACGATACCCAACACATAATCTAAGTGTAGAGGGCCAAAACCAGCACCCGTAGCAACGCCACCTGCAGTCGTATTTGAAGAGGTTACATATGGGTAAGTACCATGGTCGATATCAAGCAATGTACCTTGCGCACCTTCGAACAAGATGTGATCACCTGCATTACGCGCTTGATCAAGTAGCTCAGTTACATCAACGATCATAGACTTAAGTACTTTTGCAACTTCCATTGCATCATCGTATGTCTTCTGGAAGTCAACTGGGTCTACTTTGTAGTAGTTAACCAACGCAAAGTTGTGGAACTCAAGTACTTCTTTTAGTTTCGCTGCAAATTGCTCTGGATTGAAAAGATCGCCAACGCGCAGACCGCGACGTGCAACTTTATCTTCGTATGCAGGGCCGATACCACGACCTGTTGTACCAATTGCTTTCTCGCCACGGGCAAGTTCGCGTGCTTGGTCTAGTGCAACGTGGTAAGGCAAAATCAAAGGACATGCTTCACTGATAAGCAGACGCTCACGAACTGGAACGCCACGCGCCTCAAGCATGTGGATTTCTTTCATTAGTGCATCTGGTGCTAATACTACACCGTTACCAATCACACATTTAACGTCTTCACGTAGCACACCTGATGGGATCAAGTGTAATACCGTTTTTTCACCGTTAATTACTAGTGTATGGCCTGCGTTGTGTCCACCTTGATAGCGAACAACTAAAGAAGCCTTATCTGTAAGTAGGTCTACTACTTTACCTTTACCTTCGTCACCCCACTGGGTGCCCAATACAACGACGTTTTTACCCATTGCAAATTCACTTAGAAAAAATTAGGCGCAGATTTTATCAGAAAACCATAGTCGAGATCATCCCAATTTGCCTAATTTTTCTGCTTTCATCGATATTCATTAATTTCGTTATCTCGTTAAAAAATATAACTCATTGAAAAGGCGGCTGAATAGGCACTAGAAAAGATGACTAATAAATTTTTATATCAAAATTCGCAATCCATTCGAATTAATCGATAACTATCTCCTTGTTATCAAAAGTAAACTTCTCGTAAAACGCAAAAAGCCCGACAATTTAACGTCAGGCTTTTTTGTTATCGTCACTACAGCCAATACGCAAATGTGGCTGCGGACTAATAGGCTATAGCTCTAAATCGTCTTCAACTTCAGCAAGGCCTTTACCCTCTGCATCTTCAGGGATGGTAGCTTGTGCCAGTAGCATTTCTCTAAGTTTGCCTTCAATTTCGTTGGCAATCTCTACATTCTCTTTTAAGAACTTAATTGAGTTAGCTTTACCTTGACCAATCTTATTGCCCTTGTAGCTAAACCATGCACCCGCTTTATCGACTAGCTTGTGTTTAACCCCAAGGTCAATCAACTCACCTTGCTTAGAAGTACCTTCACCATACATGATGATAAACTCAGCTTGTTTAAATGGTGGCGCAACCTTGTTTTTCACAACCTTAACACGCGTTTCGTTACCAACTACTTCGTCACCTTCTTTTACAGAACCGATACGACGAATATCTAAACGCACTGAAGCGTAGAATTTAAGCGCATTACCACCTGTAGTTGTTTCTGGGTTACCAAACATCACACCAATCTTCATACGAATTTGGTTGATGAAAACACATAGTGTATTCGAACGCTTGATATTAGCAGTTAGTTTACGTAGTGCCTGAGACATTAGACGAGCTTGCAAACCAACGTGTGAGTCACCCATGTCGCCTTCAATTTCCGCTTTTGGTGTTAGGGCTGCTACTGAGTCAACAATAACCACATCAACCGCACCAGAGCGTACTAGCATGTCACAGATTTCAAGTGCTTGTTCGCCTGTGTCTGGCTGTGACACTAGCAGCTCATCAACATTAACACCGAGCTTTTCCGCGTAAATAGGGTCAAGTGCATGTTCCGCATCAACGAAAGCACATGTTTTGCCCAGCTTTTGCGCTTCAGCAATCGCTTGTAACGTTAGTGTTGTTTTACCCGATGATTCAGGACCATAGATTTCAACAATACGACCTGTTGGTAAGCCGCCGATACCAAGCGCAATATCTAGACCTAATGAACCAGTTGAGATGGCTTCAATATCTAGTGCCTTGTTCTCACCTAGCTTCATGATTGAGCCTTTACCAAACTGACGCTCAATTTGTGATAGTGCTGCGTCTAGTGCTTTTTGCTTGTTATCGTTCATTTGCTTCTCCAATTCAGCGTAATGACACCTAGTATACTGTATGAAATTACAGTATCAAGTATAATTTTATGAATTTACTATCTCTATTACATTTTTTAAAACAAATTCAATAGCTTGAACTCTAACTTCAGCTCTATTTCCAGCAAAAACT
Source organism: Pseudoalteromonas piscicida (assembly GCF_002744175.1). GTDB lineage: Bacteria > Pseudomonadota > Gammaproteobacteria > Enterobacterales > Alteromonadaceae > Pseudoalteromonas > Pseudoalteromonas piscicida_B. The sequence goes on from NZ_NKHF01000104.1 coordinate 34,507, forward strand.
TGATGAAATGTGTGCACACTAACAGTATTTGCAATCGCAAACCATACAGTACCTACAGGTTTTTCAACACTCCCACCCGACGGCCCTGCAATACCCGAAACCGCAATCGCAACTTCGGCATTCGCCACTCGTTGCGCACCACGTGCCATTTCTAATACTGTTTGTTCACTCACCGCTCCATATTGTTCTAATGTCTGCTGTGATACTCCCAATAATTCGTGTTTGGCTTGGTTGCTGTAAGTCACAAAACAGCGATCGATATAAGCAGAACTTCCAGGGGTATCCGTTAACGCGTAACTCACTCCTCCCCCAGTACATGATTCTGCGGTAGTGATTGTTATGCCTTTATTCGTTAGAATAGCGCCCAATTGTGCCGCATATTCGGCTATCTCTTTGTAGTGCTCCATAGGAAAACCTTTTAGGTATCAACAATGTCGTCAGATCTATATTCAGAACACACTATAAACCAACAAACCCCAATGATGCAGCAATACCTGAGAATAAAAGCTCAGCATCAAGAAATTTTGCTGTTCTATCGTATGGGTGACTTTTACGAGCTCTTTTTTGACGATGCGATTAGAGCGGCACAGCTGCTAGATATTTCTCAAACCTATCGTGGTAAGGCAGGCGGCAACCCAATTCCAATGGCTGGCGTTCCCTATCACGCAGTAGAGAACTATTTAGCACGCTTAGTACAACTTGGTGAATCCGTAGCCATCTGTGAGCAAGTAGGCGACCCTGCAACCAGCAAAGGTCCTGTTGAACGTAAGGTAGTCCGTATTGTTACCCCTGGTACAGTAACAGACGAAGCGCTGCTGCAAGAGCGTCAAGATAATTTATTAGCCGCGGTCTACCAACACCCAAAGCAGTTAGGTTATGGCGTAGCGTATCTAGATATAAATTCAGGTCGCTTCAATATTGTTGAACTAAAAACAGATGAGGCGCTGAATTCAACCTTACAACGTCTACAACCCGCAGAGTTATTGTACCCTGAATCATTTCAAAATCTTTTAGTACTTGAGTCTATAAAAGGCAGTCGCCGCCGCCCAGATTGGGAGTTTGATTTAGATACAGCAAGACATTTACTCTGCCAGCAATTTGAAACTCGCGATTTAGTTGGCTTTGGTGTTGAAAATGCAGAAATGGGACTTATCGCAGCGGGCTGCGTCATGCAGTATGTCAAAGATACACAACGGACAGCATTACCTCATATTCGCGCCATCACGCTCGAAAAGAATGAGCATGCGGTGATCTTAGATGCTGCGACACGTAAAAACTTAGAGCTCACTGTCAATTTATCCGGTGGCGTTGAAAACACCCTTGCTCAGATCTTAGATAAGTCGTCGACTGCAATGGGTTCTCGACTGTTAAAGCGCCGGATCCATACCCCAGTTCGCCAACGCCAAGAGCTCAACGCTCGTCTTAATGCCATCGCCAATCTTATCGAACAGCAACTATGCATGGAAGTTTATGACGCATTGAAGCAAATCGGCGACATTGAACGCGTCGTAGCGCGCCTTGCGCTGTTTACCGCGCGTCCAAGAGATTTAACCAGACTAAGAAGCGCTCTGCAGGCTCTGCCACCGCTACACGACATTCTACAAGATGCACAAGATCCTCGCATCCAATCCATTGTTAGCCAGTCGCCTGCATTGCCAAAACTGCAGGACCTATTAGAACGCGCGGTCATTGATAACCCACCAGTGCTTATTCGCGACGGTGGCGTTATCGCTGAAGGTTACCATGCAGAGCTTGATGAACTTCGCGCATTAAGTGCAGGGGCAACCGATGTACTAGAAAAACTCGAAGAGCGTGAGCGTGAACGTACAGGTATTTCAACACTAAAGATTGGCTATAACCGAGTTCATGGATTTTATATTGAGATCAGCCGTGCTAATTCACACTTGGTGCCAGCAGAGTACATTCGCAGACAAACACTGAAGAATAATGAGCGCTACATTATTCCAGAGCTAAAAGAGCATGAAGACAAAGTACTCGGTAGCCAATCAAAAGCCCTTGCGCTTGAAAAACGCTTATATGAAGAACTGTTTGAACTAATCGCTCCCTACATTGAGCAGTTACAGGTAATGGCAGCTGCACTTGCTGATTTAGATGTATTAAATACCTTAGCTGAACGTGCCCAGACACTTGACTATTGCAAGCCAACTCTAACCGACGGCACTGAAATCGATTTGCAGGATGGCCGTCACCCTGTGGTTGAACAGGTAAGTAAAGAGCCCTTTATTGCCAACCCGGTCAAGCTAAACGATGAGCGTAAAATGCTGATTATCACCGGTCCCAACATGGGCGGTAAGTCGACTTATATGCGCCAAACTGCATTAATTGTGTTAATGGCACACATAGGGAGTTACGTACCGGCAAGCGCAGCAACGATTGGTTTAGTCGACCGCATCTTTACACGCATTGGAGCCAGTGATGATCTCGCCTCAGGGCGCTCAACCTTTATGGTTGAGATGACTGAAACCGCGACCATTTTAAACAATGCCACGGCACAATCCTTGATATTAATGGATGAAATCGGTCGTGGGACCAGCACCTATGATGGCCTATCTCTGGCCTATGCCACAGCGGATTATCTCGCCAGTAAAATCGCTGCAAAAACATTATTTGCTACCCACTATTTCGAACTCACCGAGCTTGCAGAGCAACAAGCCGGTCTGGTGAATGTGCACCTTGACGCTGTTGAGCACAACGACACAATCGCATTTAAACATACGGTAATGGAAGGTGCTGCAAGTAAAAGCTTTGGTCTGCAAGTCGCAAGCCTTGCGGGCGTACCAAAAGCCGTTATTAAAATGGCGAAACAAAAACTGGCCTTATTAGAGCAGCACCAAAGCGTGGTTGGCGATCAGCCAAGCGCAGCTCAAGCCCCTGTGCAGCAAAGTCTTATGCTTGCCAATGAACCTTCAGAAGTGGAAGTTTTGCTAGCTGATATGGACCCAGATGACCTAACTCCTAAGCAGGCACACGCCTTGCTTTATCAACTAAAGTCTCTGCTATAAATAGCAAAAAAGCGGCTGTTCAGCCGCTTTTTTTATCTCAAATTATTTTGAGATTAAAACGTGTGGTTATACTGTAGACCAAAGATCATCGCGTGACCTTTTGAACGGAAGCCCCATTCGCTTTGAGCTTTGTCGGTCTCGATAAAGTTTTGTGTCTTACCTCTTAGTAAGCTGATCCCAAAATCAACAGTTGCTTGATTTGGTAAAGTGTATTCAGCACCAAAAGAGTACCAAGTACGATCGGTATCTGGGATTGAAATTGACAGAAGCTTTTCATCCGCAGGAGACTCGTCATAGGCCATACCAGCACGTAACTTAACATAGTCATTTAGCTGATAATCTGCACCAAACGCAAAACGTAGTGAGTTCGAGAAGTTTTCTTCTTTCGTGAATGCTGACTTTGAAGTACCGATGATCGCCTCAAGCTCATCAAAGCTACTCCAGCCCGTCCACAATACGCTATAGTGCACAGAAGTTGCTGCATTTAATTTATGCGAACCAGAAATCTCAGCAATCGCAGGTAAAGTAACATCTACATAGCCAGGAACTGATACATTGCTGGTTCCGCCCATAGTTACTGGTAAAGCGCTGCGGAAGTGACCATCAAAAGTGATGTCTGTTTCGCTGCGATAATGGAAGCCAAGGCGATTGTCTTCATCGATTTGATAAGCTACACCCACATTCCAACCAAAGCCTGTGTCATCACCTTCAAGATGCACTGCTTCAAGGCTAGCTGGTTGACCTAGGTTGTTCACACCCAAATTGCGGATAATTTTTGCATCGGCATAAACATGGTTAATACCCAATGCAACACTCCACTGCTCATCAACTTGGTATGAAGCGGAAATACCTGCGTTAACGGTAACGATTTCAGTTTCACCTGCAATTTGACCGGCAACATAGTCTTTATCAAATTCAGTCGATAGGCCGAACTGTGAATATACACCTGCACCAATAGACCATTTGTCATTGTATTTGTGTGTTGCATAAATAGCAGGAACAATGGCGCTAGGCGCGATGCTGTTGTCATTCAATGCAGCAGCTGGAACGCCATTGTTTGTACTAGTACCTGTTAGACTCACATCTGGCTGAACGTACATAGCAGCAACCGAAAGTTGAGTACCTGATAGTTGCCCCATCAACGCTGGGTTACGCGCAACAACAGATGCATCATCCGCTGCAGAAGCCTCACCCGCATATGCGCGGCCAAGACCAGATACGTTTTGCTCTGCTAATTGGAAAGCAGCAGCCAAAGCCTGTGAAGACGACAAAATCGCACCCGAGGCAATAAGACCTAATAATACTTTGTTCATTCTCTAATCCCCTGTGAATTAACCACTGATAAGCCAATGATTAAAAACTTTTTAGGGCCAAATATCATGCTAATTCTGATAGCACTAAGCATCAGTTCACTGAAGGTATCGGCACCCAATAAATAAGCCAAATAACCTAAATTCGAAATAATATCTGGTTAGCCTAGTCTCCCATTTTTGAGCTTACGCATTTCAATGAGTTAACTAACTTCTTATTCCAAAATCGGTCAAATAATAAATTCCCGACACCCTACCTAAAAGCAGACTAGAAATCTTCTTTTTTGCGACTTTTTGTTGATTAAGTGAACATTTAACGTACAAATTACGCACTTTATAAGCTCATCGGATGAGTTAACCACCCAAATGATAATAATTACCAATATCATTGACGGATATTAGTCTCTTATATAAACTCATGACTCTAAGTGTGAATCAAATCTGTGCGCTACTCGTAGCAAGGAGAACAACATGTCTGTAGCATTACTGTTTTTGGCATTAGTATTTTGCGGTATTAGTGTTTACTGTCTATGTAAAGCAAACTATTGCGCCTGTCGTCATGCAGGTGAATGTGACAACCCAGTGAACCAGTATTGGTTGAGTGCGATAGCCGCAGCACTGCTTTCGCTATTGTTAAATTGTTCAGCGCTGCACGCTGAAAATGGGACTTTGCTGTGGATATTGATGATGGCTAGCTGCATGACAGGCGCGCTGCTTTCAGCGAAATGGCAGAACCTCAAGCGGCGTTGTAAAAATGCTTTCTCTCCTGTTGCTCAGTCTAAATCTTGAATCAAAAACTTATGCTTAGTCAGAGTACTCCGCCACTACCGTGTTAAATTTGCTTGCAATAACCAAGAGGTTAAATAAGCAACTGATCTCGTAGCAAACGAGAGAGATTAATTTGGTAATCCAATGGTCTCACGCTCGCGATTACTTTTATTTCTGACTCACTTAAATCTAAGTCTTTTGCTGTAACATGATGTAGATGTTTGGTGTTATAAAATACTCGAACCAATGGTGCTGTAGGAGCATGCTTGTTCCCCTCAAGTACTAACCCTAACCTTTCATTAGTCAGTTTAACTATCGTACCAACAGGGTGAACCCCTATGCATTTGATAAACCGCTGGACCAAGATAGGATCGAATTGTTTCTTACTCGATAGTAAAAATCGCAGGGCATTAATGGGTTCATCAGCCTCTTTGTGGTATTGATCTGCTGTAATGGCATCATATACATCGACAATGGCCATCATTCTTGCAGCAGTACTAAGTGCGTCACCTTTGATCCCTCTTGGGTAACCCGTACCATCAAGTCGCTCGTGATGATTGATGATCATATCCAACATGATCGGCGTAATCCCTGATTCCCCCTTACTCAACCCCAATGATTGCGCTACATGCTTTTTTACTGCTCGGTACTCAAGCTCCGTAAAACTGCCGGGCTTATTAATCAAGCCCTGAGGTAATTTGGCATGACCAATATCATGTAACATCGCCCCCATGGCTAGTTGTTCAATAATATGGTGCTGTAGTCCTAAGTGCTTTCCAAATACGGTGATCAAAATGGCGCAGTTAGTCATATGACGCCAGTTGTAACCATCTTTGTCTTTAATTCGGGTTAAAATAGCCATTGCATTGGTGTTACGCAGCACTGAAGCGACAATGTCCTTACTCACTTCATTAATTAACGTCATATCCACTTTGAGGCCGGATGTTACATCACCATATAAGCTTTGGATTTTACGATTGTTGTTCTCGAACTTTTGCATCGCAACTGCAAACTCTTGTTGCAGTGTTTGTTCTTTCGTTTGTGTTTTAGGTTTGCTTTTAGGCTTACTACGCGTAGTAGATAAACTGCCTTCGCTCCCCTGTTTTGGCTCGGTTTCAGTTGTTTCAACCTTAGCTTCGGTTTGAGGCTTTTCTGGCTGTTGGTATTTTTGCGGAACCGGAATATCACTTTGTGTAAAGTCAATGGTTAGCTCAAGTACACCTTTGTCTACGAGCTTTTGAATGATCGATTCATCTCTAACCATACCCCGAGATTTGATCTTAACACCCGCGTCAGATTTGTGCTTATGAACACTATCCACAAACATACCTGGTTTAAGGTCTTCAATAGGGAGAACAATCTGCATGAATCGTTTACACTACAAGTTTAGCCAATGGATATTAATACCATTGAATGAGATAAAACACCATCTATTCAGATTAAATTCACACTATTGTATTGAATATTGCAAGCAATCGGAAAATGAATGTGAGCAGCTTTTAAACGACATAACGAGGGGGAAAGCCCCGCGAACAGGGCTCTGGAAAGGGTGCTATTCTTGGAAGTAAGTTCCCCAGCCATCGTATTCAACACCAGCGTCCATTGCGACCTTTTCTAACTTTTCTACATCTTCCATAATAACATCTGTATCAAGTTCAGCTTCAACAACCACATCAAAGCCCCAAATCTTGCCACCATCTTCAAGCTCAAGCTCAGCTGGCTCTTCAACATCGTAACCCAATTTAAATGCGGCAAGTGCTGCTGCTTCTAACTTGTCAAAGTCTTCACACACAAAGTGGTGCTCTACTTCATATAGCGTCTCAGGGTTTGAACCATCTTCAAGTAATGAAGAAACGATGTCTTCACTTATTTCACGCCAGTTTTCCATTATTGTACTCTCGCTTTTGCATCTAGTTCAGCTATTCTTTGTGCCATTTTAGCATGGATCTGAACTGCGTGATCCCTTGCTGGAACTTCTGGATCTAAATTTATCGGTTCCAACATATCAATATACACTTTACCGTTGTTCCAGCGGTTCAGTTTTATCTGTTCATGGGTAGAGCTCATACATACAGGAACAATGGGCACATTTGCGCTCATCGCGGTATGAAAGGCTCCCGTTTTAAACGGCAGTAGCCCACGACCATAGCTACGTGTGCCTTCAGGAAACATCCAAACAGATAATTTTGATTCTGTGATCTTTTTTGCAGATTTAGTAAGTGTACCCAGTGCTTTTGAGCGATTTGCTCTATCGATGAGGATATTACCTGAGAGCCAATACATCTGACCAAAGAAAGGGATCCACTTTAAACTTTTCTTACCCATACTCACCGTATTTTTTGGCACTACGGCTGGTAGGGTGAATAAATCATAATTATTTTGGTGGTTAGCAATATACATTGCCGGAACCACATCTTTGGCCTTTTCATGGCGAGTAATAACGAGCTCCACGCCAATCAATTTAGACATATAGCCATACCACTTGGCAATAGTATGTACATTATTGGCGTGAAAAGGGCGCACAATACACAACAACAAGCCCAAAATACCACTTACAATAATAAATATTGTTAAAAAGAGAATTCGTATGATGGCAATCAATTTAACCACTCCAGAACTAAAATCTGGCGCATTATAGTAAAATTAGCGAACACTTGTAAGCTCAAAATAATGATAGTTTAAAGAATGCCACAGGCTATCAAGGTTGCTCTAGTTAAGGTATTGATCTGAGGGGAAAATAAAAATGCCGCTAGCGTAGCGGCATTTAAAACACGATTTATCATTTTTGCAAAAATTTAGCTCATTGCACTTTGCAATTTTTTCATTGCTGATTTTTCTAGCTGACGTACACGCTCAGCTGAAACGTTATACTTTTCAGCGAGATCTTGTAATGTCGCCTTGTCATCAGCAAGCCAACGTGCACTTACAATGTCCTGCGAGCGCTCGTCTAAGGTCTTAAGTGCTGCAAACAGACGATTATGTGATTGCTCTTGCCACTGCTCTTGCTCAACTTCTTCTGCAAGGTCGCTGCTGGTGTCTGTTAAATATTGTACTGGAGAAAAGTTGCTTGTTTGCCCTTCGTCTTCATCGGCTGATAGGTCAAAACCCATATCTTGACCAGCCATACGCGATTCCATCTCACGAACTTCTTTCTCACTTACACCAAGTTCATTAGCGACCGTAGTCACCTCATCTTGGTTAAACCAACCTAGACGCTTTTTGTTTTTGCGCAGGTTGAAAAATAATTTACGTTGCGCTTTTGTCGTTGCAACTTTAACGATACGCCAGTTTTTCAATACGTATTCATGAATTTCAGCTTTAATCCAATGTACTGCAAAAGAGACTAGGCGCACACCCACACTTGGGTCAAAACGCTTTACAGCTTTCATTAATCCAATATTACCTTCTTGAATTAAGTCCGCTTGAGGTAGGCCATAGCCAGAATAACTTTTCGCAATGTGTGCAACGAATCTCAAGTGAGACATGATAAGTTGCTTAGCTGCGTTAAGATCCCCTTCTTCCTGAAGGCGTGTCGCAAGTTGTTTCTCTTCCTCGGCACCCAACATAGGTATTGTGCTAACCGATTGAAGGTAACCCTCAACGCTTGCGCTTTGCTGACCTGTTAGTGCTAGTGCGTATAAATCTTTCGTCATTTTTCACCTCAGTGATAAACCGTTTCGTGTATATTTAGCACTCTAACATCTAGAGTGCTAAATGCAATCTACTTTATCTAATTTTTAAAATCAACCTTTTTATAACGCCTCAAAGAAAAACGCATAATCAATTGATTTATATATAAAAATAATTAAATGGTGCGTGCTATTTTACGATGTTATTTTTTTATGACAGTGCTAAATTTGATTCGTTCGACAACTTTGTGTGCTAAAACACGATGATAAGTCGCATTAGACTGCTAAAGATTAGCAGTCTAATGGCATTTGCTATACTTTCTCGGGTTCAATCTCTTTAATATAGCGATGAACGGAAAGAAAAGATCCCACAAAACCTAATGCGATGGCAGTACCGAGCAGCACGAGCAGTTCATTACCTGTCAACCCTTGAAGCACAAAACTACTTTGATATACCCCAACCACAGTGGAGACCGCAGATTCTAGCCACCAAAGCATGAGTACTACACAGATAAAGGCAACGAGCCCACCAACAATACCGTACCATACACCAGTCCATAGAAACGGGGCCTGAATAAAGGTATTTGTTGCGCCAACTAATTTTAGCACCTGAATTTCTTCTTTTTTATCCATGATCGATAGGCGTATCGTATTTCCGATAATTAAAATAACTGCACTTAGCAATAAAAATCCGACTGTGATCACACTCTCTTTTAATAAGCCAAGTAATGCGTTTAATCGCTCAAGCCATTCAATATCAAGTTTACCAAACTCAACTTCGCGCTCTTTTTCTAACTTAGTAAGCAACTCTGATGCTGCTTGTGGCTTTCGATAACGGCTAACAGGAGTAACCAGTACCACATTAGGTAAAGGATTTTCCTCTAAGTAATTCAGCGCCTCGCCAAACCCTGACATCGTTTTAAATTCATTCAAAGCTTGGGCTTTATTGATCAAGACCACTTTTTCAATTTCTGGATACAATGCCAGTCGTTTCACCAAGGTTTGCGTTTGCGCTTCTGACATCTCGTCTTTCACAAACAGTGAAATCTCCGACGCTTCCTTAAAGCCGCTACTAACCTGCTGCACGTTTTTGACCACAACATAAAGTGTTGCTGGTAACGTCAAGCTCAACCCCAGTACTAAAATAGTCATTAAAGAGGCCATCGGGGTTCGCCACATTTCACCAAGGCTTTGTATACCTTGACGAATAATCATCAGGCAAAAAAAGTAAAAATGGTGGAAAATTGACTTTTTACCTTGCTCAGTCTGACTACCACGCCCTTTAAACAGCAAACTCATAATGTGCCCTCCGCTAGCGGATCTTGCAACATACGACCTTGGTTAAGGGTAAAACTGCGGTATTTCATCCGAGCAATTAACCCAAGATCATGAGTAGCAATAAGGACTGAAGTGCCGTGTTGATTAAATTCCTCAAATAAACTAAGAATTTCCATCGACAGCTCTGGATCTAAGTTTCCTGTAGGCTCATCCGCAAGCAATAAAGGTGGTGAATTTACAATGGCTCTCGCTATACCGACCCGCTGCTGCTCACCGCCAGACAAAACACTGGGATGACATTTTACTTTATCAAGTAAACCAACCTTATCTAGCGCAGCGTGAACCCGTTTAGTGATTTGTTTATGGTGAGTACCTTCAATCACCAGCGGCAAAGCGACATTATCGAACACACTATAGCGCTCTAATAAACGGTGGTTTTGGAAGATAATACCAATATCGCGACGCACGAAAGGAACTTGTCTGTTAGATACGGTGTTTAAGTCAACACCATTAATATAAACACGGCCTGCTGATGGCCTTTCCATCACGCTGACTAATTTTAATAACGTACTTTTACCTGCGCCACTGTGGCCGGTTAAGAATGCAAGCTCTCCATTACCTAGTTCAAAACTCACCTTTTCCAGTGCTTTGTGTCCACCGGGGTAAGTTTTGCTCACTTGCTCAAATTTAATCATGCTGGCCTCTTATACTTATTCTTGCCATTGGCACTCAGTCCTTGGCGATTGTAGCAATTCGGCAATCGACAAAGCGGGCAAATTTGCCCGCCTTGTTGCAACTGATGTCTCTATTTACTCTTGACTGAACAGCGCCTCGATAAAGTCATCGCTTTTGAAGGTACGTAAGTCATCAATACCTTCACCTACACCGATATACCTAATGGGAACTTTAAATTGATCTGCAACAGAGAAGATCACCCCACCTTTCGCAGTGCCGTCAAGCTTAGTCAACGCGATCCCTGTTAACCCAACAGCCTGATTAAACAGTTTTACCTGACTAATGGCATTCTGACCAGTACCAGCATCAATTGTTAACATCACTTCATGCGGCGCATCCGGATCAAGTTTTTTCATTACTCGAGCTATTTTTTCAAGCTCTTGCATCAAGTTGTCTTTATTCTGTAATCGACCCGCTGTATCTGCTATTAATACGTCAATATTTCTTGCTTTAGCAGCTTGAAACGCATCAAACACCACTGAGGCTGAGTCAGCACCGGTATGTTGTGCAACAACCGGAATGCTATTTCTTTCGCCCCAAACCTGCAATTGTTCAACGGCTGCCGCTCGGAAAGTATCGCCTGCCGCAAGCATGACTGACTTACCTTCACTTTGAAACTGCTTTGCAAGCTTACCGATAGTCGTAGTTTTACCCACGCCATTTACACCGACCATTAAAATAACGAAAGGTTTTTTATCGGTCGGGATAGCAAGGGGTTGCTCTGCCGTTTTTAAAATCTCCGACATTTCCTTTTTCATTAAATCATAGAGTGCTTCGCCATCTTTTAACTGCTTTCGGTCAGCGGCATCGGTCAGGTTATCGATGAGCTTCATGGTGGTTTCAACACCAATATCAGCGGTGAGTAACTGAGTTTCTAAATCTTCAAATAACTCATCATCGATTTTCTTACCTTTAAATATAGAAGCAAACCCTGAACCTATATTAGCTTTCGTTTTTAGCAGGCCTTTTTTAAGGCGAGAAAATAACCCCTCTTTTTTAGGTTTGGGTTCTTCTTTTGCTAATTGTGCTTGGCGCTCCGCTTCTTCACGTTCCGCTTCTTCACGTTCCGCTTCTTCACGTTCCGCTTCTTCACGTTCCGCTTGTTCTTTGGCTAACTGCGCTTGGCGTTCCGCTTC
>NZ_NKHF01000072.1 GCF_002744175.1 Pseudoalteromonas piscicida
TTTTAGGGCAAAAAAGGCAACTGAGAGCAGATCATGAGCAATTCAACAACCGGCGCACAACTTGTTATCAAGGTGCTAGAAGAACAAGGCGTTAAACACGTATTTGGTTACCCAGGTGGAGCGATCATGCCAATTTACGACGCTTTGTATGGTGCGCCAGTTAAGCATTATTTGACTCGACATGAGCAAGGCGCAGGGTTTGCCGCGGTGGGTTACGCTCGAAGTACTGGAAAATTAGGTGTATGTTTTGCCACCTCAGGACCCGGAGCCACTAACCTTATCACTGCCCTTGCCGATGCGATGATGGATTCAGTGCCGCTCGTTGCCATCACAGGTCAAGTACCAACGGCTGCTATCGGCTCGGATGCGTTTCAAGAAGTGGATGTACTGGGAATGTCTTTATCCTGTACAAAGCACAGTTATATGGTTGAGCGAGCAGACGAATTAGCCGAAGTGTTGCAAGAAGCAATGTACCTTGCTCAATCTGGCCGTCCAGGTCCAGTATTGGTGGATATTCCCAAAGATATTCAACTCGCTAAAGTTCCTTTTCATCCTTTTGCTGCACCTCAAGAGCAGCAGCCAAGGTTGTCTCAAGCTGAGGTTGAAAAAGCGAATCAACTACTGTGTGAAGCAAAAAGGCCCGTCGCTTACATTGGAGGGGGCGTTCATAACGCTGATGCGCAATCTCAATTAATGCAATTTTTAGAGAAGACCCACATGCCAGCGGTATCAACTCTGAAGGCGTTGGGTAGCGTATTACCAGATTACGATTATGACCTAGGTATGCTTGGCATGCATGGCACGCAAGCTGCGAACTTAGCGGTTCAACAATGTGACTTGTTGGTGTGTATCGGTGCGCGATTTGATGACCGCGTAACTGGGAATTTGGCAAAGTTTGCCGCAGGTGCAAAGGTGATCCATTTAGACATCGACCCTGCGGAAATAGGCAAGCGAAAGCCAGCGGCAGCATCACTGATCGCCGACCTTAAACAGTCACTACCGCAACTCGAGTGTGTTGTTACCGATCCTCAATGGTTGAATAGCATCACTTCATTACAGCGTAAACATGCCTGGCGTTATGATTACCCAGGCGAAAAAGTATTTGCACCGTATTTATTGAATCAACTCAGCCAAAAACTACCGAATACCGCCGTTGTATGCTGCGATGTTGGTCAACACCAAATGTGGGTTGCTCAACACATGAAGTTTAGCCACCCAAGCAATCACTTAAGTAGTGGTGGCGCCGGAACCATGGGATTTGGCCTGCCAGCAGCGATTGGCGCACAGATAGCGCGCCCTGATGATACCGTTATTACGGTCTCTGGCGATGGTTCAATCATGATGAATATTCAGGAGTTGGCGACCATCCGTCGTAATAACCTTCCGGTCAAGATACTAATATTAGATAACCAAAGATTGGGTATGGTTAGGCAGTGGCAGCAACTCTTTTTTGAAGGTCGCTATAGCGAAACCGACCTTTCCGATAATCCAGACTTTGTCTCTCTGGCTGCCGTATTTGGTATACCAGGACAAACAATCACCCATGCAAATCAAGTAGATGATGCCATTGACGCATTAGTTAACGCTGAAGGGCCCTATATTCTGCATGCATGTATAGACGATAAAGAAAACGTATGGCCGCTAGTTCCACCGGGTGCTGCCAATGATGAAATGATGACGGAGAGTTTTTCATGAGACACCATTTAACCGTTGCAGTAAAACAACAAAGTATCGCAGTGGAGCGCTTTCTTCGCGTGGCCAGACATCGCGGATTTCGTTTAACAAATTTGGAATTACAAGGTCAAGATGACTTATTCCACGTCAAAATGACCGTAGATAGTGACAAACCTATCTATTTATTAACCTCACAACTGAGTAAGCTAGTGGAAGTGCAAGCGGTTGATTTGCACACCACACTACAGCAACAGGCAATTTAAAAGAATTAAGGTAGTAAATAATGACACAAACATCTGAACTAATTTGGCACAACGGTGAAATGGTTCCTTACTTTGAAGCAACAACACATGTGCTTAGTCATGCTTTGCATTATGGTAGCTCAGTTTTTGAAGGGATCCGTGCCTATGACACACCGAATGGCCCTGCGGTTTTCCGTTTAACGGATCACATTCAGCGCTTATTTGATTCCGCGAAAATCTATCGAATGGAAATTCCTTACACTAAAGAAGAAGTGATTGAAGCGTGTAAAGAGACTATCCGAGCGAATAACTTCACTAATGCTTACCTTCGTCCATTCGCATTTTTAGGGCATGTTGGGCTTGGGCTAAACCCAAAATCGCATCTTGCAGATATGACTGTTGCAGCGATGGAGTGGGGGGCTTATCTCGGTGAGGAAGGATTGGCGCAAGGGGTTGATGTCTGTGTCTCTTCTTGGAGTCGTTTAGCTCCGAATACTATGCCAACAGCGGCAAAAGCAGGTGGTAACTATTTATCGTCACAGCTTATTTCAGGAGAAGCTAAGCGTAACGGTTATGTTGAAGGGATTGCACTGGACGTCAATGGTTACTTAAGTGAAGGCGCTGGTGAAAACTTATTTGTGGTGAAAAAAGGCGTGCTGTACACCCCGCCAACCACAGCATGTATTCTACCTGGTTTGACGCGTGACACGATTATTCATTTGGCAAGACAGCGTGGTTATGAAGTACGTGAAGAGCCAATTGCGCGTGAAGCGTTGTATCTGGCAGATGAATTCTTCATGGTGGGGACTGCCGCAGAAGTGGTTCCTGTACGTAGCGTAGATAAAATTCCAGTTGGCAACGGCGGTCGTGGCCCAATTACGGAAGAGTTGCAGCAAGCGTATTTCGCGCTAGTAAAAGGCCAAGCCGATGATGAAAATGGCTGGTTAGAGTATATAAACGAGTAAGTAACTTGATAGCAGGGCAAGTGCCCTGACCAAAAAGCATTGTAAATTGTGGGAATGAGGAACTCGGAAAACCGAGAAAAAGGTGAAACATGGCTAAATTACGGAGTAAAACAACTACAGAGGGCAGACAGCGCGCGGGCGCTCGTGCTCTATGGCGAGCTACGGGAATGACCGATGGCGACTTCCATAAACCGATCGTCGCGGTCGTGAATTCATATACCCAGTTTGTTCCGGGTCATGTTCACCTCAACCAACTCAGTGCATTAATGGCGGATGCGATCACAGAAGCCGGCGGTGTGCCAAGAGAGTTTAATACCATAGCAATTGATGATGGCATCGCCATGGGTCACGGTGGCATGCTCTACTCGTTACCGTCGCGAGATCTGATCGCAGACTCCGTTGAATATATGGTGAACGCCCACTGCGCCGACGCCATGGTGTGTATTTCGAACTGCGATAAAATCACTCCAGGTATGTTATTGGCTGCACTGCGGTTAAATATTCCAGTGATCTTTGTTTCTGGCGGACCTATGGAAGCAGGCAAAACACGCCTTGCAGATATTGACCTTAAGCTTGACCTAGTTGACGCCATGGTTAAGGGAGCAGATCCAACGGTGAGTGATGAAGACTCTGAACAAGTAGAGCGCTCAGCCTGTCCTACTTGTGGCTCATGCTCTGGTATGTTTACAGCCAATTCTATGAACTGTTTATTAGAAGCGCTAGGTTTAGCGTTGCCGGGTAATGGTACTACGCTGGCGACACACAAAGATCGCCATCAACTTTATTTGGGAGCCGCAAAGCGGATCATGGCTTTGTGTGATGAATATTATGGCAAAGACAATGAACAAGTGTTGCCACGCAATATTGCAAATCAAGCTGCTTTTATGAATGCAATGACACTAGATATTGCGATGGGTGGATCATCCAATACCGTGTTGCACTTATTGGCGGCAGCACAAGAAGGATTTGTCGATTTTGATATGAATGACATAGACCGTTTGTCTCGTAGCACCCCATTTTTATGCAAAGTCGCACCAGCAACACAGCAGTATCACATTGAAGATGTCCACCGAGCGGGCGGTATTATGGCGATTCTTAATGAGCTTGCCAGAGGTGATAAATTGGACTTGTCCGTTGGCCATGTTGCCGGCGGAAACTTAGGTGAAGTTATTGCACGTTGGAATGCAGCTGACAGTGATAATGAACGAGCACAAACTTTCTATCGTGCAGGGCCTGCAGGGATCCGCACGACTCAAGCCATGAGTCAAGAATATCGCTGGGATACGTTGGATCTAGACCGTGAAGAGGGCTGTATTCGCTCCATCGAACATGCCTTTAGACAAGATGGGGGGCTCGCGGTATTGAAAGGTAACTTAGCACCCGATGGCTGCATTGTGAAAAGTGCAGGTGTCGCCGATGAGATGCTGCGCTTTACAGGGCCAGCTGTGGTCTTTGAATCTCAAGACGACGCTGTAGCGGGGATCTTAGGTGGCCAGGTTAACAAGGGCGATGTAGTGATCATCCGCTATGAAGGGCCTAAAGGTGGGCCGGGTATGCAGGAGATGCTTTATCCAACTAGCTACCTGAAATCTATGGGGCTGGATAAAGACTGTGCTCTACTGACCGACGGTCGCTTTTCTGGTGGGACTTCAGGGTTGTCTATTGGTCACGCGTCACCAGAAGCTGCTAGTGGTGGCACGTTAGCACTAGTTGAAAGTGGAGACATTGTTGCTATCGACATCTATAACCGCAGCATCGACGTTAAACTCGATGAAACCGAACTGGCATTGCGCCACGAAAAACAACTTGCTCGCGGTAAAGATGCGTACAAACCACTGAACAGAGAACGTTATGTGAGCCCCGCACTCAAGGCTTATGCATTACTGGCAACCAGCGCTGATAAAGGCGCAGTACGCGACTTGCAAAAATTAGAGGAGTTAAGCTAGCGATGGTTTCCCAAGAGCTTGATTACTTCAGGGCCATCATTCAAGCGAATGTGGCGCCATTGGTTGAGGTGACACAGGTCAACCAATTAACGCAAATGTCAGCCCAGTTGGGTAACCAAATTTGGTTGAAAAGAGAAGATCAGCAACCGGTATACTCGTTCAAATTACGTGGTGCTTATAATAAGCTACGTCAATTGCCAAAAGGGTCTCGGGTGTATACGGCTTCTGCGGGTAATCATGCTCAAGGGGTTGCATTGAGCGCCACGCATCTAGGTCAGCACGCGACCATTGTGATGCCGGTGACCACACCAGAGATCAAGGTCAACGCTGTTCGTAAACTGGGTGGAGAAGTGATTTTACACGGTCATCACTTTGATGCGGCAAAGCAATACGCGTTAAACCTTTGTGAAGAGCAGCAAGGTGTATTTGTCCCTCCATTTGATGATAAAGACGTCATTATTGGTCAAGGCACTGTTGCTCGAGAATTAATTCAGCAACTCGATGAATTAGATGTGGTGTTTATTCCGGTTGGTGGTGGTGGTTTGCTAGCGGGAATGGCAGTGTACTTAAAGTCACTTAGACCAGACATTCGTATCATCGGTGTTGAGGCACAAGACAGTGCCTGTCTTAAAGCCGCTCTTGAAGCGGGAGAGCCCGTAGAACTGGAACGAGTGGGCGGTTTTGCAGACGGTGTCGCGGTGAAGCTGATTGGTACAGAAACCTTTCGCTTAGCACAAAAATTTTGTGATGAAGTTGTCACGGTTAGCGCCGATGAAATTTGTGCTGCTGTGCAAGATATCTTTGTTGAGACTCGAGCGACTGCGGAGCCCTCTGGAGCATTATCGACAGCGGGGTTAAAAAAGTGGCTCGCACAAACAGGTGAAAAGGGTCTCAGTGTCGCTGCTATCTTGTCAGGTGCTAACTTAAACTTTGACAGGTTGAGGTATATCGCTGAAAGAACAGCACTAGGTGCCAAACACGAGGCATTGCTCGGTGTGAGTATTGCTGAAGAAAAAGGCAGTTTTAAACGCTTTTGCCATTCTTTGGGGGGACGAGCAATCACTGAGTTTAACTATCGCTATGCCGGCCCAGGTGCTGCGCAAATTTTTGTAGGGGTGGGGCTAAGAAATGGGCAGCAAGAATTAGACGAGCTTACCGCCTCACTACATAGCAATGGTTATCAGTTTGATGACTTATCCGACAACGAACTGGCAAAGCTTCATGTTAGATATATGGTGGGTGGTAAGCCGCCTACGGTCATGAATGAACGCTTGTTACGTTTCGAGTTTCCAGAATATCCGGGGGCTTTGGCACGCTTCTTAGAAATGTTAGGTAGCAATTGGAACATTACATTATTCCATTACCGTAATCATGGTGCGGCACAAGGTAATGTACTCGCTGCATTTGAGGTAGAGACTGGAGATTACGAACGGTTTGACGAGCATTTGGCAAAGCTGGCTTACCAATTTCAAGAGGAAACTGATAACCCGTGTTTCGCTCGTTTCTTATATGGTGAGCCGTTACAAAAACAAAAAGCTGGTTAAACATGGACGTCGGTAGTTTGGCGTGTACAGAGTGGGGGGAGCTGCGTTATCCTCAACACTTAGGTAATCTAGTGCGCTAGTTATACCAATTGAATTAATTCTCTAATCAATTTGAAGGATGAAATAGCATATTAGCGTCGTTCAAAATTTCTCATTTAGCACAACTAAATAGCAAATTTTTTGCCTAGCGACTAACGCTATTTCTGTGCTTCAAATAGCGCATTTACTTAATACATTTGGTATTAAAAAGTGGAGTAGTTATGCAGTCCAATAAAACCAAACATAAATGGATGATGCTAGTAAAGAGGCTGATGTTACTGGTGGGCTTGTACGTAATGCTGGTGATACTATTGCCTGGTATTCAAGGTGAAACCTTCTTTTCAACTGCTTGTTTAATAACAATATTGGCTCTGATGCTCAGCGGTGGTGGATATGGTAACCAAAGGCTAGAGGCACTATTAACTAAGGATGGAAACACATTGATGCTCTCCTATGGCACGGGGAAGATAACAATACCGGTAGAGCGTGTTGAGTCTATCGCGATCGGTAAAAACTACCTTGGGCTAATAGAGAAAAACAACAGTAATGGTTACGACATTATGTGCAAAGGAAGTCGAGAGCAAATTCATCACCATATTAAAAATGTGCTCGGAGCGCATTTCAAAAATTGTACAGTACAAAGAGTATAATAAGATACTTGCTTGTACTGGTTTTTGAAATCACACGGATTGCCATGGCAGGCTGCTGCTCATCAACTATAGTTAGCCATTATTAGCTAATAAAAAATAAGGACATAATGTCTAAGTGTTTTGCAGTGTTATTGCTTCTCGTGTTCAACACGCAAATACAGGCTCTTGAGAAAGTAACGTTTCAGTTAAAGTGGACGCATCAGTTCCAATTTGCTGGATATTATATGGCAAAAGAAAAAGGCTTTTATCAAGAAGAGGGGCTCGACGTTGTTATTGTCCCAGCTGATCCAAATAATCCTAATGCTGATTTTCGTGTTTTATATGGCCAAGCACAGTTTGGTGTGTTTCACTCTGGTTTACTTAAACAGCGTCTCGAAGGGAAACCGTTTGTAGCGCTTGCGGCATTATTACAATCTTCTCCTTATTGTTGGATGGTTAAGGCCGATAGTAATATTTATGTGCCGCGAGACTTTCAAGGCAAGCGACTGAGTCACCTAGGTCATACCGAAAACGGTGAGTTGTTGATGATGCTGCAACGCGCTGGGGTCAGTACAGAAAACATGCGGTTATATTCGGGGAGTGATCCATTACAGGATTTTATTGCCGGTAAGTTTGATGCAATGCAAGTCTATAGCACCAATGAACCTTACATAGTGCAACAGCAAGGCGTTGAAACCAGAGAGATTTGCCCCAAGCAGTTTGGTCTCAATGTTTATGCGGACGTGTTATTCACAACTGAAACCGTATTAGAAAACCGCCCAGAATTGGTTAAGCGATTTCGTAGAGCCAGTTTGAAAGGGTGGCGATATGCAATGTTACATTTAGAAGAGTCATTGGCAGTGACTAAAGCGCAATATGCCACCCATAAATCGTTAGAGCAGCTGGCATTCGAAGCTGAAAAACTCAGTGAGTTTATTAAGGTGGCCGGTATTCCGATCGGAAAAATGTCGACGGCAAAATGGCAGTGGATAGCACAGTTGTACCATTTAGATTTAAACCAGTTTCATGAGCATAAAGACGATTTCATTTATTCACAGGTGAAGCATGAACAGGTTTCATGGTCTTGGGTGCTGATAATTGCAGCTATTTTGACGGTAGTTTGCATTCCTATGTATATTCACCTGATTTTTTCTCGTAAACATCATCAACATTTACGCTAGAATAAGCCTATTGTTTCCCAGACAACTGTGGCCATTGTGAACCCAAGTACGCGATTCCAACGCTTAGATAAATTACTTTTTGATACTCGCCAATATTGGCAGATCGTTGCATTTGAACATCTAACGATACCTTGGTCACACTTAGCGCCCCAGTTACAGCAACTTAGTGATAGTGCGGTGTGTGCGTTAGACAACGACCCTCAAGCTCATCGTGATTTTTTTAAAGGGGTTATTCCTGAGCTCGAGGAGCTTCATGCTCTTTGTGCACTTCCAAGGATACAAGGCCATCGGGATGAGTTACCTTTTTGGTTAAGTAATGGCATTAAAGGTCGCAAGCTTGAGCAGTTGCAAGATTTTGTTGCAGCCATTAACGAGACCAAAGCTTCTGTGCTTGAGTGGTGTGCAGGTAAAGGTCACTTGGGTCGTATGCTGGCATATCATGGTGCCCCAGAAGTGAATAGTATTGAGCTACAAGCTGATCTATGCCGCCAAGGAGAAGAGAGCGCAAAGCGACAAGACCTAAACCTTCACTTTCATTGTGCTGATGTATTGAAAGACGATATTCATCACCACTTTGTTGAAAACCGCCATGGAATTGCGTTGCACGCATGTGGTGAATTGCATCGTGTATTTATGCGCCAAGCGGTCGAGAATGGCATGAAAAAGCTATCGCTTTCTCCTTGCTGTTACCACCTTTTTACGCCGCCATTGTATGAGGCAATGAGTGAAGAGGCTCAATCTAGCCCTCTGAATTTGTCTCATCATGATATGAAGTTGGCTTTACAAGAAACAGTGACTGCACCTGGAAGAGTTGCCGAAATCCGTAAAAAAGAAGTGAGTTGGCGCTTGGGCTTTGACGCCTTAAGAAGGGAGCTACAAGGAGATAACCATTACCTCAGTGTTCCCTCGGTAAATAAAGCAATATTTTCCGGCGCGTTTAGCGAGTTTTGTGATTGGGCTGCAGCGCAAAAGCAGCTCACTTTACCTGTGAATATTGATTTTGATAAATACGAGCGTATTGGTCGAGAAAGAAAGCAAGTGACCGACAGAATAGAGCTCGTTCGGCACTTGTTCCGTCGTGCCATTGAGATCTGGTTGGTCCTGGATAGGGTTTTATATCTGCAGGCAGCTGGGTATGATGTTTCACTTAGCACTTTTTGCGAAAAGTCACTCACCCCAAGGAATATTTTGATACAGGCTGACTATCAGCCGGAGAGCCATTAATGTGTAACACAAGCCAAAGCCCACTGAGTCATTTACTCGATAATAATAAGTTGTGGGCGGATCGCACCAATGCCAGTGATCCTGATTTTTTTAAGAAGCTATCTGAGCAGCAAAACCCAGATTATTTATGGATCGGTTGTTCAGACTCTCGCGTGCCGGCGAATGAGATTGTTGATTTAATGCCGGGAGAGTTATTTGTGCATCGTAATGTGGCAAATGTGGTCGTACACACAGATCATAACTGTTTGTCGGTAATGCAATATGCGGTTGAGGTCCTAAAAGTCGATCATATTATGGTTGTTGGGCATTATGGCTGCGGTGGTGTACAAGCTGTATTAGATAATGCCAAATTTGGATTGATTGATAATTGGCTCCGCCATGTTGCGGATGTCAAAGAGAAGCATCAGGCTATTATTGAACGAGTCGCTGAGCAACAACAGTGTGCGGCATTATGTGAGCTTAACGTGATTGAGCAAGTACGTAATGTTTGTCAGAGTAATATCGTGCAGGATGCGTGGTTGAGAGGTCAACAATTGACGGTTCATGGTTGGGTCTATGGTCTTGCCGATGGGCTGTTAAATGAAGTTGTTAATGCGGTGGAGGACATGGAGCAACTGTCGCTATGCTACGAGAAATCATTGCTCGGTGTGAATCAGCGCTATTGCTAGGGGCGCTCGACTTGGCGCCTAGTAATCTAAGCAAAAGTTGAGCAACAATGAACAAAGCGCAGTCAAGGGAACCCAAAGGGCAGCGCTTGATTGGCATTTCTACTGCGTTGCCCCACAAGGAGGTGGGGTAAGGTGACTTTGCAGGAGCACAAAGTTTTTATCGCCTGACTCACATAGAATAACTATGCTACACAGACTTTGCTTTGTATAAATGGCAATCAAAGTGCTGCAAAAACAAACTTGAAAGATCAACAGGCCCTTGGGCCGCGTGACTTTAATTACTCTTGTGCGTCAGTGTGTTGATCGGCTAGCTGGGCTTCAAGTTGGGCTACTTTTTCTTCAAGCTCTACCAACTTTTCACGTGTACGGATCAACACTTTGCTTTGAATATCGAATTCTTCTCTGCTGACAAAGTCCATTTCTGATAACTTGCTTTGAATAGCTTGCTTAGTTCTGGCTTCAAACGTTTCAGCAAGGTTCTTGACACCTTGTGGCATATTGCTGGAAATTTGTTTGGCAATTTCTTCAATTTTGGCTGGGTTAATCATTTTCTTACCTTAGCTTGGGAGTCAGTATACAAGCCCCATCTTACCTTATGCACGAGAGGGGGAAAAGGTTCGCTTCATAGTTTTACATTGATACGGTAAACTAGCAGGCTTAGTTTATAAGAATTCCTCAACCCCTCAGCACTGATAGTTGTTGCCAACCCTGTGCCAAGCGAGAAGATAACCGGATTAGTTGCATGAAGCTCAACCCAAAACAAGACGAAGCAGTAAAGTATATTAGTGGCCCATGCCTTGTATTGGCAGGGGCGGGATCAGGTAAAACCCGCGTTATTACTAATAAAATTGCCTATTTGGTACAGCAGTGCGAATACAAGGCAAAAAATATCGCAGCGGTAACCTTTACTAACAAAGCCGCAAAAGAAATGCGTGAGCGTGTGGCGCAAACTCTAGGCAAGCAAGAAGCAAAAGGGTTGTGGGTTTCTACTTTTCATACTCTGGGCTTAGAAATCATTAAAAAGGAAGTAAAAACGTTGGGCTACAAGCCGGGTTTTTCCTTATTTGATGATCAAGATACCAACCAGTTGCTAAGTGAGCTGACGGAAAAAGAACTGGAGCGTGATAAAGATTTGCTCAATTTGCTAAAAATGCAGATTGGTAATTGGAAGAATGAGCTTATTCTTCCAGAACGCGCCATCCGAGAAGCAAAAGAGCCACAAAAAGCACTATTTGCACAACTTTATGCGCGTTATCAAACTCAGCTTCGTGCTTATAATGCGTTGGATTTTGATGATCTGATCATGATCCCAACCTTGTTATTAAATCAGTCGGTAGAAGTGAGAGAACGTTGGCAGCAGCGTTTCCGGTATTTGCTGGTGGATGAGTATCAAGATACCAACACTAGCCAATATCAACTGGTTAAATTGTTGGTGGGGGAGCGAGCGCGTTTCACTGTGGTAGGAGATGATGACCAGTCTATCTATTCGTGGCGTGGCGCTAAGCCGCAAAACCTTGTACTTCTAAGCAAGGACTTTCCTGGTTTACGGCTGATCAAATTAGAACAAAACTACCGCAGTGCAGGACGGATCTTAAAAGCGGCCAACATTCTTATTGCCAACAACCCCCATGAGTTTGATAAACAACTGTTTAGTGAGCTGGGATATGGTGATCCGATCCGCGTGATAGCGACTCGTGATGAAGAACATGAAGCTGAGCGTGTGGTTGCCGAGATTATTTCGCATAAATTTATGAAGCGAACGAGCTATCGTGACTATGCTTTGTTATATCGTGGTAACCATCAAGCTCGAGTGTTTGAAAAAGCGTTAATGACTAACCGCATTCCTTATAAAATCAGTGGCGGGATGTCTTTCTTTGCACGCAGTGAAATTAAAGACATCATGGCGTATTTACGATTTTTGGTGAATCAGGATGATGACAATGCGTTTTTACGCATAGTGAATACGCCAAGACGTGAAATTGGGCCGGTAACGCTAGAAAAGCTTGGTAGTTTTGCAAACGAGCGTCACATCAGTTTATTTGCAGCATGCTTCGAGACCGAACTGGCTGAACGATTGGCAGGACGTGGCTTGAATGCGTTGATGGGCTTCGCTCGTTGGGTTGTTGAACTTGCTGATCGCGCCACACGTGGTGATACGCTAGAAGCCGTTAAGGATATGATCCGAGAGATTAATTACGAAGCCTATTTGTATGAGTCATCACCCAGCGCTAAAGCAGCTGAAATGCGAATGAAAAATGTCTCGGAGTTATATCGTTGGATCAGCGATATGCTTACCGGCGATGCGGATAATCCAGCGATGACGCTTCCCGAGGTGGTTAGCAAACTCACGCTCAGAGATATGCTAGAACGTAATGAGGAAGAGGATGATTCTGACGCCGTACAGCTACTTACCTTACATGCCTCCAAAGGCCTCGAATACCCACATGTATTTATGGTAGGAATGGAAGAAGGATTATTGCCGCACCAAACCAGTATCGACGAAGATAATGTTGAAGAAGAAAGGCGCTTGGCATATGTTGGGATCACTCGAGCCCAGCAAACGTTAACATTGACCTATACCAAGAGTCGCCGTCAATTCGGTGAGCAGATCACCCCTGAGTTAAGCCGCTTTGTGCAAGAATTGCCACAAGACGACCTACAAATAGAGGGGAAAAAGCCTGTGGCGACACAGGCCGAGCGAATGGAAAAGGGTAAGTCTAACGTTGCGAATTTACGTGCAATGCTAAGACGGGATTGATTCGTTGTCGTAGCTTTGGATAAAGGTTGTTATATCACGGTCTTTATCTAAAGCTTGTTGCTTGCCAAAAAATAGCTGTAACCCATGCTTTTCCAATAAACTTCTAAAGTTTAATATTGCCGGACCACGAGCAATAACCTTGATATTCTTCACCTTAGTGACCGCGATAATTCCTTGTAGTTGAACCTCGTAGCTAGTCTGTTGTAGTACACGTTTACTAAACGTCGAGCTTAGCAGTACGTAGGTAAAATCAACTTGACTGATCAGCGTGAGATCACAGCGATCTTTCCCAAAATTATTAAGGCCAATAGGGATACCCATTTCAGTTAGCGCTCTGAGGTTAAGGATCTGCTGGCTAGAGGCAAATCGAATTTCACTCTCTTCAAATAGTAAACAAAGCGCCTTATCTTGCCTTTTAAGCTGCTGCTTGAGTGCATCAAAGTGATTGTTTTCCAGCAGCATGGTTGAGCAGCCAAAGAGGATGTCTTCTTCACGATTGTTGGCAATCTCTTGCGCTCTGTTGAGTAGGTGCAGCTCTATTTCTAGGTGTTGAGGTTTTTCTGCTGCAAACTTTTTCAAAATATCAAAGCTTGTACTGCCAAGTACTGGGTGTTCACCAAATGCTTCTATAAACCCGATGGGTTCGGCATTATCAGACAGATTCACGATTTCCGTACAACGGAAATGCGTTGGTAGTTTATCTAGGTGATGCTGCTCTTGCTGTTTTTGTGCATTCGAGCTGGCAGTGAGTAAGGGATGATAAAACTCATAACGACCACGGCCTGCATTTTTGGCGTAATACATTGCCGCGTCCGCATCCCTAATAATCTCGTCGGTATTGCGATAAAGTTTATTGCTATAGGTAATACCGATACTCGCGCCGCTTTGCATGCATACCCCTTTTAAACAAAAGGGTTGCTGCATCACTTTAATGATCCGCTTAGCGACATCTTCAGCTTGTTGGCGATCGGTTAAGTGATCGAGAAGCACCACAAATTCATCCCCCGCAAGTCGAGCTAACAAGTCGTGCTCTCGAATACATTCAGAGAAAGACTGGGCGACCCATACTAAAAACTGATCTCCCGCCTGATGGCCTAGTTCATCATTTATGTCCTTAAATTTATCTAAATCGATAAACAGAACAGCAAAATTATCTTCGGGATATCTATGATGCTTTTTTAGGGTTTTCTCAAGTTGAGTCAAGAATAAGCTGCGATTAGGCAAACCTGTCAGTGAATCATGATGGGCATCATGGTAAAGCTGTTGCTCTATCTTTTTGCGCTCTTCCATTTGCATTTGCAAATGCAAATTTGCTTGTTGTAATTCTTTGGTTTTTTCAGCCACCCTATGTTCTAGCTGCTGGTGACTGATCTTTAATGCCTGATTAGCCAAATGCGTCTGTAGTACAGATGCTATTTGATTAGACACAAAAGAAATTAGCTCAACGTCGTCATAATCGAACTCATATTTATGATCATAGGCCTGACAAGCAATGAGCCCTATTACTCCTGTTGCTGTTTTTAAGGGGGCACCGAGCCAGCTAGTTGCCGATAATTTGTGATCGTAACCCTTAGGTCGCTCTACCGTACCTTCTGCGGCTAGCGCTTTAGCCCGAGTACAGTCGATTAATTGGCTTTGTTCGGTACGGATCACCAGTTCACTGTAACCTTTTGCAAAAGGTCTGGTTTTATAACTGGTTTTTTCATCGACGCTATATGGGAAAGTTAACCAGTCATTTTCTTTATCATATAATGCGATATAGAGATTATCCGCAAAAGTAATAGAACGAATAATGTCGTGAACTTGCTGGTATACGTCGTCAATATCAGAGAACTGTGTTGCTAACTCTGATATTTTGAATAAGATCTGCTGTCTCTCGAGGGCGCGTTTGCGGTTGTCTATTTCTTTGTTCAGTGCTTCGTTACTTTGCATCAGCGCTCGGGTACGGATCTTTACTTCTGATTCTAGTAACTCTCGTTTCTTTACCCGCTCTATTGCAGTGGCCAAATATAAAGACATCACTTCGAGCAATTCTACTTGGTGATCGCTATAAGCTTGTTCTGCTTGGTAGCTTTGTGACACCATGACCCCAATGATTGCGCCATCACGATAGATGGGGACGCCAACCCAATGCTCTGCTTGGCTGCCTAATATTTTAAACTCACCGTTTTGAGCTCGTGACAGCATGTCTTCTTTGGTTAGGTAAACGGTTTCACCAGTTTTAAAGACAAACCCTGTGACGCCATCTTTAAAATGGTGGGCTTCATGTAAAGGTATAGAAACACCGTCTTTTTCATCAACAAAATAAGACAGCTCCAAAGCTTGGGTAAAACGATTTTGCAAGACCACATAAAAGCTCTTGCTAGGCAGGTATTGCGATAGAATATTGTGAATTGCAGGATACAACAGGGTAAGCTCAGCAACAGTGCTAGCCTGTTCTGATAGTTGAATTAATGTGTATTGCAGTTGAGACTTTCTTTTGTACTTTTCGAGTAAAGACTCTAATCTGGCGGTTCGCCGAGATAATCTCTCAACCTGTTGTAGTGGCTCTTCCAATGACGAAACCAGTTCTTATTTTTGTTTAATTATTGAGCTTAATAGTTTCACTTTTAGCCGAGGCGGTCAAGTGCAATTTACTCATTCTAGTACGCTTAAGTGCGCGGGTTGTTTTGATGTTGAATGCTGCGTTTAATGACGTCACTTTAAAGACAAAAGTGCAGCGTTTTACGCTGCACTTTGAACAAATATTTCCACTAAAATAGAGTCGTTGGCTTAATACTTATTTTTTCGTCATAAAGTCAATCGCAGCCGCGATTTCATCATCAGAACAATCCATACAAGTACCACGAGGTGGCATTGCATTAAAGCCATTAATTGCGTGGTCTAGTAATACGTCATTGCCTTTTGCAAGACGAGGAGCCCAGTCGTCAGCTGTTTTTGGCGCACCTAGTGCACCTGTGCCGTGACAGGCAAAACACGCTGCTTGATAAACTTGCTCGCCAGAGCGAGGACCCGCTGGTTTAGCGTCGGCCGCACTTTCTGCACCAGCTAAATATACTGAGCCGATAGGCTGAAGACGTTGTTTGATCGCTTCTTCAGTTAAAGAATTGTCGTATGGTTGCGCAACTGCGGCTGTTGATAGCAATAAAAGTGCTGCTGAAAGTTTTTTCATTTACCTTGCTCACTTCGTTTGAACGTGTTCAATCACGATGATGGATGACGGAATTATTGGGATTATAACGCCACCTGTTCATTTATAAAACGTAAACTTGAGTATAAATGGTTAAAACCATTAATTTATTGCGTTAGGGCAAGCTTTTTTGCCTAAATTCGCAAAATGTAAAGCCGCAGGTGTGTACCTCGGCTTCGCTTGTCACGTCTCAATAGTTATTACTTTGATACGAAGTCAAAGTGTAACCGGTTTAACATTAAGCCATTTCAATTAGCTTGATGATGGCTTTTTCAATGCCGGTGGCAGCTTCAAGCACTGATGAAGCCAACATATATGCAGGCGTAGAGATCACTTTCTCATTCTCATCAACCACAATCTCTGTTACTTTGCACTCAACATGCTTAGCGCCTAGGGTGTTGATCGCCGCGGCGGTATCAGCATCAGAACCAATAGTTGCAAGAGTGCCTGGAGCGTGAATATGTGGGATCAACGCAGGGGCTATGCATAGGTAGGCAATCGGTTTTTGCTGACGGCTAAAGGCACTACATGCGACCTTTACGCTTTCTAGTATCGTTGAGTCTGCCCCTTTAAAAGCAAAATCAGAGAGGTTTTTCGCCACCCCAAAACCGCCCGGTAACACTAATGCATCAAACTCATCAGCGTTAAGAGTGTCAAGATCTGCGACTTCTCCTCTAGCAATGCGTGCAGCTTCTACCAGCACGTTGCGACGTTCATTTTGAGTGTCACCGGTAAGGTGATTGATAACGTGAAATTGATCAATATTAGGTGCAAAGCACTGATAACTTGCCCCAAGTTTTTCGAGGTTAAGTAGTGTTAATACAGATTCATGGATCTCAGCGCCATCAAATACACCACAGCCACTTAAAATTACCGCTATTTTCTTCATTCATTACTCCCTTCAATGTCTCGTTATACGTGCTATATGCATAAAAAGAATTATACACGGATTAAAAAATTATAAAGGATCTTCTATGATCTTTGATCAATTGTGTTAGTATACTCCTCCGCTTGAGAAAAACAGGCTATTTTTTACTCACCTAGACAGTAGTGCGTGACTAAAAAAATTCTTTATCCACAAATGGCTAAAGATAATAACAACAAGAAAAGCTAAAAAAACGCAAGTAAATCAATGTTTTGCTACGTACTTCGACTTTCTAATCAAAGTTCCGAAGCGATTTTTCCTGTTTGTCTACAAAGTTATCCACAGGTAAGGCCGAAATTAGCCCACAACAGAGCTAACGTGAAACTCGTTTTATTTTGTGCCTTGTGGCATCCTTACACTCTACTCCACATATGACTAATTTAGGATCCAATATTTATGTCTCAGATCCCTCAAAATCCGTTGATCTTGGTTGATGGTTCTTCCTATTTATTTCGTGCTTATCATGCGCCGCCACATTTAACTAATTCCAAAGGCGAAGCAACAGGCGCGATCTATGGCGTGATCAATATGCTGAAGAGCTTGCTTAAACAATACCAGCCAAGTCATATGGTAGTAGTCTTTGATGCGAAAGGGCCTACTTTTCGCAATGAAATGTACAGTGAGTATAAAGCGCACCGTCCACCGATGCCGGATGATCTTAGAACGCAAATCGAACCGATCCATGAGATTATCAAAGCAATGGGCCTACCGCTTGTTAGCATCAGTGGTGTAGAAGCTGATGATGTGATCGGCACATTTTCTAGAATTGCTGCTGAGCAAAGCCGCCATGTGTTGATAAGTACTGGCGATAAAGACATGGCGCAATTGGTTAATGAGCACGTTACTTTGATCAATACGATGACCAATACCATTTTAGACCCTGAAGGTGTTGTCGATAAGTTTGGCATTGGCCCTGAGCTAATAATCGATTACCTCGCCTTAATGGGAGATAAAGTCGATAATATTCCGGGCGTTCCTGGCGTCGGTGAAAAAACAGCATTAGCTATGTTGCAAGGGCTTGGATCCATTGATTCTTTATATCAGAATTTGGATAAGATCGCTGATTTAGGCTTCCGTGGCGCAAAAACCATGGCGAAGAAACTGGAAGCGCACCAAGAGCAACTGAAACTCTCGTACGAGCTGGCTACAATTAAGCTTGATTGCGAGGTAGAGCAAGATCTAGAAGCGTTTAAGATCGCTGAGATGGATAAAGATCGTTTGATTGAGCTGTATGGTCAATGTGAGTTTAAGCGTTGGTTAGCAGAGCTATTAGATGGTCAGCAACAGGCTGATATTGTTAATGTTGAAGCCGAGGGATCTGCGCCTGCTGCGGCGCAAGTGGAAACACAATATGAGACGATCCTCACAAAAGCGCAATTAGATGAGTGGGCCGCAAAACTCAGCGCCGCAGATCTGGTCGCTTTTGATACGGAGACCACCAGTGTGAACTACATGCAAGCGGATTTAGTTGGCATGAGTTTCGCGGTTGCACCTGGAGAAGCAGCGTACTTGCCAATTTGCCATGATTATGTGGGGGCACCTGAACAATTGTCACAGCAAGTTGTGTTTGATGTGATGGCACCACTGTTGGCCGATCCTGAGATCAAAAAAGTTGGGCAGAACTTAAAATACGATCAAAGTGTACTTGCTCGAGCAGGTCTTACGCTTGATGGTATCGCTTTTGACACTATGCTGGAATCATATGTATTTAATAGTGTAGGCACGCGTCACGATATGGACTCGCTGGCGCTAAAATACTTAGGCCATAAAACAATCAGCTTTGAAGACATTGCGGGTAAAGGTAAGAACCAGTTGACCTTTAACCAAATTGAGTTGGAAAAAGCCGCTCCTTACGCTGCGGAAGACGCTGATATTACCCTAAGGCTACATCAACATCTTTGGCCGTTAATTGAAAAAGAAAATAGCTTAAAGCAGGTTTTCACTGAGATCGAACTGCCGCTGTTGAGCGTTTTGTCTCGCATCGAGCGGACTGGCGTACACATTGATGGTGATATGCTTGCGAAGCAAAGTGTTGAGATAGAAAAGCGTTTAGGAGAATTGGAACAGCAAGCTTTTGATATTGCAGGTGAAGAATTTAATCTTAGTTCAACTAAGCAATTACAGGCGATATTGTTCGACAAGCTGGCGCTACCGGTGATCAAGAAAACGCCAAAAGGCGCTCCTTCCACCGCAGAAGAGGTTCTGCAAGAGTTGGCCCATGATTATCCACTGCCAAAGCTGATTATTGAGCACCGTGGTTTATCCAAACTAAAGTCCACCTATACCGATAAACTTCCTAAGTTGGTCAATGCTGATACTGGGCGTGTCCATACTTCTTATCATCAAGCGGTAACTGCTACTGGACGCTTGAGCTCTAGCGATCCTAACTTACAAAATATTCCGATCCGAAACGAAGCTGGTCGCCGTATCCGACAAGCATTTGTTGCCGACACCAATAAACAAATTGTTGCTGCTGACTACAGCCAAATCGAGTTGAGGATCATGGCTCACTTGTCACAGGACAAAGGGTTGTTGACCGCCTTCGCAGAAGGAAAAGATGTACACAGTGCAACTGCGTCAGAGGTTTTCTCTGTACCGCTAGAAGAGGTAACCTCGGATATGCGCCGCAAAGCCAAAGCCGTTAACTTTGGTTTGATCTATGGTATGAGTGCATTTGGCCTATCGCGCCAGCTAGACATTCCTAGACATGAAGCACAGCATTATATGGATACTTACTTTGAGCGTTTCCCTGGAGTGCTAGAATATATGGAGCGCACTCGTGAGGAAGCTGCAGAGAAAGGGTATGTGGAAACTTTATTCGGGCGCCGTCTCTATTTACCTGATATTAAAGCGCGTAATGGTGCTCGTAGAAAGGCCGCTGAGCGTGCCGCAATTAATGCACCGATGCAAGGTACTGCTGCTGACATCATCAAAAAAGCGATGATTAAAGTAGATGAGTGGCTACAAACGTGCAGCAGTGATGATATCCAGTTATTGATGCAAGTGCACGATGAATTGGTGTTTGAAGTACACAGTGACAAAGTCACTGAATACAGTGAAAAGATTTGTGAACTAATGAGTGAAGCTGCGAAGCTGGATGTACCATTATTGGTTGAAGCCGATAGTGGAGACAACTGGGAGCAAGCGCACTAACTCAAAGGAACAAAAACGAGATTATTGTCCATTTCGCACCGGCTATTCAGCCGGTGCAGATTCAAAAATACCGCTCGCTTAACATAGGTTAGCGAGTAAGCACTTGCTGTATAACGTCTTTAAATTGTAGCCTCTGTTAATCTTGGGTAACAAAAAATAATTTATCGTTGAAAGTTTATCAAATTGGCTTAAGTTTTGCTTTTTGGTGTTTATTTCTGGACGTCTATTTGATAGAGTTCGCGCCGTCCTCATCCTGTAGGACATCCTGTTGATGATGTATCTCTCGCAAGAGGATACAGTGTATTGATAGCTTCTCCCCAGATTGCTATAGCGGCTCGTAATTTTTACGAGCCGTCTTTTTCTTCTTTGAACCACTTTATCTTTATCTCAAGCATTGTATTCAGTCTGAACCATGAGTTATTCGATTAAAGGTTTATTTAATTTGAACTGCGTTTTACACTGTGCGTTCAAATGCAACTGATACCTATTTGCTTAATTAAGTGATCTATTTTGAGGCGAGAAAATCTTGTCGGTAATCCAGTTACCGTATCCTGCTCACGCCGAAGTAGTAACATCTATGTAGGCACGGCAAAATTTAATTGTTCTAAATAAGAAATTTTTTAGGGTAGTTAGCGTCTGATTTGTTGTCTCAAATTGAGCAAGTATTAAGACAATATGGTATTACTCTCATTTTCATTTAATAAGGAAGTCGTCATGCTTAAGTACCTTCTTTTAGGTAGTGCTCTTATTTCTTCTCAGGCGTTTGCTGCGTGGCAATTTAATCAGCAGCAAAGTGATGTAAGTTTTGTCTCTGTAAAACAGTCGAGCGTAGCAGAAGTTCATCATTTTAAAGCAATAGATGGTGCATTGTCGGGCCAAGGTGAATTGGAGATCAACATTGATCTTGCAAGTGTTGAAACCATGATCCCTATTCGCAACGAGCGTATGAAAAAAATGCTGTTCCATGTAGCTCAGCATCCTCAAGCAAAGATCAATGCTGATGTATCCGAAATTTTAGCTAAGCTAAAGCCTGGTACTCAGAAAATCTATGACGTGACCGCGACCCTAACGTTGCATGGTCAGATCCAGAAGATCAATCTAGACTTATTAGTAACAAAAAGTGCCACTGGGTTAGTCGTAACACCAATCAGCGCCTTTATTTTAGATGCTAAGCAGTTTGGCCTCGATACGGGAATAGAAGCGCTAAGGGAAATTGCAGGGTTAAAATCGATAGCGACCAGTGTGCCAGTTAGCTTTAACTTGGTATTTGATGAGCAAAATTGATGCATTAATCGCACAGTATGTCACGACTCATGCGCCGACAGAAACTTGGTCGGCGCCCTCGTGTGGCTTTTCCGAGATTAAAATCACCGCTGATGGCCGCTGGTTTCATCAAGGTACAGAAATCAAGAGGAAGCCGCTTATAGCACTGTTTGCGAGTGTATTGAGTTTTGATGGCAAGCAGTTTTGGTTGAAAACTCCAGCGGAGAGTTGCGAAGTTGAGGTCGAGGCGCATCCATTTATTATCACGCAGTGGCATTATTGTGATAAAGCCGAAAGTGCTGATTTGTCGCCCTGTATCATCGCGACAGACAATCTAGATCGTCAGTGGCCAATATGTAACCGCTTTCCGTTGGCGCTAGAGCGAGTGGATGGTCATTTGATCCCATTTCTGCGGTTAAATTATGGGCTCACAGCTAGGATCTCAAGGAATGTCTATTATCAATGGGCTGAGTTATTAAAAGAAGATGAAAAAGGCTTTTATCTGAGTTCGGCAAAGACGCGCTTTTATCTCGGATAAGCGCGCCATCATCAAGCGGTATACTGTGTTACTCGGTCTCTTCTTTAACTTCTTTAACGAAAGGACCTAGATACCATTCATCTAACTTCCATGCGAGTTCATTTAATCCTATTCCTTTCAAAGAGGAAAACGCATGCACGGTAATATCACCATCAATTTCTGATAGTGCACGACGTACCTGAAGCACTTCCGCTTTACGCTTACCTTGCTTTAGCTTGTCTGCTTTAGTCAGCAGCGCTAATACTGGAATATCACTGCTTGTGGCCCAGTGGATCAAATCCATATCGAGATCTTTAAGGGGGTGGCGAATATCCATTAACACCACGATGCCTTTCAAACATTTACGACGTTGTAGATAGTCACCTAAGGCTTTTTGCCACTTCTTTTTCATCTCGAGTGGTACTTTTGCAAAGCCATACCCCGGCAAATCAATAAGGCGCTGATCTTCGCCAAGGGAAAAAGTATTGATAAGCTGTGTACGGCCTGGAGTTTTACTGGTACGCGCTAGCTTTTGATCGGTTAATGTATTGAGTGCGCTGGACTTACCCGCATTAGAACGGCCCGCAAAAGCCACTTCAATTCCAGTGTCTGGTGGCAGTTTACTGATATCTGGGGCACTGGTAATAAATTGTGCCTGATTGTATTTAACGCGAGATTTTAGCACGCTGACTCCTAACTGATTAAACTTTCGCGGATTGAATTGCGTATTTTATAACAGTATGGCGGAAACCAAAAGCATTGCGAGAATTGTTCTAAACGCTGCTTTTGATGCAAATGAGGCGCAGTGACGCCCCTATAATAATTAATCTAGGTCAAATCCCTATAAATTATAAGCTTAATATGGGCAGAAAACGTGCCAGAGAAAGTAATATCGTGTAGAATGTATGAATTGCAATGTCAATCTAAAGAGTATACCTATCAGTAGTCACTACTGAACAAGGCATATTTAGGTGGATCGGTGCTGTTTGGCGTTATTATTGCTGAGTATTGCATGTATGATTCATCTGATTAAGATAACAACCTAAATTTAGTACTGATTGGTATTATTTGCCCAGGCAATAAAGAGAGCGACTTTGTTCGCATGGGTGCAAATTACAGGGTCGGAAACAGAGAATTTACCATGAAAAAAATAGCATTAACTTTAACAATGTTGCTTGGTACGTTGTCAGCAAGCAACGCATCGGCATTCGATGGTGACGCAGAAGCAGGTAAAGCAAAATCTGCAACGTGTGCAGCATGTCACGGTCCAGATGGCAATGCCCCTGTGACTATGTATCCAAAAATCGCAGGTCAGCACGCGGATTATATCTACAAGCAGCTACAAGAGTTTAAGCTAGGTATGACTTCTGGTGGTAAAGAAGGGCGCATGGACCCTGTGATGAGTGGAATGGCAATGCCACTTTCAGATCAAGATATGAAAGACTTAGCTGCATACTTCTCTTCATTACCTATGTCTGCAGGCACTACACCTGAAGACGTAATTGAAGTAGGACAACAGCTATATAAAGCAGGCGATGCAGAGCGCGGTATCCCAGCATGTGCGGCATGTCACGGCCCGCGTGGTAACGGTACTTCTCTAGCTAAGTTCCCTAAAGTGTCATTCCAGCACCCTGAGTACATTAAATCACAGCTTGAAAAGTTCCGTGATGGCACTCGCAACAATGACATGAATGGTATGATGCGTGATATCGCTAAGAAGCTTACCGACAAAGACATCGAAGTATTATCTAAGTATTTAGGTGGCTTACACTAAAGTAGTATATTGAGTTTATATCACTCAGTGTAAACTCGTACTATTGTAAAAAGGGCAGCATCGGCTGCCTTTTTTTGTGTTTAAGTTTGTGAGATATCTCTCACCTTTGCTGTGAGATATTGTCTTGAGCTATTTGTGAGTTTTGGCTTATTTTTAAGTTTTTATTCAGCGTAAGTTTATGTAATCAATGTTTTTTCTTTTCCACAAAAAAAATTAAGGTAAGAAAATTGTTATTAAACAGTTGTAACTCAAGCTCAGGAGCGTAGATTATTCGTTGTCGCCAAGCAATACAAAAAAAGGGACAATTCGATACGGAAGCGTAGGTGGCAAGATTAAGTATCTAGATAGATACAAAGGATTATCAAGAAAGCGTTAGGAAGACCGAGAAAAAGAAATTCATGGAAGTCTCATAACAATAACAATACGGAAAATGTCACGGAAGTCTAAAATAAAAACAATACGGACGACAATAAATAACAAAAATAATAATAAGACTTAAAAGTCGAAGGGAGAAGTGTCCAGTTGTGACGCTCAGATTAGTAGGCGGTAGAGAGCAATCTCTGCCGCCTTTTTATTTGGTTGCTTTTGGCATACCTGATACAATAGCCGTCTTATTAAGCAATCACAGTTAACCATTGCAAGATTCAACTCCATCATTAAGTTGTGGCCTGTGTTTAGGTAAGCAGCTTGAAGCCTATCATCAAGACAAGCATCGACGTTACTGGCAGTGCCAAACTTGTCAGCTAGTTATGGTCGACCCTAAGTCGCGACTGACGCCTGAGCAAGAAAAGGCCATTTATGATAGTCATGAAAATGATTTAGAAGATGAAGGCTATCGCCGTTTTCTGACCAGAGTAGCTGAGCCACTTTTAGCTCGTTTGGCTGCGCCTAGCAAAGGGTTAGATTTTGGTTGTGGGCCCGGCCCTTTACTTGCAAAAATGCTGGAAGAAGCAGGGCATCAAGTTGCGTTATTTGACCTATATTATGCTAATAACCCCGACGTACTGATGCAGCGCTATGATTTTATTGTTAGTACCGAAGTGGTTGAGCACTTAGCCAAACCTAGGCAAGTATTACTGCAATTATTAGCACTGTTAAAGCCCGGGAAGCCACTCGCCTTGATGACTAAATTGGTCATAGACCAATCGCGATTTGCGCACTGGCATTATAAGAATGACTTGACGCATATTTCGTTTTTTAGTCAGAAAAGCTTTGTGTTCTTTGCAGCACAGCAGGATTGTGATTTAGAATTTATTGGGAATGATGTCATCATTCTCACCAAGCGTAATGAACGCGAGAGTTTTGGATAATCGAATATGACCAGAAAGAAAAAGACACGTAAGATTGCAGCCAATGGTACTCCTAGGTTGAGTAAAGAAAAGTTGCAAGAGTTGCGCGCGCTAAAAGAAATGCGCAACAAAAAAACCAAAGGCAAAAAGCCTGGATCTAGAAATGCGCCTGACACCTTGGTAAAAGAACAGGCAAATACAACCAGCAATAAAGATCCTCGCGTGGGAAGTAAAAAGCCAATCGCTTTAACTCCTGAGCCTAAGCCGGTGAAAGAAAACACACAGCCCGAAATGAAACGTCACCTGCAGCCGCAAGTTCAGTTAAGTAGCGCGAAAGAGACGCTCACGCCGGAGCAAGAACTAGAGCAACTCGAAAATGACGAGCGCCTAATGGCATTACTAGAACGTCATGAAAGAGGGGAACTACTCACTGGCAAAGATGCGAAATACTTTAACCGTGGTATCGCGCGTCACCAAGAGTTGTGTGAACTGTTGGGCATTGATGATGAATTTGAAGAAGGCGATATGCTAGAAAATGATCCAATGGATCAGTTTATGAGTAATGATTTAGCAAACGAATGGCTAGATGACGACTTTGAGGAAGAAGATAAGTAATGAATACTGCATGGATCATCGCAATCATTATTGGTGCCCTGATTATTGCTGGACTGGCGTTTTATGCTGGTAAATTACTTTGGCAACTGAAGGTACAAAAAGAGCAGATTGCTAAATATCGCGAGAAAAAAGCCGCTGAGCTAGAAGTATCTCGTCAGAAGCGCAACGAAAAAATTGCTGATAGTGTGAATTTGATAGCTCGCGCAATGAAAGAAAAGCAGTGTGAGTATTCAGAAGGGTGCCTGCGTGTTTGGGTATTGATTTCACAGTACAGCTTTGATGAGGATGTGGACTTACAGCAGACTTATCCTGGCGTTTATCAGATGTATGACGAAGTGAATGAAATGCCAACTCACGATGCTCGTAAAAAATACTCTAAAAAAGAGATTTTTAAAATGGACAGTCAGCGCTGGCGTGCTGAAGAGCGTTTAGAAGCGGACATTCTGAAAGACTGCGAGAAGCTAATTGAACGCTTTAAAGCCGCTGCTGGCAGTGAAAATGTTGTATTTCAGTAAAGAAAATCATTTGAAGCGCCCATTAGGGCGTTTCTTGTTTCTAGGCTTGGGTTTTTCTATATTCACACTCAGTGAGTACTAGCCCCATTTTACATTGATAAAACACTTGGACTACTTGACCTGCAACCAACTGTTCGTGCAAGGTTTCCATAAGGGTAAAGGACAATACCTGATCATCGAAGTGGCTCAGCTTTACTGCATCAAAACCAAAAAAGCGATTTACGGTGCCGTAGAGTGCTTTATAAATGCTTTCTTTTGCCGAGAAAATAACGGTCAACGGGCAATGTACGGTTTTTGCGAATTGATTAAATATGTTCACTTCATCTGAATGTAAAATTTGACGTTGGAGCTCGACTTCTTGCTTGGGCTTCATATCTCGCTCAATATCAATGCCCAACCCCTTTATCATCCTGTCACTGGTGGCGATTGCCGCTGCGATACCTCGGGTGTGAGTGATACTGGCAATAGTATGGGTTGGCCAAATTGGTGCGCGATCAGAGCCATTTAGTACAGGAAAGCCACCATGGCCTAGCGGCGTTAAACAGGCATTGGCACACACTCTTCCTGCTAGAAACTCTGCTCTTCTTTTCGCAACAGCTTTTTCTAAAGACGTGGGTAGTAAGATGTTATGCTGATCAAATGACTGGTCAGTGTAACTATCAGGGTCAAACTGAATACAATGAAAATGGTGTTTTAAAAAAGGGGTAAATAGATGGCTTTGATTGCTTTGCAAAGCTAGCTCCTGTTATTTATATCCATTATACCAATTTGCTAAAGACGACTTTACGCTTGATATAATCCCTTAATTCGCTTTGGACGCTTAGTGTGCATGAGCTAAACGTCCATAGCAAGATATGAGCGGAGCTATCTACATTTTATTTTAGTTTACTTGCAACTGACACTAGTTGCAGCGCGAGACTAGATACTTTTTCTGCCAGTTCTGGGTCTTTAATTTTTCCTTGCTCATCGAATACGTTAAAAGCGCTAGGTACAGCAAGCTGATCTGCTAGAACCAAGCTGCCGATCCCTGAAAGAACGTCACGAACATGGTTTAGGCCACGCAGTCCGCCAAGGCCGCCCGGTGATGCAGCATAAAGGGCTACCACTTTATTTCTAAAGGCGGGTACTGCACCTTGCTCTGTTCGTGAAGCCCAATCAATTGCGTTTTTAAGAACCGCAGTGAATGAGCCATTGTATTCAGGGCTGGCTAATAAAATCCCATCGGCATCACGAAGTTTGTCCTTCAGCAGTTGCGCACCTTTTGGCGTACCTTGTGCTTCTAAGTCTTCATCAAACATCGGGATATCTAAATCTTGTAATTTGATCACTTCTACTTCTGCCCCACTTTCCAATGCGTAATTGGCGGCGGCTTGAACGAGGAGTTGATTGTAGCTGTCTTTTCTTAAACTGCCTGCTAGGGCGATAATTTTTGCTGTAGTCATCTTGCTGATACCTTATTTTGTTTCGTTGAATTTATAGTAGCAAAATTTTTCTTGCATAAAAGCGAAATAAACGCAAAGCTTATGTGCATATATGCACAGAGGTGGTAATGGATAAATTTACAGATTGGCAAGATCTAAAGGTTGCTTACACAGTGGCTAAGTTTGGCACTTTGTCGGCTGCTGCACAGGAGTTGGAAATACACCATAGTACCGTACTTAGGCGTATCAATAGTTTAGAGACCGCACTGGGTACGCGACTATTCCATCGTCATGCTCGAGGATATCAAGTGACTCAAGCGGGTGAGAAGCTACTAGTAACAGCCAGTCAAATTGATGAACGCTTGATGGAGTTAAGCACATCGATTGCGGCTTCAGACAGCCAGCTGAGAGGGAAGTTGTTGGTGACGACGGTAAGTGGCTTTATGGATATGCTTTCAGAACCTTGTTTGACGTTTCAACAGTTACACCCTCAAGTGCAACTTGAAGTTATTCTTGACCAAAAGCGTTTGCGATTGGATCACGGTCAAGCACATGTTGCACTGCGAGCAGGGCCAAAGCCTGATGAACCAGACTACATTGTGCAACACTTAAGTACGTTGGAGGCAGGTTTGTATGCGTCATCGAGCTATATTAAGCGGATGGGAGTGGCAAAAACCTTAGATGCATTAAACGGGCATTATTTTGTTTCTGGTGTCGCTGGTTTTAATGCACGAGTTCCCTATTTTGCCTGGGTAGATGAGCATATTCCAGATTCTCAAGTCACGCTCAGGGTTTCTGAAACCTCAGATGCAACTCGAGCGATTGTAAATGGACTGGGTATCGGAGGGTTACAACACAATGTGGCGAAACGCTATCCTGATCTTCAACCCATATTAAAAGATGAGTTAACGTGGTTAAGTCAGGTATGGTTAGTGACCCATGTTTTAGTGCACCGCACAGCCAAGGTTCAAGCGTTCTGTGACGTGTTAAAACGTCACTTCACTGACCGTAAAAGTTAAGGTATGAACCTAGCGCAAGATACCTTATTTAGGGGGACATAGGTTTGATTCTTGGGGTAATACAGCACACATTGAGAGCCACGCAGTTGCAAAACAAAGCTCTCATACGCAAGGTCATGGGCTCCTAGTATCGGGATGCCATCATTTTGAAGGCTTGTACCATGCTCAAGGAGCAGCGTAGGGCGCTGCTGAAATACACTACTTGAGAGTGTTGGCGCAATACCACCTTTTAATTTGACTATGGCTTGTTTAATTTGTTGAATGACTTCTGGAGAAGAAGCGGTAAGCACCGCTTCTTCTGCTTGAGTTGATACAGGCGTATTACTACACGCTTGCAGCAGAGCAGCCAAAGCAACAATTTTTAGGCTTTGTTGCCCCCTCATCACTATGGCTCCTCAGGCTTTAGCAAAATCGCATGGTTACGCATAGGGTGCAATGGCAAGGTCACAGGCTCTCCTTGCACTTCGTGTTGCGGGAACGCGGCAGGTGCAAGCTGGATAGACTCAGGGCAACGACCTGTGTCGATATGCGTAAGCGCTGCGGCTAGCAAATCTTCATTTTGACTTCCTAATGGCTCTGAGAAATCATCAGCGACAATACAGCCAGGCACCTGTGATGACAGACCTATTTCCCCATTGCTTGAAGCGCCCGAAGGGGTAAAGCCATCGGCATAGTCACCAAACCCTTTGGCATTTTCAGAACCGAACTGGATAGTGTAGTAAACCGTGCCGCAGTTCTGGGCGGGCACAAACCCGTATGGTTTCCCTTGTGTTGTGCTACCGATAAGGAAAACTTCAACGTCAATACCGCGCAATCCATTGATTACATTTTCACTCGCAGAAGCAGTACCTCGAGTTGTCAGAATATAGACCCTAGGTAGAGAAACCGTAGGTAAATTGGTTGAGGTAAACTTATTTTCTGCCCAATTGATGACTCGAGGCTCAAACTCTGTTCGTTCTTCTTCTGCTGTACGCTTATCATTCAAGGTACTAAAGGAGAAGGTTTTATTTAGGCTATTATTACCCGCTATCATGTAGCCTAGCTGAGCCGCGATAACAACGCGACCACCGCCGTTGTAGCGCATGTCGAGTACTAATTCGTCGACAGGATCAGAAGTTACAAAGTCACTAAAGGCTTTGATCAAGTTGGTTTGCGCTGTTGGGATAAACTGGTTGAATTGCACATAGCCTACGCGTTTACCGCCATAGTTTATGATTTGGGCATTTTTTACGGCAGATATATTGATTTCGTCAGAAGTTAACGTAACAGACTTTTCATTACCGTCAGTATCTTCAAATACAAAGTCGTGCGGCTCACTTTGCGCCGGAGCCAAGCCTGCATTAAGTACAGTAATATTGGAGCCTGAAACAAAGTCAATGCCATCAATCGATAGCACTTTATCACCGCGCATGATTCCAGCCTCGGCTGCTGGTGAATCAGGCTCTACCTCAGCAACCGTAAAGTTACGTGGTGGAGCGCTTGAGATCACCGCCCAGCGTATGCCATACCCAGTTGTCACACCAGATTGTGCTTCTTTTTGAAAGTCTTCGTAAGATTCGTAATAATGAAATCGATCCTTATCATTGCCGTTTGCAGTTTTTTGATTGGTTTTCAGCTGGTCAAAGTAATCAATGACAGTGTCAAATTGTGTCGGATCATTGTCTTCTACTTCGTCATACCACAGGTAGGTTTCGTTAGTGAACGAACGTAACCACATTTTTTCGTGCATGGCTGTGCCCGCTCTATCTGGGTACGGTTGATCATTATTGTATGGATCCGTTCCAGTCCGTGGGGCCGCACAGTAATTGATAAATTGGCTCGAAGGGGAGAATTGGTTAAATGTCCACGTAGGTGGCTCGGTTTGTCCTGAGTTGTCGTTAGGGTTGCTAGTGCCTAATGAGTCACTGCCGCCGCCACCGCACGCCGCTAATAATAAGCTCATCGCTGTTGATGCGAAAACTAGAGTAATACGTTGCATCGTATTCACGTTCCTGTTTTAGTTTTATAACTAAAAACTAGCACTGCTTCGCTTTTCTCGCAATCACTGTTTCTGCCAAGCGGTGAACAATTTTCGCTGTTGGGCTGAAATTTTTAGCCCATAGGTTTTCTCCATATAAAAATACGCCTCAG
Source organism: Pseudoalteromonas piscicida (assembly GCF_002744175.1). Classification (GTDB taxonomy): domain Bacteria; phylum Pseudomonadota; class Gammaproteobacteria; order Enterobacterales; family Alteromonadaceae; genus Pseudoalteromonas; species Pseudoalteromonas piscicida_B. Next base: position 30,682 of record NZ_NKHF01000072.1, read on the forward strand.
CAATGCGCTTTCTTGCATAGTGTGGAGGTTCAATTCGGCGTAGTTTAAAATCAATTTTAACAGGACAGGCACCGTATTTGGCTTCCGTACTCGGCAACATACCAAAGCGAAAATTAGATCTGTCACCGTTGACCTCGCCAATGGCGGGGGCAAGGTTATGAATGTCAGCTTCCATTTTTCTAAATTGCTCACTGACTTTTCGGCAGTGTTTTCGACCACCGTCTTGCCAACACTGCAATTGGTGTCCAAACTCCCATGCAGATACAATGTGCTCCCACTCGATACGATGTGCACGAGCATTTACTTTACCACTTCTAGTGTATGGAAGCCTTGGCGTATAACCACAGCTTGCAGTGTCGGGGACTAGCTTCTTCTCCTGCTTTTTAATGTTGCAGCCACAATATAAGGTGCGAGTTTCGTCAGAGACCTGCTTTGATAAATATTGCTTGGCTTGATAAAAAGAAGTGAACGACTGAGCATGTGCCGTAAAGGCAAATAAACTCAATAAGAGAATACAGTAATATCGTGACATAACCTCTCACCAAAGGGTGGAATACAGGAAATGTCACTATATCAAAAAAATCATCAATGCAAACAGGGATATAACACTATCAGCTATCAATGCTGCCATAGCCCAAAGTTCAGTTTACTTCGCGAACTTGGTTCGCCGTTGACGCCAAGGTGGAGATTGTAGCAATAATAGTAATCCTGAGAGGCAAAACAGCACACTGGTGGCAGCAAAAGACACTAGTAGCGGGTTGTTAAAATCCTCCCTTTCATCATAGTCCATAATGTGTAGCATCCAAAAGAAGTCAAAAATACGCCACAATGTACTGCGAACCGTTAGCACTTCTGCGCTATTCGCAGTGAGATAAAGGGTGGTGGAAAGGGGATCGTCATACTCAATTCGCCAGATGTTTTCTCTATAGCCTGCTTCTCGAGGGCCAGTTTCAAGCAACTCGGCTTGCTTCACCTCTGCATCTATCAACAGATGTTTGTTAGCTTGTTGTATCACATGTTTTCGGCTCAGCGCGGACAAGGGAGCGCCAGTGATACCATTGAAAATCAGCGCTTCATCCTGATTGATTTTAATAATCGGCATATCAAGCACATGGCTAAACTGAAGTTGTGAGATCTGTCCCACGTTAGTAGCGATTTGGTTTAAATCAGCTTGATAGTCTGACGTTGTGAATGGGTTTACTAAGCTTCTTTTGACAAGGTGTTTACCATGGATTTTCTCTAGCGGAATGGCACTCATAACCAGTCCTCCCAGTAACCAAGCAAAGATCTGGAGAAACAGCAGGTAACCGAGGTACTTGTGGAGTTTACGTGCAGGTTTTAGCAGTTTTTTAATCATCACAATATGTTATTCTAGTTGTTCGTGAGTATGATAACTATAACGCACGGTACTTAGAATGTGACATATTGTCGCATTGTCCATAGGTAATGACCTATCATTCTGATTAGTAAGCCATTACTAAACTTAGTTTTACAAGGTAGCTTTTAACACATGTCTGAAATTCAATTTTTAAATGTCGATTTGGAACTGGAATCAAAGCAAGATATCAGCGCACTGGTTTCGGATTTGAAGCAAAACGCTATCGTCCTGCATTACGACCAAGATGACTTCCGTCAACTCGCCCGCATTGAAGCGAACACCAGTGAGCTAACACCTGATAAAGCCATTAACCAGCTATGTGAGCTGATAGAGTCCTGTTCAAAAGCGGCGTTGAAACAGTGGCTGAGCTGTACCAAGCGTACATTTGATATTGGATTTAACTCAGGAAAATCTCCGAAATGTTTCTCACAAGCACTGCATGCCGATACGTTGCTAAGAATCTCGGCAATTGGAGCTGGCATTGAAATCACTATCTACCCGGTAGAAGAATCATAATCATTTCATGCCACTAAGTGATATTGGTATAAAAACTCTAAAGTCTAGAATAAATTGTTTTAAATGTTAACCGTGTTAACTTATTGATAATTTATTTTTGTTGTTTTATCTTGCTTATTCGATTTCACGGATTATTTCTAGGAACGCAAGATGAAACAACATGTAACCTTTTCCACAATAATGATCGCGATGCTCGGTGGAGCGTCTTTCTCTAGCTTTGCAGCTGATAAGCATAATATAAATGCGTACAGCACACTTCAGCAACTTGATAAATTCAACGCCGCACCGGTTCAAATTGTCGATATTAAGAAGCAAATAGCGAAGGAGCTTGCCCAATCTCTCAATCAGATTGGCCCGCAAGTGCAAACACAGCTGAGCCAATATCAAGATACAGTTTCACTCGAGCAATTGCAGGTTCAAAAAAATACAGCGCAAGTGATGAGTGAAGCTAGCCAGTATACTCGTTCGCTAAAAGGGCTTACTGATCATACTTCAAACTTATATCAACTACGTCTTGCGTCTAGCGAAATGCTAACAAAGTGGCAACAAGGTGAGGCACCACTTATTGCGTTTGCTCCAAAAGGTGATGATAAGCATTGGCAATATGTAGAAGCATTTGATGAACTTGGGCAGTTACATTTACTGGACGCCCACAAAATGCCAGAGCGTCCAGTGCTTATTGTTGAACTTGATGGGAAAAAAGCAAAGGCTGAAGGGCTTGAGGTCATGAAGCGAGTATTTGCTGAGCGAGGCTTTGTCATGCCTTCTGCAAAGTTACAAACTACTGATGAAGCACAGCCTATCTCTACCAGTGTGTTAAAAAGAATTAGGCTAAATGACGACGAAGAACCTTGGGTATCTGGAGCGGCAGAGGTATACGGGGTAGTGACTGGGGTTAACCCATCTCGAGATGAGCCCGTGCTAGATATTGTGGATATGCCTTATCTGGATCATGACGGAACTGATTACACTCCAAATCAAATTATTATTCACTGGGAAAGATATCGTTGGCAAGCGGCTGATCTATTATTGATGGAACAAGATGACAATACCAACTATCAAGAGTTAGCTACTACCTTGCTCGATATTGTTACCCAAGTGATGCGCGCCATTCCTGATCCAAATGTGCAAGGTTATGCCTTGATCCCGCAACTGACGAATCAATTAATCAAAGCAATGCCAAGTCACTGGTTTACCAACGACGATGACTATGTTGACGTATTTTACACTTTGTTTGAAGGGCAAACCTACAACGGGCATATGGGCGCCAGTGGTAACGCAAAAGTAACGATTGAACCGCTAACTATCAACCCACGCTAAATATAGCGATGACAGTAATAATGAAAAAAGGCCAGTAAACTGGCCTTTTCTTTGTTACCAAATTGACTCTACAAACTCAGGATGATCTACAAATGGATTGCGATTACCTTGAAACTCATAGGCAGCTTGATTGCGTGCTTGCTCAAGGGCATCAACAGGATCTTCGTTGTGCCACCGCTTTAACATAGTTACCACCCAGCTTTCGAATACTTGATTTTGCGTGCCATTGAGCACGTCATTACTGTAACTGGTATTATTCTGCCAGTTAGCAATGACATCTTGATACCGAGTTGCCATGTAAAAATAAGCGCGAGCAAAGTCACCTTTAAAGTTGTCTATTGGCTCAAACACCGTACCATTGTATTGTATGCCGGATGCAGAACCGACACGGCTACCATTGCTTGACGTATATGATGCACTGCCTACCTCTCCAAACGGAAAGTTACTGCGTTTGGCATTCACATAGCCATCGGAGGCAAAAATATGATGGATATCAGAGTTCATTGGCTCCACTTTACCGCCGAACCAAGATTTCGGAAAAGAGTGCTCTCGGTTGTAACAGTCACCCTCACCACTGTAGCTACCACATTGTGAACCGGTAGACACATAATTGACACTATCACCAGTAGTAGGCTTTTCTGAATATCTATCTAAGATACTGTTGTCGTTTTCGAAGTAGCGATCACGCTCGTTCTGATCGATAAAATGCCAGATGGCGGAGTAACCCTGTGATTGGTGATTACGGATAATACGGTGTAACTCGGTTTTTAATGCATAGCCACTTAGTCCCACAGTTGAAGCGTAATAACCATCACCCGAAGGCGGAGGTGGTGTCGTGCCAAGCGTAAAAGTATGATCTTGACGGTTGCTAAATTGGCCTCCGGATGCCAGGTTAGTTGCACCTTGAGTTAAAGTATATTGGCCATTGCCGTTAGAGCAGCAAATACCGTCGCCATAGCTATCAAAAATACTAAAAGTGTAATTGCCGTCATTCAGACATAAGTTTTCATTGATGGTTTGATTGTTGCTATAGTCGCTGCCGCTGGCAATGATACTGTTTACTCCGTTGGTGATTTGCCAGCTTGTTTCGCTGCCATAATTATCCGTCACTAACGTAAGGCTGACAGTATGGTTTTGGCAGCTCTGTGGTGGTTCAGGTGTGGTGTTGCTCGGCTCAAAACCATCAACATACACAATTTCATTGCCATCAAAGCCAGTGCCATCATAAAAACGCAAGCCGACATTGATTGCTTTGGTTGCCGTTGCGGTGTAGGTGTGGGTTATTTGCTGCCATTGGCCAACATTAAACTGATCAGAATAGCCATGATAGCCATCTACGACCATTCTTGCTTTAACTCCTCCTTCAGTGTGGTAAACCCAACTACTAAATTGGTAGCTTTTACCGGCTTCGACATTTACCTGTTGTTGTAAGTCAGTACTGCTTTGCGTTGTGGTAGTCACTTGGACTGCCGCAGCATAACTGCCTTCCTTTACCAAAGAAGTGGTTGCAGAGAGTGTAATGCCTGAGTCTATTGTGGTCCACCCGCTAGGCGCTTGTCCGCTCCAGTTTTCGAATCCACCATTGCTGACTTGTGCGGCAAGGTTTGCGCTAAGCAGTGCGCAACATGATCCTAAGATCAGGTATTTATATTTCCCGTGTTTCATTGTTGGTCTCATTATTATGTTTATCTCTATTATTGATTTGTCGGTTTTGACAGGTTGATTTTGCATCAACTCTGTTACGATAATGTTAATCTTTTTGGTGGTTAAATATCGCACTTCTTTTAAGCTGTTTTCTTTGGACTTTTCAATCATCAATAACTAAAAGGAATATAAAAGCAGATTCTATTCTTTTTGATCTCCGACTTTGCCACGTATGCTTCAGGCTTATAAAAGTAGGCTGCGCCTTGCGCGAGCCAGTTATGCAATGAGCAAGCAAACCTTTTGGGTACGGGGATCCATGATGTTGTTAAGTCAACTTAATGCTGCAGCAAGTCCGCTGACACAAGAACAACTGCAAAAACTACAAGGCTTAGTTGGAGAGTTAAATCCAATTCAACAGGCTTGGGTGAGTGGCTATTTAGCTGCAACCGCAAATTCAGCTGCATTATCTGGCGTCGCCGGGCAGGCAACTGCGGGCGCAGGAGATGCCGCACCACTGACTATTCTATTTGGTTCACAAACTGGCAACGCAAAAGGAGTAGCTAATCAAATCAAAGCACAGGCCGAAGCGCGTGGCTTAACGACTAAGCTTGTGAACATGGCGGATTACAAGCCTGCTAACCTGAAGAAAGAAAAGTTTTTAGTGATTGCCGTTTCAACCTATGGTGAAGGTGAGCCACCAGAAGATGCAGAGGCATTACATGAATTCTTAGTTGGTAAAAAAGCGCCTAAACTTGAAGGTGTGAAGCAAGCGGTAATTGGCCTTGGCGACTCAAGCTATGAGTTCTTTTGCCAAACGGCAAAAGATTTTGAAGCACGCCTAGCAGCCCTTGGCGCTGAAATTGTCATTCCGCGTGCTGATTTAGATGTGGATTATGAAGCCGAAGCGCAAGCATGGATAGCGCAGGCATTAGATGTTTTAGAGCCGGAGCTGAAAGCTCAGCAACAAGCTGGTGGTGGAAACGTTATCAGTATGCCATTTGGCGCACCGCAGGCCGCAGCGAGTCAGTACACTAAGCAAAACCCTTTCGCAGCTGAATTAAGCGTCGTGCAAAAAATCACGGGTAGAAACTCAAGTAAAGATGTGCGTCATATTGAGATCTCATTAGAAGGGTCAGACATTACCTATCAGCCGGGTGACTCACTTGGTGTTTACTTCCTAAATGACCCTCAAGAAGTCGCGAACATTTTAGCACTACTGCAACTAGATAAATCACAAACCGTCAAGGTAGGTGAATTAGAAGTCTCACTAGAAACGGCTCTTGTGGAGCACCTTGAACTCACGCAGTCATATCCTGGGTTTGTCGAGAAATATGCTATCGCGACTGGGAATGAGGAATTAACGGCGTTGGTAAACGACAAAGCCGCGTTGCGTAGTTATATTGAAACGCGTCAAATCTTTGATGTCATTAAGCAAAATCCAGCAACGATTGAAGCGCAGGCATTAGTCGACTGCTGTCGCAAATTACAAGCGCGCCTTTACTCCATTGCTTCAAGCCAAGCTGAGGTAGAAGACGAAGTGCACTTAACGGTGGGGTTAGTTGAGTTTGATGCATTTGGTGAAAAGCATTTTGGTGGCTGCTCTGGTTATCTGTCAAATCGCGCTGAGGAAGGCACTAAAGTGAAAGTATTCAGCGAGCACAATGACAACTTTAGGCTACCGACAGACAACACAACACCGGTGATCATGGTGGGTCCTGGTACTGGTATTGCGCCTTTTAGAGCATTTTTACAAGAGCGTGAAGCTCGTGAAGCAGAAGGTCAAAACTGGTTATTCTTTGGGAATCCACATTTTACGGAAGACTTCCTGTATCAGGTAGAAATTCAAAAATACGTGAAGTCGGGCTTGTTGACTCATGTAGATTTGGCATTTAGCCGTGACCAAGCTGAAAAGATTTATGTGCAGGACAAACTGCGCGAGAAAGGTGAAGAAGTGTTTGCATGGCTAGAAAAGGGTGCTCACTTCTACGTATGTGGTGACGCCAGCAGAATGGCGAAAGATGTACACCAAGTATTAATCGACATCATTAAAACCCATGGAGGGAAAGATGATGAGCAAGCTGAGCAATATCTTAAAGAGTTGCGTAGCGCAAATCGTTATCAGAAAGACGTCTACTAACGCGTCTTGTTATACCGTCAGCCAATTATAATGTAGGAAAGACAATGAGCAATTCTGAAATCAAACCGAATAGTAAGCTCGATTCAAGCGCGAAGTTTTCTGATAACGAGCGTTTGAAGTCACAAAGTGCCCACTTACGTGGCTCTATTTCAACGGATCTGACCGATCAGTTAACAGGGGGTTTTACTGCTGATAACTTCCAGCTGATCCGTTTCCATGGTATGTATCAGCAGGATGACCGTGACATTCGTCCTGAGCGCACAAAGCAGCGTCTTGAGCCATTACATAATGTGATGCTTCGAGCACGGATGCCTGGCGGTATCATCAAACCGCACCAATGGTTGGCGATTGATGAGTTTGCTGCGGATAAAACGATGTACGGTAGTATTCGTTTAACTACCCGCCAAACCTTCCAGTTTCACGGGGTATTAAAGCCTAATATTAAAGGGATGCATCAGTTATTGCACAGTGTGGGTATCGACTCTATTGCAACGGCGGGTGACGTTAACCGCAATGTACTGTGTACAACTAATCCGGTTGAATCTGAATTACACCAAGAGGCTTATCAGTGGGCGGCTAAGATCTCGGAGCACCTGCTGCCAAAAACCAAAGCATATGCTGAGATTTGGTTAAACGGTGAAAAAACAGAAACGACAGCTGAGCCTATCCTAGGTGATACCTACCTTCCGCGTAAGTTTAAAACGACGGTAACGATTCCACCTAACAACGAAGTGGATGTTCACGCTAACGATCTGAACTTTGTTGCTATTGCGCAAGAAGGTAAGTTAGTTGGCTTTAACGTACTTGTAGGTGGTGGTCTTGCCATGACTCATGGGGACGTTAACACTTACCCTCGTAAAGCCGATGATTTTGGTTTTATCCCGCTTGAACATACTTTAGCGGTAGCCGAGCACGTTGTATCGGTACAACGTGACTGGGGTAACCGGGTTAATCGCAAAAATGCGAAAACTAAGTACACCTTAGATACTTTTGGTACGGAAGCGTTTAAAGCCGAAGTTGAAAAGCGTGCAGGTATGCAGTTTGAGCCAACCCGTCCTTATGAATTTACTCACCGTGGCGATCGTTTTGGTTGGGTTGAGGGGATTGATGGTAAACATCATCTGACGGTATTTATTCAAAATGGCCGTATTTTAGACTTCCCTGACAAGCCGTTGAAAACGGGTTGCCGTAAAATTGCAGAAATCCACAAAGGCGATTTCCGCATGACGGCTAACCAAAATCTAATTATCGCAGGCGTTGCATTAGAAGATAAAGCGGAAATCGAAAAAATTGCTCGTGAACACGGTTTGATCGACGATGACCATTCTGAGCAACGTAAGAACTCAATGGCTTGTGTATCACTACCAACTTGCCCATTAGCGATGGCGGAAGCTGAGCGCTATTTGCCGGACCTAGTGACTAAAGTGGAAGGCTTATTAGAAAAGCATGGTGTTGCAGACGAGAATATTATTCTCCGTGTTGTGGGTTGCCCGAATGGTTGTGGCCGCGCAATGCTAGCGGAAGTGGGTTTTGTTGGGAAAGGTCCTGGTAAGTACAACATGTATCTAGGTGGTAACCGTGAAGGCACTCGTATTCCAAAATTGTATTTGGAAAATGTAGCTGAAGATGTCTTCCTTCCAGCCCTAGATGAACTAATTGGTCAATGGGTGAGCGAACGTCAGGAAGACGAATGCTTTGGCGATTTTGTTATTCGTAAAGAAATAGTCGCTGAAGTGAAAGTCTCTAAAACCGATTTTTACGCTTGATTTAAATAGGGCAGCTTTGCGCTGCCCAGTGGATGAGAAAAATGAGTGATTTTAAGCAAATATTGACTTTGGACAGTGCTACACAGCAAATGCTACTGGCTGACGCTAATGCCTTGTTGACTGATAAAACGGCTGAACAAAGAGTAGCTTGGGCACTTGAGCATTTACCTGAGACGCACTTTTTATCGTCGAGTTTCGGTATCCAAGCGGCGGTCATGTTACACCTGTTGACGCAACAACGGCCTGATATCCCCGTGGTACTTACCGACACAGGTTATCTATTTCCTGAAACATACCAGTTTATTGAAGAGCTATCGGCACGCCTGTCGCTTAATCTAAAAGTATACCGTGCTAAGCAGAGTCCAGCGTGGCAAGAAGCAGTGCATGGTAAGCTATGGGAGCAGGGCGAAGCTGGTATCAAGAAGTACAATACGCTGAATAAAGTTGAGCCGATGAGTCAGGCATTACAGGACTTAAATGCTGGTACTTGGTTTAGTGGCCTGCGTCGTCAACAGTCTTCAACGCGTGCCGATAAACCCATTGTTGAGTTAAGTCGTGGTACGGTAAAATTCTACCCAATTATCGATTGGCATAACCGTGATGTGTATCAGTATTTGACCAAGTTTGACCTGCCTTATCACCCGCTGTGGGAGCAAGGTTACGTCTCTATGGGAGATGTACATACTACGCGTAAATTAGAACCAGGCATGACGGAAGAAGAAACGCGGTTCTTTGGTCTTAATCGGGAGTGTGGCCTTCATATAGATGGGGATGGCATCTAGCACCTCAATATGCATGAATAATGTTGAGTATGGCCTCATTTTTTTGACTTGGAAATTCGCTGTGATCGGTCATACTTAGTCTATTATTTATTCAAAGTCTAGGAGGTGGCTTTGATCTACTTCCCCAAGACTATCGGTGCGATTGCGTTTTATTTGTTATCGCACTATGCGCAAGCTGCAAATGCTTCCCTTGATGGCAAGTTTATTAACTTTGCAGTGCAGTATTACCCGCCATTCACCATCGAGCATGCATCAGATCAAGGGGTGATCATTGATGTGTTCAACCACTTTGCAAGTCAGTATAACTACCAACCAAACTACCTAATTTATCCCGAAAAGCGCTCATCTGTTGCAATCGAAAAAGGCAATGTGGATGTGCGTATGGAGTCGGAAAAGTGGTATCGTGGCACGATGCAAATGTGCTGGAGCGACCCAATTTACATCATCGAAGATGTGGTTGTTACGCATAGACAAGCCGAAGAATTTGATGTGGCAGACGTAAAAGCCCATTTATTTTTGGGTCGCTTTGGATACACCTACCCGCAGCTAGAGTCTTATTTTGAAAGTGATACATTGCAACGTAAGGACTATTACTCCGAAAGCGATATTTTGTCTGTCTTGGCTGGGGGAAGTCATAAATCGATAGCGTTTTCTATCATCGGCAAGCCCACCTTGCGCTGGTATCAGCTTAAACATCCTAAGTTAAAAGGTCTGATCACGATCCGTGGAGTCTCGGACGTGCTCCATTGCAATTACAGTTTGGCCAAACGCAACGGGCAAAGCAGTTGTGCGATGACTTTAACCGCTTTTTTATCGACTTTAAAAAAACGGAAAAATTTAATCAAATACTGCTAAAGTATGGACTCTAAGGAAAGTGAGGAGGTGAGAATGAAAGCAGCAAGTTATTTGATGATTATGATTATGTTGGTGGCCGTGGCGTGTTTATTTGTATTGAAGCGACCAGACGGAAAACCTTGGCTGAGTACTGATGCAATCACCGAGTCGGTTGAGCAGAGCACCGCCAAGCTTAAACAACACAGTACCAATGCCTTTGAGCAAGTTAAATCACACACTCAGCAGCTGGTCACCAACGAAGGGCAAGAGGTCAAAGAAAGCGTGAAAGTGTATCGTTGGCAAGATGAGAACGGGCAATGGCATTATTCTGACAAGCCAAACCCAGCTGGTCATTCTCAAGCATATCAAATTGATGAGGACAAGATCACTGTGGTGGCTGCCGAAGATACGAGCATTCTAACGCGTAAGTCGTCACAAGAACCAAGTAAAACCACTTCTACGGCATTGCCAACAGCGTTAAACCCTGCGGCGGTGAAGCAAGTAATGGATGACGCAAAAAATGTACAAAAACTGATGGACGAAAGAGCCAAGAAGATTGACGAGGCGTTGAAGGAAAACCATTGAGCAGGCTATAAGCGCTGCTCAACATATTCTGCAATTGCAAGGCAGGCGGTCAGTCCTGGAGATTCAATTCCCATCAAATTGACAAAGTTCGCAATACCATGCGTGGCCTCAAACTCAATAACAAAGTCACTTTGTTGATGGCGGTCTAGCTTCGGTCTGATCCCTGTGTAGTCTGGTGTCAGTCGGTTTGGGTCAAGACCCGGCCAGTATTGTTTTATTGCTCTCACAAATTGTGCCTTTTGTGCGTCATCAAAACGATAATCTATGTTGTTAACATACTCAGTATCGGGGCCAAATTTTACTTGCCCCGCTAAATCTAACGTAGCATGTATCCCTAAACCGTGAGTATTTGGAATTGGATAAACAAGGTGAGCGAATGGATGCTTACCTTGATAGCGATAATAGCGACCACGACAGTAATACGCCTTTGCTTGCGTCTTACTGCTGCCCGTTATCTTCGCCATCACATCCGGTGCTGTTAGTCCTGCACAGTTAATCAGCTGCTCACAGCTGAGCGTATAGTGCTCATTGTTGCAGTGCATTGTTACGGTAAAGCCTACAGCGGTTTGCTGTGATTGGATAAACTCTGTTTGGGTTGCAACAATCCCCCCGTTGGCTTCAATTTCTGCAACTAAAGACAGCATCAGCTGGTGGCTGTCCAGAATACCTGTTGAAGGAGAAAAGAGTGCGCTGTGGACAGTTAAATCGCTGAGGTGTTGGTTAATGGTGTGAGTAGAAGCAAAATCAACATCAGTGACAGAGTTGTTGTGCGCTGCTTGTTTGATACGTGCGAGTTGCTGCGCCTCTTCTGCATTTGTGGCGACGATAAATTTACCGAGCTGCTGACATGGAATATTAAGTCGCTGGCAACGGTCGTAGAGGAGTACCTTACCGTTAATACACAAGCGCTGCTTAAGGCTGTCTTTAGGGTAATAAATCCCAGCATGGATCACTTCACTATTACGGCTACTGGTATGTTCGCCAAAGTGAGTTTCTTTGTCGATCACAATAACGCTACGACTGTGGCTAAGTCTGGCTGCAATTGCAAGGCCTACAACGCCTGCACCGATAATAAGCGTGTCGATTTTATCCACTGATTCACACCAATATAAATATAGTCACTTTGGGTGCTGTAAATATACCCTAAGATCAAATAAGTGCGTTAATCTTTGTGTTCACGACGCATCAGTAAAATGGTGAGATAGATTTTAGTGGGTAAGGAACAAATTAGCCCGATAGCAATGCAGCTTGCACCGAGCACAAACCCTTTTGGTCCAAGCTCATTGAGCCACTCAGTCGTCAATATGGTGTGGCCTGTAAAAATCAAAACCAGCCCTATCACTATGAGCACGTGCAATGGCCAAAGTTTTTGAGTTGACATCATAGCTACCTCACTATTTTGTATGGTGCAATAATAATGAGGCGGATTTGATTTTATGAAATTGTGATAGATCAACTTTTAACGCGATATCACCGCAGCGGTCATTCTAGCAATACAGCACAGTTCATTTTTACTATTGTTAATGCGGATCTCCCATACTGACGAGCGCTTTCCTAGATGTACAGGGCGAGTAGTGGCGGTCAACGTACCTGTTCGAGAAGCTTTCAGGTGGTTGGCATTTATTTCTTGTCCAACACAATAAAACCGTTCGGTATCGACAACAAAGTTTGCTGCATAGCTCGCAACGGTTTCAGCCAGTGCTACATTGGCACCACCGTGTATCATTCCCATGGGGTTATGGTGTTGTGGGATTGCGGGCATAGTAGCAACCAAATAATCATCGCCTACCTCACTGATTTCTATACCTAAGGTCTTCATGAGTGTCCCTTTACCAGAAATGCCTTCTTCCAACGATTTACATAAAGCTAAGTCTACGGGTTTAAACCAAATTGACATAAACGTCTCTCTTTTAGATACATATGCTTACACTTTTTTACTATGGCGATTTTTTCTCATCGTTACAATCTTTGCATTAACGTAAAGGGGAAAATATGAAAGCATTATCGCTGGTAGGGCTATTACTTTATTCAAGTTTCAGCTTAGCCAATTCACATGAAGTGAGCGTTGGATTTGGTGAATTTTTAGAAATAGAAGATGGATTTTTAGGCGTTCAATATAAACATTATCTACAAGCACTAGAGGATACCGACACGCCTTATCGTTTACAGGGATATGTGCAAAAAAGTAATAATTTTTCAGCAGGTGGATTTCAAAATGATGATTGGCAGCTATATCAAGCAGATGCAGAGTTTTTCATTAAACGACATTGGCGAGTGGCGTTCGATGTTACTCAGTTTCGAGATGATTCAGCTGACTCTACTGCAACGCGAGACACAATAGCTATAGCGCAAGTGGGGCGTTTTGTAAGTGATACGATGCAATTAGGACTCACACTTATTAGCCAGCGTTCCGAATTTCGTCACTTTGCTATGGACGAAGACAGTACTGAAACTGTCTTTGCGCCGTTTTTCCGCTATACCGAAGTCAGTAATGGTGTTGGCTGGGATGTGAAAATGCAAAAAGTTGCGGCAGAGTCTGATTTCTGGCAAGTCAATGCTGGCTATTATTTTGCAAAGAATTGGCAGGTTGCTGTGTCTGCACGATTAAGAGAGGATGAGTTCGATAAGTCTATTGTGGAGCTACAAAGCGAATATTGGCTAAACGCACATTCTGCACTGCGATTTGGCTTAGGTACTGATCTTGACGACGGTGGAATAAACACCATTACGTTTATTTATACCGGTCGATTTTAATCTAATGCGATTGGTATAACATGCTCAGTAAGCCACAGTAGCAAGATAAGATAAAAATAACGCCAGCTGAGTGTGCTGGCGTTAATATAGTTCGTTAAGCTTGGGTTAGTTGAGCATTTGTCTCAACACATACTGCAATATACCGCCATGTTTATAGTATTCCCACTCTTTTGGCGTATCTATGCGAATGTCTGCTGAAAACTGCGTTTCTTTACCGTCGGCATTTTTAGCGGTAACCACAACTTCAGTTGCCGTGTCGTAGATCCCTTCGATTTCAAATTCCTCTTCGCCGCTTAAACCAAGCTCTTCGTGACCTTCACCTGACTTGAACTGCAAAGGTAGCACACCCATACCGATAAGATTTGAGCGATGAATACGCTCATAACTCTTGGCGAGCACGGTTTTTATACCAAGCAGTAATGAGCCTTTGGCAGCCCAGTCTCTTGATGAACCTGTACCATATTCACTTCCAGCTAATACCACCAAGGGAGTATTGCGCTGTTGATACTGCTCTGCAGCATCAAATATACTCATTAACTCGCCATCAGGTAATAATCGGGTGATCCCACCTTCTGTACCTGGTGCTAACTGGTTGCGTAAACGGACATTCGCAAAGGTGCCACGCATCATCACTTCATGGTTACCACGACGCGACCCATAAGAGTTAAAGTCAGACTGTTTCACACCTTGCGCTTGCAAGTATTCACCTGCTGGGGCTGAAGCTTTGATATTACCAGCTGGAGAGATATGGTCGGTGGTGACCGAGTCTCCGAGTTTGGCCAGACATCGCGCACCTTTAATGCTTGGGATCCCAGGTGGCGCTTTTGTCATATCGTCAAAGAACGGTGCTTTGCGAATGTAGGTAGAGTCATCCTGCCAGTTATAGCGTTCGCTTTGGTTAACGGCGATCTCTTGCCAGTGTTTATCCCCTTGGTAAACATCAGCATAGTTTTTGGCAAACATTGCTTGAGTCACTGTTTGAGAGACCAATTCGCTGACTTCTGAAACCGATGGCCAAATATCTTTTAAGAAAACATCTTTGCCCTCTTTTGTTTGGCACAATGGCTCATTGTACACATCAATGTCTGTGCGACCTGCTAGTGCATAAGCCACAACCAAAGGCGGTGAAGCAAGAAAGTTCATTTTCACATCTTGGTGGATCCGTCCCTCAAAATTGCGGTTACCGGATAGAATAGAGCTGACAACCAACTGATGCTTTACAATGGCTTCGTTTATCTCTGTCGGTAATGGACCTGAGTTACCGATACAAGTTGTACAGCCGTAACCAACTAAATCAAAGCCCAGATCTGCAAGTGGTTCAAGCAGCTCAGCTTGTTTAAGGTAATCAGTCACCACTTTAGAGCCAGGTGCGAGTGAGGTTTTAACCCAAGGCTTAGGTGTTAACCCGAGTGCTTTGGCTTTTTGCGCAACTAAGCCTGCTGCGAGAATCACACTGGGGTTCGAGGTATTGGTACAGCTAGTGATAGCTGCAATGACACAGGCACCATCGACTAATTCAAACGTTTCTCCTTTGTAAGTAACCTTACCGGCTCCTAAGGTTGCAGGCTCGTCTTGAGCGACACGCGAGGCGCCACCTTCACCAACAGTTCGCGCTTCATCTTGGTTGGAATCTGCATTTTTTTCGCTACGTTCATGCTGAAACTCACCTAAATGTGCTTGGATAGTCTTACCTGCATCATTCAGTGGGATCCTATCTTGGGGTCTTTTTGGTCCTGCAAGGCTCGGCACAACTGTAGCTAAATCGAGTGTTAATACATCGGTATAAAGTGGCTCATCACCAGGCTCTCGCCACATACCTTGATGTTTGGCATAGCCTTCAATAAGCGCAATCTTTTCTTCATCACGGTTGGTCAAACGCAGATATTCGAGGGTTTCGTTATCAATAGGGAAGATCCCACAGGTTGCACCATACTCAGGTGCCATATTGGCAATTGTGGCTCTGTCAGCCAAGGGTAGCTCAGCAAGTCCATCGCCAAAGAACTCAACAAATTTACCTACTACTCCGTGCTCACGTAGCATTTGCGTAACGGTGAGAACTAAATCGGTTGCTGTGGTCCCTTCAGGTAGTTGACCTTCTAGTTTAAAGCCAACAACTTGTGGAATGAGTAAGGAGATGGGCTGGCCCAGCATCGCAGCTTCGGCTTCAATGCCGCCAACACCCCAACCTAAGATCCCCAGTCCATTGATCATGGTGGTATGTGAGTCTGTACCGACAAGGGTATCCGGGTACGCGAAGGGCATACCATCAATTTCTTTTTCAAATACGACTCTAGCCAAATACTCTAGGTTGACCTGATGCACGATACCGGTTGCTGGTGGCACCACTTTGAGATTATCAAATGCGCCTTGCCCCCAGCGCAAAAACTCATACCTTTCTTTATTGCGCTGGTATTCGAGTTTTGCATTGAGATCAAATGCGCCATCATGACCGTATTCATCGACTTGCACTGAGTGGTCTATTACCATTTCTGCAGGGGAGAGTGGATTGATTTTATTTGGATCCCCGCCAAGCTTTGCCATTGCGTCACGCATGGCTGCAAGGTCAACGATAGCAGGCACTCCCGTAAAGTCTTGCATCACGACGCGGGCCGGAGTAAATGCCACTTCTTTACTGGGCTTTTCCTCAGGCTTCCAATTCAGTAGGGCATCAATGTCTTGTGCCGTGACGTTTTTGCCATCTTCATGACGAAGTAGGTTTTCTAGTAAGATTTTCAGAGAAAATGGCAGTCTTTTCGTTCTGTCGCTCAATGCTGGAAGTGAGTGAATATGGACCTGACGCTCGCCGACGGTAAGCTGAGTCAGGGTGTTATATGAATTATTCATGCTTGACCCTTTTCCTTATTCTAATCATGCAAAGCAATTTGCATAGAATGTACCAGTTGCAGGCTTGCTGCATTTTTGTACTTCTATAGTCCTAGTGTTGAAAAAGGGATTTTTCAAGAGGGAAGTGCACTTTAGCGGCGCATAGGTGCACTACATCGGTGAGAAAAAAGTCATGAACTGTTGTGAAATCGATACAAATTAACCAAAAGAAATTGGTTTTCTGCCTGTATTTTTGTCCACTTGTGTGTAAGATTTTCCCGACTTTTGTCGTTTTTTCTTACCGGCTGAAGGCGTTGCCTTCGGTTTTGGGGTGGCAACTGCCCTTGGTTGAGGCGTTGCATCAGGCGCTAACGTTAAATGAAACTCATCACCGTCAAAATGTAGCACATCACCAGAATAAATCTTTTTTCGCTTTTGTGTACATACTTCATCATTAAGCGCCACATACCCTTCAGTAATCAATAACTTGGCATGTCCTCCTGTTTCTGCTAAATCAAGTACTTTCAACAGGTTGCATAACTCTATCGGTTCTTCTTCGAGTTCAATTTCAATAAACCCATCTTGCATATTCATTACCTCAATGTTCGCAGTGGATAACACATGGTCAGTGTCTTCATTGCCTTAATCGATAGTATATAAAATTACTGCGATGAATGACGAAACTTTTTCATTAAAACCTGAGTCTTTAACATTACTGAAGCATTTGGTGTGTATCTTGCACGCCGACCACGCGATTTGTTTTTATCAGTATTTTATGGAGGCAACGATGGGGATTCGCACAGCATTAAGAAAAGAGCTTATGAATGTAGATAAGACAGATCTGATGACCGCGGATGATGTACGTCACTATTTGAATGAGTCTCTTCCACAAGCCAAGGACAAACTCTCAGTTATCTCTCGCTTTAATGAGCACCACAGTCAAGTTCAGGCTGGGTTACCGAGTCAAGAGCAACACTTAAGTTATCAACAACACCGGTTATTTAAAGATATTCTCTACCCTAAAAAGTCGGTAGAAAGTTGGTTATCAAGGTGTTAGCCTAACACTTTGATAATGCTGAGGTGATCGGGCCTTCACCCTAAGAAGGCTGAGTGAATCAAAGCGTAACACCAAGGAAGACAATGTCACGTGTTGTTGCAATAGTCGCTTTATTATTGAGTGGATGTAGTACCCCAACTTTGCATATCTTTGAGTCCGGTCTTGATGACGGTACGAGAGCCAAGTTAGTTCAAGCATTAGCAAAACGAGATATTCATTACCGCTTTACTGAACTACCCGTACCACAAGAATATGAGAATGCACGGCTCAATATTCCGCCGATGACTTCAGGTGATGATTGGCTGAGAGATATTGAATATGCGGTAAAAGAGATTGGCTTTAATAGGCTAACAGTTTCAGAGTTTAATATGGAAAGACACCGTTATACACCGAATAATGCTGGGCTGTATTTGGTGCAAAACAGAGTTGCTCAGACTCTGCCGGGTTTATTATTTGCTCATCAATGCCAAGATGATTCGATTCAGTTGCAACTGAAACCCAATGGTTATTGGCAGCAAGTGGGCACTCAGTATCAAGGGCGTTGGAATTACGAGAGTAGCTTCCTGACCTTAACTTGGCGTGAGAGACCAAATCAAGCTCCTTATCAACAAGTGTATGCCGAGCACGAGCATACAGTGCAAACATTGCAAGGACCCAAACCCGCAAAAACATTTACTAGACAGCAGCTTTTCGATAGGCCCGTGCCGGTATTTAACTGTGATTTACAAGTGATCTTTGCTGAGTGAGTTGACCACGTGCTGGGCACGTGAGACTTGCTGCAAACCGAGCTTTACCTGTTGCGTTGCAGGGGTAAATGGAGGAAGCACGGTTTGTGCGTGTTGAATTACTGGGTATTCATGAAGCAAATTAGCATACATGGACTGAGTACTTGGTTTTAATAAGAACTCAACAAATAGCAAGGCATTTTGTGCATTGGGTGAGTGCTTTGCTATCGCGACAGTCGTTGTAGAGATTGCTGTTTTCCCCGAGTGCATTTTTAAATAGTGCACTTCTAATTGCTCGGCAAGTGCTTTATCACGCTTATTTTCTGAGTGTTGCATCATACTCCAATAATAGTGATTAGCTAACGCAAACTCACACTGGCCTTGTGCTAGGGAGCGCAGTTGATCTCTGTCTCCTCCTACAGGACGTTTTGCTAATAACGAGTTTGCCTTGTCGATCCATAAGAAATCCTCGCTATCAGACGAAGCGTATAGGCTAGATGCTAACGTTAAGTTATAACTATGAGACCACTGGCGAATGCAAAATTTCCCATGGTAAAGCGCCTTATCTAAATCTGAAAAATACTCGGGTAGTGGTGTGGCAGTCCCTTTTTTTCGGAATAATGCTCGTGTCCTTATGGAGACACTAATCCAACGTTTATCATCATCTTTAAGTTCTAGGTCGACTTCTTGCCAGTTCTGAATTTTATCGATAGGACGTAATAGTGCTTTATAATCATGAAGCTGGATTAGATCGGAAGTAAGTAAAACATCGGCCTTTGAATTGGCTCCATCATTTTTGAGACGCTCAAGCAGCTGAGCCGATTTACCATTTACCAGGTTTACCGTGATCCCGGTTTCTTTTTCAAATGCCTGAAGAACGGGTTGAATTAATTCATATTTTCTAAATGAATAGACATTGACCGCTGAGCTAGTTCGCTGCTGATCAGCCGCTTGACTAAAATGTACCCAAAACAGTAAAAAAAGGAAAAGTTTACTTTTATTCATTGCAAATAAGAATTATTATCGAATGAGTTTAGCATACAATGTTTAGTAAATATGTCCAGACTTAAACAACACCTTGGCAGTGACAGCATGACATCTAACGCAAAGCAAGTCGCCGTGCGTAGGGCTCCAGCTGTTGGTCTAGTGCTGCTACTCACTGTATTGTGCTATATAGGTGTCGTCGTGGATGCTTATTATCAACAGCAGTTAAACCAGAAAAGGGCACAAGAGCTTTCGCGATTAGAGTACTTGCTTGATGGTAAACTTCAGCATGTTGCACATTTGCTGTACTCAATAGATGCCTATCTAAATACCCATCAACATACTGACTTTTACGAAATTGCCTCGTCACAACTTAGTACGACCAATTTAGGCCTGAGCATGGAAACTTACGCGTTGGTTACCACTGCACAATTCTCTAAATTGGAGCAAATACAACGCGCAAAAGGATATTTTGATTTTAAAGTAAGGCAAGAGTCAGAAAGTGAGGCGGCACAATGGCTGGTTGTTACCAACGCAGCGCCAGTCTATGAAGTTGGGCAAACGGTGGGTACTGGGCGAGCCGTCACCCAAGATATCTTTATCCAGCGTAGTGAAAATAACCTCACGACATTCGCTTGGCCAAGCCAAAATAAATTGAGCTTACTGATTGCACAACCCAACGAAAACGAGTTTAGGAGTATGCTTGGACTCAGCTTTGAGCTACCGGTACTACTTGATGCATTGTTTGGCCAGCTATATCAACAGCGTAAGCAACATTTGGTCGTTGTCTCTGAAGGAAAGCGCATTTACAGTTCTGACTGGCAGCAGCAATTTGGATTGGATGAATTACCCGCCAGTGCGCAGCACACCATGGATTTTTATGGCTTGTCCATCACCATGAAGCTTTTTGATGAAGCCCGTTTACATCCTAGTTGGCTGAATAACCACAAAATTTTAATTGGGCTGTTCTTAGTAGTATTTTCTATTTGTATCGTATTGGTGTGGTCGCAACTGAGACAGCTTAGAAATCGAAATAATACCATCAATAGCCTAGTGGTAGAGCGAACCAAGCGGTTAGAAATTACCAATCAAAGGCTGCAAATCGAATCGAATAAAAGGCTGGGGGCGTTGCAGCAACAGGTAGCTGCTGAGCGTAAATACAAAAGCTTGTTTATCAACAGTCACGAAGGCCTTTTTGTACTCGATAGCCATGGTTATATCGTCGACTCAAACCCTGCGTTTAATCGCTTACTTTTTGATGGTGAGATGCCACCGCCGGGGACTTGCTTCTCCTCATTAATCCAAGATCATGAATATCGTGCCGAGTGGCAACAAATTGTGAGTACCAAGCAGGCACATCAAGAGGTAGAGTGGTTGGCTAAGTCAACGGCTGGTGAACACATTTGGTTGCGGCATTCAGGCAATTGGTTACTTCAGCCAGATAGTTGTTTGTATGAAGGTCGCGTAACAGATGTTACCCAAGCAAAACTGTTTCAAGAACAATTAAGATATAAAGCACAGCACGACAGTTTAACGGACTTATTAAATCGTCAAAGCTTTATATCTAGAGTCGATAACGTGCGCAGTCACCATGATGCTCGTTACACTTTATTATATATCGATTTAGATAGATTCAAGTTGATCAATGATACGCTCGGGCATCAAGCAGGTGATAAATTGCTGGTTGAATTTGCATCTAGAATGCGGCAACTACTTAGTGGTTATGCTGATATTGCTCGGCTAGGGGGGGATGAGTTTGCGGTACTCATTCAGGATGAGCATTTGTATCAACCTGTTGAAGGCGTGCTAGAAGATATTCTTGCGCGGATCCGGGCACCATTTTCGTTCAAAGAACACCTTCATAGTATTAGTGGCAGTGTTGGCGTTCGCCATTTCACTGTACCTTGCGTAAATTACGATGCCGAAAAGCTGTTGCATGATGCAGATATTGCCATGTATGAAGCAAAAAAAAGAGGGAAAAATACCTACCATATATTTACCAATGCCATTGCTAG
This sequence comes from Pseudoalteromonas piscicida, assembly GCF_002744175.1. Lineage (GTDB taxonomy): Bacteria > Pseudomonadota > Gammaproteobacteria > Enterobacterales > Alteromonadaceae > Pseudoalteromonas > Pseudoalteromonas piscicida_B. The sequence continues at coordinate 52,002 of NZ_NKHF01000072.1, forward strand.
TGAGGCAGGGCGTAAGATCCAAGTAGAGCAAGCGCTTCACGCAATGGACCCAGCACAAGAATTAAGGCTTAACTTGCAACCAGTTTATTGTCAGCAAGGCAAAACACTTAAGGGCTTTGAGGCGTTGTTACGGTGGCACAGTCCCGTCTTAGGAGAGGTAAGTCCTGCTGAGTTTATCCCCATTGCTGAACAGTGCGCAAAGATAACTGAGTTAGGACGTTGGGTATTTGAACAGGCGCTTCGTTTTATTGTAGAAGTCGGAAATGAAGCCTTGTTCGTGGCCGTTAATATTTCTCCTTTACAGCTGCAGTCTCAAGCATTTGTTGATTGGCTGATCGCTAAGTGTGACGAAGCCGAGGTAGCTGTGAGTCAAATTAAGCTGGAGTTGACAGAGTCCGCGATGATGGCGGAGGAAAACATGCTTATTGCGCCATTAAATCAGCTTCACCAAGTTGGTTTTGGAATCTATATTGATGACTTCGGTACCGGCTATAGTAGTCTAGCTCGACTCAATCACCTCCCTGTTGATGGTGTCAAAATAGATAGAGCGTTTATGGCGGACATTGAGTATGGCGGAAAAGCGACGCAGCTTATCGAAGCAATTTGTGCCATCGCCAAAAGTTTTAATCTTGTAGTCACCGCAGAAGGGATAGAAACACGAGCTCAGCTCAGCACATTATCGCAACTATATTGTCATCAAACCCAAGGTTACTTCATGTCTAAACCATTGTCAGTCAAAGAGGCCAAACACTTGGCGATGCCGCAAAGGAAAGTTCATCAGCTTTTTGCATCGTGTTAATTGGCTGAGCTTTGGTTAATGAATGCCTTTCTAGCAGCTTTTTTTAGCTCACTTCTTATCCAAATCTCTGATTAGTTAAGTTGTAGTTCTGTGTATCAAATAAATTTGAAAATTCCTATTGACCTTAACATGGGTTGAGGTTTTAACCTGACTTTATCAACTTTAGGAGTCAATCATGGAATTAGAAGCGAATATTAACCAGTACCTTAACAGTTTATCCTTGCAGCATCTTGCAGGTATTGAGTTGGTCACCGAGTTACAACAAAAACACCTTGCACACTACGCGTTCTCCAGTATTAATGCCATGTATGGAGAGCGCTTGTTACTTGACCCACAACCACTATTTGAACGTTTAGTGGATCATAAACAAGGTGGTTACTGTTTTGAGCATAACAAGGTTTTATTTTTAGCGCTGCAACAGCTTGGTTTTAGTGTGAGGCCCGTGTTGGCGAGAGTTATGCTCAATGGTAATCCTGCGAATCCACGCTCGCATCGAATGACTGTGTTGCAGCTTGATGGCGAGCAGTATCTGGTGGATGCTGGTTTTGGAGTGAAGTCTCCTCGCCTTCCGTTAAATATTAATCAGGCTTTAACTATTCAGGGTCGCCAGACCTATCAAGTGCAAACTGCAGAAAACACAGTCAAAGTGACTTTGCTAGAAGAGGGAGAAGCACCATTAACTTTGTACCATGTCGATCTTGCTGAGGTATTTGAGTCCGATTGTGAAGTTGCACACTTTTATTCTCATCAGCATCCGGATGCGCATTCGTAAACAATTTAGTGGTTTCTCGCATTACAGATTGTCATCGCTACCTGTTGCGTAATCAGCGTTATTTTGAGTGGCATGAATGCGATGGCAGTGTGACTGAACAGGAAATTGAGAGCTTTGCGCAGTTGGAACAACTGGTGAGAGAAACGTTTTTACTTGATACCCCACAAGATATACTGAAAAGTGTATATGACAAGGTACTAACGCGTGCCGCAAATAAACCAGTCGACCGTTAACGCGACTGGTTTATGCTTATCTTGAACTAATCTGCTAATCTTGAAACCACAAAATATGGGTTAAGATAATCGGCTTTTTGGTTGTAGCGTAAGGGCTCACCATTTACTTGACTCACCTTTGCACCTGCAATGCTCGCTACGGCATGTCCCGCTCCAGTGTCCCACTCTGATGTTGGACCAAGGCGCGGGTAAACATCGGCTTTACCTTCAGCGACCAGACACAGTTTAAGAGAGCTGCCTTTTGGCACCATATCTACTTGCTCAAAACGTGTGAGGTATTCAGCCAGATCTGGTGATGGGTGTGAGCGCGACCCCACAACTTTAATCATACCTTGATTCGGCTTGGTTGTTACTTTTAGTTCAATCCGCGCTTCGCCAGTTTGTTTGAAGGCGCCAATGCTCTTTTCAGCAAGGTAGCTTTCATTGAGTGCCGGTGCATGAACAACACCGAGAATGGGTTCACCATTGTGGATCAGTGCAATATTGACGGTGAATTCGCCATTTTTCTTGATGAACTCTTTGGTGCCGTCGATTGGATCGACAAGCCAATATTCCTGCCACTGTTGACGCGATTCCCACTCAATATCCGCGCTTTCTTCACTCAAAATAGGGAGATCTGGTGTCAGGGCTTTTAGACCTGCAACAATAATTTTATGTGCAGCGAGATCTGCCTCCGTAACAGGGCTTTCATCTTCTTTATATTCGACAGTAAAGTCCTTGGCATAAATCTCCATAATCGCTTCACCAGCGCGAATACTCAGATTTAATACTTCTTCCAGCAGATCCGTATGATTCATGACTTACCCTATGATATTTTTTGACTCTAGATAGTTTATTAGCTGCTGGACAGACTCTGCCAGCGACTGCTCAGCAGTATTTAAACATATTTCTGGATTAATAGGGGGCTCATAAGTCGAATCTATGCCAGTAAAATGTTTTATTTCTCCTGCTCGGGCTTTTTTGTACAGGCCTTTGGGATCTCGCTGCTCACAAACTTCCAATGGCGTATCTAAATACACTTCAATAAATTCATCGCTTTGTACCAGTGAGCGAACCATATCTCGCTCTGCCTGAAATGGGGAAATAAAGGCGGTGAGCACCATCAGTCCTGCATCCACCATGAGTTTACTCAATTCACCCACACGGCGGATATTCTCGACTCTGTCCTCATCACTAAAGCCCAAATCTTTACATAACCCATGACGGACATTATCGCCATCGAGTAGGTAAGTATGAATGCCTTGTTCTTGCAGGGCATGTTCCAGCGCATTAGCCACAGTACTTTTCCCGGAGCCAGAAAAACCAGTAAACCACAGTATGCAAGGCTTATGACCCTTCAATTTGCTACGCTGGGTTTTATCTACGGCATAATTATGCCAAACAATATTTTCGTCCATATTCAGCTCTATTAAAATGGAAATACAAATGGGATCACAGTCAGCACCGTCGCTGAATAAATCAGCGATAAAGGCAGCCCCATAGTGACGTAATCACGAATACGATAGTTGCCTGCGCTATACACCATTAAGTTAGTCTGATAACCAAAAGGTGAAATAAAGCTCGCCGATGCGCCAAATGCGACAGCCATCACAAAGGGTAATGGGTTGACACCAAACCCGCTGGCCAGTGCATAGGCAACCGGAAAGGAAAGCGCTGCAGCGGCGTTGTTGGTAATGAGCTCGGTGAATATCACAGTCATGACGAAAATCGCAATAAATGCACCATAAGGGCCGAAGTCTCCGAGTAGCCACAATAGGCTGGAAGAAATTTCAGTTGCCAGTCCGGTTTCTATCATTAATTTTGCCAACCCAATGGCGCTGCCTACAATGGCAACCAGCTCAATAGGAAAACGGCGTTTCATCTCCGGTACTTTAATTGTGCCAAGTAGCACCAATGCACCAAGTAGCACAATTAACCCCTTCACCAAAGGTACAACACCAAAAATACTCAGGCCTACCACGGTCGCAAAGCTCGCAAGCACGGTATTAGACTTAGTTGTGGATAAATGTGTTTGTAAATCAAGGCCAGAGATATAAACAAACTCACGCTTTAAGTTGGGTAGCGCGTAGAAGTCACTGCTAGGGGCGAGGATTAGCGAGTCTCCAGCTTGTAATTCCACTTGACCAATTCCACCTTGAAGGCGGTCGTGACCTCGGCGGATCGCGATAATAGCCGCGTGAAACTGTTCTCTAAAACGGATTTCTTTGATGGTTTTCCCTAAGAATCGTGACGACTGACTGACCACAACTTCTACCAGATGCTCGACATCTTTTTCATGTTTGTCATGAACGATTTTGAGACCGTCGAAACGCTGCAGCAGCGGTACTGAATTAATATCGCCGACAAATAGCAGTACGTCATCAGCGAGAATCTCCTGCTGCGGAGTAACAGCACAGATGCGTCGCTCTCCGCGAATAATTTCTGCTAGGAATAAGTCCTTGAGATCGCGTAGGCCATTTTCTTCAACGGTACGGCCAACCAGTTTGGAGCTCGGCTCTACACGGCCTTCCAGATAAAATGGCACGACCTCATCATCATTTTTACCATTATCAGGTAAGTATTTAAGCATGACAGTGATGGTCAATAAACCAACCGCTAGAACGGCCAACCCGACCAAAGTAAAATCGAAGAAACCTAGCGGCGCCATGCCTGCTTCTACGGCAAAGCCGTTGACAATAAGATTGGTTGATGTGCCGATAAGTGTCAGTGTACCGCCTAAGATAGCTGTATACGAAAGTGGTAATAAGAGCTTTGAAGGAGCATGGGTTTTGCTCTCTTTCACCGTCGTGATCAATGAGGCAACTACCGCAGTATTGTTGGTAAAAGAAGACAAAAATGCGGTGGATAATCCTAGTTTAATAACGGCTTTTGCTAGACTCCCTTGTGCCATCGAATGCGCTAGCTTTTTAACCAGCGCGGTTTTTTCAATTGCAATAGATACTAAAATTAGTAGCACAAGCGTGATCAAAGAAGGATTAGCATAGTTTGCTAGCATTGACTCTAAATCAATGAGACCAGTCAAGTAACTCGTCGCAATAGCACCAGTGAACAGCCACGCAGCGTTAATGCGTGTGGCAAAAAGACACACGACTAACGCCAGCATAATGCCTGTTAAAATGACTTGTTCCATAATGACGTCATACCTCGACTAACAGGCTAAGGTGCATTATTTTAACTTCGAAATATCAAGCGCTTGCCAATGAGGGAAATGCTTGCGAACTAATGCATTAAATTCAATCTCAAAGTCACTAAACTGACTTGAGGATGTGGATGTAGCAGCTTGGACTGTTTCTATCATACCCGCACCTATGGTTAGGTTCGATAGGCGGTCTATCAAAATAAACGACCCCGTCTCACGGTTATTTAAATAGGCGTCCGCAACGACATTTTCAGTTAACTCGATAGTCACGATAGCAATTTCATTGAGCTCCAGTGTATCTGCTTGCCCGTGCTCTAGCGTATTAACGTCAATGGTGTGATCAATACTCGTCACGATTGCAGCGACTTTCTTACTGCCTAACTTAAGGTTATAACTTTTACCCAATTGCAGTGGCGTTTCGTGCATCCATACCAGCTTAGCGCTGATCTGGTTGCTTACTTGTGCTGCCGATTCTGCAGGCACAATCACATCGCCCCGGCTTACGTCCACTTCGTCAGCTAATGTAATGGTAAATGCTTGCCCTGTTTCTGCTTGAGTTAAATTACCGTCAAAAGTGACCAGCTCTTTAATCGTTGAAGTTTTACCTGATGGCAATACTTTAACGGCTTGACCTAGGTGTAAACTGCCAGAGGTAAGCGTGCCTTGGAAACCGCGAAAATCTAGGTTTGGACGCACTACGTACTGGACAGGGAAACGCGCTTCAAACTCGTGGTTTGGCTCCGCTGCTGGCGAATCCTCGAGTAACTCAAGTAACGGCTTATCTTTATAATAAGGCGTTTTTTCCGAGCGATTAACGACATTGTCACCTTTGAGTGCCGACATGGGTACAAAGCGAATGTCACGCACATTCAGCTGCTCAGCAAACTTTAAGTAATCGGCTTTAATACGTTCAAACACGGCTTCGTCAAAGTCGACAATATCCATTTTGTTTATCGCCACGACAAATTGTTTGATACCCAACGAGTCACAGATAAAGCTATGGCGTTTAGTTTGTACTTGTACACCATAACGCGCATCAACGAGAATGATTGCGAGGTCACTGGTTGATGCACCGGTTACCATGTTACGAGTGTACTGCTCATGTCCTGGCGTATCGGCAATGATAAATTTACGCTTGGCTGTTGAGAAATAACGGTAAGCCACATCAATGGTTATACCTTGCTCGCGCTCAGCTTGTAGACCATCAACCAATAAGGCGAGATCTAGATCTTCCCCAGCATTCCCAACTTTTTCATTGTCTTTGTGTAGGGCGGCTAGCTGATCTTCATAAATTTGGTGGCTATCGTGCAGTAGACGGCCGATGAGCGTAGACTTGCCATCGTCAACACTGCCACAAGTCATCATACGTAATAAGCTCTTGTCCTGCTGACGAGCCAAATAGGTTTCAATGCCTAATTCTTTAACTTCATTTGCCGTTGACATTAGAAATACCCCTCACGCTTTTTCTTCTCCATTGATCCTGCTGAATCATGGTCTATGACTCGTCCTTCTCGTTCGGACGAGGTGGATAACAACATTTCTTCGATAATACCGGTTAGTGTATCGGCTTCGGATTCAACCGCTCCTGTTAGTGGATAACAGCCCAGCGTTCTAAAACGAACCGACTTCATTTCTGGCACTTCTCCTTCAGCAAGTGGCATACGTTCGTCATCTACCATGATTAACGTACCATTGCGCTCGACAACAGGTCTTGGTTTGGATAGGTAAAGTGGCACAATCTCAATGTTTTCTTGATAGATATATTGCCAAATATCGAGTTCTGTCCAGTTCGAAAGTGGGAATACGCGAATGCTTTCTCCAGGATTCACTTGGCCATTGTAAGTATTCCAGAGTTCAGGGCGTTGATTCTTTGGATCCCAACGGTGGTGTTTGTCTCTAAATGAGTAAACACGCTCTTTTGCACGAGACTTTTCTTCGTCACGACGTGCGCCACCAAAAGCAGCGTCAAAGCCGTATTGATCAAGCGCTTGTTTTAGGCCTTGTGTCTTCATTATATCGGTGTGCTTAGCCGAGCCGTGAACAAACGGGCTGATGTTCATCTCTAAGCCTTCTGGGTTCTTATGTACCAATAGCTCAAAGCCATATTCTTTGGCCAAACGGTCACGAAACTCAATCATTTCTCTAAACTTCCAGTTGGTATCAACATGGAGCAAAGGAAATGGTATTTTCGCCGGATAGAAAGCTTTACGGGCTAGGTGAAGTAGTACCGATGAATCTTTGCCGATCGAATACAACATTACCGGGTTTTCAAACTCAGCGGCAACCTCACGGATGATTTTTATGCTCTCAGCTTCGAGTTGCTGGAGATGAGTTAAAGCCATGGTTTATATCCTACTTATAAATTTAACTATCTGTTACGGTTATTACGCTACTTGCGTAATAGGTTGAGCAAAGCTGCTTATTTGATTATTTTTATTAAACCAAGCTAACTGCTCGTGAAGCGCTGCGACTTCGCCAATGATCAGTAAAGCTGGCGATTGAATATCATGGCTAGCAATTGCTTCGGCTAATTGATCTAACTGTGTTCTCACTACGCGTTGTGTTGGGCGCGTGCCATTTTCCACGATTGCCACTGGCGTGTTTGGTGCGCGACCATGTGCAAGTAGCTGAGCTTGAATATGGGGCGATTTTATAACTCCCATATATACGGCTAGGGTTTGGTTTGCCTTAGCGAGACCTTCCCAGTCCAGTTCTTGACCGTCTTGCTTACAATGACCAGTAACAAATTGGATAGCCTGTGCATGATCTCTATGTGTTAGCGGAATTCCTGCATATGCGCTACAGCCAGCTGCAGCTGTGATACCGGGCACGATTTGATACTTTACATTGTGTTCTGCTAATACTTGAACCTCTTCACCACCTCGGCCGTAAATAAAAGGATCGCCTCCTTTAATCCTACAAACCTTTTTACCTTGCTTCGCCAGCTCAACTAAAATTTGATTAGTGTGCTCCTGCTTCACACTATGATTACCTGCCTTTTTACCAACACAGATTAAATCGGCATCACGACGTACAAGCTCCATGATTTCATCTGACACTAAATAGTCGTAGACTACAACATCTGCTTGCTGCATCAGTTGCAAGGCTTTTAACGTTAACAACTCGGGGTCTCCTGGACCTGCACCAACAACATAAACTTCACCCTCTGGTGTGGCGGTGTTGTCCAACATCGTTTCTAGTTGAGCTCGTGCATTTTCTTTGTTTCCCGCTTGCACTTCACTGACGACATTAGAATCAAATACGGACTCCCAAAATTGTCGACGATCGGCAAAGTGTTTGAAACGAGCCTTTACCTTATGTCTAAATTGACCAACCAATTGCGCGAGTGGCCCGATGTGCTGTGGGATGAGTGTTTCAAGTTTTTCCCGCAGGCGTCGAGCAAGTACAGGAGCCGTCCCCGCGCTTGAAATAGCAATGGTTATCGGGTTTCTGTCTACTATAGATGGGAAGATAAAATTGCATTTCGGTTGATCATCAACGACATTAACAAACAGGTTGCGTGATTCAGCAAGTTGAGCAACTTCAGCATTGACCGCTTCGATATCCGTTGCTGCAACCACTAACATGGTGTTTTCTAAGTCGCTTTCATCAAAGCGCTTGTTTTTCAGTGTAACAATGGAGTCTGCTGCTAATGACTGTAATTCTGAACAAAATTCAGGCGCAACCAGAGTAATGGCAGCATTTGCTTTTAAAAAGGCACGGCATTTTCTTAATGCCACCTCACCACCACCTATGATCAACACAGGTTTATTTTCTAGTTTGGTAAAAATAGGCAAGTATTGCACGGCAACCTCTTTAAACAATAGCAATGATAAATATCAACACGGTGCTTGATATCACAAGTAGAGCGCAGCATATCGAGTTGCAAAAGAGGGAAAAAATAATTTAAACCGACTCTATATAACTAAAAGTTATAAAAACCAAGGTTAAATATTATTTTTCTTTACTTTCATCTGGTTAGTTTGTTTTTGTGGCAAATTTACGCACTATAGTGTTTGGTTATGAGTTATTCATAAAGTGCACAATTCGTAAAATGAATTGCTATGGCATCACAATAACCGGACATTTGTCCTATTTCTGCTGTGGTGTATGCTTTTAACTTGAGTGATAAAGCAAAGTGAAAAGGAACACGGTAATGACTTTAATCGCTGACGCTCAGATGGCTCTGAGTTTGATGGATCTAACCTCGTTAAAAGAGGATGACACGGCACAAAGTATTCTAGCCCTATTAGACAGTATTGACCCTAATATTGGGTTACCAGCTGCCATTTGTGTATATCCACAATTTGTTGCTTTGGTAAAACAGGAGCTTAGCCAGCGTGGTTGGGAGCAAGTTAAGGTGGCGACAGTTACTAACTTTCCATCGGGGGAGCTTAAGCTGCCACAAGTACTGGCTCAAACTCACAGTGCGATTGAGGCAGGTGCTGATGAAATTGATCTCGTCTTACCTTATCAACAGTTAATGGCAGGAGATCCTGACACGCCATGGCAATATGTACACTCAAGCAAACTCGCTTGTGGAGACCAAGCCAAATTGAAGGTGATTATTGAAAGTGGTGTGTTAGCAACTCCAAAACTCATCACTGAAGCTGCTCAACTTGCGATTATGGCGGGGGCTGACTTTGTTAAAACCAGTACTGGGAAGGTTCCTATAAATGCCACCCCTGAGGCAGCTGAAACCATTTTGAAGGCCATTAAAAACAGCGGTAAAGGAGTTGGCTTTAAGGCGGCAGGTGGGGTAAAGTCAGTGAATGAAGCGCAAATATATTTACGTTTAGCAGAACAAATTATGGGCGCTGATTGGCTCAGCGCTGAGCACTTTCGGTTTGGCGCTTCAAGCTTATTAAGTGATATAGCTGTGGTTGTGAATGGACAGAGCGAGCGAAGCTGAAAAAATAAAATTAGAACACGATGCGGCAAAACTATTTTTGCGTTGCTACGAAACGCGTTTTGCCGTGCATATGCGTCATATTTGGCATAATGAACCGAACAAACCTGATGTGAGCTGCTATCAAGGCGAAGCACAACTTGACTTGGAAATAGCGCACTTTTACGCTAGCGAAAAAGAAGCCATGGCTGTTCTTGGGCGTCCATTGTCGTTATCTATTCAGCGCGAATTAGCTGCGATGAGTCAAGCAGCTGACAGCGATCCGTTAAGTTTAGGGTTACAGCGATTATTGAATCAGAAGGCAAAAAAACGATATGAATCAGACAGAGTCTGGTTGGTAATTCGTAATGCCAGCCCCATCTATCATAGTGAAGACTTTAAGCGCCTCAGTGCAGCGTGGGAGATCCCAGATTTTCATCCGTTTGAGCAAGTTTGGGTGTTATGTGATTTCTATAAAGGGGAACTGTTACGACTTTTCTGAAGCGTCTATAAAACGAAGATTGGATTAATTGTTACTTTGCATATCTTTTACACTTGTTTTCGTTTGCTTCGTCAGTATAATGGGCATCCACTTTGCAGGGGCGTAGTTCCAATTGGTAGAACAGCGGTCTCCAAAACCGATGGTTGCGGGTTCGAGTCCTGCCGCCCCTGCCAATTCAACAACAAGTCCACATTTAAAATAACGTGACCCAAAAACACTGTAAGTCGCTTATTTGTAAATTTGGATTGAATGGATTTACCCTGTTTTATGCAGGGTTGTTGTGTCTGTATTTAAGGTAAAATTGATTATGAGCACTAATGTTGAAAACTCGTCGAGCTCGATGGACATGGTAAAGTGGCTAGCCGCTATTGCACTTCTAACTGGTGCTGTAGTTGGTAATTATCTATATGCTGATTTATCTGTTTTAGTACGTGCTGTAGGCGTTGTTGTAGCAATCGCAGCGGCTTTGGGCATTTTGGTAACGACTGAAAAAGGCCGTACCTTTATCGCTTTTGCTAAAGAATCACGCATTGAAGTACGCAAAGTTATCTGGCCGACGCGTCAGGAAGCAACTCACACTACTTTCATCGTGATCATTGCAACGGTGATTATGGCATTAATCCTATGGGGATTAGATGGTATACTTTTCCGTGCAGTAGGCTTTTTAACTGGATTGGAGATCTGATCCCATGTCGGATGAGAACAAAGAAAAGAAATTACGTTGGTACGTGATCCAAGCGTTTTCTGGTTTTGAGAAACGCGTAGCACAAACCATTATCGAGCATATCAAGATCGAAGGATTAGAAGATTACTTCGGTGAAATCCTGGTTCCGACTGAAGAAGTCGTAGAGATGCGTGCTGGTCAGAAACGTAAGTCAGAGCGTAAATTCTTCCCAGGCTATGTGTTAGTCGAGATGGTGATGGATGATGCTTCATGGCACTTGGTGAATAGCACACCACGCGTAATGGGCTTTATTGGCGGTACTTCTGACCGTCCAGCACCAATCAGCAAAAAAGAAGCTGATCGCATCCTTAACCGTCTACAAGAAAACGCTGAAGCGCCTAAACCTGCTACATTATTTGAGCCGGGTGAAGTGGTTCGTGTTACAGATGGTCCATTTGCTGACTTCAACGGTGTTGTTGAAGAAGTGGATTACGAAAAGAGCCGCCTAAAAGTATCGGTACTTATTTTCGGTCGTTCTACGCCTGTTGACCTTGAGTTTGGTCAGGTTGAGAAAGACAAATAAAATATCACTTGAAAAAGTTGTCAAAGGCCGCTGATTAATCTATAATCAGCGGCCTTTTCGTTATTGCGCAAAAAGCGCGGCAAAAAGACTGAATTTTTTAAAACTGGGAAGCCGTTTGAGTACGCGTCCTCGCGCGCACGAGGCAAAGACCCACAATTGAGGTATTATCATGGCTAAGAAAGTTGAAGCTTTAATCAAGCTACAAGTTGCTGCTGGTATGGCTAACCCTAGTCCTCCAGTAGGTCCTGCACTAGGTCAACACGGTGTAAACATCATGGAATTCTGTAAAGCGTTCAACGCACGTACAGAGTCTCTAGAGAAAGGTGCACCTGTTCCAGTAATCATTTCTGTTTACAGTGACCGTTCATTCACTTTTGACATGAAGACTCCACCTGCTGCATACCTTCTTAAGAAGGCAGCTGGTATCAAGTCTGGTTCTGGTCGTCCTAACACTGAGAAAGTTGGTACAGTTACTCGTGCTCAACTTGAAGAGATTGTTGAGATGAAACGTCCAGATCTTACTGCTGCTGATATGGACGCAGCTGTACGCACGATTGCAGGTTCTGCACGTGCAATGGGCTTGAACGTAGAGGAGTAATAGAGAATGGCTAAATTAACTAAGCGTATGCGTACTATCCGCGAGAAAGTGGATGTAACTAAAGAATACGAAATCAACGAAGCTGTTGCTCTTCTTAAAGAACTTGCTACTGCTAAGTTCGTAGAAAGTGTAGACGTTGCTGTAAACCTAGGTATCGATGCTCGTAAATCTGACCAAAACGTACGTGGTGCAACTGTACTACCTCACGGTACTGGTCGTGATGTACGCGTAGCGGTATTCACTCAAGGTGCAAATGCTGAAGCTGCTAAAGAAGCTGGTGCTGATTTAGTAGGCATGGAAGACCTTGCTGAGCAAGTTAAAAAAGGCGAAATGAACTTTGACGTTGTTGTTGCTTCTCCGGATGCAATGCGCGTTGTTGGTCAACTAGGTCAAATCCTAGGTCCACGTGGTCTTATGCCTAACCCTAAAACAGGTACTGTAACACCTAACGTTGCAGAAGCTGTTAAAAACGCTAAAGCTGGTCAGGTTCGTTACCGTAACGACAAGAACGGTATCATCCACACTACTATCGGTAAAGTAGACTTTGACGCTAACCAACTTCAAGAAAACCTTGAAGCGCTAATCATCGCGCTTAAGAAGGCTAAGCCTTCTACTGCAAAAGGTACTTTCGTGAAGAAAGTAAGCATCTCTACTACGATGGGTGCGGGTGTTGCTTTAGACCAAGCTACTCTAAATACTCAAGTAGTATAATTTAGAGTTTAGCGTTTACATGGCGTAAAAATTAGACTATAATTTTGCGCCATTTTGTAGAGAAGTGTACTTCTTTTACAAAGCAAAGAATTCGGGTTGAAGCGCATAATTTCGAAAATTGTTTCCATTATGGTCTACAATGAATCGATAAATTGCGTTTCCGTCCAAGACCGTAGGTGCGAAAGCTTGCTTTTGCTTAATCCATTGCCTACGTAGACGGTGTGAATCCCAGCTAGATTTTCCTAATCTTCTGGTTCTCGCCGTAAAAAGCAGCTCTACTTCGGTAGAGTAAAGTAGAACTGGGAAGTTTTTCCCAACAAACCAGGAGTAACACCCATGGCTTTAAATCTTCAAGACAAAAAAGCAATTGTTGCTGAAGTCAACGAAGCTGCCAAAGGTGCTCTATCTGCAGTTGTTGCAGATTCTCGTGGTGTAACAGTAGACGCGATCACTGCTCTTCGTAAAGAAGCTCGTGAAGCGGGTGTTTGGATGAAAGTCGTTCGTAACACTCTAGCTAAACGTGCTGTTGAAGGCACTGAGTATGAATGTCTTAACGAATCGCTAGTAGGTCCAAGCCTAATCGCTTTCTCTTCAGAGCACCCAGGTGCTGCTGCGCGTATCTTTGCTGATTTCGCGAAGAAGAACGAAGCATTCGAGCTTAAAACTGCTGCATTCGAAGGTAACATCGTTGATGTAGAAATGCTTGCTAAGCTACCTACTTACGACGAAGCTGTTGCACGCTTAATGAGCGCTATGAAAGAAGCGTCTGCCGGTAAATTGTGTAAAACAATTGAAGCAGTACGTGTACAGAAAGCTGAGCAAGCTGCTTAATCCAAGCAACGCTCCTTTCACCAATAAATTTTTAGAACCATTTGGGTTCGTAAATAATTAGGAAATTTGAAATGTCTGTAACTAAAGACCAAATCCTTGACGCGATTGCTGAAATGTCAGTAATGGAAGTTGTTGAACTAGTTGAAGCTATGGAAGAGAAGTTCGGCGTAACTGCAGCTGCTGCTGTTGTTGCTGCTGGTCCTGCTGAAGCCGCTGAAGAAAAGACTGAGTTCGACGTAATCCTAGCTGCTGCTGGCGGTAACAAAGTTGCTGCAATCAAAGCAGTACGTGGCGCGACTGGTCTAGGCCTTAAAGAAGCTAAGGCTCTAGTAGAGTCTGCTCCTGCACCTATCAAAGAAGGTGTATCTAAGGAAGAAGCTGAAGCGCTTAAGAAAGATCTTGAAGAAGCTGGTGCTGAAGTTGAGATCAAGTAATCTAGCTCCCGCTAGGTTCGCTGCCTGAGAAATCAGGCAAGGGCTGGTGATTATTTAATCACCGGCCCTTTTGCGCTATAGAGAGATGTATTTCTATCGTGCATAAATCTTCGAATTTCACTGTAATTTTCAATAACTTAGCTGTTCTTGTTGAAAATCGCAATGGCATTTGAAGTAACGCTAATTTGACTATGCTGCTGACTTAAAGAAAGCCTGAATTGTGCTCATTTAAGCCACTAGTTAACCAAGTTAGTGTGACAATTTAGATGTTGTTATCATGGCTTAGATGCCAGTGAAGTCTGTTCAATTTTGGACAGGTTGGGTCAAAGATCAGCAAGCTGAGGAACCCCATGGCTTACTCTTATTCTGAAAAGAAACGTATCCGTAAGGATTTTGGTAAACGTCCACAGGTTTTGGATATACCTTTCCTACTGCAAATGCAGTTGGAATCGTTCGATAAGTTCATTGCGCCTGACGCTGATGGTGATACTGGATTGGAAGCTGCATTCCGTTCTGTATTCCCTATCAAGAGCTACTCGGGCAACTCTGAGCTTCAATACGTCAGTTATCGTATTGGCGAGCCAGTATTTGACGTTAAAGAATGTCAAATTCGCGGTGTGACATATTCTGCTCCACTTCGCGTTAAACTACGTCTTGTGCTAATGGACAAAGATGCACCTGGCACAGTCAAAGACATAAAAGAGCAAGAAGTTTACATGGGCGAAATCCCGCTCATGACCGACACCGGTACTTTTGTAATCAATGGTACTGAACGTGTTATCGTTTCTCAGCTACACCGTTCACCTGGTGTATTCTTTGATAACGACCGTGGTAAATCACACTCATCTGGTAAAGTGTTGTATAACGCGCGCGTGATCCCATACCGTGGTTCATGGCTAGACTTCGAATTCGACGTGAAAGATAACCTTTACGTTCGTATTGACCGTCGTCGTAAATTACCAGCTTCAATCATCTTACGTGCACTAGAGTTCACAACTGACGAAATCTTGGCACTATTCTTTGAAACGACAAGTTTCGAAGTAAAAGATGGCAAAGTGTTGATGGAACTTGTACCTTCACGCCTACGTGGTGAAACTGCTGCATTTGATATCAAAGATGCAGACGGTGAGGTATTGGTTGAGCAAGGCCGTCGTATTACTGCACGTCATATTAAAAATATTGAGAAGCAAGGTATTGATACGCTTGAAGTACCACACGAGTACATCATTGGTCGTATCGTTGCAAAAAACTATATCGACGAGTCAACAGGCGAAATCATCGCAGAAGCGAATGCTGAGCTTTCACTAGAGCTGATGGCTGAGTTGGTTAAAGCAGGTCACACAAAGATCGATACGCTTTACATCAATGAAGTAGACAGCGGTGCGTACATGTCAGAAACAGTACGTATTGACTCTACAAACAACCGCCTAGAAGCATTGGTAGAAATCTACCGCATGATGCGCCCTGGTGAGCCACCAACAAAAGAAGCTGCAGAAGCGTTGTTTGACAACCTATTCTTCTCTGAAGAGCGCTATGATCTATCAACAGTAGGTCGTATGAAGTTCAATAGCCGTGTTGGTTATGATTCAGACGAAGGCGAAGGTACGTTATCTAAAGAAGATATCGTTAGCGTGATGAAGGTATTGATCGACATCCGTAATGGTAAAGGTGATGTTGATGACATCGACCACTTAGGTAACCGTCGTATCCGTTCTGTTGGTGAAATGGCTGAAAACCAATTCCGTGTAGGTTTGGTACGTGTTGAGCGTGCTGTACGTGAGCGTTTAAGTCTTGGTGACTTAGACAACGTGATGCCTCAGGACTTGATCAATGCTAAGCCTATTTCTGCAGCAGTAAAAGAATTCTTTGGTTCTTCACAGCTTTCACAGTTTATGGACCAGAACAACCCGCTTTCAGAAGTAACGCACAAGCGTCGTATTTCTGCATTAGGTCCGGGTGGTCTGACACGTGAGCGTGCTGGCTTCGAAGTACGTGACGTACACGTAACGCACTACGGTCGTGTTTGTCCTATCGAAACGCCTGAAGGTCCAAACATCGGTCTAATCAACTCGCTATCTACTTATGCGCGTACAAACGACTATGGTTTCTTAGAGACTCCATACCGCAAAGTAGTTGACGGTATTGTTACCGACGACGTTGATTACCTGTCAGCAATTGAAGAAGGTCAGTTCGTTATCGCACAGGCGAATACAACGCTAACTGATGAGAACCAATTTGCTGAAGAATTAATTCCTTGTCGTTTTAAAGGTGAATCAACCTTTATGCCGAGCGACAGTATTCAGTATATGGACGTATCTCCACAGCAGGTAATCTCTGTGGCTGCAGCACTTATTCCATTCCTAGAACACGATGACGCGAACCGCGCATTGATGGGATCGAACATGCAACGTCAAGCTGTACCTACACTACGTGCAGATAAGCCGTTAGTTGGTACTGGTATCGAGCGTACACTAGCAAAAGACTCTGGTGTAACTATCGTTGCTAAGCGTGGCGGTGTGGTTAAGTATGCTGATGCGAGCCGTATTGTTGTTAATGTTAATGAAGATGAGCGCATCCAAGGTGAAGCGGGCATCGACATCTATAACTTAACTAAGTACACACGTTCAAACCAAAACACCTGTATCAACCAGAAACCTACTTGTATGGTAGGCGAGCCTGTTGTACGTGGTGATGTGCTTGCTGATGGTCCTTCAACAGACCTTGGTAACCTAGCACTTGGTCAGAACTTACGCGTGGCGTTCATGCCTTGGAATGGTTACAACTTCGAGGATTCAATCCTACTTTCAGAGAACGTTGTAAAAGAAGATCGTCTAACGACAATCCACATCCAAGAGCTTCAGTGTATTGCTCGTGATACTAAGCTTGGTCCAGAAGAAATCACTGCGGATATTCCAAACGTAGGTGAGTCTGCACTAGGTAAGCTTGATGAATCAGGCGTGGTATACATTGGTGCTGAAGTAAAAGGCGGCGATATCCTTGTAGGTAAAGTAACGCCTAAAGGTGAAACGCAGCTAACACCAGAAGAAAAGCTACTACGTGCAATCTTCGGTGAAAAAGCGTCTGACGTAAAAGACAGCTCACTACGTGTACCAAACTCAGTATCTGGTACGGTAATCGACGTACAAGTGTTTACTCGTGATGGTGTTGAAAAAGATAAGCGCGCACTAGAAGTTGAAGAAATGCAACTTCGTGAAGCGAAGAAAGATTTCAACGAAGAGTTCAGAATCCTTGAAGGCGGTATTTTGACTCACGCTCGTAACCTACTTATCAAAGCAGGTATGAGTGAAGAGCAACTTGCTGGTCTAAACACTGAAAAGCTACTTACGCAAAGCCTTGCTGATGAAGAGCATCAAGCAGAGCTTGAGCAGCTAGCTGCACAGTACGATGAGCTAAAAGCTGATTACGACAAGCGTTTTGAAAACAAACGTCGCAAGATCACACAAGGTGATGACCTAGCGCCAGGCGTACTTAAGATTGTAAAAGTATACCTAGCTGTTAAGCGTCGTATCCAGCCTGGTGATAAGATGGCGGGTCGTCACGGTAACAAGGGTGTTATCTCAACTATCGTACCTGTTGAAGACATGCCATACGATGAGAAAGGTCGTACTGTAGATATCGTACTAAACCCGCTGGGTGTACCATCACGTATGAACATCGGTCAGATCTTAGAAACTCATATGGGTCTTGCTGCACGTGGTATTGGTGAGCGTCTTGAAGAGATGATGAAAGAGCAACGTGAAATTCACGAGTTGCGCGAATTCATCAAGAAAGCATACGAAATTGGTGATTGCCGTCAGAAAGTTGATATTGCTAACTTCTCTGATGACGAAATCCGCCGTTTGGCTGAAAACCTTAAAGGTGGTCTACCAATCGCAACACCAGCATTTGACGGTGCACGCGAAGCTGAAATCAAAGACATGCTAGAGCTTGGTGGTTATCCAAGAAGTGGTCAGGTAACGCTATATGATGGTCGTACTGGTGATGCATTTGAGCGTCAAGTAACAGTAGGCTACATGTACATGCTGAAACTGAACCACTTAGTTGATGACAAGATGCACGCGCGTTCAACTGGTTCTTATAGCCTAGTAACTCAGCAGCCGCTGGGTGGTAAGGCACAGTTCGGTGGTCAGCGTTTCGGTGAGATGGAGGTATGGGCACTAGAAGCATACGGTGCTGCCTACACGCTACAAGAAATGTTGACAGTGAAGTCGGATGACGTAAACGGTCGTACTAAGATGTATAAGAACATCGTAGACGGTAACCACAAGATGGAACCGGGTATGCCTGAGTCGTTCAACGTATTGTTGAAAGAAATCCGCTCACTAGGTATCAACATCGAGTTGGAAGAAATTTAATCCGACCGCCGCAGTTCGCTGCGGCGTTGCTTGACAGCAACCGGACTGAAAAGAATGTAGGGGTAAGCGATGTTTACCCTCAAGATTAACCTCCGACAGGAGAGCTAAGGTGAAAGACTTACTTAAGTTTCTGAAGCAACAAAATAAGACCGAAGAATTCGACGCAATTCGCATTGGTCTTGCTTCGCCAGACATGGTGCGTTCATGGTCTTACGGTGAAGTAAAGAAACCTGAGACAATCAACTATCGTACTTTCAAGCCTGAGCGTGATGGCTTATTCTGTGCCCGTATTTTCGGCCCAGTAAAAGATTACGAGTGTTTGTGTGGTAAATACAAGCGCTTGAAGCACCGTGGTGTTATCTGTGAAAAGTGTGGCGTTGAAGTAACGCTAACAAAAGTACGTCGTGACCGTATGGGTCACATCGAGCTGGCTAGCCCAGTTGCGCATATTTGGTTCTTGAAATCACTACCGTCACGTATCGGCCTAATGCTAGATATGACGCTTCGTGATATCGAACGTGTACTTTATTTCGAGTCATTCGTGGTAACTGAGCCAGGTATGACTACGCTTGAGCGCGGTCAACTACTAGGTGAAGAAGAATACCTAGATGCGCTTGAAGAGCATGGTGATGAGTTTGAAGCGAAGATGGGTGCAGAAGCTGTACTTGATCTACTGCGTGAACTAGACCTAGGTCAGCTTATCGCTGAAATGCGTGAAGAGTTACCAACAATCAACTCTGAAACTAAGCGTAAGAAAATTACTAAACGTCTTAAATTAATGGAAGCGTTCCACCAGTCAGGCAACAACCCTGAGTGGATGGTGATGAGCGTGTTACCGGTTCTGCCACCAGATCTACGTCCTCTAGTACCACTAGATGGCGGTCGTTTTGCGACTTCAGATCTGAACGACCTTTACCGTCGTGTGATCAACCGTAACAACCGTTTGAAGCGTTTACTAGATCTAGCAGCACCAGACATCATTGTACGTAACGAAAAGCGTATGCTTCAAGAAGCGGTTGATGCGCTACTTGATAATGGTCGTCGTGGTCGTGCAATCACAGGTTCTAACAAGCGTCCGCTTAAGTCGCTTGCAGACATGATCAAAGGTAAGCAAGGTCGTTTCCGTCAAAACCTTCTTGGTAAGCGTGTTGACTACTCAGGCCGTTCTGTAATCACCGTTGGTCCTACACTGAAACTACATCAGTGTGGTCTACCTAAGAAAATGGCACTTGAGCTATTCAAGCCATTTATCTACGGTAAACTAGAGCGCCGTGGTATGGCGACAACCATCAAAGCTGCGAAGAAGATGGTTGAGCGCGAAGTACCAGAGGTTTGGGACGTACTAGACGAAGTTATCCGTGAGCACCCGGTTCTACTTAACCGTACGCCAACACTGCACCGTCTGGGTATCCAAGCATTCGAACCTGTGCTTATCGAAGGTAAAGCGATTCACCTACACCCACTAGTGTGTGCGGCATATAACGCTGACTTCGATGGTGACCAAATGGCGGTTCACGTTCCTCTGACGCTTGAAGCGCAGTTGGAAGCGCGTGCATTGATGATGTCTACCAACAACATCTTAGCACCAGCGAACGGTGAACCAATCATCGTACCTTCACAGGACGTTGTACTAGGTCTTTACTACATGACTCGCGATTGTATCAACGGTAAAGGTGAAGGCACAGTATTTAAAGATGCTAAAGAAGCTGAAAAAGCATACCGTGTAGGTGCTGCTGAGCTTCACGCTCGTGTTAAAGTTCGTATCACAGAAGTGACTATCGACGAAGAAACTGGCGAGCGCGGTACTCTTACTCACCTAGTAGATACGACAGTTGGTCGTGCAATCCTTTCATTGAATATCCCTGAAGGCTTGCCGTTTGAACTGATCAATAAGCCACTAGGTAAGAAACAAATTTCAGGTCTTCTAAACGAGTGTTACCGTCGTCTAGGTCTTAAAGATACCGTTATCTTTGCTGACCAAGTAATGTACACCGGTTTCCACTATGCGATGAAGTCTGGTGTTTCTATCGGTATTAACGACATGGTAATCCCACCAACTAAAGGTGAGATCATCGATCGTGCGGAAGCTGAAGTTGCAGAAATCAACCAACAGTTCCAATCTGGCCTTGTAACTGCCGGTGAGAAATACAACAAAGTTATCGATATCTGGTCGCGTGTAAACGAAAACCTTTCTCGCGAGATGATGGCTAACCTTTCAAAAGAAACGGTTATCAACGCAGAAGGTAACGAAGAAGAGCAACCGTCATTTAACTCAGTGTTTATGATGGCAGACTCGGGCGCTCGTGGTAGTGCTGCTCAGATCCGTCAGTTAGCGGGTATGCGTGGTCTAATGGCACGTCCAGATGGTTCAATCATCGAAACGCCAATTACAGCGAACTTCCGTGAAGGTCTAAACGTACTACAGTACTTTATCTCGACCCACGGTGCTCGTAAGGGTCTAGCGGATACGGCACTTAAGACAGCGAACTCGGGTTACCTAACTCGTCGTCTAGTAGACGTAGCGCAGGATTTGGTTATCAACGAATCAGACTGTGGTACAGAAGAAGGTCTAGTAATGAAGCCGCTAATCGAAGGTGGTGACGTTGTAGAGCCACTTCGTGAGCGTGTACTAGGTCGTGTGGTTGCTGAAGATGTGGTTAAGCCAGGTACTACTGAAGTACTTGTTGCACGTAACGTAATGATTGACGAAAAACTGTGTGACCTTCTAGAAGAACACTCAGTAGATGAAGTTAAAGTACGTTCTGTTATCACTTGTCAAAACGACTTTGGTGTGTGTGCACACTGTTATGGTCGTGACTTGGCTCGTGGCCATATCATCAACCCAGGTGAAGCAGTTGGTGTAATCGCGGCACAGTCAATCGGTGAGCCGGGTACACAGCTTACGATGCGTACATTCCACATCGGTGGTGCGGCATCACGAGCGTCTGCAGAAAACAGTGTTCAAGTTAAGAACAATGGTAACCTGAAACTGCACAATGCTAAGTTTGTAATCAATGCTGATGGCAAAATCGTTATCACATCTCGTTCAACTGAGATCACGATTATCGATGAGCACGGTCGTGAGAAAGAGCGTTATAAAGTACCTTACGGTGCAGTATTGACTGTACAAGATGGTGCTGACGTTAAAGGTAACGACATTGTTGCAACATGGGACCCGCATAGCCACCCAATCATCATTGAACATGAGTCAAAAGTATCGTTTAGCGATATCGATGATTCAAACACTGAAGCACAGACTGATGAGTTAACTGGTCTAACACGTGTGGTTGTTAAGGATCTGGCGAAAGTAAACGCCAAAGAGCCTAAACTAATCATTGAGAACGAAGAACGTGGTCTTCAAGAGATCCGTCTACCTTCATTCACAACGATTGAAATCACTGACGGTGCAACAGTCTTACCAGGTTCGGTACTGGCTCGTATTCCACAAGAAGGTTCGAAGACTCGTGACATCACGGGTGGTCTACCTCGAGTTGCTGACCTATTCGAAGCGCGTAAACCAAAAGATCCTGCAATTCTTGCAGAAATCACAGGTACGGTTAGCTTCGGTAAAGAGACCAAAGGTAAGAAACGTCTTGTGATCACGCCTGACGAAGGTGATGCATACGAAGAAATGATCCCGAAATGGCGTCAGCTTAACGTGTTTGAAGGTGAACAAGTGGCTAAAGGTGAAGTTATCGCCGATGGTCCTGAGTCTCCACACGATATCCTACGTCTACGTGGCGTTACTGATGTATCTAACTACATCACTAACGAGGTACAAGAAGTATACCGCCTACAGGGTGTAAAGATTAACGATAAGCACATTGAAACTATCGTTCGTCAGATGCTTCGTAAGTGTATCATTCTAGACGGTGGCGACAGTGAATTCTTAGCAGGTGAACAAGCTGAAGTTGCGCGTGTAAACATCGCTAACCGCGAACTAGAGATGCAAGGTAAGATCCCAGCTAAGTTTGAAATTCAGCTAATGGGTATTACAAAAGCGTCACTAGCGACTGAGTCGTTCATCTCAGCGGCATCGTTCCAGGAAACAACGCGAGTTCTTACAGAAGCGGCTGTTAACGGTAAGAGTGATGAGCTACGTGGTCTGAAAGAAAACGTAATCGTGGGTCGTTTGATCCCAGCGGGTACAGGTTTCGCATACCATGAAGAGCGTATCAACCGTCGTAAGCAAGGTGAAGCACTTGTTGAAGAGCAGACTGTAAGCGCTGAAGAAGCGACACAAGCACTAACAGATGCACTTAACGCTGATTTACTAGGTGGCAACGAGTAATCGAGCCATTTAGCTAACCAGTTTAAAAACCGCTGTGTTAACTCCACAGCGGTTTTTTTATGTCTATACTGTTATACTAACTTGTCTTAATAGCTGCCCAATTTGAAGGCGTAGGCTTGATGCTAGCTGCGTAAAAAGCTTCTCACTTTATAAACAACATCTAAACTCTACCTAGACGTCGATACGGTGGGGTAAGCAGGATGCGGTAGCGGGGTTATCGACAAGGTTTTCTCATCTCAAAATAAATCACTTAATTAAGCAAGTTGCTATTAGTGAGCTAGTCTCAGTATAGGCATATCAAAATTGGCACTGGTCGAATTGCCATTAAAGCGTCATATGAATATGTATACTGCAACAATCGTTTTTCTACGAAATTGCCAAGTTCTATTAACTTTCAATAAGTTCACTGCAGAATAAGGCATCGATCAACGCATTTAACTAGCACTGATGACTACTTTTGGTTGACAGGTTAAACTTTGGTCATTAAAATTCGGCCACCCATTTTAGTCGTTCAAGAAAATTGGATTAGACCTAAATGGTAAGATTTTATTTTTCAGTAGTAATTTATTAATTCAGGAGCTATTTAATGGCAACTATTAACCAGCTAGTGCGTAAGCCACGTCGTAGCAAGGTTACTAAGAGCAACTCAGCTGCTCTTAAAGCTTGTCCACAAAAGCGTGGAGTATGTACTCGTGTATATACAACTACACCAAAGAAACCAAACTCAGCATTACGTAAAGTAGCGCGTGTTCGTTTAACAAACGGTTTCGAAGTAACTTCATACATTGGCGGTGAAGGCCACAACCTTCAAGAGCACAGTGTAATCCTTATCCGTGGTGGTCGTGTTAAAGACTTACCAGGTGTGCGTTTCCACACTGTACGTGGTGCGCTTGACTGTGCGGGTGTTAACGATCGTAAACAAGGTCGTTCTAAGTACGGTGCAAAACGTCCTAAGGGCTAATGGTTCTCCGTTAGTAAGGCCAAGCACTTAAGTTTTAAATTTTTATATATTGTTTTGGGAATCCGTGTATACACGGACCTGAAGATACCGGAGAAAGAAAATGCCTAGAAGACGCGTAATAGGTCAACGTAAAATTCTTCCAGATCCGAAGTTCGGATCAGAGCTTCTTGCTAAATTCGTTAACGTAGTAATGCTTGACGGCAAGAAATCTACTGCTGAAAAAATCGTATATGGTGCGCTAGACGTGGCTGCTGAAAAATCAGGCAAGTCGCACCTAGAAATCTTTGAATCTGCACTTGATAACGTTCGCCCACAGGTAGAGGTTAAATCTCGCCGTGTTGGTGGTTCAACGTACCAAGTACCAGTTGAAGTACGTCCAGTGCGTCGTAACGCACTAGGTATGCGTTGGTTGGTTGAAGCTGCGCGTAAGCGTGGTGAGAAATCAATGGGTCTTCGTCTTGCTCAAGAGATGATCGACGCTGCTGAAAACAAAGGCACTGCGGTTAAGAAACGTGAAGACGTTCACCGTATGGCTGAAGCGAACAAAGCATTCGCTCACTACCGTTGGTAATCTGCTAACACCTTTTAAGAGGATATTATGGCACGGACAACTCCGATTGAGCGCTACCGTAACATCGGTATTTGTGCTCACGTAGATGCGGGTAAAACGACTACAACTGAGCGTGTACTTTTTTATACTGGTCTTTCTCATAAGATTGGTGAGGTACACGACGGTGCCGCAACTATGGACTGGATGGAGCAGGAACAAGAGCGTGGTATCACGATCACTTCTGCTGCAACAACGTGTTTCTGGAAAGGGATGGATGCTCAGTTTGATGAGCATCGTGTAAACATCATCGATACTCCAGGACACGTAGATTTTACTATCGAAGTAGAACGTTCATTGCGTGTACTCGATGGTGCTGTTGTTGTGTTATGTGCTTCATCAGGTGTGCAACCGCAAACTGAGACCGTTTGGCGTCAGGCAAACAAATATGAAGTGCCACGTATGATTTTCGTCAATAAGATGGATCGTACTGGTGCAGATTTCTTGTCTGTTGTTGAACAAGTTAAGAAACGTCTTGGTGCTACACCTGTGCCTATTCAGTTACCAATTGGTGCTGAAGATGAATTTAAAGGTGTTATAGATCTCATCAAAATGAAAGCCATCAACTGGAATGAAGAAGACCAGGGCATGACTTTCGCTTATGAAGAGGTCCCTGCAGATCTTCAAGAGCTTGCTGAAGAATGGCGCTCTCATTTAATTGAGAGTGCTGCAGAAGCTTCTGAAGAGCTAATGGAAAAATATCTTGAAGATGGTGAGTTGAGCGAAGCGGAGATTAAATCTGCACTTCGTCAACGCACATTGGCCAATGAAATTGTGCCAATGACGACAGGCAGTGCATTCAAAAACAAAGGCGTACAAGCTGTGCTTGACGCTGTGATTGAATTCATGCCGTCGCCTACTGAAGTAAAAGCTATCCAAGGTGTCTTAGATGACGAAACCGAGGATACGCGTGAAGCTGACGATAATGCACCGTTTGCGGCGCTTGCATTTAAGATCGCAACTGATCCATTCGTTGGCACACTTACTTTCTTCCGAGTTTACTCTGGTAAAGTTAGCCAAGGTGACTCGGTACTAAATCCTGTTAAAGGTAAAAAAGAGCGTTTTGGACGTATTGTTCAAATGCACTCTAACTCGCGTGAAGAGATTAAAGAAGTACATGCGGGTGACATTGCGGCCGCTATCGGTCTAAAAGATGTAACTACTGGTGATACACTTTGTGCTCAAGAAGCGCCAATTACGCTAGAGCGTATGGAATTTCCAGAGCCAGTAATCTCAGTCGCAGTAGAACCTAAAACAGTAGCTGACCAAGAAAAAATGGGCATTGCTCTGGGTAAACTTGCAGCAGAAGATCCTTCATTCCGTGTAGAAACGGATGAAGAGTCAGGTCAGACGATCAT
Source organism: Pseudoalteromonas piscicida (assembly GCF_002744175.1). Taxonomy (GTDB): domain Bacteria; phylum Pseudomonadota; class Gammaproteobacteria; order Enterobacterales; family Alteromonadaceae; genus Pseudoalteromonas; species Pseudoalteromonas piscicida_B. The sequence continues at coordinate 77,749 of NZ_NKHF01000072.1, forward strand.
CTCTGGTATGGGTGAACTTCACCTAGATATCATTGTGGATCGTATGAAGCGTGAGTTTAACGTTGTGTGTAATGTTGGTAAGCCTCAGGTTGCATACCGTGAAACTATCCGAGCTTCTGTGGAAGCTGAAGGTAAGTTTGTACGTCAATCTGGTGGTCGTGGTCAATATGGTCACGTTTGGTTGAAGCTTGAACCAATGGATGTCTCGGATGATGATGCGCCAATATACGAATTCGTTAACGAAATCGTCGGTGGTACAGTACCAAAAGAGTACATCCCAGCGGTTGATAAAGGTATTCAAGAGCAGATGAAGCAAGGTGTGCTTGCTGGTTATCCGTTATTGGGTGTTAAAGCTACATTGTTTGATGGCTCATTCCACGATGTTGACTCAAACGAGATGGCGTTCAAAATCGCAGGTTCGATGGGCTTTAGAAAGGGTGCACTAGAAGCAAACCCTGTTTTACTTGAGCCTGTCATGAAAGTAGAAGTAATCACTCCTGAAGAAAACATGGGTGATGTAGTAGGCGACTTAAATCGTCGTCGCGGCATAATCGAAGGCATGGAAGAAGCATTTGGTGGCTCAAAGCAAATTAATGCTCAGGTACCGCTTTCTGAAATGTTTGGCTATGCAACAGACTTACGCTCAGCTACACAAGGTCGCGCATCATACTCTATGGAATTCCTAAAGTATGCCGAAGCGTCTAAAAACGTTGCTGATGCAATAATTGCAGCTCGCGCTGTTAAGTAATTTTAGTTCGGTCCGGTCTTAGGACTGGACTTTAATTTCTTTATAGGAAATTTTAAAA
>NZ_NKHF01000089.1 GCF_002744175.1 Pseudoalteromonas piscicida
GCAACCCTTTTTTGAAAGAAAATTGCGAAAAACAAGTTGTTCGAGCAAAAACCAAACGAAACGTCTATTTTTGATACTTTGGTTCATCATTTTGCTGTTTTTTCACACTAGAGTTTTAGTATACAACTCTCTACACTAGCAGTTACAGATATGAGAAATGGATAGTGTAGCCATGCTTAGAAGTTATAAAGGTAAATCCCCGCGCTTGTCAAAAGGCGTCTATATTGATGAATCATCCGTTTTGGTCGGTGATATAGAAATCGGCGAAGACAGCAGCGTTTGGCCATTGGTTGCAGCCAGAGGCGATGTGAACTACATCAAGATAGGGAAACGAACCAATGTTCAAGACGGAAGCGTACTGCATTTAACAAGAAAGAGCGCTTCAGTACCTAACGGTTACCCGCTTATCATTGGTGATGATGTGACTGTTGGTCATAAAGTCATGTTGCATGGTTGCAAACTTGGTAATCGTATTCTCGTAGGTATGGGTGCGATTATTATGGATAACGTCACCGTCGGAGATGACGTTATTATCGGTGGCGGTGCACTCGTGCCGCCCAATAAAAACCTTGAGTCTGGTTTTTTATATGTCGGCAGTCCGGTTAAACAAGCCAGACCTCTCACAGAGCAAGAGTTACAATTTCTAAAAGTGTCTGCGCAAAATTATGTGGAACTAAAAGATGAGTATTTAGAGGAAAGCTAGGCTTACCTCTCCTGCTTCATTAAATGCTTCATCTTCAATTAATTGCTCAGCCTGCATTTCATAATCAAATTGGTACTGAGCAAAATGCGCTATCGCCGCTTCTTGTTCAAGCTCAGTGGCGATTTTGCAGCGGATCAGTTGTCCGCTTGCCATCGCTGTAAACGTTAGCTCTCCTTGCTGATAACTGATGTCATCGTTAAACAGTATTGCTTGATTCATTTTAACCTCTGATCAGCTTAAAAGTTTCAGACGTATCGGGACGCACACCTCGCCATTGATAAAACGCTTCCGCAGCTTGTTCTACTAACATACCGATACCATCTATTAATTGTGTTTGCTGATTATGTTTTGCAGCCCAATTTAAGAAACTCGTTTGTTTATCGCTGTAGAACATATCATAGGCAATCAAACAAGATGTAAAAACAGCAGGACTAACACTAGGAACATCACCTGTGATGCTAGAAGATGTGGAGTTAATCACAATATCAAAACCCATATCTGGAGTATTCTTTAACCCGCACCCTTTAATATCACCATAGGCAGCAAATTGTTCAGCCAATTGCATTGCCTTTGCCTCTGTTCGGTTTGCAACGATGATCTGTTTCACTCCCGCTTGAAAGAGTGGATAAATACACCCTTTAGCCGCGCCACCAGCACCTATCAATAAGATAGTAGCACCATCTAGTTTTGCTTGATGGTTTATCAAGTCTCTTACGAGGCCTTCACCATCGGTATTGTCACCTTTAATTGTACCGTCTTTCTGTTTGATCAAAGTATTCACTGCGCCTGCAAGTTTCGCTCGTTCAGTTAGCATATTAGCAAAGGTGAATGCTTGCTCTTTGAAAGGTAATGTCACATTTGCGCCATCCCCTCCCTCAGCAAAAAATCTCGATGCAGTTTGAACAAAGGCATCTTCAGGTGCCAAAATAGCCTCATACTCTAGCTGTTGCTGACATTGCTGTGCGAATTGCGCATGGATTGCTGGCGATTTAGAATGTTTTATCGGATTACCGAATACCGCGTATTTGTCCATTGTTATTAGAGCGCCTTGAGAGTCATTATGAAGCAGTTAATTAAACGTATCTTTAATAAAGATGCAACCGTAGAACCAACAAATAATGCCCCCACCCCTGAAAAAACACCTTATGAAATCATCGGTGGAGAACAAGGCACTCGTGACCTTGCTAACCGCTTTTACGACATTATGGCGTCAGACCCTTATGCTAAGCCGCTTTATGATATGCATCCGCAGCCATTAGATCGGATCAGGCAGGTATTCTTTGAGTTTCTTTCTGGCTGGCTCGGTGGGCCCGATTTATTTGCAGAAAAATACGGCCATCCAAGATTGAGAATGCGCCACATGCCCTTTCCTATCGACAAAGATTTACGCGATCAGTGGATGTATTGTATGGATAAAACACTCGATTTAGAGGTAGGAAACCCATTATTGCGAGAGGGGCTGAGACAATCTCTAGCACAGCTTGCGACACATATGATTAATCAAGAGTAAAACTAAAGTATTAGTTAATTGAAATTACAAGACAATTTTGCGCTAGGTCAAATCCTGTTCTTGAGTAGAGATGCATAATCATTGTTCTAATTGTGAACAGGTGCGATGCGTGTGAAATCTATTCAACATAAAATCTATGCGTTACTTGCGGTGACTGGCGTGCTCGTCCTCATCGCAAGTATTCTCAGTAGTAGTAGTCAACAAAAAACCCTCGCGGAAGAAACAGTCGAGAGCAATATTAGGCTGTTAGCAGATAACTACTTTGACTCAATTAATACCATGATGCTAACTGGTACCATGGCAAATCGTGAAATCCTCAGCGATAAGATCCGTAATCATCCAAATATCGAAGATGCGCATATTATCCGCTCAGAGCAAGTGAATAAGTTGTATGGGCCAGGTAATGCCAATCAGGCACCGAATTCTGAAGCAGAGTTTGATGCACTTAACGGTAAAGAAACCTTGGTTATCGAGCAACGTGACGGTAGTCGTATCATGACGTACTTAAAGCCGATGGTCGCCAGAGAAGACTATAAGGGCACCAACTGCTTGGGTTGTCATCAGGCAAAAGAAGGAGATGTTCTTGGTGTGGTAAGGATTAGCTACTCACTCGACGGCATCGATAATACCGTACACAATAATACTTGGTTAAGCACAGCATTACTTTCCGCAATTTTTATCACTACCTTTGTCATTTTGGGGGTGGTATTTAGAAAGCTCTTTATTGTACGACTCAAAACACTTGGTCGAACGATGCGTTTAGCAACAACCAATAAAGACTTGTCTTTGCGAATTGATGATAGCGTAGATGATGAACTGGGGCGCTTGGCAATAAACTTTAATAAAATGATGGATAGCTTCAAGGATAATATTTCTCAACTTTCTAGCTCATCAAAAATTCTGATCCATTCGGCTGAGTCTATTTATGCGTCGGCCGAAACCACTGAGCTTGCCATTCAAGAGCAAAAGCAAGGGACAGATTCTGTCGCTGCCGCGATTAATGAGTTGGAGAGTTCATCCAGTGAAGTAAAAAACACCACCCATTTTGCCTCAGAAAAGTCGGATAGCAGTAACCACCTAGCTGAGGAAAGTATGACTGTTGCTAACCATACGGAACAAAGCATCAATCAATTAGCGCAAGATGTACGACAAGCCGCAGAGCAAGTCTCTCAGCTCCAAGCACAAACTTTAGAGGTAGGTAAAGTACTTGAGGTGATCAGTAGTATTGCTGAACAAACTAACCTTTTGGCACTGAACGCAGCTATTGAAGCGGCTCGCGCAGGGGAAGCCGGTCGTGGATTCGCGGTTGTAGCAGATGAAGTCCGGACACTTGCCACACGTACTCACGATTCAACAGATGAAATTAAACGTACAATAGATAAACTGCAGTCAGAGGCGCAACAAACGGTTGCAGCTATGAGTGCTTCGTGTGAAGAAGCAGATGACCGTGCTAACCAAGTAAAGAAAGTCGCACAGGCACTAAAAGATATTTCAACACAAATGCATGAAATCAATGCACTTAACTTACAAATTGCAGACGCAACTGAGCAACAAAACTTGGCCGCTGAGGAAATTAACCGTAGCGTAGTGGCTATCAGTGATAATGCGGAACGCTCACTGGTTGATGCCCACGGGTCCAAACAGATAAGTGAAGAGCTGCTCACCCTTGCGCGCGATCTGGATGAACAAGTTAGAGGGTTTAAATTAAACTAAGTGAACCGCTAAAAGTAAAAAAGGAGCCGAGGCTCCTTTTTTACTCTATTACATCGCCAACCAGTTCTTTGGGGTGAGGTATTGAGATAATTCAGCCTCTTTAGAATCTGGTTCAGGTTGAAAGTCATATTCCCAGCGCGCTAATGGAGGCATCGACATTAAAATAGATTCAGTGCGGCCTCCGGTTTGCAGACCAAACAAAGTACCTCGGTCCCAAACTAAGTTAAACTCCACATAACGACCACGACGATATAGCTGGAACTGACGCTCTTGCTCTGTATATGGCGTATCTTTACGCTGTTCGATGATAGGCAGATACGCATCAAGAAAGCCATTCCCCACTGCCTGCATAAACGCAAAACTCTTTTCAAAGCCCCATTGGTTAAGATCATCAAAGAACAAGCCACCAACACCTCGAGTTTCATCTCGATGCTTTAAATAGAAGTATTCGTCACACCACTTTTTATAGTCACCATAGACCTCATCACCAAATGGTGTACACAAGTCTTTTGCCACTTGGTGCCAATGTTTAACATCTTCCAGTACGGGATAAAATGGCGTTAAGTCAAACCCGCCACCAAACCACCAAATTGGCTCCTCGCCCTCTTTTTCAGCAATGAAAAAGCGAACATTGGCATGACTCGTTGGAATATGTGGATTCTTTGGATGGATCACTAAGGATACACCACAGGCATGGAAGCTTCTTCCTGCCAGCTCTGGCCGGTGTGCAGTAGCAGATGCTGGCATTGATGCCCCAAAGACATGGGAGTAGTTTACCCCACCTTGTTCAATCACATTACCATCGCGGATCACCCGAGTTCGGCCACCGCCCCCTTCGGCACGTTCCCAGGCATCTTCGACAAACTGTGCCTTACCATCAGCAGCCTCTAAGCCTTTGCAAATGTTATCTTGTAGTTGTAGTAAAAAGGCTTTTACGGTCTCTAAGTTTACTTTACTCATGGTACTTTTATCCTCGGATCACTTCGCCAGTCATCGCATGTTTAATTACACTTGGTGTGGAATTACCACCTAACTCACCGTCAACATAGTAACCTACTTGAGCTCCAAACTGATTGCGGGCTTGCGATAAAGAAATGGCAGGTGCTTCACCGGTTAGATTGGCACTGGTAGAAACTATCGGCTTGCCAAACCGCTGACAAAGCTGTTTGACAACAGGATGGTTGGTTACACGAACCGCGATAGTATTGTGTCCACCGGTTAGCCAACTTGGCGTTTGTGCTTTCGCTGGCAGTAACCAAGTAATAGCGCCTGGCCATGATGAAAAAATATCTGCGCGTTTATCCATGGGAATTTTATTATCATCTACATAAGGTAGACACTGGCCATAATTATCGGCAATTAAAATCAACCCCTTTTCTACGGGTCGCGACTTGAGCGCCAGCAGCTTTGCGACGGCAGCTTGGTTATCGGGGTCACACCCTAACCCAAAAATAGCTTCGGTGGGATAACAAATTACCAGCCCGGCTTGCAGAGCTGACTCAGGTGTTGCTAATGTCGAAGTGTCAGTTTGGTTATCATTGCTCACGGTAATTCCACAATCGTTTGACATGATTTCTGTGGGCATTGTAACACAGCTTTTCCCGCTCGGGTTTTCTCCACCAGCACGGGCCAGTTGCACTCAGGGCAAGTATGCTCCACTGGTTTGGCATTCAAGGTATACTTGCAGCTAGGGTAGCTGTCACAGCTATAAAAGTGCTTACCAAACTTATTTTTCCGTTGGGTAAGTTTACCCTTTCTGCATTTAGGACAGTTTGGTAATACCAGCGGCTCGGGTGCATCTTCATGCCCTATGTAATGGCAAGCGGGATAACCAGTACAACCGATAAACATGCCATAGCGGCCATTTTTGATAACCAGATCCTTGCCACACTCTGGGCAAGCGACATCTTCAAGCACTTTAATGACATGGCTATCATGATGAGCCAAAGGTCTGATATATTCACAGGTAGGATAGCTAGCGCAGCCAATAAAGGGCCCATTTTTACTGTTTTTTATTACCAGTTCAGAGCCGCACTCTGGGCACACTTCATACTCTTTTTCTAATGCATGTTTGTCTGCATTAAATAATGCATGATCAATTTTACTCATCGCTTTACCACCACCCTTAGTGCAAATATGCGCCTAATACCAATTCGCTTAATTAAGTGGTCTATTTGAGGCAAGGAAATTTTGTCGGTAACAAGGCAAAAATTTTGCTATTTAGTGGTTCTAAACAAGAAATTTTTAACGCCGTTAGCGTCAAATTTACTCCCTCAAATTGAGCAGGTATTAATGCGGATTGGTATAATATAATCGCCTTGTTTTAAGGGTCAAGGGAATGATAGCAATTCTCTTTTGCTAAGTGGTGTAAGTTTGACCGTTATCGCCTTCAAGCGCTACAAGTAAAGACCGTATAAGCCTCCACTTGCACTCGCTCGAACAACCACTTAGTTACCCTATTAGTGCACAACCGCTGCCGGTTCCGTAAAAATAAGATCTTCCATTTGCGCATAGGCATGCTCTTTACCAGGCACGTTAAATAGCACCATCAAGATCACCCATTTCAAATCATCTAAGCTAATGTAGCTTTTATCTAAGGCAAATAAACGGTCCATTACCATTTCTCTGGTGGTACTATCAATCACGCCAACCTGCTCTACAAACATTAAAAACCCACGGCTCTCAACGTCCAACATATTACATTCGCTGTCGGTGTAAATACGTGTTGCATGGTCTGGTTTTGCATTTAGATAGGGGTATTCGTCACTGTGCTGTAAATCTGCAAGCTGTTCTAACCAGTCAAGTGCCTTATATATTTCGCCTTGATTAAAGCCTGCGCGAAGGAGTTCATCGGTGAGTTCATTTTGTTCGACAAATATTTCTGCCTCACTGTGAATATAATTCTCAAATAAATACATTAGAATATCAAACATCTTCTTAACCCCTCGCGAGTTTTATGTAGCCGTCTAGTACACGCTCTACTTTATCTTCGAGTTCTAGGTCCAATAGTCTGGCAACCACCTGTTCTACTGGCCACTGGGTCCTTTGCGTTAAAGTATCCACTGAGGTCACTTCAAAGCCAAGGTTTTCTAATACAGGACATTGCTCCTCTTTTTGCTCATCTATTTCTATACTATATAGACTGTTTTCACAAAAAAAGCTCACTTCTTCCAAAATATCCTCGATATTTTCGGTAAGCTTTGCCCCTTGCTTTATCAGGTAATGACAACCACTGCTTAACCTATTTTTGATTGAGCCGGGGATGGCAAACACCTCTTTATTCTGCTCCAGCGCGTACCTTGCAGTGATAAGCGAACCACTTTTAATCTCTGCTTCAACAAGCAATACACCAAGAGACAACCCTGAAATGATGCGATTTCGACGCGGAAAATGATTGCTATTTGCAGGTGTTCCGGGCAAAAACTCACTTACCACCAACCCCTGCTGGATTATATCCTCATACAGCCGTTGATGACGTTTGGGGTAAACAACATCGACTCCCGTACCAAGCACGGCAATCGTGCTACCATCAACATCTATAGTGCCTTGATGCGCTGCACCATCGATCCCCCTTGCCATTCCTGATGTCACCACCAAACCAGCTCGGCTTAACCCCTGAGCAAACTCATGTGCTAATTCAAGCCCAGTTCGAGTGGAGCTACGACTACCAACAATCGCAACCTGAGGCCGCTTCAATACTGTGACGTCCCCTTTGCAAAAAAGTACAATGGGCGGGTGACAAATTTCTTTCAGTTGCTCTGGATAACCAAGACAAAACATCGACACTATATGGATCTGATGGCGCTCGCAATACGCCATGATACGCTCAACACGAGACCAATCGGTGTGAATTAAATTAGTTGCGACTGACTCACTGAGTCCGAGGGCGCAAAGGCCAGATTGATCCATCGTGAATAGATGGCTAAGAGGTAGATGGCTAAGTAAAGCCATAATAGTTTTAGTGCCCAACCCTTGGCATAAGGTTAACGCCAATGCTTGAGCCAATTTGGAATGCTCCATACTCTCTCCTTGAGTTTATCGTTTCACTCAAGGAGGAACATAGTCACTTAGTTGTGCGCAACTTCCTTGAATGCTTGTACGTAATCACCAACTCGAATGGGTTCAGAGGTTGCAACAACCATCGCATAACTGAGGTCGTCATATACCTTGAAAACCATCACTTCACCCACCTTTTCCTTGGGCATATGCCACACTACGCTGTTGTCATCATTCTCCTCTCCAAACCAAGATCCCATTTCAGTGATCATTTTGTCGAGTCGTGATGCATCTTCAATATACCGTGGACCATGCTGACTTTCTATAACTGTAGGTGATTGCCTTACAATATCAAGAATATGTCCTTCTTTAAGCTGCGCTTTGCTACCTACATCGAGTACCACGACACTCATCGTGCTAAACTCTCTAAGCTTGTTATCACTGGCAATGATGCGCCCGTGTGTTTGCTGCTCAGGGCGAGACATGGCAAATTGTGCGGGATAGCTCTGACCATCGGCGATGGGTAATACTATATCCCCCGCTCTAACCTCTTGTTTCGCCACTTCAAGTTTGAGTTTAGCTGGTCTTCCTGCGCGAATATCTCCCTGTTCCACTACATGACCAAAACCGACTAGCACGGCTTCTAAACCAAGCGCTTCGTTACTATCTAGCGTACGATATGTCTCGCCTTGTCGATAAATGGCATAATGCCCACCTTTTACAAGGTCAGCTTTAACGTACAACAGATGGCCTGGAGATGCATTTTTTACATTGCGATCTGCACCTAAAACAATAGGACTCTGGGAAAACACAGATTCACTGAGGGCTTGCTCAAAACGTAAGAAAGGTTCCATAAGCGGCAGTGGTAAGGTTGGAATTGCCTTCGCTTTTTGATTCACTATACGCGTATGTGGAGAAAGTTTTTTTATGCTTTTATCCAGTACCAACATAGGATTGCCGTTGGCATCGTATTGCAACTTAAGATTATCGCCAGGATAAATCAAATCCGGATTTTTAATACTCGGATTCCATTGCCACAACTGCTTCCACTTCCATGGAGAGCGCAAATACATTTTTGAAATATCCCACAAGGTATCGCCTTTTTTTACCACATAATGTTGTGGCGCGTTTGCTTTCACAGTCAAGGTCTCTGCTTTAACAGTAAAAACAGTGCAACTAGCGATCATTATTGCAGCAATCGGATATTTCATGATGGCTTCCTTGTGGTTATTTTTGGTTATTATCCACCAAAACCTGTTAAAGGGGAACTTGAATGGCTAAAATAAGACCATACACTAGCTTACAACAGCTTACACGATAAATTGATTTAGGGTAATCATGGCCAAATTAGAAGTTTTAAAGTTTCCAGATGAGCGCTTACGCACGGTTGCACAGCCAGTTGCAGAGGTAAATGACGACATCCGTCAGATAGTCAAAGACATGATGGAAACGATGTACGATGAGAATGGCATCGGCCTTGCTGCAACACAAGTCGATATTCACCAGCGTATTGTGGTTATTGATGTATCGGAAGAGCGTGACGAACCTCGCGTACTAATCAATCCGGAGATCATCAAGCGTGATGGTTCAACCGTCAGTGAAGAGGGTTGCTTGTCAGTCCCATATTCTTACGCCAAAGTAGACCGTGCGGAAACCGTTACGGTAAAGGCGCTTAATGAACAAGGCGAAGAATACGAGCTAGACGCAGAAGGCCTACTTGCGGTATGTATTCAACATGAACTCGACCACCTTGTTGGTAAACTGTTCATTGATTACCTATCACCATTGAAACGTAACCGCATTCGCAAAAAGCTTGAAAAAGAAGCCAAGCTCGCTGCAAAGCAAGCCTAACCAACAACTAACTGACTTTAGGGTATTTCGTGAGTAATCCTTTGCGTATCGTTTTCGCAGGCACGCCTGACTTTGCAGCGCGCCACCTTGACGCTCTCATTCAATCACACCATGACGTAGTGGCCGTGTACTGTCCACCAGATCGTCCTGCCGGACGAGGTAAAAAACTCAAAGCGTGTGAAGTAAAAGTATTAGCACAACAACATGAGCTGCCGGTATTACAACCGCAATCGCTCAAAACACCAGAAGCGCAAGCAGAATTAGCGGCATTGAATGCCGATGTAATGATTGTTGTTGCGTATGGGGTACTATTGCCAAAAGCTATTTTGGACACACCTCGACTGGGTTGTCTTAATGTTCATGGTTCTATCTTACCAAGATGGCGAGGGGCTGCACCGATTCAACGCGCTATTTGGGCTGGTGACGACGAAACAGGCGTAACCATCATGCAAATGGACGAAGGCCTAGATACTGGCGATATGTTACATATTGCTCGCTGCCCTATTACTGCGACTGATACCAGTGCGGATTTATATAACAAATTAGCTGAACTTGGCCCTGATGCCTTAATTGACACTTTGGCCCGTTTGTCTGCTGGTGAGATCACACCAGAGAAGCAAGATGATACACAGGCTAATTATGCTAAGAAACTGAGCAAAGAAGAAGCCGATATCGATTGGCAAATGAGTGCTGAGCAAATCGAACGCAATATCAGAGCTTTCAACCCGTGGCCAGTCTGTTTTACCAAGATGGCAGGCAATAGCGTCAAAGTTTGGCAAGCTCAAGTTGTTGATGCACAAGGTGAAGCTGGGCAAATACTCCGAGCGGATAAGCAAGGTATTGTGATTGCTTGTGGTACAAAAGCGCTGCAAATCCTTACTCTGCAGCCTCAAGGCAAAAAACCGATGTCTGCGCAAGACTTTTTAAACGGCCGTGCAGACTGGGTTGCTGTCGGCACTAAGGTGGGTGAAGCGTGAGTAACGTTCGTGCGCTTGCCGCCCAAACCCTGTTCCAAGTGGTCGATAAAGGTGCGTCATTAAGCGCACAGTTACCACTCGCTACAAGTCAATTAGACGGTAAAGACAAAGCCTTGCTACAGCAAATTTGCTACGGTGTGCTGAGGTATTTACCTTCTCTAGAACACTACTGCCAGCAGTTACTAGAACAGCCTTTAAAAGGCAAGCGCCGTGTATTCCAGTTTTTGTTGTATGTGGGTATTTACCAACTTCAGCATATGCGTGTTCCAGCTCATGCTGCGGTTGCCGAAACTGTTAACGCGCTTACTCCACTAAGAGCACCTGGCATGAAAGGCTTGGTTAATGCAATTTTACGCAACTTCCAACGCCACCAGGTCGAGTTAGAAACAAGTGCTGCAGAAATCCCAGCTTGTTTATACAACCACCCTGGCTGGTTTATCAATCAACTAAAAGCTGCCTATCCAACTCAGTGGCAGGCTATTTTAGAGGCGAACCAACAACAAGCACCGATGTGGCTGCGTGTTAATCAGTCGCAGTTCTCAACATCGGACTACGCTGCGTTGTTAGACAACGAAGGGATCGCCTATGAGTACCACAACGAATATCCAGATGGGATCCTGCTTGCCAGCCCAATTGACGTCTACGCTCTCCCGCAATTTTCAGCTGGCGCTTGCTCAGTGCAAGATGCCGCGGCTCAGAAAGCGGCAAGATTATTAGCGCCACAAGAAGGCGACAAGATCCTTGACGCTTGTGCAGCACCTGGAGGGAAAACTTGCCATATCTTAGAGTTAGCAAAAGCCGAAGTGACGGCCATTGATGCCGATGGTGAGCGCTTGCAACGCGTAGAGCAAAACCTAAAGCGCATAGGGCTGACGGCTAACTGCATTGAAGGTGACGCAAGCGACCCTGAAGCATGGTGGGATGGTGAGCAATACGACCGCATCTTGTTAGATGTGCCGTGCTCTGCAACTGGCGTGATCAGACGACACCCGGACATCAAATGGCTAAGACGCGCCTCTGACATTGATAACTTGGTGACGTTACAGGCACAAATTATTGATAAGATCTGGCCATTACTTAAGCCCGGTGGCACACTAGTTTATGCTACCTGTTCAGTATTACCGCAAGAGAATCAACAACAGATCGCACGTTTTCTCTCTGCGACTCCAGATGCGACTCTTGTGCCTTTGCATGATGCAGACACAACAACACAACCAGGCTTGCAGCTATTACCCGGACTGAGTGATGGGTTTTACTACGCAAAGTTGACAAAACAATAAAAGAAAATCGACCGTAACCAATATGAAAATCATCATCTTAGGCGCCGGCCAAGTCGGCGGGACACTGGCAGAAAACCTCGTCGGTGAAGAAAATGAAATTACCGTTGTCGACATTGATGGCGAGCGCTTAAGAGAGCTGCAAGACAAATACGATTTACAGGGTGTCACTGGACATAGTGCGCACCCTGAGATTTTACGTCAAGCAGGAGCGGAAGACGCTGACATGATCATCGCCGTAACCAGCTCCGATGAAGTAAATATGATTGCGTGTCAGGTCGCTTATAGTATTTTCAATACGCCGACCAAAATTGCTCGGATCCGTTCCGAGCAATACTTAAAATATAGAGAAAAGCTGTTCCATAATGATGATTTACCTGTCGATCATTACATTGCCCCAGAGCAGCTAGTGACGCAGTATATTCGTAGATTAATAGACTACCCAGGAGCCCTACAAGTACTGCAATTTGCCGAGGGCATGCTATCACTTGTCGCAGTAAAAGCGTATTACGGTGGCTTGCTTGTTGGCTATGCGCTCTCAGCATTAAAAGAGCACATTCCTAACGTCGATACGCGAGTCGCCGCTATTTATCGTCAGGGTAAAGCCATCAAACCACTCGGCACCACTGTGATTGAAGCCGATGATGAAGTTTTCTTTATCGCTGCAACAAAACATATTCGTGCGGTGATGAATGAGCTACAAAAGCTTGAGCGTTCATACAAGAAAATTATGATAGCTGGCGGTGGTAACATAGGTGCAGGATTAGCCAGCTCTCTAGACAAAAATCACAGTGTAAAGCTCATCGAGCGTAACCAAGCGCGTGCCACACAACTGTCTGAAACCCTCGATAACACAGTGGTCTTTTGTGGTGATGCCTCAGATCAAGAGTTGTTATCAGAAGAGCATATTGAGCAAGTAGATGTCTTCATCGCGGTCACCAACGACGACGAAGCCAATATTATGGCAGCCATGTTGGCTAAGCGTATGGGTGTACAAAAAACCATGGCCCTGATCCAACGCGGCGCTTATGTTGACCTTGTACAAGGTGGCGATATTGATATCGCTATCTCACCACAGCAAGCGACTATTTCGGCACTACTCACCCATGTTCGCCGAGGGGATATTGTGAACGTTTATTCATTACGTAAAGGGGCAGCTGAAGCAATTGAAGCCGTTGCTCACGGCGATGAAAATACTTCCAAAGTGGTGGGCCGTGCAGTTCGAGATATCAAGTTACCGCCAGGGGCAACCATAGGCGCAATCGTGCGCGATGAGGATGTACTGATAGCACACGACGATACCATTATTTTATCAGGCGACCATGTGATCATGTTCTTGATCGACAAAAAGCAAATCGGTGTTGTAGAAAAGCTCTTCCAAGTGAGCGCTTTATTCGTTTAATACCAATTCGCTTAATTAAGTGGTCCATTTGAGGAAGTATTAAGACGCTAACTGCGGTCAAAATTGCTTATTTAACCTAAGTTTTGAATAAGAAACGAGCTAACTTATTGCTTTTAAAATCACATTAAATTATTTCCTTATCTAGCCAGAGAGTTTTGGGGATAACTCCGCTCTCGCGTCCTGCTACCACTCTGATACCTACATCTTTGTAGAAATAACTTCTGGCTAGAGTGGTATTGCGCTTTTGAGCTTAGGTAATTTAGTTGATTAACTAACTTCTGATCCCGAGTTAAGGTTAAGTATCTTGTTGGTCTTGAAAAATAGACAAGTCGATTAAATAATCTTTTAATACGCCACGGATAATATCTGGACTTGAAGTGAGACGGATCCCTAGCGATACAATCTGCTCATGCCCTTTTATCCGCCGGATAGTCCCCTCAAGGGTGATTTGATTTCCCTCTTTGCCTTCTATAAATACCTCGCAGTTCAACCCCTCCTCCAAATGCTCAGCATCAATGGAAGTCAAATCTAATTGTAATCCAGCCAAAGAAATATCTTTGATCACTCCGACTTCTTTAATGCCATGACAGTGAAAATTAGCTGGAATTAAGGTGGGTACTCGATTTTGTGAGCGCAATTTATAGGTCTGAATTTTGTCAGGCGGGTAAAGGAAAATAAGCCGCGCGGGATGGACAGAAACCGCCTTAATTTGCGATTTGAATGCAATGACCTGACCATCACCATTTTCGAGCAACGCTCGGACGATGACCGAAGTCCCTTCCATTACATAGTCCAGCGCCGCGCCTAATCGCTTAGGGTTGGGATGGTTTAGAATGAGAAACGTCCCTTGTAGCATACCGACGTATTCTGTTTTTATTCTTTTACTGTTTGCCGGCAAACAAATTTCTAAATCAACAATGCTTCCTGCGCTGATTGCGGTGAGCAAGGCTTCTTGCCCTACCTCCTGAGTTTTTAACATGTATTCAACCCTTCCCGAGTTCAAGTCTACTACTGTTTCATTGTAGCAGTTTTAGTGGAAGGTCATTTAAAACTGAATTGAGATTAATTACAACTGTTGAACTATCAACAATACCTAAAAAAGGGCCGTTCACTTAATCAGAAAGTGACTTTTTAGCATGATTGCGCCATCTCTTAGCGTCATCATCCGGCTTTGTATCTCAAGCGAACTCTGTGGCATAGCAAGCTCTTCAGCTGCAATAAACAACATCATCGGTTCACTATTACGCTTAGCTACAAACAAAATTCCAGATAAGTCCTTTTGAAACAAGCAGCTATTACTATGTGACTCGTGACAATCAAGTAATGCAGGAAGCTGACGCTTTTGCCAAAGTTCATTCTCTGAGACAACTTGTACAACAAACCGCGCACCACTTTCACATCCTATTTGGTGAAACAAGTCATAAGACTGAGCGTTTCCCAACACAGCCTGGTTAGCCTGTAAGTAACCAGCCTCACTGATCATGTTGTTCAACTGCATTACGCTTCGTTCTATAAGCTGCATACCAGAGCCCTGCTCTTGGCTTGCGGCAAATCCCTTAATCACTTTAAACCCTTTATCTGAAAAGCGTGTGGCAAGCAAAACCATTACCTCGAAGTTAAATCGTTGTAAAAATACTGACATTTGAAAACCCCGAAAATCCGAGTTTTTCAATTTTTTTATTAACTTTTTGTTTTCGAACTTAAACAAGAAGGCAGGAGTTGGTCACATATGCAGGGAAGATGGGCTTTCTTTCATGAAAGCCCAGTGGGAATTGATGCTTAACCGCGCCAAAAGGTAGGTGTAAATAGAACTAACAGTGTAAATATCTCCAGTCGACCAAAGACCATGGCCAAAGTCAGTATCCATTTTGCAGAGTCAGTAATATCACCATAATGTGCCGCAACCTCTCCCAGTCCAGGACCTAGGTTATTCAGGCATGCAGCGGTTGCAGAAAAAGCGGTAATGTTATCCAGCCCAGTGCCAAGTAGTGCAATCATGATGATCACAAACACCAAAGCGTAAGCAGAGAAAAACCCCCACACTGCCTCAACCACTTTATCTGGCAACGCTTTGCGCCCTAACTTAATTGAGTAAATAGCACGAGGATGGACTAAACGATTCAGCTCGCGGATCCCTTGCAAATAGAGCAAGAAGACTCGAACAACTTTCATACCACCACCAGTAGAACCCGCACAACCTCCGATAAAGCTCGAAAAAATAAGTAAAATAGGCAAGAACAAAGGCCAACTTGAAAAGCTATCGGTTGCAAAGCCTGCGGTCGTACTAATTGAAACGGCTTGGAATAGTGCTTGGTCTAGGGTTTCGTCACCGCTTTCATAGACGTTGTTTGACGACAGCACAGCAAAGCATATAACCACCAGCGCCAACTGTATAAAGAGGAAAACTTTAAACTCTGGATCGCGTAAATAGACTTTAATATTTCGGCTCGACACGGCGGCATAGTGAAGTGAGAAGTTAATCGCAGCGATTAATAAGAAAACCACGCAAATAACATTAATAAACGGGTTATCAAAGTATCCCATTGAAGCGTCGTAGGTCGAAAACCCCCCGATGGCGATCGTGGCAAAAGCATGACAAATCGCGTCAAACCAGTTCATCCCCGCAAACCAATACGAAACGGTACAAGCTGCGGTAAGAGACACATAAATATACCACAAGTGCTTTGCTGTATCGGCAATGCGCGGGGTCATCTTGGAGTCTTTCACAGGGCCTGGCGTTTCCGCTCGATACAACTGCATACCACCGACACCAAGCATGGGCAGCACCGCCACGGCGAGTACGATGATCCCCATACCACCAAGCCACTGTAACTGCTGGCGATAAAACAGTACCGATTTAGGTAAGTGTTCAATGCCCGTCAGCACTGTAGCGCCTGTGGTGGTTAGCCCCGAAAAAGCCTCAAAGACGGCATCGGCAAAAGAAAGATTAGGTTTATCTAAGAAAATCAGCGGTAAGGATGCAAACGCCCCTAGTACTAGCCAAAACAGTACGACGATTAAAAAGCCCTCTCTGGCTTTTAGGTCGCCCTTTTCTTTGCGGTTTGGGTAATAAGCGAACAACCCCATTAGTACACTAAAAATAAAAGCCAAAACAAACGGTACACCACCACCATCTTTGTATATCAAAGATACAATGGCCGGTGGCACCATAGTGATACTAAATAGAGCGACTAACTGCCCGAGTATTTTTATTATGGTACGAAATTGCATTTTGTACGCTGCGCTTTTTGTTATTTAACCCAGAGGTTAATTGGTGAATGTAAAGAAGTAGAGCTTACTCCTTGGGTTGCTTAAATAATACAACACCATTGGTTAATTCATAAATAGCATCAATGATTTGTTGTGTTTCACGGCTATCTACTGCAATTTGCCACGCAATATTAGCACCATACTCTTTGTCTAACTGTAGCACTGTAAATTGGCTTTGTAGTAATTGCTCTATGACTCCTTGAAGATGGTAGTCGCTGTGACCTACCAATATCGAAGCTGGTACTTTCTTTACCGTCTTAAGGGTGGCAAGTGCATTATTTAATGTCCCACCATATGCCCTCACTAACCCACCAGTGCCAAGCTTAATACCACCGAAATAACGAGTTGTCACTGCCGTCACTTCACCAAGCCCAGAGCCCATCAAGACATTCAACATAGGTTTACCCGCGGTGCCATTGGGTTCTCCATCATCAGAAAACCCAAGTACATGACTGCCCCCAGGTGCACCTGCAATATGTGCCCAACAATTGTGCCTAGCGTCAGGGTAAGCATCATTGATTTGCTTGATAAAAGCTTTGGCATCTTCAACCGTTGGCGTATGCGCAAGGTGCACAATAAAAGTGCTCTTTTTAATTTCTTCGTGATGACTAATTGATTCACTCGGGATGAAATATTCAGACATAATGTTCCAAACTAAAAGGGAGCCAAGCGGCCCCCAAATATAATGTTCTACAGTACTAGAAAATGGTATTACGCTAGACCTAAGTCACGAGTCATGTTTTCTAGTCTATCTTCATGAACAATGATGTTATCTTCAATTCGGATACCACCATACGGCTTCAGTGCATCAATTTTATCCCAATTGATATACTGTTTGTTATCCGTTTGCGCTAGGTCTTCTAGCAATGAATCGATGAAGTATAACCCAGGTTCAATAGTAAACACTTGGTTTGCTTCAATCTTACGAGTGCAACGCAAGAATGGATGACCTTCAGGTGGCGCTTGGTGCGTACCAGTTTCATCCGCCATAAAGCCACCCATATCATGGACTTGCAAGCCGATATGGTGACCTAAACCATGTGGGAAGAAGGTCGAGGTAATGCCTTTTTCAACAATTGCCTGAGCGTCTAATTTTACAATATTGAAGTCGCTCAGTACTTGAGCCACGCGATTATGACAATCAATGTGTAACTCGCCGTACAATTTACCCGGCTGCAGCGCTTTGCCTAATTCAATTTGGTGATCGTTCATGACTTTCACCAACTCTGCAAATTCGCCTTGCTTTGCAAAGTCATAAGTACGAGTAATATCAGACGCATAGCCGTTGAAATTTGCGCCAGCATCAATCAAGAAAGACAGGTGCTTGCTTGGTGCTTTGCGCTCAAAGTGGGTGTAGTGCAAGATGGCACAATTTTCGTTTAATGCAACGATGTTGCCATAAGGCGTATCATTTTCCATATGCTGCGTTGCGCTTAGGTAAGCTTGCTGAATTTCAAACTCAGAGCCACCAGCAAAAAAAGCATCTCTGGCCGCCATGTGACCAAGTACACCCAAACGACTCGCTTCACGTAAGCACTCCATTTCATACTGTGTCTTGTAGGCACGATGGTAGTGCAAGAAGTTCATCACCGGCTCAGGGTTCACTTGCGTAAAGCCTAGCGCTTGTGCAACTTCTAGATACTCACCAATATAGGCAAAGTTGGCTTTGTCGTATGGCAGTAACTGCTCAACCTGATCCGGTTTAACGAGTAGCTGAATATCAAAATACTCAGCCCAAAAGTCTCTCGGCTCGTCAGGTACTTTGTGCCAAAAATCGACTGGACGATAAAAGATCAGTTTTGGTTTATCACTGCCATTGACTACGATCCAGCAATGCGGGTTGTCGATAACGGGTAACCAAGCTTTAAATTGCGGATTCACTTTAAACGGATAGTACATATCATCAAGGAACTGACGCTTTGCCTGCCCTGAGTGGATAACCAATCCCTCAAGCCCTTCTCTTTCTACTATCGTTCTTGTACGCTGCTGCAATGTGGCAATATGCTCTGCGTATAAATTTGCTAACTTATCCATGGTGTACCCATTTTCAAAAATTCACATACTTTCGAGTCTATCATAGCTGATACCTAAAAACGACGAACTGAGTCTAATACCAGCCATGTGCGTTTACTTCACAATTTTCATATCCAAGATACTTGCCAAGATGTTGCCATCTCGACCAAGGCGAGTATGGTAAACCTGCCGGTAGGCCATCACATTTTTAACGTAATCACGGGTTTCTCGATACGGGATTAGCTCTATCCATAGCTCCGCTGGCATCGCTTCTCGTGGAAGCCAGCGTTTAATTCTGTGAAACCCTGCGTTATAAGATGCTGTCGCCAGTATTTCATTACCCGCATTTTTTCGCTTTAAGTATTCTAAGTAACTCGTCCCAAGGCGGATATTCGTCGCCGGCTGATAGAGGCGATGCTGAGTAACGCGTTTACGGTTATTCACGTATTTTGCCGTGCTCGGAAGTAGCTGCATCAAACCGTGTGCATCAGCGCTTGAGCGCGCATCTGGCGCAAAAGAGCTCTCGCGCCGAGCAATGGCGATACTCCAAGCAACATCAACTCGGTTACGCTTACTGTATTTAGTAAACAGCTCCTTAAATGCCATAGGGAAACGAAGGTCGACATAGTTCCATGCTTTGATCTGAGCGAGTGTAAAAATGGTGCTGTCATACCAATCAAGTTCCGCAGCTAAAATGGAGGCGGCAAGTTTCTCCTCCTTGCTCGATGTGTTGGTTAAATAGTTCCATTCACGGCGTGCCTGCGTATACCTTTCTAACTCGTACAACGCCTTGGCACGTTTAAATCCAGGCGCTTGAGATACGCGTTGTACCACTTTTGGTTCAACATTTAAGGGCTCTTCCTTTAATGAGACAGGTAAACCTAAGCGTGCGGCGGCAAGGAAACCATAGTAATCACGCTCTTGTGCTAGTAGCCGCCAGATATCGTTTGCCTTAGCCATGTCACCCCGCTGCGCAAGGCTATACGCTAACCAGTATTGTTGACCATTGCTCAACTGCTCATGACCGACAAATAATGCCGAGATCCCTTCCCAGTCCTGTTCTTTGAGCATGTTACTCATCAGCCATTGCAGAAGCTTTTTATCCTGCATCGATTTTGGCACCTTATTGAGCCAAAATCTCGCATCGTCATGGCCTTTGGATGCCAGTGCTAATGCAAAACGATAAGCCACACTGTCTTTTTGCTGTTGGGTGAAGACAAACATTTCTTGCATTTTCTGCCAAGCGCGTAAAGCTAAATCAGGATCGCGCCACACTAATCGCCTTACCCCGTACACTGCGATTTCAGACTCTTTTTTATTGCGCTTCTTAAATCGATATAATCCAGCCGCTGCGCTGGGATCTTGACGTACCTTCTTATATAGATCAGCTAAATACGCCTCTCCTTTTGGCAATAATCGGCCAAGATAATCTAACAAAGATGTTTGCCCCGACTGAGCCGCATTTGTGACTCGCTGCCATACACGTTCAGGTGTTCTATACCCAGCTTTATGCCATAGATTAAACAGGCCATCGCACGCTTTAGGTTGCGACTTACCGACAGTCCAAATATCAGCAATTTGATCAAGAATCGCTTTTTGGGGAGCGCCTAAATCTAACTGATATGCCAAGTAAGTACATTTAAGCTCCACATCACTGGTATCACGGTAGTCTTCAATGAAACGTGCTTTTTTCTTGTACCGCTTTAAGTAGTCTAACCAAGCAGCGCGCACCGGCCATTCGAGCGGCGTATGTTCATACACCATGAGGAAGTGTTGGATTTCTTGCTGATACTTTAACCTTGGGTGACGCTTGTAAAATGCCATTTCGACATAAGGCTTGAGTGGATGGTCTAGCTGCGCAATGGCAGCCTTAAAATTACTATAATTACCAGACCAAGCAATACGCTCGGCCTCTTTGAATTCGTCGTGAGTGCTATCAGCTGCACAGAGCCAGCTCACCATACACAAGCTGCCCGCAGCAAAGCGGCGTAACCAATATGTCATGCAAACCCTTCTCAATCTGCCAAAAAGAATACACACCTAAATTGAAATACAGCCAAAGTATGCTTATCTAAAGGTGGCACTGAAGAACTGCCACTCGGCTTGTAATTTGCGGATCGGTTCGCAAATTACACTAAATGCGAGGTGTGTTAAGCCACCATAGCAAACCGACTCAGGTATTTCAGTAAATGTGCGGTAAATTTTTCATTGCAATTTGCCGCTAAAGGATCCACACTGATTGAAATTACAACTCATCGTACCAGTGTAAAGCACGGGAGAACATGTATGTTAATCAAACGCGAGTCCTTTGTAGTTGATTTTTGCAAAGGCAATATCGCTGAGTTTAAATTTTGCCTACCAGGCTCAGTAAACAAATTATCTCAGCAAGTACTAAAAGAAAGCCACGAAGCGCTAATCGAATTGAGCCAGCGTGATGATATCAAGGGCTTAATCTTTACCAGCGACAAAGACCACTTTATCGTTGGCGCAGATATTTTCGAATTCCTACCGACTTTCCAGCGCCCAGAAGAAGAACTCATTGGCTGGATTAAAACGGCAACAGACGTCTTCGATGCGATTGAAGATCTACCGTTTCCAACCCTATCAGCCGTTAATGGTCTTGCACTAGGTGGTGGCTGTGAGTGGTTATTGGCAACCGATTACCGCATCGCAACAGACAGCGCAAAGATTGGCCTACCTGAAGTAAAACTTGGCATTATGCCAGGCTTTGGGGGCACCGTAAGACTTCCTCGCTTAATCGGCGCTGATAATGCCATGACGTGGATCACCACAGGTCAAGAAAACCGTGCAAACGACGCACTAAAAGTGGGTGCAGTTGACGGCGTTGTCCCTGCTGACAAGCTAATGACAGCGGCGATCCGCACGGTAGAGCAAGCCATCGAAGGTAAGCTAGATTGGCGAGCAAAACGTCAAGTTAAGCTTGAGCCGTTGAAAATGAACCGTGTTGAGCAAGGCATGAGTTTTGGCATGGCTGAAGGCATGGTAATGGCAAAAACTAAGGGCCACTACCCAGCACCTATGATGGCGGTTCAAACGCTTAAAGCAGCCGCCAACCTTGGTCGCAGCGAAGCGATGGCATTGGAAAACCAAAACTTTGCAAAGCTTGCTAGAACGGCTGAAGCCGCAGCGCAAACCGGTATTTTCTTAGCGGATCAATACATCAAAACGGTCGCCAAGAAGCAAGCAAAACAAAGCAACACAGAGATCAAGCAAGCCGCAGTGCTAGGTGCAGGTATTATGGGTGGCGGTATCGCTTACCAATCAGCCTACAAAGGCACACCGATTGTGATGAAAGACATTCAACAAGGTGCACTAGACCTGGGCATGGGTGAAGCTGCAAAATTGCTTGGTAAGAAAGTACAACGCGGCCACATGTCGATGGACAAAATGGTTGCAACACTTGGAAAAATCAAACCAACCCTTAACGATCAAGATCTACAAGATTCGGATATCATTGTTGAAGCGGTTGTGGAAAACCCCAAGATCAAGAAGTCGGTATTGGCTAGCCTTGAGTCACAACTGCCAGAAGGTACTATCCTGACCTCAAATACATCGACTATTCGTATCGATGAGCTGGCAACTGCATTAGAGAAGCCTGAAAACTTCTGTGGTATGCACTTCTTTAACCCAGTACCAAAAATGCCACTGGTTGAGATTATCCGTGGTGAACAAACATCTGACGAAACGGTTGCAGCTGTAGTTGATTACGCCTTAAAACTAGGTAAGTCTCCTATCGTGGTAAACGATTGCCCTGGGTTCTTTGTTAACCGAGTTCTATTCCCTTACTTTGCAGGCTTTAGCCAACTTGTGGTTGAAGGCGCAGACTTCGCCAAAGTGGATAAAGTAATGGAAAATGTCTTTGGCTGGCCGATGGGTCCTGCATATCTACTTGATGTCGTGGGTATTGATACAGCAAATCACTGTACTGGTGTAATGGCTGATGGTTTCCCAACGCGTATGGCGCGCAAAGATAAAGACCCAGTTGCTGTGCTTGCGAACGCTGAGCGCTTTGGTCAGAAAAACCAAAAAGGTTTCTACCAATACGCACCTGATCGCAAAGGCCGCTTGAAGAAGAGTAAAGACGACAGTGCACTTGAGCTGCTAAGCAGTATTTGCGACGCTCCAAGTGACTTTGATAAACAAACGATTATCGAACGCTGTATGGTGCCAATGATCAACGAAGTATTGCTATGTCTTCAAGAAGGCATTGTAGCTTCACCACAAGAAGCTGACATGGCACTCATTTATGGTATCGGCTTCCCTCCATTCAGAGGCGGTGCTTTCCGTTATCTAGACCAAATTGGCCTAGCAAATTTTGTTGCGATGGCTGACAAGTACGCTCACCTTGGTGAAATTTACCAAGTCTCTGAACAAACAAGACAGTGGGCTGATGAAGGTAAAGTGTTCTATCAAGTGGAGGGCAAGTAACATGGAAAACGCGGTAATCGTAGATTGTATTCGTACCCCAATGGGCCGTTCAAAAGGCGGTGTATTCAAGCATAAACGTGCCGAAGATTTGAGCGCACATCTAATGAAAGGCTTACTAGAGCGTAATCCTCAAGTTGCCCCTGATTCCATTGACGACATTTACTGGGGCTGTGTACAGCAAACTTTAGAGCAAGGCTTTAACGTTGGCCGTAACGCTGCATTGTTAGCTGGTATACCGCACACCGTACCAGCAGTAACCGTAAACCGCTTATGTGGTTCATCAATGCAGGCATTACACGACGCAGCTCGCGCTATCATGACAGGTGCTGGTGACACTTACCTGATTGGTGGTGTTGAGCACATGGGTCACGTACCAATGACCCATGGCAATGACTTTCACCCAGGCCTTGCAACATCAGTTGCTCAAGCGGCTGGCGTGATGGGCTTAACAGCAGAGTACCTAGCGTTAATGCACGGGATCAGCCGTGAGCAACAAGATGAGTTTGCGGTACGCTCACACCAACGTGCGTATGCTGCAACCGTGGAAGGCCGTTTTGCCAAAGAAATTCTACCAATGGAAGGACATGATGCAGACGGTACACCTGTACTTGTTGAGCATGATGAAGTTATCCGCCCGGAAACCAACCTAGAAGGTCTAGGTCAGCTGCGCCCGGTATTTAATCCAGCCTCAGGTACGGTAACGGCGGGAACGTCTTCAGCACTTTCTGACGGCGCTTCAGCGATGTTGGTCATGAGCGAGTCTAAAGCAAAAGAGCTTGGCCTTCCGATCCGTGCTCGAGTTAAGTCAATGGCGGTTGCAGGCTGCGATCCTTCAATTATGGGTTACGGACCAGTTCCAGCCTCACAAAAAGCATTGAAACAAGCAGGTATTACTATTGATGATATCGATGTTGCTGAACTGAACGAAGCCTTCGCAGCTCAATCTCTACCTGTGTTAAAAGACCTAGGTCTACTAGATAAGGTCGATGAGAAAGTGAACCTTAACGGTGGCGCCATTGCGCTTGGCCACCCGCTAGGTTGTTCTGGCTCACGTATCAGCACAACACTTATCAACCTAATGGAAGAGAAAGACGCGAAGTATGGCCTTGCAACTATGTGTATTGGTTTAGGCCAAGGTATCGCTACCGTATTCGAGCGCGTAGACGACTAATTCCAACCAGCTGGTACTGGGCTATTAAAAGACAATACCAGCACACAACTTCAACTTGGTGACCAAGGCAAAACAGCTCAGCTGTTTTGCCTTTTTTATTGTCTATTCTGAACTCGGAAGAAACTGCCACACTCATTTTCCCATAAACTGAGCGAATTCATTCTTGTTAAAGGTCACTTTACATCCCTCGTCATCTTGACTAGGAGTTTTGGCGCTAACGGTTAAAAAGGCATGAGTTATCCGAGCTTGAGGTTACTTACAACATGCGGTTAAAATAACAGTTTTCGTAACTAACAAGGCCACCCACAATGAGTTTTGATAATACCGACCATACCTTAGATGCTGTAGGCTTACGTTGTCCGGAACCTGTGATGATGATTAGAGGCATGGTAAGAAGGATGAACTTAGGTGAGACTTTGTTAGTAATAGCAGATGACCCGTCTACGACGAGAGATATTCCTAGTTTTTGCGAGTTTATGGACCATACCTTAGTAGCTAAAGCAGTGGCTGAATCACCGTATAGATATGTGATTAGAAAAGGTCTGTAACGGCACAATAAAAAAGCGGCTTGTGCCGCTTTTTTAAGATTTAACAATAACCACTTTTGGTGCTCTAGGATTTCGATAGTCTAAACGGATCTCATACCATCCTTTTTTGCTTGGCTTAAAGCTAAAGTAGTTATATACCGTATTGCAATCTGCAGCCAATGGTTGTCCAAGCGAAAGTTGCCCTTCACTCTTATAGCCACAGTTATAGCCTTCGCTCCACTGCTCATCAGCAATTTTAAACTCGTAAACTTTACCAGGACTCATAAATCTGGCTTTGGTAGCGTAGACACCAGGTTGTGTTTCTTCCATACGGTACTGAGGCTCAGCATCCCATAAAGTGAAGTCACCACGTAAATAAAGTGTCTTATCTAACTCACCGACAACGACGGGCGTAGTTGAGCTTGTTGGCAATTGAAAATTACTGCTACATGCAGTGAGTGCCAATAGCAAAAACGCCATTGCCCCTTGTTTTTTCATCATAGCTGACTGCCTTTTACTTGCTTATGACTAATCAACAAAAAGCCAGCGCTTGCTGGCTTTTTATGGTCGCGATTAGTTTTGTAACACCGAAATATCGGCGGTGTTAAGGAATAACTTGCTTAACTGGCTCAATAGCGCCAGACGGTTTGCTTTTATCGCTTCGTCTTCGGCCATTACCATTACATTATCAAAGAAGTTATCTACGGTTTCACGTAGGCTTGCAAGTCGAGTTAGTGCCGTTTGATAATCACCACCTGCGTACACAGGTGCAAGCTCAGCAGTAAGTTCAGCAACTTGTGTCGCAAGCTTCTGCTCAGCTTCTTCTTGCAACAACGCGTTGTCTACAGCAACTTCAGAGGCAACATTATTTTTTGCCAAGATGTTATTTACTCGCTTATTCGCTGCAGCCAATGCCTCAGCTTCAGCTAGCGTTCTAAAGTGGCTTACCGCTTTAACGCGACGATCAAAATCAACCGGACTCGTTGGACGTCTTGCAAGTACTGCTTGGATCACATCAACACTGATCCCTTCATCTTGATACCAAGCTCGGAAACGGCCTAACATGAACTCAACCACTTCATCCGCTACATTTGCATTACTTAGCTTATCACCGAATAAGGTCATTGCTTTAGCGACAATATCCGTAATATCTAGTGGTAGTTCTTTTTCTACCATAATGCGTAATGCACCAATGGCTGCACGGCGAAGTGCAAACGGGTCTTTATCACCTTTAGGTGTCTGGCCGATCCCAAAAATACCAACCAAGGTATCAAACTTATCTGCAAGCGCAACGGCAAAGCTGATTGGGTTGGACGGTAGATTGTCACCTGCAAAACGCGGCATATATTGCTCATTTTGCGCTAATGCAACCTCTTCCGCTTCACCATCGATACGTGCGTAATGCATACCCATTACGCCTTGAACATCGGTAAACTCCATGACCATTTCAGTCATCAGGTCAGTTTTACTTAGTAGGCCGGCACGCTCTGCCAGTGTCTTATCGGCACCAAGTTGTTCAGCAATAAAACCTGCCAACGCAGCAATACGCTCTGACTTGTCTTTTAATGTGCCAAGCTGCTTTTGAAATAACACTGAATCCAGTGATTCAAGACGGCTTTCCAACGTTTTCTTTTTATCTGTTTCAAAGAAGAACTGGGCATCCGCTAAACGTGGGCGAACCACCTTCTCGTTACCCGAGATAACCACGCTAGGATCTTTACTTTCAATGTTAGAAACAAATAAGAACTTGTTGATCAAGTTGCCTTGCTTGTCTAATAGTGGAAAATACTTTTGGTCGTCTTTCATGGTGTAGATGAGTGCTTCATCAGGCACCTGCAAGAAGGCTTCCTCAAACGACGCAACCAAAGTGACCGGCCACTCAACTAGCGAGGTAACTTCCTCAAGCAAGTCTTCATCCATTGCCACTTGTGCGCCTAGCTTTTCAGCTTCAGCTTCAATTTGGCCACGAATTAACGCTTTACGCGCTTCATAGTCAGCAATGACATAGGCACCTTTTAACACTTGGTGACTGTCATCTGCATGTGTTACACGAACACGCTCAGGGTGATGGAAACGATGCCCTTGAAGTTCATTACTAATGACTTTGCCTAACACTTCACCTTCGACTTGTTGACTACCAAGCAGTGCCGCTACAGTGTGCACAGGACGAATAAATTGCGTCTTGTTTGCGCCCCAGCGCATTGGCTTTGGAATCGGCAACTTAGCCAGCGCTTTGTTGATCACATCGCTAAGTAGCGCTAAGGTCTGTTGACCTTCTACTTTTGCTTTGTGTAGTAACCAAGTGCCCTTGTCTGTTTCTAAACGTTCCGCATCAACAATATCAATACCACAACCACGAGCCCAACCTAGCGCCGCTTTTGTGGCGTTACCATCAGCATCAAATGCTGCTTGAATAGCTGGACCACGTTTTTCAACTACTTTGTCGGCTTGTTGTGTTTGTAGTGCTTTAACTTGAATACCTAAACGACGAGGTGAGGCATACCAGCTCACGCCTTCATGGCTTAATTCTAACGCTTCAAGTTCTTGCTTCGTGTTTTCTGCAAATGACTCAGCAAGGTTACGTAACGCCTTGGGTGGTAACTCTTCAGTACCAATTTCTACGAGTAAGTTTTCAGTCGACATTATTTATCCTTACAAAGCGGGAAGCCAAGTGCTTCACGTGCATCATAATAAGCCTGTGCACAGGCTTTTGATAAAGCACGTACTCTTAAAATATAGCGCTGACGCTCGGTTACTGAGATAGCGTGACGCGCATCTAATAGGTTAAATGCATGAGATGCCTTCATTACCTGCTCGTAAGCTGGCAATGGCAGCCCTGCTTCGATAAGCTTTTCGCTTTCTTTTTCACACTGATCAAATTGCTTGAATAGCGCGTCTACGTCCGCGTGCTCAAAGTTGTATGTCGACTGTTCGATTTCGTTTTGCATGAACACATCACCATAGGTAACGCGTCCCATTGGACCATCTGTCCAAACGAGGTCATAAATGCTGTCTACACCTTGTATATACATTGCAAGGCGCTCTAGACCATAAGTAATTTCACCCGTTACAGGTGAACATTCAATGCCGCCAACCTGCTGAAAATAAGTGAACTGAGTCACTTCCATGCCATTTAACCATACTTCCCAACCAAGTCCCCATGCGCCCAAAGTTGGTGATTCCCAGTTGTCTTCTACAAAACGGACTTCATGTGTCAGCGTATCAATACCTAGCGCTTCTAGTGAACCGAGGTATAGTTCCTGAATGTTTTCAGGTGACGGCTTCAATACAACTTGGAATTGGTAGTAATGCTGAAGACGGTTTGGGTTTTCACCATAGCGACCATCTGTCGGACGGCGACATGGTTGTACATACGCGCTCGACATTGGTTCAGGACCAATGGACTTAAGGAAGGTCATCGGGTGGAATGTACCCGCACCAACTTCCATATCTAAAGGTTGAGCTACAACACAGCCTTGCTGCGCCCAGTAATCCTGTAAAGCCAGGATCAAACCTTGGAAGGTTTTGATATCGTATTTTTGCATAGTTGGCTTATTTTTATCTGGTACTTATCGTGTGTGAGCCCTGATATTTCCGTGCTCACGCTAGATTCAATGATTGAAAATTATGCTCAGTATACCGCGAGCGCTTTAGGGTTTTAAGCTTTAAAGCATAAAAAAAGGAGGGAAAATCCCTCCTTTTTATTAGAAGCTTGTATTTACACGTCTAAGTTAACAACGCGCAATGCATTTGTTTCGATAAACTCTCTACGAGGCTCTACTTGATCGCCCATGAGAGTTGCGAATAACTGGTCAGCCGCAATAGCATCTTCGATAGTTACACGTAACATACGGCGAGCGCCAGGATCCATCGTAGTTTCCCAAAGTTGATCTGGGTTCATCTCACCTAGTCCTTTATAGCGTTGTGTATACAAGCCGCGCTTCGACTCCGAGATTAACCATTCTAGACCAGCTTCAAAGTAGTCAATGGCTTGGGTCTTTTCACCACGCTGTACGTATCCGCCCTCTGTCACTAAGTTACCAATTTGGCGGCCTGTGTTCGCAATGCGTACGTAGTCTTTAGATGTGATAAAGTCAAAGTTCAAGGTATGCGCTTTATCAACACCATGCTGACGGATGTTTATCACTGGGTAATACATGTGACGCTCTTCATCAAATGCAACTTCTGCATTGAAGATAGTTGCATCCTCATCTTTCTTCACAAGGTCAGCAACCAAGTTTTCAGTCCACGCCGTTACTTTTGCTTCATCAGACAAGTCTGACTCTGTTAGCTCAGGGTGGTAAAGAAGGCGATTCATAATAGATGATGGATACTTACGCTTAAGGCGCTCAATAATATCAATCGTATTCTGATAATCATGTACTAAGTTTTCTAGCTTGTTACCAGAAATTGGCTCAGCACCTTCCGCTGGATACAGTGCAGCATCGTTAAGTGCTAATGTCGTCAAGTACGCTGTTAGTGCATTATCATCTTTAATGTATCGTTCTTGCTTGCCTTTTTTCACTTTATATAGTGGTGGTTGAGCTATGTACACATAACCACGTTCAATGATTTCAGGCATTTGACGATAGAAGAAAGTCAGTAGCAGTGTACGAATGTGAGAACCATCCACGTCCGCATCGGTCATGATGATGATACGATGATATCTTAGTTTCTCAGGATTATATTCATCACGACCAATACCACAACCTAATGCAGTAATCAGTGTTGCTACTTCCTGAGAAGAAAGCATCTTATCAAAGCGAGCTTTTTCTACGTTAAGGATTTTACCTTTAAGCGGCAGGATAGCTTGGTTCTTACGGTTACGACCTTGCTTAGCAGAACCACCCGCCGAGTCACCCTCCACTATGTATAGTTCAGAAAGTGCTGGGTCTCGTTCTTGGCAGTCGGCTAATTTACCCGGTAGACCAGCTAAATCCATCACACCTTTACGACGAGTCATTTCACGGGCTTTACGTGCAGCTTCACGAGCACGTGCAGCATCAACGATTTTGTTTACAACGGTTTTAGCGTCACCTGGGTTTTCAAGCAAGAATTCAGTTAGCTTTTCAGCCATCATCTGCTCAACAGCCCCTTTCACTTCACTAGAAACAAGCTTGTCTTTAGTTTGTGAAGAGAATTTTGGATCTGGTACTTTTACGCTTACAACGGCGGTTAAACCTTCACGGGCATCATCACCTGTTGCACTGGTTTTATGCTTTTTATTAAAGCCTTCTTTTTCCATGTAGGTATTTAGCGTACGCGTTAATGCCGCACGGAAACCAGCTAAGTGAGTACCACCATCTCGTTGCGGGATATTGTTTGTAAAGCAGTAGATGTTTTCTTGGAAACCATCATTCCACTGCATTGATACTTCAACACTAATACCGTCTTCACGTTCCGTTGAAAAATGGAAAACACTTTGATGAACAGGCGTCTTCTTGCGGTTTAGGTATTCAACAAAAGCCTGAATACCTCCTTCATATTTGAAGTGATCTTGCTTATTTTCTTCGCGCTCATCACTTAAGATGATGCTAACACCAGAGTTCAAGAAAGATAATTCGCGTAAGCGTTTTGCCAGAATATCGTAGTGGAAGTTAGTATCTGAGAACGTTTCTGCGCTTGGCCAAAATCTCAGTTCAGTGCCCGTAGTTTCAGCTTCACCAATTACACCTAATGGTGCGTCAGGAACACCCATAGTGTATTTCTGCTGGTGCACTTTGCCATCACGGCGAATTGTTAGTTGTAGTTTTTCAGAAAGTGCATTTACAACAGAAACACCTACGCCGTGTAAACCGCCAGATACTTTATATGAGTTATCATCAAATTTACCACCGGCATGAAGTACCGTCATGATAACTTCCGCGGCAGAGACTCCTTCTTCTTCATGAATTGAAGTTGGGATACCACGACCATTATCTCGAACAGATACAGAGCCATCAGTGTGAATTGTTACGAAAATATCGTCACAATATCCTGCTAGTGCTTCGTCGATTGAGTTATCAACGACCTCAAACACCATGTGATGCAAACCAGTACCATCGTCTGTGTCACCGATATACATTCCCGGACGCTTTCTTACAGCATCCAATCCTTTAAGTACTTTAATACTCGACGAATCGTAATTTTCCGACATGGGTTTCTTCCAATTATTTTGTTATTAAGCTGCCATGTTCCACGTGGAACATTTTGATTTCACGTTCCATTGGTTCAATAACGGCGGCAATACTTTCTGGAGTTATCGCGGTAATAAACAATTGTGACTGGCACTGCGCTAATAAGCGAGATACCGCCACCTTCGTATCATCACTCAACTCCGAAGGTAAATCATCAATAAGCAAGATTGACTGCTTATTACTCTCCTGGTCAATCAAACTATTCTGCATTACTTTGAGTGCATACAGTAAGAGCTTTAACTGACCGCGAGAAAAAATATGTTCTACGCTGTGACCTTGGGTATAGAAATTAAAGTCTGCCTTATGAGGCCCTTTACTTGTATATCCAAGTTTTAAGTCACGCTCCAGCTGATTTACTAGTACATCAGCTAGTTCCCCCTTCCAGCCCGCTTGAAAGCGAATTTCAAGGCCTTTAAATATGGGGCTTATATCCCCTATCTTATCAAAAAAATGCGCCTGAAACCTACCTATATACGCCTCTCTAAGCATATTTATTTGCTCTGCCAGCCTAACAAACTCCTTGTCCCAATAGCTGAGCTGAGACTGGTAGTCCCGAGGTTTTGCCTTAAGCAATGCATTACGCTGCTTGAGCACTTGATTAAACATTTTCCAAGAAGCATAGAACTGATGTTCCACGTGGAACACACCCAAATCTAAAAACTTCCTTCGCTCTTTTGGTCCACCAAAAAATAGCTCATAGCTTTCTGGGGTAATAACTTGAACAGGTAAAACCTGTGCCAATTCTGCAACTTTTCTGCTGGCCTGCCCCTGAATCTTGAGCTTAGTTTCACCACTTGTATATTTGCTGATACCTAGCGGTATAGACAAGTTATGTAATTGTTTTTTAGCATGAACAACACAATGAGATGCTTCATGCTTGATCATCAATTTCTGAAGGTTAGTTCGAAAAGATTTACCGCTGGAGAGAAAGTAGATGGCTTCAAGCAGGCTGGTTTTACCGCTGCCATTTTCACCCAGAATAACATTAACTGCATGACTGGGTGAAAGTGCCATTGCCTCAATATTACGAAAGGTATTGAGGCTAAGATGGGTCAAACTCATAAATCTATAGGCGCATTGGCATGACTACATACATTGCATTTTCATCGCCAACAGCTTCTATCAGTGCGCTACTATTCGAATCAGAAAGTGTAAACTGTACATCTTCCGACTTAATTGTATTTAACACATCCAACAAATACGAGACATTAAATCCTACCTCAAGATCATCGCCTTGATAACCGACTTCAACTACCTCTTCTGCCTGTTCTTGCTCTGGATTGTTAGCACTGATCTTTAACTGGCCACTGCTCAAGTTTAATCTCACGCCACGGAACTTCTCGTTAGACAAGATAGATACGCGTTGGAATGCGCTGCGCAACCACTCTCGATTCGCAGTGACCAACTTGTCACCCCCACGAGGTAATACTCTACGGTAATCTGGGAATCGACCATCCACCAGCTTACTGGTAAAGGTGAATTCGCTATCTATGATGCGCACGTGGTTAGCACCAAATTGAATGGTAATTGTTTCGTCATCCGCAGGGAGCAAGCGCATGATTTCTTGAACCCCTTTACGCGGAATGATCAATTGACGTTGTGTTTGCAGAGACTCAGGTAACGTTTGTTGCGCGATGGCTAAACGGTGGCCGTCTGTTGCAACCGTTTTAATCTCACTATTGTCCACCTCAAATGACATGCCGTTTAAATAGTAACGTACATCTTGGTTTGCCATAGAGAAATGGGTCGCTTCGAGAAGCTTTCTTAACTCTAAACGTGTAATGACAAACTCTACCTCACCATCCCACTCTTCGAGGTTAGGAAAGTCTTCAGCAGCCAATGTCGTTAACGAGAAGCGGCTTTGGCCACTAGTTAAAAGCAGTTGGTGTTCTTGTGTACTGAGTACCAGATCAGAGTTATCAGGTAGGCTCTTACAAATATCAAGCAGCTTTTTAGCCGGCAGCGTGATTTTGGCGTCTGGAACACTATTATCTAGGGTAACAGATGCAACCAGCTCTATCTCTAAATCGGTACCTGTCATATATAACGCACCCTCTTTCACTTCGAGTAGCACATTAGACAGAATAGGTAGCGTATGCTTGCGCTCAATCGCGCCAGACACCTGTACCAGGGGTTTTAAAAATAGTTCTCTTGGAATGGTAATTTGCATCATTTAACCCTTAAGAAGACAGCGTTCTAATTAAGTTTTGATAATCTTCTTTTACTTCGTGACTCTCATCACGAAGCTCTTTTACTTTTCTACACGCGTGTAACACGGTGGTGTGATCGCGCCCACCAAAGGCATCGCCAATTTCAGGTAAGCTATGATTCGTCAGCTCTTTAGACAGTGCCATGGCAACTTGTCTGGGCCGTGCAACCGAGCGACTACGACGTTTAGATAATAAGTCAGAGACACGAATGCGATAATATTCCGCGACAGTACGCTGAATATTATCGATAGTCACAAGCTTATCTTGAAGCGCCAATAAGTCTCGCAGTGCCTCTTTAACGAAATCAATTGAAATAGGCCTTCCAGTGAAGTTTGCATTTGCAATTACCCGGTTTAATGCACCTTCCAACTCACGCACGTTTGAGCGAAGTTTCTTGGCAATAAAGAATGCAACTTCATGAGGTAAATTGATATTACTCTGCTGTGCCTTCTTCATTAAAATAGCTACTCGGGTTTCTAGCTCTGGTGGCTCAATCGCTATAGTTAACCCCCAACCAAAGCGCGACTTCAGTCGATCTTCTACCCCTTCAATTTCTTTTGGGTAGCGGTCAGAAGTTAAGATAATTTGCTGGTTACCTTCTAGCAGCGCATTAAAGGTATGAAAGAACTCTTCTTGCGAACGTTCTTTATTTGCGAAGAACTGAATATCATCAATCATCAGTGCGTCAACACTACGATAGTAACGTTTAAATTCTTCAATCGCGTTATTCTGTAATGCCTTAACCATATCTTGAACAAACCGCTCAGAATGCATGTACACAATTTTTGCATCTGGCTTTTGTTCAATAATGCCGTTCCCAACTGCGTGCAGTAAGTGTGTTTTACCTAAGCCAGTACCGCCATAAATAAATACTGGGTTAAACGCAGAACCTGGGTTGTCAGCAACTTGAGTTGCTGCCGCTTTGGCAAGCTGGTTAGATTTACCTTCAACAAAATTATCAAAGGTATAGTTTTCTTTAATGTTAGATTTATGAGCTGACTTAGGTGCCGGTTCGACTTTCTCGGCTACTCTGGGCTGTGCTCCTTGTATTGCAGATGCATGATCCGGAGCCTGACCAACCGCAGCGGCTTTTTCTTGAGAAAGATTAGGTTGCGCAGCCAATACGGGTTTACTCCCCACATCAAAACGCAACTCTGGGGCTTCGTCACCGCAAATTTCGATGAGCAGCTCATTAATACGATGGAGATACTTTTCTCGGACCCAATCCAATACAAAACGATTAGGCGCATAGATAGTTAGCGTATCATCAGTACTTTCTGCCTGCAGTGGTCTTACCCACATACTAAATTGCTGAGATGGCAATTCATCTTGCAAAACATATAAACAACTTTGCCAAACCGACAGATACACTCTGAACTCCAATAGGTTTTGATTCCCGGGAATATAAAACAGCGGTTTCAGATCTACTTATTGTGAGATCTAACCGAAGATCGCCG
Organism: Pseudoalteromonas piscicida; assembly: GCF_002744175.1. Classification (GTDB taxonomy): domain Bacteria; phylum Pseudomonadota; class Gammaproteobacteria; order Enterobacterales; family Alteromonadaceae; genus Pseudoalteromonas; species Pseudoalteromonas piscicida_B. The sequence continues at coordinate 34,703 of NZ_NKHF01000089.1, forward strand.
GAAATACTTATTTATTATTACAAAATCACTGGTGGAAGCGGGGTATTATGAAGTGATCTTATCCACAAGTTCAATATTGACATTTAGAAAAAGTAAGATCTCACCCGGTTAAAAAAACAAGCCCATGATATTAAAAGGTTTTTATTTTTTACCCACAAGTAAGATCATAGCAAAAAAATCCCCCGATCTCACCCCAAAATTAAGATCAAATTTAGTTTTCCAGAGCTTTTCCTATTCTTACTAAATGTTATAATGCCGGCCATCGGATCTGATCTATGCAGATCGATTTCGTACTGATCCTACTTTATATGGATCATCTATGTTTGCTCGATAGTTTTGCAGTTCCTTGTCTATATATAAGGAAGTCAAAATAGTATCTGTGGATTATTTAGCCACAGAGAACAGATTTTGATTGACTTTCGACGTGCTCAGCATTAATATCTCGCGCTCGCAATGGCACCTGTGCCAGGATCGCGACCTGCATAGGATGTTTTAACTTTTAACCGATCGGATGGAATTGTTATGAAAAGAACTTTTCAACCTAGCGTACTTAAACGCAAGCGCACTCACGGTTTCCGTGCTCGCATGGCGACTAAGAACGGTCGTAAAGTATTAGCACGTCGTCGTGCTAAAGGCCGTAAAGTACTTTCTGCTTAATATTTAGTGGAAGACTTTAGCTTTAGCAGGGAGTTACGTTTGTTAACTCCCTCGCATTACTCCCGCATATTTCAAGAGCCAGCTCGCGCTGCTACTCCTTATTTTACCCTACTTGCAAAACCCAATGATGTTGGTCATCCACGACTCGGCTTAACTGTAGCTAAAAAACGCTGCAAAAAAGCATGTCAACGTAACCGTATCAAACGCCTTGCAAGAGAAAGTTTTCGTTTGAACCGCCATAAGCTAGATAACATCGATATTGTCTTAATGGTCAAAACCGGTGTTGATGAACAGTCCAACGAAGAGCTGACAAAGCAACTGACTAAGATGTGGCGTAAAATAAATGAACGTTGCAAACCGGGTGCACCTAAACCACCGTTTAAACCAAGAACCCAGCAAAAGCGTTCAAAAAAGCCTCAGCCTAACGCGAAAAAGCAATAATCTCATTTTGCCTGCCCTTTTCTGGCGTATTTAAATCCAGCTAGCATAGTAATTTTACGCCAATTAAGGTAAGGTTAGCTCACCTTTTAATCAGCTATATCAATGGAAAAATATTCTGTTATTCCTGACCTAGGTTTACTCAGAACATTGAGGAAATTGGTATCTACAAAGCCATGAATTCAACTTCAGGGCGTAGCAAGATCAGAAATCAGTTCAAAGCAGTTTGTTCGCTTCCCAAGCACCTGCTTATTTTGCTGATCCGCGGTTATCAACAATGGATTAGCCCCCTACTTGGGCCTCATTGTCGTTTCAACCCGACCTGTTCTAGTTATGCAATTCAAGCAATTAATTTATATGGAATTGCAAAAGGGAGTTGGTTAGCGGTTAAACGCATATTAAAATGTCACCCTTTGAGTGCAGGTGGAGATGATCCTGTACCTGTGAAGTCAACTAAAGTTAAACAACACGAGAAATAAGAGCTGTTATGGAATCGCAACGCACGTTTTTATTTATCGGTTTGTTGCTGGTTTCGTTTTTATTGTTCCAAGAGTGGACACAAGAACAAAACCAACCACAAGCTGATACCAGTGCCGTCACTCAACAAGTGGCGAACTCAACCCCAACAGAAGAGCAAGCTGATGTACCAGCATCAAGCCAATCAGATGTCCCAGTTGTAGCAACTCAGGCAACACGTTCTGTCATTAGTATTACTACCGACGTACTTGCGGTAAAAATTGATACTAAGGGCGGTGACATCGTTGAAGCCAACTTACTACAACACGCAGAAACCCATGGCAGCGATAAGCCTTTCATGTTACTTGGTGAATTTGAAGGCAATCAATATATCTCGCAAAGTGGTTTAATCGGCCTAAATGGTCCTGATGCGAATAAATCTGGCCGCCCTGTATATGAGTCTGCACAGCAGCAATATGAGCTGAATGGCGATACATTACGTGTACCACTGACCTTTACCGATGAGAAAGGCGTGCAGTACACAAAAACCTATGTATTCAAAGCAGGCAAATATGATGTTGACTTAGAGTATCAAGTAAGCAATACCACGTCTGATCCGATCCAAGTGCAACTGTATACGCAAATCAAACGTACTCGCCAAGAAAAAGGCAGCATGGTTGATCAAACATACTTAGGTGCAGCCTACGGTACAGCTGACGAGCCGTATGAGAAATACAGCTTCTCAGACATGGCGGAAGCAAACCTTAATAAAAATACTCAAGGCGGCTACGTTGCTTTCCTACAGCACTATTTTGTAAGTGCGTGGGTGCCAGACCAGCAAACCAACAATACGATTTATACCGCACTTAGAAATGGTAACGGCTTAGTTGGTCTAAAAGGCGAGCCAATCAACGTTCAAGCTAATAGCGCAGCAACACTTCATGCTATTTATTACATGGGCCCGAAAGACACCGATGCACTTGAAGCAATTCAAGAAGACTTAGATCTAACCGTAGACTACGGCTGGTTATGGTTTATTTCACAACCGCTACTGACGCTACTAAAATTCCTTCACGGGATTTTAGGTAACTGGGGTCTGGCAATTATTGCTATCACTTTAATTGTGAAAACGGCGCTATACCCGCTAACTAAAGCGCAATACACCTCAATGGCTAAAATGCGTATGCTTCAGCCTAAGATGCAGGCATTAAAAGAGCGCTATGGCGATGACCGTCAGAAGTTCGGCCAAGCGATGATGGAAATGTACCGTAAGGAAAAAGTGAACCCAATGGGTGGCTGTTTCCCACTATTACTACAAATGCCAATCTTCCTAGCCCTGTTCTATGTATTCCTTGAATCGACAGAACTACGTCATGCTGAGTTTATGTTGTGGCTAACGGATCTATCATCTATGGACCCGTACTACGTACTACCGGTGCTATTTGGTGCAAGTATGTTCCTAACGCAAAAGCTACAGCCAATGACAGTGACAGATCCAATGCAACAAAAGATGATGACTTACATGCCTGTCGTGTTCTCAATCTTCTTTATTTGGTTCCCATCAGGCCTGGTACTTTACTGGCTGGTTTCAAACCTTATCTCTATCGCTCAGATGCTTATCATCTACCGCGGCATGGAGAAAAAAGGCATGAAAGTACGCGGTTAACGTATACCCAATATAATAAAAACGGCTCTCCTTTGAGCCGTTTTTTATGCCTTTAAAACAATAACTTGATAAAATTTGATAGCGATTTTATGACGATTTGATAGGTCAAATCTAAATTCTCCGTCATGCTCTTTTGCAGTGAAAAAATGCAAAGAGAAGACGATGTTTGAATCTACTTTACTACAAGCACTCTCCAGTGCAGAAGCTAGCTGGTGGTTGGTGCCTATTGCACTCTTAGTGGGTGTACTTACCAGCTTTACGCCTTGTGTATACCCCATACTGCCCATAACCGTTGCGACCTTGAGCCAACAGCGCCATATTCGTCTTGCCCCAATTTTGTATGCGCTAGGTTTTGCTATGGTGTACGCCGCCCTTGGATTTATTGCTGCGCTAACGGGTAGCTTCTTTGGTCAAGTAGCAACAAATCCTTGGGTGCTGCTAATTTTTGCCAATCTATTACTCTACTTTGCTGCGGTATCAAAAGGTTTAATCTCCCTACCACGCTTGCCAAATGCGATTTCAACAGGCTCGTCAGCGCCACTGCTAATGGGCATGGCCAGTGCCCTTGTTGCGGCTCCTTGTACATCTCCAGTTCTTGGCGGCTTATTACTTTTTGTTGCCAATACCCAGCAACCAGTCTTAGGAGGCGCCCTGTTGTTTAGTTTTGCGCTCGGTATGAGCACCCTATTGCTGATAGCAGGGCTTAGCACACGCTTTTTACATCAGTTACCAAAATCCGGGGCTTGGCTTAATCATATCACTACCGCAACCGCCCTTATTTTAGTTGCAATGGCGCAATATTTTCTTATTCAAGCTGGCAAAAGTTGGCTATAAAACGCAAAGGAACCACCATGAAAAAAATCATTTTTTATTCACTCTTTATCTTATTCAGCACGGCATCTGCTGCACAGGACTATCCCGCACTTACCGCTAATACCTTGGCAAACAATACAGTAACCAGCCAAGGTAAAGTCACTTACTTAAAGTTTTGGGCAACGTGGTGCTCCTACTGCGTGGAAGAAATGCCGCTGCTTGAGCAAAGCTTTCAACAAGCCAATAACCGATATCAGGTTATCGCCGTCAATATAGGCTTCAACCAGTCAGAAAAAGGCGTGCAAGCTTATCTTGATAAACATAATTACCAGTTTCCCACGGTATTTGATGGTAATGGCAAGATAACCCAGCAATTTCAAGTGCTAGGTACGCCACAACATATTCTTATTGATGAACACGGCAAAGAAATCTACCGCAGCGCATTATTTACGGATGAGCTACAGGAGCACCTGAGCGCACTTCAAGGAGCAAACTAATGTCACTAATCAAACTCATACTTCTACACATCGCAGTATTTCTCAGCTTGTCTACTCACGCCAACACACAAGAGTATGTGTTTATTAATATTTGGGATGAGTATGTACAGCCTACCACTCTGCCAACACCACTAGCACCAAGGAGATTGCTACAGCCCGATATAAATATTGATGAGGCAAGCTTAGCGCAGTTTAAAACGGCCTATCCAAGCTATACTGAGTTAACCATTGATAAGCACAACCAGTTAATGCAACGGTTTGTTGTGAGGCAAACACCTGTTCGAGTTATCGTTAAAGACGGCAAAGTTATCCAGCGTGAGTTGTTAACGACTACCACTACACCAAGCCAAGAGAAAGCAATCCGGATCCCGTTACACACACTCACCGGTACACCATTTTCAATAGTGCCTATAGATAGTGAATACAGAGTATTATTCTTCAGCGATAGCTTGTGCCCGTTTCAACATATTCCAGCTTGTGAAACAAGAATTAAGCAAAACAACCAGCTTGTTGACTCGAGTAGGTATCCGGTTGTTACCCTGATCAAACCCTTTTATGTGGACGAACAAAGTGCTCGAGACTACCAACGGCGCTTTCAGATAAAACACGATATTGTGTTCGATCACCACAACGAAGTATTTAGCCACTTTGATATTAGAGAGCTGCCTTACTGGGTGGTGCAAGACAAACAAGGTGACGTTATTTATCGCGGTAATCAGCCTCCCAACTTAGAATAGACGCTAGTTTATCGTCCATTTACTCTGACAATAGACGCTATAAGGGGCATCGATAAGTTCAGCAATAAAGCGCTTATCTATGTGGCTTTGTCGATGTAATTGCTGTAACTGTTGCTGCAACAACTGACTATTTTCAAGCCCAGCCAATTTATCTGAAAAGCGCTTTTGTAGCGCTTCTTCTTTTAACATATCAGCCGCAACAACACCGTAGAGCAACAAAAGATGTGAATTGGTATGTTGATGTGCAGTAATGATCTCAAGCGCTTGTTGGGGCTCATTGTTTAGCAAGTGGATATACATTTGCGTATAAAGCGCATAGGTCTCAACTTCTTGTAGCTGCAACGTTTGATAGTCCTGCATTGCCTCAGTCGTCAACTGCTTTGCCAATGCGAGCTTACCCGCTTTGATCCAGGTCCAACCAAGTAACAATTTAACATTGGCACGCGTCACCGAAGAAATATAGTCGCTGTTTAACAGCATTTGATATTGCGAAATTGCACTTTGCAGAGCATTCGTATCACCCGTTTGCAGCGCAATATCCATATGCGCCATGCCAATCAGTAATTGTTGTTGCTCATGGCTTGGAATAAAGCGCGGTTCAACCTTGACGCGATTTAAATAGTCTAGTGCTTTTTCCCCCTGATGCAGCTGAATATAGTAAAACCCCAAATAAGTGAGTATTTGCTTTTCTAAGTAGCGATAACCATGTTTTTGAGCCAAATCGAGGGCTTTTAGTAAACTAGGTTCACTTTCAACGACTGGCACTAAGTAATTTTGTCCATAAGCAAACAAAGCTTTTATCAGATTCATAGTCTGCCCTGTTTGCTCATAATAGCCAATGGCTTGCGCGAGCACAGGTTTACTCTTCTCTAGATTCAGTAAGGTTTTTTCTGCAGGACCGGCTGCTGGTGGGTTGGCGAGATAGAAACTCCGCTGCGCTTCGCTGTAGGCAAAAGAGCGACTGCCTATCAAAACATGTGCTGAGTTCATCGCGTGTTGATACTCATCCCAGCGTTGTAACACCCAAAAAGCATCTGCTTGGAGCTGATAGGCCATTGCAATTAACTCTACTTGCTGACTTTGCTCTGCCGCCTCAAGGGCTAATTGGGCTTGCTGCAATGCTCGTTGATGTAAGCCCTGTGCTTTAAAAAACTCCCCATAATAAAGGTGGTAACGAGCACGAGTCGCGATTGAGGCTGAACTTAGTGAAATCTGTTCGAATCGATGGGTAGCAGCATCAATATCACCAAGCTGCCAACAAATTTGCGCCAGCTCCAGCTGGCTTTCAAGATGTTCTGGCATTTGTGCCACAGCCGCCTCAAAATATGCCTTTGCCAGTTCAGGACCTTGCTCATTGAGCGCTTGGACGCCGCGGTAATAATCATTCATTGCTAAATTTAATGCGGACTTTTCATTGGTTTTATCGTTATCTCCTAGCGCTAACTGAGTAACGATCTGTGTCGCTATTGCTTCAAAGCTTTCATCTAGCTGTTCAACAATCAACTCTGTGTGTTTATCCCCATAAGCTACGCTGAGTATAAAGCGCTGTTGGATAGGCTTTAACGAAAGCGTAAGTTTGTTCACCGCGTTATTATTTAAAAGCTCGGGATACTGACTTCGCGGTACTAACTGATAACTGCTCTGTAAATACTCTCTTAATGCTGCTTCAAGCGCATAGCCCCACCAAGCATTGGCTTGCACACCCGTTTCATTCACCATAGGGGCAATAATTAAGGTTTCTCGTTCAACTTGTACTTGGGTAGCAACCGATGAAGAGCCTGACATTAGATAAAAGCTTACTGCCGCTCCCCCTAACGCGATTGCACCAACAACCAGCATCGCTTTCATTGTTGTTGTGAGTTTGAATGTGGTAAGCGTGCGGCTCTCAACAGGACAAATCCACTGATAACCCTGCTGTGGTATGGTTTTAATAAAGGTGGGCTGCTGGGCATTGTCTTTTAGGGCTTGTCTTAGCTCAGTGATACTCTGTGTTAGTGCGGCTTCTCTAAACTCACCGTGTTGCCACAACGTACTGAGCAATGTTTCACGTGTAACAATTTGATTTGGATGGGCTAAAAAGTATGCCAGTAGCTGAGCCACTTTTGGTCTAAGCGACACTTGTTCGCCATCACAATACAAACATGAGGCAGCAGGATCGAAGCAATATTGAAGAAAGTACAGCACAGCGTTTATTTTCCCTTATACAAGCTTTTCTACTAGTCACTACACCAGTAAAAACTGTATCCGTATTATACCTGACAAAAACGCATAACCGTATCGCTAGGGTTATAAAGCGATTAAAACATCAGCAAGACCCTGCGATATTATCCACCAGCTATACCTGAGATCTGTCAATTGCTGTACAATTATGGCTATTAACCAGACAGTCTAAAGAGTCATCATGATCGCACAAGACACCATAGCCGCACAGGCTACCGCACCAGGTCGCGGTGGCGTTGGTATTATTCGAGTATCAGGTAGTAAAGCCAAAGAGGTCGCTGAGCAAATATTAGGCAAATGTCCAAAAACTCGCTATGCCGAGTACCTGCCGTTCAACACGCTTGCAGGTGAGCAGTTAGACCAAGGTATAGCCCTGTTCTTCCAAGGTCCTAACTCATTCACCGGAGAAGATGTACTTGAGCTACAAGGCCATGGTGGTCCCGTGGTGCTGGATATGCTGCTAAAGGAGATCAGTCAAATCGATCAAGTACGATTAGCAAAACCTGGTGAGTTCTCAGAACGTGCTTTTATGAACGACAAGTTAGACTTGACGCAAGCAGAGGCCATAGCTGATTTGATCAATGCTACCAGTGAACAAGCAGCGAAAAGTGCCCTACACTCTTTGCAAGGTGACTTCTCTAAACATATCAATGCATTGGTAGAAAAAGTAATCCACCTTCGTATGTATGTAGAGGCCGCGATTGATTTTCCCGATGAAGAAATTGATTTCCTATCAGACGGCAAAGTCGCGGGAGATCTAGAGGCAATTATTCAACAACTTACAGAAGTGCGTAAACAAGCTAAGCAAGGCAGTATTATGCGTGAGGGCATGCGCGTGGTTATTGCTGGTCGCCCTAATGCTGGTAAATCGTCGCTACTCAATGCCCTAGCTGGCCGTGAAGCCGCGATTGTTACAGACATCGCAGGTACAACACGAGACGTACTACGTGAGCATATTCATATTGATGGTATGCCGCTACATATCATCGACACTGCTGGACTTCGTGATAGTCCAGATAAAGTAGAGCAAATAGGTATCGAGCGCGCATGGGACGAGATCCGCGGTGCCGATCACGTACTATTTATGGTGGATGGCACCGAAACCCACGAAACCGATCCTGCGAAGATCTGGCCTGACTTTATCGAGCAGCTACCGCAAGGCATGGAAATCACAGTGATCCGCAACAAAGTCGACTTAAGCGGTGAAACCGTTGGTACAACAACGAGTGAAGGCCATACCCTTATTCGCCTAAGTGCCAAAGATATTCAAGGCATTGATTTATTGAGGGAACACCTAAAAGCCTGTATTGGATTTACTGGTGCAACCGAAGGTGGCTTTATGGCTCGACGTCGTCACTTAGACGCCCTAGAGCGCGCCGCAGAACACCTAGAAATTGGCCAAACTCAGCTAGAAATGCATATTGCCGGTGAAATTTTGGCAGAAGAGCTACGCCTTACCCAGCAATATCTCAATGAGATCACCGGTGAATTCACCTCTGATGACTTGCTAGGCAAAATCTTTAGCTCGTTTTGTATCGGTAAATAGCAACACTCTCAAGTAAGTCATACGCCCGAATATCGGGCGTAATACAACCCGTTAATCAGGCTAGTAGAGTGAAACACAGTACTGAAATGCGGTAACCTCAAAACAGCGGGTTCAGCTACACATTAGCATCCTCTGCTTGCAGCTCTTTTAACCTGTCGATATCTATTTGACAGTCCTGCTTTGCTTTTTTCTGTTGATCGGGTGTCATATCATCCCAATGAATATAACCACCGTGTGTGTATGGTGCATTGTATAAATAGTTGGCGAATTTTTTGTTGGCAGTACCAGAGATTAATCCTCTTACAGAACCCTGTTTATCAGCAACCCACAGTGCAACGCGTTTAAATTCCAACTCTCCAGATGCATCAATACGAAATGAGTACCAACCTTCAGCAGCACTAATGTGCAGTTCCTTATCCATGTATTACCTTTTGTAGTTCCTTAGAATCGATACTATTATTTCGAATTCATATAACTAGGTCAACATCAAACTTATCTTTAAGTTATTGATAAGTATTAATAAAAAGTAACAGTTAGCAAACTTATAAAAAGGATCTGAGCGATAACCGTAAACCTTACAAATCACGTTAAGTGCTAAATCTGGCCAGTCCAATATCCGTACACTACGTATCCTAAGCGCTTCAAATTAGGAGAAATAAAATGGCTTTATCTAAAACTTTTAACACATTACACCAACAATCAACCCCGCTTTTTATAGCTAACTGCTGGGATCCATTATCGGCGCTTATCATAGAACAGGCTGGTGGCCAGGCCGTTGCGACAACAAGCTGGGGCATGTCTAATCATCAGGGCTACAAAGATGGAGAACAACTCACATTTGATCATGTACTACAAACCGTAAGTGCCATCTTGAAGGTCATTACTATTCCATTAAGTGTTGATATAGAGGCAGGTTACAGCACAGATCAGGATCAGATCATCCAGCATATTTTAAAATTAGCTGAACTCGGCGTTGCCGGTATCAACATTGAAGATAAGCCGAGCGCTCAGAGCAGCTTGCGCGGTATAGAGGCACATCAAGCCTTATTACAGGCAATCAAACAAGCTTTACGTCATGGCGGTTTCGAGCACTTTTTTATCAATGCCCGTTGCGATCTTTGCTTACAACCACAGTGGACAGAAGCGGCGCTGTATGAACGTGCGCTCGCCTATCAAGAAGCGGGTTGTGATGGTTTTTTTATTCCCGGTTTAACCGAGCATACAACAATAAAACGCCTAACATCCCTGCTTTTAATCCCAGTCAATGTAATGCTGTTACCCGGATTTAATGATAAACAGATGCTAATAGAGTTAGGAGTTAAACGTATCTCTACGGGTAATGCGCTTAGCGATCATGTGATAGCACAGCAAGAGTCAGCCACTAAAAAACTGCTTGAAGAAAGCGCGGTAGACTTCTTATTTGAACAATCTGTCAGCACAGCTTGGTTGTCAAACTAAATAAATCCTGAGATCTGACGGTTTTTTTAGATTCTTTTATTATATGGATCTAACAATATAGATCTAAAAGCCTAGATCGAATCTGGGCTTTTAGATCGTTATCCACAAACAATCATCCACAAGCCATAATTTATTCTTCAAATCCGCCTTTATAAGTGGCTTCATCGTCAAAAACAGCTTATACAAGATCCGGTTAAGCTCAGCTATCCCAAAGATTATCCACAACAAGATCACCGCTTTAAACCAAAGAATATTTTATTTTATTTATATTTTTCATATAGATATACATAAAACTTAGATTTTAGCCACTATTTGTACAAAATTTTTTATCCAATAACTTCTCTGCCCTCTTTACATATTCACGTTAAACGCTAAGATGGCGCGCATTACAGACTTAGGTAAGGTAGCAATGCAAACTTTAGATCTTATTGTTGGCAGTCAAATGGGATCGGCGGAATATGTCGCTGAGCAACTTGTAGAGTCTCTAGAATCTCAAGGGATTTCAGTGAACTTGCATGAACAACCTGAACTTGAAGCTTGCCAACAAGCCTTATGGCTGGTGGTAACATCAACCTATGGTGCAGGTGACTACCCAGAAAACCTATTGCCTTTTATAGCAGCCCTTAATGATAAGTCTGATCTGAGTGATCTGCGCTTTGCTGTGATCGGAATTGGTGACTCAAGTTATGACACTTTTAATCATGCGGCCTTGAATTTAGCTGAGTTATTAAAAGAAAAGGGTGCCACGCTTTTACTAGAAGTTGCAAAAATTGACGTTTTACAACCCGATCTACCTGAAGATACCGCTGTTGCTTGGTTACCTAAGTTTATCGAATGCATCGCCTAGTCGCGCGATCAGAAGTACACAGAAGTTATTCACAAATTTAGTCTATTTTAGATCGCATTGTGGATAACCTCTGATCTAACTGCAGATCTAAGGTTACTTATCCATTGGATAAAATTAGTCGGATCTCCCCCTGTGAATAACTAGGGTAGTTGATCAAAGGTTTTGCGCCTGTTGATCCGATCTAATTCACATCAATTGATCTTAGTTAACCAGTTGGATCTAAACAGGAATACAAAACTATTCACAGATCTAAGGATCAGTAGTAGTAAGATCAATAAGATCTTTAAAAAGATCTTTATATATATTAAGAGATCTCTTTTTTGCGTTGTGCAAAGTTTAACCATTTCACTTCTGGTTAATTCTAGGTAGAATACGCATCCTTTCTAAATTTGCTCGGTTGTTTTAAGTAGGATCCCGTAAATGATTTATCATGAACATTTTGATGTCATCGTTGTTGGTGGTGGACACGCAGGCACAGAAGCTGCACTTGCAGCAGCACGTATGGGTATGAATACCTTATTGTTAACACACAATATGGATACGTTAGGCCAAATGTCGTGTAACCCTGCTATTGGTGGGATTGGTAAAGGTCATTTGGTTAAAGAGATCGATGCACTTGGTGGTGCAATGGCTAAAGCAATCGACAAAGGTGGGATCCAATTTCGTACACTTAATTCGTCGAAAGGCCCTGCGGTACGAGCAACTCGTGCGCAAGCCGATCGTGCACTGTATAAAGCGGCGATCCAAGATATTCTTCAGCACCAAGAAAACTTAAAGATCTTCCAGCAGTCTTGTGATGATCTTATTGTTGAAGGCGATCAAGTTAAAGGTGTGGTTACACAAATGGGCTTGCGCTTCAGTGCCAATGCAGTAGTGCTAACGGTAGGCACTTTCTTGGGTGGCCAAATCCATATTGGGTTAGAAAACTTCAAAGGGGGTCGTGCTGGTGATCCACCTTCAATCGCTCTTGCTGAGCGTCTACGTGAGATGCCTTTTCGTGTTGACCGTCTAAAAACGGGTACTCCACCACGTATTGATGCACGTACAGTTGATTTCTCTGTGATGCAAGAACAACCAGGTGATACACCAACTCCAGTTTTCTCATTTATGGGTAAAGTAACGGATCATCCAAAGCAGATCCCTTGTTATATTACTTATACAAATGAAAAAACTCACGATGTGATCCGCAATAATTTACATCGCTCGCCTATGTATGCTGGCGTTATTGAAGGTATTGGTCCACGTTACTGCCCTTCAATTGAAGATAAAATCGTACGCTTTGCCGATAAAGAAAAGCACCAGATCTTTGTTGAGCCTGAAGGTCTTACTTCATATGAACTATATCCAAATGGTATCTCCACCAGCTTACCATTTGATATTCAATTAGAGATTGTCCGCTCTATTCAAGGCTTTGAGAATGCCCATATTTGTCGTCCAGGTTACGCCATTGAATATGATTTCTTCGATCCTCGTGATCTCAAGCAATCATTAGAAACTAAATTTATCAACGGATTATTCTTCGCAGGTCAAATTAACGGTACGACTGGATATGAAGAAGCTGGTGCCCAAGGTTTGATTGCAGGTATGAACGCCGCACTTCAAGTACAGGGCCGAGAAGCATGGACACCACGCCGTGACGAGGCTTATGCTGGCGTATTAATTGATGATTTAGCAACTTTAGGTACAAAAGAACCGTACCGTATGTTTACCTCTCGTGCTGAGTATCGCTTGTTATTACGTGAAGACAATGCTGATTTACGATTAACTGAAAAAGGTCGTGAACTTGGACTGGTTGACGATGAGCGCTGGGCTGCATACAACGAAAAGCTTGAAGTAATGGAACAAGAAGCACAGCGTTTACGCAATACTTGGATCCACAAAGATCACCCTGCACTTGAAGCGGTAAATGGCTTATTGAAAAAGCCATTGGTTCGTGAAGCAAGTCTTGAGGATCTGATCCGTCGCCCTGAGGTGAATTATCATGATCTAATGGCGATTGAAGGGTTAGGATCGGAGTTTGACAATATTCCTGCTCTTGAGCAAGTTGAGATCCAAACCAAGTACGCCGGCTACATTGCTCGTCAACAAGATGAGATCAATAAGCAACTGCGTCATGAAGAAACGGTACTACCTGCTGAGTTTGATTATAGTCAAGTGAGTGGCCTGTCTAACGAAGTCGTCGCGAAGCTGTCAGACACTCGTCCACAAACGATTGGCCAAGCTTCTCGCATTTCTGGTATCACCCCTGCTGCTATTTCGCTATTATTAGTGTATCTGAAAAAGCAAGGGCTATTGCGTAAGTCGGCGTAATAGCAGTGGAACACTGTGTTATTAGAACAATTGAATGAATTACTCGCTGAAACCTCTATAGAGCTAAGCGAACAACAAAAGCAGCAGCTGGTTGACTATGTCCAGCTGCTGGATAAATGGAATAAAGCCTACAATCTCACTTCTGTTCGAGACCCCAAAGAAATGATGGTCAAACACATCATGGATTCTTTGGTCGTTGCACCGCATTTAACGGGTAGCAATTATATTGATGTTGGCACAGGCCCAGGCTTGCCTGGGATGGTATTAGCGATTGCTAGACCGGACATCAATTTTGTCTTGCTTGATAGCCTCGGTAAAAGAGTCAGATTTTTAATGCAAGTAAAACATGGTCTTGGCATTGAAAATGTCACACCGGTACAGTCTCGTGTTGAAGAATATCAACCAAGTGTTAAATTAGACGGTGTACTCAGCCGTGCTTTTGCATCACTACAAGATATGATCCAGTGGTGTTCACATTTAATCGATAACCAAGGTGTATTCTTAGCACTAAAGGGGCAATACCCTGCGGATGAGCTAGAAGATCTACCAAACGGCGTGAGTTTATCGCAAGATATTAGTCTAGTGGTGCCAAAACTTGAAGGTGAGCGCCATTTAATCATTCTTTCTAAAGATTAATTGTCGAGGACAATGTGGCAAGAGTCATTGCAATAGCAAACCAAAAAGGTGGTGTTGGTAAAACAACCACTGCGGTGAATTTAGCCGCGTCCATGGCGGCGACTAAACGTAAGGTACTGTTGATCGATTTGGATCCCCAAGGAAACGCAACAATGGGGAGCGGTGTTGATAAATACGGCGATGTGGCAACGGTATATGATCTGTTGATCGAAGAGTCTCCAATGGATCAGGTGATCACAACAGAAACCAGCGGTGAATATCATTTAATTGCAGCAAATGGTGATGTTACCGCGGCGGAAGTAAAATTAATGGAGCTATTTGCGCGAGAAGTAAGATTGCGCAATGCGTTAGAAGCAGTTAAAGATAAGTATGAATACATTTTTATTGACTGCCCCCCTTCCCTCAATATGCTTACGGTAAATGCCATGGCTGCTGCCGATGCCGTTTTAGTGCCAATGCAGTGTGAGTATTATGCACTCGAAGGGTTAACAGCCTTGATGGATACCATTACCCAATTGGGCAAATTGGTGAACCCAGGATTGCAAATTGAAGGCATTTTGCGCACTATGTACGACCCGCGTAACCGCCTAGCTAACGATGTATCTGAGCAGTTAAAACAACACTTTGGCGATAAAGTGTACCGTACTGTGATCCCTCGTAATGTGCGATTGGCGGAGGCGCCAAGTTTTGGAGCGCCTGCGATGTATTATGATAGAGCGTCTAGCGGTGCGAAAGCTTATCTTGCCTTAGCGGGTGAAATGCTAAGACGCAAAGAAAAGCAAGCGGCTGCTGTTGCCTAAGAGGATAAAAAGAACATGTCGGTTAAAAAACGTGGTTTAGGTCGAGGGTTGGATGCCCTACTGAGTTCTGCTAAACCTAATCCAAGTGCTGCGGCACCTGCACCCAGTCAAGAAGAGAACTTAGCTCCTGTTACTGATAAGCCAGCAGAACCTGCTGTTGAACAAGAGTTGCAGCGGTTACCGATTGAGTGGCTTAAGCCTGGTAAGTACCAGCCGCGTAAAGATATGTCTGAACAAGCGCTGGAAGAATTGGCAAGTTCGATCCGCTCTCAAGGAATTTTACAACCGATTGTGGTGCGTAAAGTCGCCGCGCAGAGTTTTGAAATTATTGCCGGTGAAAGGCGCTGGCGTGCGGCTCAATTGGCCAAGCAAGAGACCGTTCCATGTTTAATTAAAGACGTGCCGGATGAAGCTGCTGTTGCAATAGCCTTAATTGAAAACATTCAGCGTGAAGACCTTAATGCAATGGAAGAAGCGATTGCGTTAGATCGGCTGCTAAATGAATTCGAGCTAACACATCAGCAAGTTGCGGATGCGGTGGGGAAATCGCGTACAACGGTAACCAATTTACTTCGCCTCAACAACCTCAATGATGATGTAAAAATCTTGTTGGAGCATGGTGATATTGAAATGGGTCATGCTCGTTGTTTACTTGCACTAAGTGGTGAAGCACAGTCAGAAGCGGCTAGAACGGCGGTTGCAAAAGGACTAACTGTGCGCGAGACCGAGAAGCTCGTTCGCTCAATATTGGAACCGGTTGAAAAGAAAGAAGCCAAGCAAAAAGATCCGGATGTGCAGCTGCTAGAACAACAATTGCAAGAAAACCTTGGCGCAAAAGTAGAAATAAACTACAACCAAAAAGGCAAAGGTAAGCTAGTCATTTCTTACGCTAGCTTAGATGAATTGGACGGTATTTTAGGCCGGATCAATCCTGAGATGAATGAAGCCGAATAGGTGATGGTTTAGTGTGGTGTGCTTGCTCACACCACACTGCACACTATCGCTACAGATACATTTCAAATGAGCAGAAACCCAGAGGACATTGTTGTAAAAATAACCACTCTTGCATTGGCGCTAATTTTACCTATCTTACTTAACAAAAATCGACCAATTTAGCGTCCAAAAAACGTCACATTTCACCTCGTCAAGTTGCAAATTAAGCAGAAACAAGTATAATTTCGCCAGTTTTCATACCCTGATAAAATTTAACGTCATTAAGGTTAATATAAAGTGACTCATTCGTTAGCCCGCCCGTATCGGCGAGCCGCATTAAAAGGTGTTTTGATTCAGGGTATCGTAGCATTAGTCGCTGCAGTAATCGTTTTTATGGGTTGGGGAGTACAAGCCGGAGTTTCAGCGTTAGCTGGCGGTGCGGTGTTGGTACTCCCTAATTTTGTATTTGCCGCTTATGCCTTTAGATTTATGGGTGCAAGCAAAGCAAATCAAGTATATTCCTCGATAAAACGAGGAAATGGATTAAAATTTTTGCTAACTGTTGTGCTCTTTGCACTGATTTTTAAGCATTTTTCAGTAATGATGCTGCCTTTTTTTGGCGCTTATATGCTCGTGATGCTAACACAATGGTTGGTCCTGATTTTTTTTAATCATTAACTTTTGGGATAAAACATGGCTGCAGAAGAAGTTACTCTATCAAGCCATATTCAGCACCACTTGACCAATGCCAAGATGTGCTCGACCGATGCCGGTCTTGCCTTCAACAAAGCATGTGCGGATAGTGGTTTCTGGACATGGCATGTAGATACCCTCGCATGGTCAATCGGTTTAGGTCTGATATTTTTATGGATCTTCCGAAGTGCCGCTAAAAAATCCACTATAGGTGTTCCTGGTAAATTCCAGTGCTTTATCGAAATGGTAGTTGAGTTCGTTGGTGCCAACGTTCGTGACACTTATCACGGTAACAGCAAGTTAGTTGCACCTTTAGCCCTAACGATCTTCGTTTGGGTATTCCTAATGAACTTGATGGACTTAGTTCCTGTTGACTTCCTACCTGCATTCGCTGGCTTTGTTGGTGAACAAGCATTTGGTATGGACTCACACGATGTGTACATGAAGATTGTACCTACAACAGACTTAAACATGACAGCTGCGCTGGCGCTAGGTGTGTTTATTCTGATGATCGGTTATTCAATCAAAATCAAAGGCATCGGTGGCTTTATTGCAGAATTAACATTGCACCCATTTAGCTCTAAAAACAAACTAATGATGGCAGTGTTGATCCCGTTTAACTTGTTACTTGAAACCATCGCGCTGGTTGCTAAGCCGTTCTCGCTAGCACTACGTTTGTTCGGTAACTTGTACGCTGGTGAGATGATTTTCATCCTTATCGGTGCAATTGGTTTGATGCAGTTACCACTGCACTTCGTGTGGGCAGTATTCCACATTATGGTAATCGTACTGCAAGCATTTGTATTTATGATGCTGACAATCGTTTACCTCAGCATGGCTAGTACAGAAAGTCACTAATCAGCTGAACAGTAAAGATTTTTTATACTTAAATTTAAACTTAAACTTTAATTTACTATTGAAACTTTGGAGATAAAAATGGAAATCGCAGTTGCTATTAAACTTATCGCTGTTGCACTACTAATCGGTTTTGGTGCTATCGGTACTGCACTAGGCTTCGGTAACATGGGTGGTAAGTTCCTAGAAGCATGTGCTCGTCAACCTGAGCTTGCGCCTTCACTACAAGTTAAAATGTTCATCCTAGCTGGTCTTATCGATGCCGTTGCAATGATCGGTGTAGGTATCGCTATGTACATGTTGTTCGCTCTTTAATATTGCAAAATACCTGAAACGAACAACTGTCAAGTAAGGAGGAGCGGTCGTGAACTTAAACGCCACTCTAATAGGTGAATTAATCGCATTTGTGGTCTTCGTATGGTTCTGTATGAAGTTCGTATGGCCACCACTAAATGGTGCGATTGAAGCTCGCCAGAAGAAAATCGAAGATGGTTTAGCGGCATCTGATGAAGCTGAAAAAGAACTTGAGCGCGTACGTGCACAAGGTGCTGAACAGCTGAAAGAAGCGAAAGCACAAGCGGCTGAAATCATCGAACAAGCTAAGAAGCGTGCTGCGCTAATTGTTGACGAAGAGACTACTCGTGGTCAGCAAGAGCGTGAAAAAATCATTGCTCAGGGACACTCTGAAATTGAGTCTGAGCGCAACCGTGTGAAAGAAGAGCTGCGTTCGCAAGTCGCTGCACTTTCTATCGCAGGCGCTGAGAAGATTTTAGAGCGTGAAATCAATCAAGCCACACACAGTGACATCGTTGAAAAACTTGTCGCTGAGCTTTAAGCAGGGGGTATGAGCATGTCTGAATTGACTACTATCGCTCGCCCATACGCTAAAGCGGCTTTTGAACTTGCCGTTGAAAAAGGCACAGTTGAAGCTTGGAATGAAATGCTGTTCTTCGCTGGTCAAGTTACCAGCGACGAACAGGTTCAGGCGCTACTAGGTAGCATCGCTACTGAAACGCAGCAGTCTGAAATCATCATCAAGTTATGTGCTGAGCAACTCAACGAACAAGGTCAAAACCTTATCAAGCTGATGGCCGAAAATGAGCGTTTAGCTGCCATTCCAGCTGTTGCAGAGTTGTTTGCTGAATTTAAAGCAGACTATGACAAAGAAATCGAAGTAGATGTGGTTTCGGCAACAGCGCTTGCGGATGATGCGCAAGCAAAATTGGTCGCGGCACTTGAGAAACGTTTCGCACGCAAAGTTAAGCTGAATTGTAGCATCGACGAAGCCATTGTAAGTGGCCTAGTGATTAAAGCCGGTGACACCGTAATTGACGGTTCTGTTCGCGGCAAATTAGAGCGTCTTGCGACGTCGCTACAATCGTAATTGGGAAAAAGAGCATGCAACTTAATTCCACAGAAATTTCTGCACTGATCAAGCAACGCATTGAACAGTTTGAAGTTGTAAGTGAAGCGCGTAACGAAGGTACTATCGTATCTGTTACCGACGGTATCATCCGTATCCACGGTCTTGCTGACTGTATGCAGGGTGAGATGATCGAGCTTCCTGGCAACCGTTATGCTATCGCACTAAACCTTGAGCGTGACTCAGTAGGTGCAGTAGTTATGGGTCCATACGCTGACCTTAAAGAAGGCGTAAAAGTTAAATCAACTGGTCGTATCCTTGAAGTACCAGTAGGCCGTGGTCTACTAGGTCGTGTTGTTAACACGCTAGGTGAGCCAATCGACGGTAAAGGCGCTGTTGATAACGATGGTTTTGAAGCAGTTGAAAAAATCGCACCTGGCGTAATCGAGCGTCAATCAGTAGATGAGCCAGTACAAACTGGTTACAAATCTATCGATGCGATGATCCCAGTTGGTCGTGGTCAGCGTGAGCTTGTGATCGGTGACCGTCAGACTGGTAAAACAGCACTAGCAATCGATGCTATCATCAACCAAAAAGACACAGGCGTTAAGTGTGTGTACGTAGCGGTTGGTCAAAAGGCATCTACTATTGCTAACGTAGTACGTAAACTAGAAGAGCACGGTGCGCTTGAGAACACGATTGTTGTTGTTGCTTCTGCTTCAGAATCAGCTGCACTTCAGTTCCTAGCTCCATTCTCTGGTTGTACTATGGGTGAATACTTCCGTGACCGCGGTGAAGATGCACTAATCGTATATGATGATTTGTCTAAGCAAGCTGTTGCTTACCGTCAAATCTCACTACTACTTAAGCGTCCACCAGGCCGTGAAGCATACCCAGGTGACGTATTCTATCTTCACTCACGTCTTCTAGAGCGTGCGTCTCGTGTAAACGCTGACTACGTTGAGAAGTTCACAAATGGTGAAGTGAAAGGTAAAACAGGTTCATTGACGGCATTGCCAATCATTGAAACTCAAGGTGGTGACGTTTCTGCATTCGTACCTACCAACGTTATCTCAATCACTGATGGTCAGATCTTCCTAGAAACTGACTTGTTCAACGCAGGTATCCGTCCAGCGGTTAACGCTGGTATCTCGGTATCTCGTGTAGGTGGTGCAGCGCAAACTAAAATCGTTAAGAAACTAGGTGGTGGTATCCGTCTAGCGCTAGCTCAGTATCGTGAACTAGCGGCGTTCTCTCAGTTCGCTTCTGACCTTGATGATGCAACGCGTGCACAGCTTGAACACGGTGAGCGTGTAACAGAGCTAATGAAGCAGAAACAGTACGCACCAATGTCTGTTGCTGATATGTCATTACCGCTATTCGCAGTAGAGAAAGGCTATCTTAAAGATGTTGAAATCAACAAAATCCTTGATTTCGAAGCAAGCCTAATCGCATTTGCGAAGAGCGAGTACGCAGAGCTAATGGCTCAAATCAATGAAACTGGTAACTACAACGCCGAGATCGAAGCGCAGCTTAAAGAACTTCTAGAGAAGTTCAAATCTACGCAAACTTGGTAATGTGTTATTAAGGTGAGTAGGTAACTACTCACCGAGATTCGGAGAGAGAGTCATGGCCAGCGGAAAAGAGATAAAAAGCAAGATCGGGAGTATCAAGAATACTCAAAAGATCACCAGCGCAATGGAGATGGTTGCCGCTTCAAAAATGAAGAAGGCACAAGAACGCGTAGCGTCGAGTCGTCCATACGCTGAAAACTTACGCAAAGTGATCGGTCGTGTTGCTCAGGCTAATCTTGACTTCCATCACCCGTTCTTAGAAGAACGTGATGTGAAGCGAGTTGGTTATATCGTTATCTCTACAGACCGTGGTCTATGTGGCGGCTTGAACTCAAATGAGTTTAAGAAAGTAGTGAAAGACGCAAAAGCGTGGAAAGACAAAGGGGTTGAGGCAACGTTCGCAACTCTTGGCAGTAAAGCTGCTGGTTTCTTCAAACGTTTTGGCGGTGAACTAGAAGCCAAAAAGACCGGGTTAGGAGATACGCCTTCTGTTCAGGATGTTATCGGTCCTGTGAAAGTAATGCTTAAAGCATTCGAAGAAGGCAAAATTGACCGCTTATTTGTTGTGTACAACCAGTTTGTCAACACAATGAAACAAGAGCCTGTTATCGATCAGTTATTACCTTTGCCAAAAGCTGAAGAAGATGTATCAGCTCACGCTTGGGATTACTTATATGAGCCAAGCCCAGAGGCGATTTTAGAGACACTATTAGTGCGCTTTATTGAGTCTCAGGTCTACCAAGGTGTAGTTGAGAATGCTGCCTCTGAACAAGCTGCCCGTATGGTTGCGATGAAAGCCGCAACTGACAACGCAGGTGGCCTGATTGATGAGCTACAGCTGGTATACAACAAGGCACGTCAAGCCGCAATCACACAAGAAATCAGTGAGATTGTGAGCGGTTCGGCTGCCGTGTAACGCTTCGGCAAAGTTTAATAAGAGGAATAGACATGAGTTTAGGTAAGGTCGTCCAAATTATCGGCGCCGTTGTGGACATCGAGTTTCCACAAGACAACGTGCCAGCCGTATATGACGCACTAAAAGTTACAGAAGGCGACTTAG
The DNA here is from genome assembly GCF_002744175.1 of Pseudoalteromonas piscicida. GTDB lineage: Bacteria > Pseudomonadota > Gammaproteobacteria > Enterobacterales > Alteromonadaceae > Pseudoalteromonas > Pseudoalteromonas piscicida_B. The sequence goes on from NZ_NKHF01000089.1 coordinate 56,262, forward strand.
CTGGTTTGACACTAGAAGTGCAACAGCAGCTAGGTGGCGGTGTGGTACGTGGTATCGCACTAGGTAGTACTGACGGTTTACGTCGTGGTACTCCAGTAGAAGGTACAGCTGAACCAATTAAGGTTCCAGTTGGTACAGCAACACTAGGTCGTATCATGAACGTACTTGGTGACGCGATTGATGAAGCGGGTCCAATTGGTGAAGAAGAGCGTTGGTCTATTCACCGTGCAGCTCCAACATACGAAGAGCAGAGCAACTCAGTTGAGCTTCTAGAGACTGGTATCAAGGTTATCGACCTTGTATGTCCATTCGCTAAAGGTGGTAAAGTTGGTCTATTCGGTGGTGCGGGTGTAGGTAAAACCGTAAACATGATGGAACTTATCCGTAACATCGCAATCGAGCACAGCGGTTACTCAGTATTCGCAGGTGTTGGTGAGCGTACTCGTGAGGGTAATGACTTCTACCATGAGATGAACGACTCAAACGTACTAGATAAAGTATCGCTAGTATATGGCCAGATGAACGAGCCACCGGGTAACCGTCTACGTGTTGCACTAACTGGTCTTACAATGGCTGAGAAGTTCCGTGACGAAGGTCGTGACGTACTATTCTTCGTAGATAACATCTACCGTTATACTCTAGCAGGTACTGAAGTATCAGCACTGCTAGGTCGTATGCCTTCAGCAGTAGGTTACCAGCCTACACTAGCTGAAGAAATGGGTGTTCTACAGGAGCGTATCGCATCAACTAAGACAGGTTCAATCACTTCAATCCAAGCGGTATACGTACCTGCGGATGACTTGACTGACCCATCACCAGCAACAACGTTTGCTCACTTAGATGCGACAGTAGTACTTTCTCGTGATATCGCGTCTCTAGGTATCTACCCTGCGGTAGACCCTCTAGATTCAACTTCACGTCAGCTTGACCCACAAGTTATCGGTCAAGAGCACTACGACACAGCACGTGGCGTTCAGACAGTTCTACAGCGTTATAAAGAGCTGAAAGACATCATCGCAATTCTAGGTATGGACGAGCTATCTGACGAAGATAAGCAAGTTGTATCTCGTGCACGTAAGATCCAGCGTTTCCTATCTCAGCCGTTCTTCGTTGCTGAGGTATTCACAGGTGCACCTGGTAAATACGTATCTCTTAAAGACACAATCTCTGGCTTTAAGGGCATCCTAAACGGTGAATACGATGATATGCCTGAGCAGGCATTCTACATGGTTGGCTCAATCGACGAAGCGATCGATAAAGCTAAAAACATGTAATTAGGAGGTTGTTATGGCAATGACAGTACACCTTGACGTAGTAAGTGCAGAGCAGAGTTTATTCTCTGGCGAAGTGGCTACGATTCAAGTGACAGGTAGTGAAGGTGAACTTGGTATTCACCCTGGCCACGCGCCACTACTGACTGGCCTAAAACCTGGTATGGTACGTTTGGTTAAAGCTGATAGCTCAGAAGAAGTTATCTACGTTGCCGGCGGTACGCTAGAAGTTCAACCACAAACAGTTACCGTTCTTGCGGACGTGGCTATTCGTGCGGATGAACTTGATGAGCAAGCTGCTGAAGACGCTAAACGTGAAGCGGAAGCGCAATTGGCTTCAGGCACTGCAAGCGAGCTGGATTACCAGCGTGCAGCATTGCAGCTTGAAGAAGCCCTTGCTCAACTACGCCTTCTACGCCAGCTGCGCAAATAAGCAGCCACCTATCTGGTTATCAAAAACCCACGCATTGCGTGGGTTTTTTTATTCCTGTTATTGTAGCCAAATTACTCTAATTGGATGGGAGTGATGGGATTATACAGACCTGTTCTCTGTGTTTGATACTGCTCCACACTGATTACGGAAGGTACAAAGTACACAATGTGACTTGTCAGTTACCCCTCATATGTCAAAGTGTACGGCTCGATTTTCTATTCGCTACGCATCAATATCAAGCTAATAAAATACTCTCTTACGTTTCTGAGCAATCCCCGCTACAATAACGCAAAACTTGTACTGAGTAAGTGCTAAACTGCCTGCTGGTTTAGGGTGTCGCGATACACATAGAAGTGATGGCGTTAAAGGCATAGGAATTGAAAAGTACATTTGTTTAACAGACACAAGAAAAAGGATCCTGTGTTCATGCCATTAAATACAATTATTCTTGCTGCGGGTAAAGGCACTCGTATGCGTTCCAAACTGCCTAAAGTTCTTCATCCTATTGCTGGAAAACCTATGGTTCAGCATGTGATTGATAACGCTGTTTCACTTGGCGCTCATTCTACTAATCTCGTATATGGTCATGGTGCCGAGCAGCTTCAGACTGCACTATCGCACAATGAAGTCAACTGGGTCCACCAAGCTGAGCAGTTAGGCACAGGTCATGCGGTTGCAGTGGCAAAATCGCATATTAATGACAATGATAAAGTTTTAATTCTTTATGGTGATGTTCCACTTACAAAAAAAAGCACGCTACAACGGTTACTGGATGTGACACCTGACGAAGGCTTAGCTGTATTGACTGTGGATCTGGAAAACCCTGCTGGCTACGGGCGCATGCTGCGAGAGCATGGCAAATTGGTTGGCATTGTTGAGCAAAAAGATGCGTCTGAAGAACAACTCGCTATTACAGAGATAAACACAGGCATTATGGCTGCTAATGGTAAGCTCTTGAAAAAGTGGCTGGGACAGCTTTCTAACAATAATGCACAAGGTGAATATTATCTCACTGACATCGTTGCTATGGCGCACAGCGAAGGAGTGGAGATCACCTCAGCACAACCAGACGATAAAATGGAAGTTGAAGGTGCAAATAACCGAGTGCAATTGGCTGCATTGGAGCGCGCTTATCAAGCTTGGCAGGCTGAAACTTTAATGCTCAATGGTGCCAGCTTAGCAGATCCTGCCCGCATTGATGTGCGAGGCCAAGTCATCACAGGTCAAGATGTTCAAATCGATGTGAATGTGGTGTTTGAAGGAAACGTTGAAGTGGGTGACGATGTGATTATTGGTCCCAACTGCGTACTTAAAAACTGTAAAATTGGCAATGGTGTGGTGATCAAAGCCAATACACTTATCGAAGATGCGCAAGTAGCCGATAAATGTACTTTAGGGCCATTTGCTCGTCTTCGCCCCGGTGCGGTGATGGAAGAGGACTCTCACATAGGTAACTTTGTTGAGATGAAAAAATCCCGCTTAGGTAAAGGCTCTAAAGCAAACCATCTGACTTATCTAGGCGATGCGGAAATCGGTGAAAAGGTGAATATCGGTGCTGGTACAATTACCTGTAACTATGATGGTGTGAATAAGTCTAAGACCATTATTGGCGACAATGCCTTTATTGGCTCAAACTCCTCTTTAGTTGCACCGGTTGAAATTGGTAGTACCGCAACCATAGGTGCTGGCTCAGTGATTACTGCTACAGTAAAAGAGGAACAGTTAGCGGTGGCGCGAGGTAAACAGCGAAATCTAGATGGTTGGCAACGCCCAACGAAGAAGTCGTAAGGCTATTTAATCAATCACATCATATAGATAGCACAACACTAGACTATATCGATATAAGGCAAGTAATGACTTGCCTTATATCATTCCTTTCTGTTACCGCCCGTGGTACATTGTATTTTCAATAAAAAAATATTAACAATAATATTACCCGATAAGTGCTATGGAAAATTTATTTCGCCGTGAGGTGTTAGAGCATAAACAGCATCGCTTAGAGGGCACGATCAGTTTAATTCAGCCGCCTGTATTTAAAACGTTGGGGTTACTCATCTTAGTGGTTGTTATTTTAAGTATTGTGTTTCTCTCAAGTGGTAGCTATGCCAGAAAGGAAAGAGTATCTGGCGTTATTGAGCCCAGTGGTGGGCTTTTACGTGTTGCTGCTATGCAGCAAGGTATTGTCTCTGAAGTGTTGGTTAAAGAAGGTGAAAAAGTAACAGCAGGTCAGCCTTTGTTACGCATTGCATCTGCAAAGCACAGCACTGAAGCCACGGAGTTAAATCAAGCATTACTCAATCAGTATCGCTTTCAGCAGCAAAATTTATTGCAGCAGATAGAGCAACTGCGTGGCCAGCATCAACTTGATATGGCAGAGCTGCAGCAACAAGAGAGTTCCGCGAAAGAGAAACTCAACGAGCTTGAGCGTCAAGCTGCTACATTTCAGGAGCGGTTGCTACTCAATCAAGACTTAGTTTCACAAATCGCTACGTTAAAGGGGACGGGTTATATCTCCGAGTTAGAACTACAGCGACAAAAAGACACTTTATTGTCACTGAAGCAGCAATCCTCCTCGATCCGATCAGAGCGTATCGCACTGCAATCCCAGTTAAAGAATATTAAAAACCAGCTGGCGAAGCTGCCCATTGAGCATCAGAGCCGTATTTCTCAGCTGCAATCACAACAAGCCGACTTATTGATCCAAATTTCCTCCATTGAACAAGAGCGATTGGGAGAAATTCGTGCCGCACAGTCTGGTGTGGTAACAGGGTTACTCGCTAAAACAGGCAAAAGTGTGTCGACGGGGCAGCACCTATTAACGGTGATCCCTGAAGATAGTGATATGCAGGCCATTGTTTATATTCCAACTTCTGCTTTTGGTTTTATCAAAACAGGACAACAGACAAAGCTGCGCTATCATGCCTTCCCCTATGAGAAGTTTGGTATCTATCAAGGGAAAATCGTTGAACTTAGTAATAGTGTGATCTTGCCTGAAGAAACCAATATGCCAGGTATTATTCAGGAGCCTGCATACCGGGTTGTTGTCGAGCTAGATGAGCAAGTTGTGAAGGCATACGGTAAAGATACCGCATTGCGAGCGGGTATGACGCTAGATGCGGACATAGTGGTAGAAGAGCGTTCGTTATTACGTTGGCTATTTGACCCCGTGTTTAGCATCAAAGGTCAGTTATAAGAAGTAAAAGGGTTGATATGGAAATGGAACATGAAGGCGCAGCCAATAAGTTAGAGTTTTGGTCGCGTAAATCTTTACCTGTGATCATCCAATCTGAAGCCGCTGAGTGCGGCCTTGCAAGCCTTGCCATGGTTGCTGGGTATCACGGTTATCAGACTGACTTAACACGATTAAGACAGCGTTTTAGCATCTCAATTGAAGGCTGTACGCTGCTCGATATTATGCACTTTGCTGAAAAGCTTCATCTCACTTCAAGACCGCTTAGAATTGAACTTGAAGATTTGGACGCGCTGCAAACTCCGGCTATTTTGCACTGGGATATGAATCATTTTGTGGTGCTAAAAAAGGCCAATCAAAAGCGTATTGTGATCCATGACCCCGCTGGTGGCGAAAAGACCTTCTCGATTGAAGAGGCTTCTAAACATTTTACTGGAGTAGCGCTGGAGCTGACACCTACGAAGGACTTCGAAAAGAAAGAGCAAAAGGCGAGTCTCAAGTTTTCTGACTTTTGGAGCCGCATTACGGGCTTAAAACGTTCGTTACTGCTCATTTTTATTCTCTCTATTTTGTTGCAAGTATTCACACTTGCTGCACCTTACTATATCCAGTTAGTCATAGACGATGTCATCCTGACAGGAGATACCTCGCTACTGACCGTACTTGCCGTGGGCTTCTTTTTGGTATTGCTCTTCGAGATTGCGACCAATGCGTTGCGGGGTTTTACCCTATTGCACTTTGGTAATCAGATGAATATCCAACTCGGTGCTAACTTGTTTCATCACTTGGTACGCTTACCTATCTCTTATTTTGAAAAACGTCATATGGGAGATGTTGTTTCTAGGTTTAGCTCACTACAACAGGTAAAACAGCTTCTCACTACTGGGGTTATTGAGGCGATAATTGACGGTTTGATGGCGATTATTACCTTGGCGATGATTTTCTTTTATAGCCCCATGCTATCTGCCGTAGTACTCGTTGCCGTTATTGCTTACGCCATCATTCGTATTGCCATGTATAAGCCATTTCGCAATATTAGTGAGCAAGAAATCATGGCCCGCGCGGAAGAGAATTCTAACTTTATGGAAACAGTGCGCGGGATCCAGACGATAAAGCTGTTTGGCTCTGAGGTGAAGCGAGAAGGCCAATGGCAAAACCGTTATGCCAGCGCCATTAACCACAATATTCGCTTGGGTAATTTCAATATTGGCTACGACGCCATTAATCGCGCATTATTTGGGATTGAAAATATCATCGTGGTGTATTTAGCCGCCCACTTGGTGATTGCTGGTGGCTTTAGTACCGGGATGTTATTTGCCTTTATGTCATACAAACGTCAGTTTATGGATAAGACGGCTAACTTAATCGAGAAGTTGATTGAGTTTAAGATGCTTGGTCTGCATTTTGATCGTATCGCAGATATCGCACTCACTGACAAAGAAGAATTACAGCCGGATCAATACCGACAACTGGATATTAAAGGCAAAATAGAGGTGAAAAACATCTCCTTTGCTTACTCAGATGCAACCCCTAATGTTATCGACAAGCTCAACCTAACCATACATGCAGGTGAATCTGTGGCGATCACAGGACCTTCTGGCTGTGGCAAATCTACCTTGCTTAAGCTAATGCTAGGTTTAAACAAGCCCTCTAGTGGAGAGATTTTGGTAGACGGCGTATCACTTAGCCAAATTGGCGCAAGGCAATATCGTCAGCAAATTGCTGCTGTGATGCAAGATGACGAGCTACTATCCGGGACGGTTGCTGATAACATCGCTTTTTTTGACTCTCCAATCGATATGTCAAAGGTCGTACATTGTGCTCAACTTGCTGCAATTCATGATGATATCAGTGAAATGCCGATGGGTTATGACAGTTTAATTGGTGATATGGGGTCGAGTTTATCTGGCGGCCAAAAGCAGCGGATCATTCTGGCGCGTGCATTGTACAAAGACCCTAAAATTCTGTTCATGGATGAAGCTACCAGTCATTTAGATACCGGACTTGAAGAAGATATCAATGATGCGGTATCACGGTTGAAGATCACCCGTATTATTATTGCTCATCGTAAAGAGACCATTGCTTCGGCAGATAGAGAAATCAAGCTCAAAAAGCCCGAACATCATGAGGATGAAGAGCAAACCTCAACATCAGAGTCTGAATAGATAAAGCGAGCGATTGGCTCGCTTTATCTTTATTTGTGACCACTCATCGTGGTTTCAGCCCCTTCAGCTAACCCGTTAATGCCTTTCTAGCTGCCTGTTTTAGCGTTAAGTATGTTGAATTCAGTTCCAATCCCAGCTATTGGTGCGCAAATTCGTCTTGCCTACAAGGATGTGGGGATCTGGGTGCTAGTAAGACGCGAGAGCGGAGTTATCATCAAAACTCTCTGGCTATATGTCGAAAAGGAAAGTCTTTAGAGGGTGACAAGAGTAGAGAATACTCTCTACTCTATAATTTCAGTATCTTGGGTTATGGGATCTGACAAGTGTGTTCACGGCAAGAGTGATTACGGCCTGTCCAGCAATCACCATAGCGGTCAGTTAATATTGACCCTGCTGGTGAGTTTGCTTGTACATCACCGCCAGCAATTTGAGGTGTCATATTAGCAGGGATTGACTTGCTGTCGTTAGATAGTGCTTTTATGCACTTTTTATTTAGTTTTAATTTCATTTTTTATCCTTAACTTATTGTATTTAGATAAAGTCCTTTTTTGTTAATCCTTTATCACACAATTTTGTGTGAACAAAAAATAAGCTAACGATAGTTGTCACAATTGTCAATCTTTTGTTTTTTATTTTGTGTTTTTTTGTTTCTATTGTTTCAATTGTTTGAGTTTATCTAGTCAAAAGGTTAACTTACCTATAGTAAAGACAGAACAGATATGCACAATAGAGTTTAAACAAGGATAAGTATGCTAAAGGCGTCAGATAAACAAAAACAACAAATTAAGCCGATGGTGGCCGCGCTCGCTAAACGAGTGGAAACTGATCTGGAAAAGGTCACTAGTAATGGTCTTCTAAGTGGCTTAGCCGGTCATCTATTATTTTTGTACCGGGCTTCTAACTATAATGAAGCTTGGGTTGATGAGCAGACGTTTAACCAAGCTCTTGAAAAGTTACAGAATGAGCTGGCTGAGCAAACACCTGAATTAAGTTCTGGACTCGCTGGTCAAGCTTGGGTATTGGAGTATTTCAATCAATACAACGATGAAGACTACGACTCTGAGTTACTTGAAGAAATAGACAATTTCTTTGCTACGGCGCTCGATTTCTCACCTTGGACGGGAGAAATTGAAATGGTACTTGGATTAGCTGGGTACGCGCCTTACATTGCTCGCAGAGCCAAAAAGACCAAACAAACGACCTTATTCGACCGACTTGTCACAGGTTATGAGTCGGTTGCTATCAGCCTAGATGGCGATCAATTAGCTTGGTCTCAACCAAAGCACTCAGTCTATCGATTTGATAAAGAAAACCTTGAACAGCATGAATTTAATCTTGGTCTTGCCCATGGTGTACCTGGCATCATTGCAGCGCTGATACCAGCACTTGAAGACGCAAGCATCAGTGCCCGTGCGAAGAAACTTATTGTCTCAAGCTGCGATTGGCTGCTTGAGCAACAGAGTCAAGCCGATGACAAGCAGTCCTGTTTTGGCTCGTGTGCAAATGATAATAGTCATTCTCGCTTGGGATGGTGCTATGGCGATTTAACTATTGCGTTGACGCTGGCAAGAGTGGGGCGAGCCTTAGATATGCCAAGCTATGTTGAACGTGCACAAGAAATTGCACTATTTAATGTGGATAGAGACGCTAAACATGGTCATATTAACGATGCGGGGCTTTGCCATGGCTTCTTTGGTTTAGTGACGATCTATCAATTGCTCAACAAAGTGATGCCACATCCTAAGCTGCATCAAGCGGCCTTAAATTGGCTAGAGTATGGGTTAAACAAATATCAAGAAAGTGGCTTAGAAGCACTATATTCCTACAATGGACTTGATAAGATACATCAAGAAGATTGCACTTTCTTAATGGGTTACTCAGGTATAGGTTTAGCATTGATCGGTGTGTTAGACGACAACCTAGATTGGACAGATTGCCTACTAATGAATTAAGGATAATTATGTCAGCAACAATAAAAACAGACTCTTTTTTTGTACTAAGAGCGCCAAAGCTGCCAGTTGAAACACTTTTTAATAAACAAGATAGTAACGAAATGCTCAGTGCGTGGCTGGCAACACCTGGGGTGATAGAAGCGCTTTATGTGGCCAGTCCCTCACTGCTTGAGCGGCTAGAGCAATGGCGTGAAAAACCCAGTTCAAAGCAGGGTAAAAAAGTCGCGCTTGCCTTGCTGAGATATTTGATCCGCATGTCGTCTCGTCCCACACCGTTTGGGCTTTTCTCCGGAATTCATACCGGTAAGCTAGGAGCCGAAACGCGTCTAGTCAGTGAAAATACTGAGCGAGATACACGTAAAACGCGCCTAGATATGTTTTTGCTCTCTGCGGTTCGTTCTCATCTAGCTGAAACAGAGGCGAAGTCGGAGCAATTAACCTATTTACCAAATCCATCCCACTACTTTATTGCCGATCAATGCCGTTATATTGAGACTTACCTTTCTGATGACACCATGCAATATCGGTTGAGTGCGGTTGATAGTGATGAGTATTTTATCACTATGCTAAATTTGGCAAAACAGCGGTTAAGCTTCCCACAGTTAGTTAAGCAGTTTATGCACAAGTATGAGGAAGCAGAATATGATGAAGTGTGCGACTATCTTGAGGCGTTAATTAAAGAAGGGGTAGTCGTGCCTGACATTCCGCTACCACTCACAGGAGAAAGCCCTGATGTTGCCCTTATTAAGGCGTTAAAAAAGTTTGCTCCGGCTGAGATCACTGCAAAATTAGAGCAAGCGATTGCCGATCTTGCTGTATTGGACAAAGCGGGAGAAGCAAGTCCAGAGCAATATCATCATATCTACCGATATTTATCTGAGCTGCCAGTGAAAGTGCAAGAAAACAAACTATTTCAATCAGATACTTATCGAGCATTTTCTCAATGTGAACTTTCTCAACAAGAATTACAAAGGGTGAATAAACAACTTCAACTTGTTGCAAGCTTGAGTCAACGTAGCAAGCATAACCCGTTAGAAAACTTCGTTAATAAGTTTAATACGCGATTTGAAGGGCAGTTTGTCCCCTTAGATGTGGTACTAGACGATGAGTCGGGGATTAGCGTCTCAACCGAAACTGGGTATGATGCGCCATTAGTCGGTGGTTTACAATTGGGCCGAGCTGACAGTAAACAGTCGAGCAGCCAAGAGTTGTCTGAACTAGACTTTATCATTGAACAAGCGGTCTCGTTACCGAGCAATTTGGGCAAAGACACGGTCGTACTTAAAAGCAGTGATTTGAAGCAGCGAGTACAAGGTAAAACTGAGTTTAATTTCCCGTATTCAATGGCCGTCATGCTTAGTCTGTTTGAAGATGAACAGTCTCAACCCATTATGAAATTTAATGGTTGCTATGGTCCTTCTGCTGCTAATCTGTTGGGACGTTTTTGTCACTTAGATGAACCCCTGAAAACTTCGGTAATTGAACATTTAGAGCAAGAGCAAAACCATAGTAAAGACGTGATTTTTGCAGAGATTGTGCATATGCCAGAAGGGCGTCCAGGTAATGTGATCGCGCGTCCTCATTTACGCCAATATGAAATTGTTTTTATGGCAGATAGCGCCCTAGACTCAGAGTATCAGATACCGCTTAACGATCTCTATGTGTGGGTTGAAAACAGAGAGGTGAAACTGTGGAGTAAGCGGTTAAACAAGCGGATTATCCCTCGATTATCGAGTGCCCATAACTTCTCTGCAAGAAGCTTAAGTGCTTACAAGTTTCTCTGCATGCTGCAACATCAAGAAAGTGAGACTCCGAGATTTTCGATGCCATCGAGCTTAGCTAATGCAGCTTATGTTCCCCGCATCATGTTAGATAACATGATCTTAAATGAAAAAACGTGGCGCGTTGAACGTAAGGCGTTAGAAGCCCTGCTGGTCAATCAACAGGTCGATATCACTAAGCTAAATCAGCTCAAAGAAAAGTATTTACTCGATGAGTGGGTAAATTTTGCGGTTGGCGATAATGTTTTAACGTTGAACTTAAGCCAAAGTGCGATGCTGGAAATTCTCTTAACGGAAACCAAGGGGCGCAGTGTGGTAGAGCTAAACGAAGTTCTGACATCTCAGCTTACCTCACGGGTCAAGGATAAACAGGGGAGGCACTACGCGAATGAAATCATTGTACCTCTGTGCAACGAGGCGGCTACTCCATACCGCCATTTCGCTGAAAAGCCGTTAGAAAACATAACGGCGGCACCGATTACTAGGCGTTTTAGTGCGGGCTCTGAGTGGTTAAGCCTGAAAATATATTCAGGTAACACCATTGTTGAACAATTGCTCTACGAGCAACTTCTCCCCTTGATCGAAGATAATAGTGCTTTGTTTGATAAGTGGTTTTTTATTCGCTACGGCGATCCTGATTGGCATCTTCGTTTACGCTTTCAAGGTAAGCCAGAAGTACTTTGTGGCGATCTATTGCCTAAGCTTAATCAACTCTTGGCTCCGATGATTGAGAGCTCCCAGCTCCATAAAGTGGAGTTGATGACCTATGAGCGCGAAGTCGAGCGCTATGGCGGTCCTAAGTCGATGGCGTTAGTAGAAAGCTTGTTTATGTTTGACAGTGAGCTTATCGCTAAGAGTTGTCAATTAGTTGAAGAGTTTGGTGAAGATATTCGCTGGCGCGTCGCATTGGCTTACACCGACATGCTGCTCTCTCTATTCGAGTACAGCAGCGAAGAGAAACTTAACCTGATTTCCTCATTACGAGCGGGCTTTGGTAAGGAGTTTAATGAAAGCAGCATGCTCAGAAAGCAATTAGGTAACCGATATCGAGATAACCAAGCACAATTGGATGATGATTTTGCCAAACTACAGGTATCTGCACTGACGCAATGTGATGAATCTCAGCAGACTATTTTGGCACTGTTGGAAGCATGGCAACAGCAGGCTAAACCAATTGTTCAAGCTATCTTAGCGCTTGATAAAGACGGTGCGCTTAACTTAAGCACTAACTCATTGCTGAGTTCGTTGCTACATATGCACAATAATCGCATGTTTAAAGCATATGGCCGCGAGCAGGAGTTTGTTGTGCATGATATGTTGCGAAGAAAGTACTTTTCTCAATCAAAAGTGCCTAATTAACCTGATCTTTAGCCTATTGCAAAGAAATTTAACGCAGTAGTAAGGGATAACAGTTGCTAGGGAGCAAGGTGTTATGCGAGTCCAGGTTAGTTAGCTTGTTTCTTATCCAAACCACAGGTTTACTGTTCTAAAAGCTGGCAATGTTGTGCCAGCTTTTTTTCCTCTACACGCAAGCCTTACTATCCTTCGCTATTCAACGCGCAAAGATGGTTTTCTCACCTATACTTTGTTGGTATTCATCAACAGGAAAGAAAAAATGATCAAAAAATGCATGCTTGTTGCGCTATTTGCTTTTAACATCTGCGCTTGGGCAACCCCGCAACTCAGTAAAGAACTTGAGGTTTTTAGTCCTTATTTAGGGACCTGGGAGTCCCACTTTGAAGTGCCAAAAGGGCAACCCAGCATGCTTGATATCAGTCATTGGGAGCGTGCGTTAAATGGCACCGCTATTCGTACTTTGCACTCTATTAATGACGGTGAGTACGGTGGTGAATCATTGATTTTTTGGGATAAAAGTAAAGAAAGTTTAGTCTTTTATTATTTCACAACTGCGGGATTTTATACTCAAGGTAAGATGGAAGTGCTTAGCCCTACTGAGTTTGTAGCCTATGAGGATGTCACTAACAACAAAGATGGTATCACTAAGGTAAAGTCAACCAGTCGTTTTACTAATGGTCAATTTACGGTATCGACACAATATTTGAAAAATGGCGTGTGGACTGAGCCTGAATCTCGTATTTACAAGGCAAGTGATAAAGCAGTAAGGTTTAAATAATAAAAACTTACGCATAAATAGGCGAAAGTAGCGGTTAATGCTCTTTCACCTATTTAATGATTGCTGATTAGTAGATATCAGGACATGTGTGGCGTCCACACGTGTTTGCTACACAGTGTGTTAAACCAAAGTCGCTAAGACGAAAGCCACCGCCTGCAACTTGTGGTGTCATCACAGCCGGCACTGTTTGTTTATCAGCTGATAGAGCTTTAATTTTCTTTTTATTTAAAGATAGTTTCATTCTAGTATTCCTTCTATATTTTGGCTCTGTTTGAGCTATTCACATTGGCATTCATATGAAATTGAATACAGCCGCACAAAAGTGTTTCTGTCATCGAATAACATATGCTGCAACAATCAAGCTAATACAATATTTATGTTTTTTCAACATTTTGCTTTCAGATTTGTTTCTTGTTTAACCTGAGGTTTGGATAACAGTTGCTAGAGAACAAGTTGTTATCCCGAGTTCAGGTTATTTAGCATTTTATTTGAGCGAGCAGAAATAATATCAGCAGAATTATCCTCTATTGATACTTAGGTTGTTCACTTGATGATTGCGCTTGTGTAAGCGCAAGCGCTCTTCCTTTTCTTTCTGAATCAGGTTGTGCCGCTCTTAGCGCCCTTACGTTGCCAAGGGTCCTGCTAAAAGGTATCCACTCACCATGCTCTACTTGCGCTTCAATAACAAAACCCGGAATGGCGGTAAAAGCATCTAACTTATCAGGAGATAAGCGCGTTGCTGCGACAACAGGGATCCGAAATTCGATTCCAGCTTGTGCTAGTTTAGGAAGCTCTTGATAACCTAAAATGGTGACGAATCGTTGCCAATCGGCATCTCGTTGAGCCTGTAACTCGGCCGTAAAATACTGGCTAGATTGGTTGTATATACGACCCGCTTGGTAAGGCAACTCCCATTTTGCATGGTGCCATGCACGCTCTGCAAGCGCCAACAGCCTTGGGTACAGCATATATTCGGCTTGTGTGTCGCTACGGAGCATTTCACTCCATAAGTGCCCTTGGATCCCAACAAAGTTAATCTCTTTAGTGAGTGATGACTCACTATCATCTGCGGTGTAGGTATGATTATTAGTATCTCGCCAGATCTCTGCATGAGCAGGAAGGTTATCTGGCATAAATTCAAACATCTTCTTACTCTCAATGGCGCGGCTTGCCCAGTGATTACCACGCTCTTCAGGATGAGATTGGTATGGAAAGTCAAAGTAGGTTACATCAGGGCTAGATAGCACGACCTGCCAGCCCTGATTGGCAAAGCGATGAGCCACTACATGTCCATTTTCGCTTAATGTCGCCCAAGCATTGCTTTGCACATTTGCTGGCATATTCGCAGCGCGTACATCCCCTAAACCATCGCTCCACCCTGCAACCTGTATGCCTTTCTTATCTAGTCGCGTTGCGATCCGTTCAATGAAGTAGCCGTTAAAGCTGGTGAAGTTTTTGACCGTCGCCTTTAATTCATTACAGGCAGGAGAGTCGAGCCACGCTCCCGCGGTCTCATCGGCTCCTATATGGTATGTATTGAGTGGTACACCAGCGCGGTCATGCAGCGCTTTTACTTCGCTCAATACCTTGTCGATAAAAGCATAAGTGTTTGGGATACAGACATTTAGGGTGTTGTCGTTGTAATGTTGGATAGAGCTGTACTGCGTTTTATCAGCAGGCTCTACTAAGCGATATTGCTGTGCCTCTTTATGTTTTCCCTGTGCCATGAGGGTCTTAAATCGTGCTTCCATGGCAATAATTGCAGCTCGAGAGTGGCCGGGCATATCTAATGAGGGTAATACTTCGACGTGGTGTGCTTTGGCATAATGTAAGGTTTCAATATAATCCTCTGCTGAGTAAAAGCCATTCACTGGCGCATTTTTATCATTACCTGCGCCTAATTGTGGTAAAAGGCAGCGAGTTTCGGTTAGATCAAAACAACGATAGGCGCCTACTGAGGTGAGTTCATCGAGATCTTTAATCGCTAATCGCCAACCTTCATCGTCGGCCAAATGAAGATGGAGCTTATTTAACTTGTATGCCGCCATCTGTTCAATGGTCTGTAGAATGAAAGCCTTAGAGCGGAAGTTGCGAGCAACATCGACATGTAAACCACGAAAGTCATATCTTGGGGTATCGAAGATATCAACCATAGGAATACTCAAATCATCGATATTCAACAGCCCTGCAATGCTCTGCAAAGCATAAAACGCTGCGGTGGCATTATTGGCTTGTACTGCGATATTATCTTCGGCGACCGTCAGCTGATACTGAGGGCTTGATTGTTGCGTTGGTTTTACGACAACATCCACTGCAACGCCATGTTTGGTGCTTTTAACTCCGAGGGCATTGAGTCGCTTTTCTGCCATTGCAATTGCGTCTGCAGAAACGCCTGAAAGTTGGAGGTTAATACCAGCAGCTAGATTTACACGCTTATCGGACAGCACGGTAAGTTTTTTGGGTTTAGGAATAAGTCCAATCGCGGTATCGAGCGCAGGTCTAACTTGATGTTGATATAGGTATTCGCTACTCATCCATGGAGTATCATCGTCACTGCTGGTTTGCAGCTGATTGCGAGTTTTAAATGGAGCGAGGTAAGGCTGTAGCTCCAGACCTGTATCTTTATCAAGTTGAGGTTGTGTGCTTTTTATCACTTGTGGGGAGAGCTTAAGTTGCGCGTCCGTAATAATATAATTCGGCATAAACTCCGAGCGCGTAACCTGAGAATCCTTAGTATAAAAACGTACTGTGGTAGGAGTGCTTGCAAACCCGGAAAACCCTGCGGCAGGCGTGATTTTATGGATATCGCCATTTATATGGATGATGGTAAAGTTATCGCCCTCGACGTGATAAATCGGCATCAGCTGGCTAAAAAAGATAGCAAAATCACGGTTTGGATTGGGATGTTCTGTGGCTACGCTAAAGCTCAATTCCGAGTAATAACACTTTTGTTGTGCCTTAGGGCAGGTGCTCGGCTTACTATCTAGTAAGGTGTAGGTTACTTCAAGATTCTGGCTTAGCCAGTTTAAGGCGGTTTGGTCGAGTGCATAAAGGGGGGACGAAACCCCAAAAAGTAGGGCAATAAGCCGATTAAACTTCATTGGCTAGTTCCTTGTTATTGTAGTTAATTTTATTGTGTTGAAATAACCCATATGCACCGAGGAGGGGAGCATGATGTAGGTTGCTTGGTATAACGCGAACAGAATGATATAAAGCATCATCAAGTAACAGTTGCATTTTGGAGTCAAGGGCTGCTTTAAAATAGTCATAAGCATGTGTCACTGAACCGCCAAGTACGATGACATCAGGGTTTAACACCATGACGACTTGAGCGAGTGCATGACCAACATGACCCCCGAACGCTTCAAATTGTTGTCGCGCGAACGCATCGCCATTTTGTGCTTGCTTGAATAGCCATTTTCCTTCAATGCCTTGCCGTTGAAAGAATTTTCCTGAAGCATAATCTTCAATAATTCCATCAAGATAACTTAGGCTACCCAGCTCTCCTGCGGCACTATGATTGCCGGTGTATAGGTGACCATTAAACACAAAACCGGCACCAATACCCGTACCAAGGCATGCGCCAATGAGGTTTTTTGCTTGATGGCCACCATATAAATATTCACCAAATGCAAAACAGTTTGCGTCATTGTGCACTACAACAGGCAACGAAAAACGCAGCTCTAACAATTGCTTTAGCGGGACATTTTGCCAGTTTGGAATATTTTGTGTTGTTAGCACGGTGCCGCTGCATATATCCAAAGTGCTTGGCACGCCAATGGCAATACCTGTTGTGTTGGCCGTGAGGTTTTCTGCTATTAAGCGCACAATAAAAGCATTAACTTGGTCCAAGCTGGCTTGGCTGGGCACTACATATTGGCGTACCTGTTCGATCTGAGTGTGTATAACCGAAGCCACAAGAGCTTTGGTGCCACCTAAGTCGATACATAATAAAGAGTGATTCATCGTAATTTAGCTATTTTCATTTAGGGGTTGGGACAGCGTATGTTGACTATTGCCAAAAGTCTTATTTTTAATCAGAGGGTTAGCCCATACTCCAACACTCAGTATATAGCTAAGTGGGAGTAACAAGAGCAGGGCTGCAAGTTGTAAGTTGCTACTCAATTCAGCAGCTAACCCTATGAGGGGAGACATAAAGGCACCGCCGATGATCCCTGTACATAAAATGCCTGTGATCGCACCATGACCGGTTTTGAACGAATTTAATGCCAGTGCAAAGATGACCGACCACATAATGGAGAGAAAGAACCCCACAATTGGGAAGGCAATCAAGGCAACTGTAGTTCTACCGAATAGTGCACAGAGCAGTGCGGTGGCGGCGCCAAGGCTGAATAAAATCAACAGTTTCTGAGCATCAATGAGTTTAAGCAGCACTAAACCAAATAGGCAGCCTAAGGTTAAGCATAACCAAAATTCACTCACCACTTTTGCGCCTTCGGTGGTTGGGTCTAGGTCATGATATTGCTGCAAAAAGACAGAAATAAGGTTAGCAACACCTTGCTCAAGCGCAACATAGGCAGCAATGGCAGCAAAGAATTTCAACACGGTTTTATCCTTAAAGAAAGCGATACTTTGTGACCAACTCAGTTGTTGCTTTTGCTGCTCTGGTACAACGCTAAATGGCGTAAACTGTGAGAGCAATAGCATCGTGACACTTAGGAGCGCAAAGACTGCGTAAATGCTTAGCCAGGTTTTATCGGCGGGGATAATACTTGAGAGTGTACCGCCAACCCCTTCTATGGTGGTGACTTGAGATTGCAGTTTGCTATATACCAAAGGTGCAATTGTTGCAGCCGCGCCGAACATCAACTGCGCAAACACCGAAAGCACAGCGAAATGCTCAGAGCCACCACTGGCTCTCAATAGTGGATTGATAGCCACTTGCAGCAAAGCCATAGCACAACCCAACATAAACAGTGCCACCATGGCAATGGCAAACGTTGGCAGTAACACAAAGGTCGTTGCGCCAATTGCTGCTAGGGTAAATGCAAGCTGCATGACGGTTTTTTCTCCAAAGCGCTGAACTAGCAGCCCCGCTGGAATAGACATCACACCATAAGCGATAAAAAAGGCGAACGGGAAAAAACCGGCGAGTGTTAGGCCAATACGGTAGCTTTCTATTAATGCCGGAAAAATCGCGCCTAAAATATTCGTGATAAAGGACACGGTAAAAAAGGTCGCCAATACTAAGGCAATCACTAGGTAGCTTTTTTTCATGTTGTATTTCCACCTTCAATTGAAAGCGGGTGATGGTGTGGCGATCTCGCTTGTGGGCAGACAAACAAAAAGATCAAGGGGAATCTCACCACCACCCGCAATTGGGTTATGCACTAAATGCTTGTGTTCGTTGTAATTGTTCCAGTGCGTTTGTATGGTCAATAAAATGTTCATCACACAGCTTCTCTAGGTAAGCTTTTGCTGCTTGCTCAATATGCTGAGGCGCTTGATCAAAGTGCATGTGGCAGCTGCTATCGCGATGATCCATGCCACCAAGTAAGCAATACCAACTTGGACGAATATAGGGAGACTGTTGCCTGTATTGGTGTAGCCAAGCATCAAAGTCGCCACCCCCACGCCAGTGTGTGAGCAATGCATCAAGCTCGCTTACATTCAGCGCTGCCACTTTCGCATCTTGCCAATACCGAGTATCAACACGCTTGCTGGTGGCGTAATGAGCGAGCACATACTCTTTGATACCGAGCACAAGATCAGACAGTTGTTGATTGATAGCTTCAGCTTCCAGCTGTTGCGAAAGCAGCCTGTTTAATAACTCAATGCTATGGCTGGTAACCATCAACGCCGTGGCTTCTAGTGGCTCGATAAAACTCTGCGCGAGACCTATGGCAAACACATTACCTTCAATACTACGGGCCATCATGCCGACTCTCATGGTGAGGTGTTTGGCTTGTCCTTTATCAAGTTGCGCGGCTTGTCGCAGTTGCGTCTCTGCTTGCTTTGCGGTGATATGTGCGCTGCTGTATACGTAACCATGTCCGGTTCTGTCTTGTAGTGGGATCTGCCAGCGCCAGCCACACGGCATCGCGATAGCAGAAGTGCTTGAAGGTAGCGGGTTAATTATATCGCCAGCGATCGCGACAGCTGAATCATTGAGTAACTGATCTGTAAAGGAAATAAATGGCACTTCGAGCGCTTTTTCTATCAGTAGTGCGTTAAACCCTGAGGCGTCGACGTAAAAATCACTCTTTACTTGCTCACCCGACTCAAGTGTCAGACCTATAACCTCCTGTGCGTGATGTTGCACACTATTCACAGTGCTTTGTAAGTGTTTTACGTGCCGCGTTAAGCTAAACTCTCTTAGCCAATCCGCTAGCTTTTGTGCATCAAAATGATAGCCGTATTCAAGCGTCCTTGGTAACGAACGTTGTGGCTGAGGAGCTTGTTGTTTGTTAGCCAGCACAGCTGCTAAAAAGTAGTGCTCGGGTTTATCGATATATTCGCTACCGCGACGTCTAGCATTGGCGTTAACAAAGTAGACTTCTGCCGTTTTTGCATCCATCTCAGAGAAGAAAGGATGAAAATAGCTGCCATTATCGCCATTCCAGTTATCAAAATAAATTCCTGTTTTATAGCTCGCTTGGCATGCCGGCATCCAGTCGCTTTCATGGACTCCTAAACTTTGCATAAAATGCTGCAAGTGAGGTGTTGAACCTTCGCCAACCCCAATTCTGCCAATACTTGGTGACTCAATCACCGTAATTGATAAGTTGGGTTGATGCTTGGCAAGATAAGCTGCGCACATCCAGCCAGCGGTGCCACCGCCAAGGATGGTGAGTGAATGTATTTTTTTCATGAGCTAATCACCCCAGCCGCGAAAGACTGGGGCTCCGAGGTTAAAACTTATAGCTAACGCCAAGGTAATAACGCGTACCAAATTCAATGGTATTCTGCGTTAAGTTATAGTTGGTGTCGTAAGATTGAATAACCTCATTGGTCAGGTTCACACCCTCTAAGCTGACATCTAGGTTTTCCATCGCATGCCATACCACAGAGGCATCCCACTGTTGGTAGCTATCGTTGCGCACCGCTTGTGCCGCACCCACGCCGATCCACTCACTGCGCCAGTTATAGGCGATCCGTGCACTAAACAGCTCATTTTCAAAAAATACAGAGCCATTAAATGAATTTTCAGAAACACCTGGAACCATTTCCTTTGTATTATCTGGTGTAGTGGTTTCACTATCTACATAGGTGTAGTTAGTTATAAAGCCAAAGCCATTATCAAAGCTATGTTGAAGCTGCAGTTCTAACCCTGTTACGTCACCATCGCCGTTACTACGCGGCCGTGTGACTCGGCATTGATCATATTTAGAAGGGTCGGTTCCGCATCCGTCTACGTACTCAACGGCTTCAGTAGAAAAGACAACGTTGTCAATTTTCTTCACAAAAACGGCTGCTGAGAATAAAGAAGCTTCAGTGAAGTAATATTCCACACCAATATCTGCTTGGTCAGCCTCATAAGGCGTTAAATAGGGGTTACCACCTTCCGCTGAACCAAAGTTGGCATCAATGGCAAGGCCTGGTTTTAAGTCGCTATAATTTACGCGAGACATAACGCTAGATGCAGCAGCGCGGATGATAATATCGTCGCTGTAATCGTAGGCGAAATTGACGCTAGGTAACCAATTATCGTAATCAACGGTTTCATCAAATGCTTGGTTATCGACATAACCAAGAGATTTTTGTTCGGTGTCTACATAGCGTAAGCCGATATTACCGCGGAAATTCTCACCGCTGAAGTCACTTTGTACATAGATTGCGAGCATATCTTCTTCAACACTAAATGTGTTGCCAAGCGCCTTAACTTCGACTAGTTCACCTGCCTCATACTTACCCTTAATAAAGTCCCACCATTTGTCTTCATCTAACTTAGCGTAAGAATCAAGAATGTGCCCCCCAGTTTGAGAATGCAGATCAGTAAATACGCCATCACTCCAGTCTGTAAGGCTTGGGTTTGGAACAAAACCTAGTACTTCAGCAGGGTTACGCTGTAACGCAACGCGAGAAAACTCATTTTGATTTATCTTTACACCAGCTTGGATGTTATTGAAGTAAGCATGATCTAGCATCCACTTTACATCTGCTTGTGCATAGCTGACATCATGTTCTTGTACCGTGGTTTGGAAGTTCGCTTCTTGAGCGTGTTTAAATTGGCTGGCATCGGTCGGATCCAATGAATCAAACCAGATTTGATAAGGGCCAGAGGCATCATATGTAAAGCCACCGTCTGTGCTGTTTTGGCCATCAGGAAACGCAGGGTCATCGATACGACCGCCTTCATCAGAGGCTGGTATCCACCAACTTGACGAACCAAATTGTGTGCCACCTTCTGAACCTGAGTGGCCGATAACACCGCTGACTTCATAGGTTTCACCAATATATTTACCGCTTAAGTTTAATACATCGGCTTTCATATTGACGGCGTTACGAACCACAGGGTTATATATAATGTTCGCGTAAGCTGGCAAAATGCGCGCGCGCTGTGTACCGCCCGCCGCGTTGTTTTGCACATCAACCGCACCTGCGCCACGGGCACTTACGGTAAGAAAGTTATGGTTCACATGTGGATTGTCAAACTCAAAACGAAAGTAGTCGACAGTAAATTCAGTGTTATCGCTTGGTGCGAATTGCGCTGTGAGTTGCGCACTGGTGCGCTCACGCTCTGCTCGGAATGCTTGTGAGCCGATGGCCCAAGCGCCTACGGTCGATGCTTGCCCTGTATCTTGATTGGCTGCAAAATATTCATAGTAGCCACCAATAGATTCAAGCACATGACGGCCTGAAGTCAGGTTTTCAATTGAATATGCTGCGAGTATCCCAAACTTTTCATCGTCATTTTTCCAGCTACCTAAAAACGATCCACTGACGTCATTTTCATCATATAAGGTGGAGCGGCCCATTTCTGCTGACACCATGTAAGTGTGTGCATCCAAGTCCAGTGGTTTACGGGTCACAAGATTCACCGTGCCACCTAAGGCGCCTTCCTCAATATTTGCCTCCGGTGTTTTGTAAACGTTCACTGCCGAAACTTGCTCTGCAGACAACAACTCCATGTTAAAAGTACGTGTGGCTGGCCCCAAATCATACCAATCGGTACTGGCAACGGATTGACCGTTTAATAAAATACGTGACTGCTCGGGGGCGGTACCACGAATGGTTACCCCGCTAACTTCACCATATTGGCGGTCAACCGTAACTCCTGAAATACGTTGCAGCGCATCACCGATGTTTTTGTCAGGAAACTTACCTATATCTTCCGAAGTGATGGCATCGACAATACCATCTGCAAAGCGCTTGGTATTCATTGAGGCTTCAAGCGAGCGGCGAATACCCCTTACTTCAATGACTTCAACATTACCTGTCGCATTTTGCTCTTCGGCTAATGCAGATGGTGATGCGGTGAATAAAAAGGGTGATAAGGTACTTGCTGTCACGATGGCAGCAAGTTTATTGCGTTTAAATTGCTTCAACTTAGTTGTTTTCATTGTTCTGCCCATTGTTCCTATTTGTTGTTGGCAGAAGTTAGGGTATCGCCTTGAGTGTTTTTTAAGCGGTATGTTTCTATCTACTACTGATACTTTTCACGCTTTAGTGATGATTATTTGACAAAAATACTTCAAGGCTTTTATGACAAGCGTTATATTCTGATAGATAAATACTGATGAATGATTGAATTTGCATGATCAGCAACTGGGTGTAATTGCTGTTGCTTTGAAATTAATAACAAACCCAAAGTAAAAGGAAATTGCTATGCGTGCGATGTACGAAAAAGTGCTGCCATCACCTGGATGCTCGTGGCGCTATTGCCTTTATCAATTACCCGAAATCCCCTTTAATTGGCATTATCATCCTGAATATGAGATCTGTTTGACGCTCAATAGTGTTGGAGTGTGCCATGTGGGCGATCATATCGCCCCATACGAAGACTTAGACTTAGTGATACTTGGGCCCGATTTACCACATACGTGGCAGTCAAAACCTAACCCAGATAACTCCGCTCATGTTGTGCATGTAGCACAGATCCCGGCTAACTGGTTGGAATCCTTGGTAGCACAGCATCCAGAGCTATATGGCTTATCAGAGTTACTACACGCATCACGGCGTGGTGTAAAATTCCCTATCGCTGTTGCTCAGCAAGTTAAGGCTTGGTTTGAACAAATTGCAGATGCCGAGCCGTTAACACGCTTTGTGTTGTTACTCGAAATCCTCACGTTAATGGCGACGTCGAACTATCAACATTTAGCTAGTAGTGGCTTTCGCTTTGACGCCCGCCATGATCCCGCGAAAGACAAATTCGACCGGGTTATTGCCTATATATATGACAATTACACCGACAAATTAAGCGCCGATGAGCTTGCACAACAAGTGCACATGAGCACCAATCATTTTCACCGTTTCTTTAAAAAGCGCACTGAGCGTACTGTGACGGAATTTATCAATCAGCTGCGTATTGCCAAGGCCTGTAAACTATTAATTAGCTCCGCCTCTCCCATTAGTGTGATATCGGATCAATGTGGTTTTAATAATATTTCTAATTTTAATCGTCGTTTTCAAGCGTTGAAGGCGTGTACGCCCAGTGAGTTTCGCGCACGGCTACACCAAAAGGCATTGTATTGATCTGAACGTGGGCCTGTTTATTGTAGGTTTTAATCAAAACTTCAATTCAAACCGTGAATATTTCGTAATGCTATGATATTCATGCTTATTCCTAAATATTCAACTTGGTATTTATCAAGGAATTGCCAAGAATGTGCCGGGTCGCAACAACAATAAACGAGGATGACCGTGATGACACTAGGACACTTTATAAAACAGATCCGTACACAAAAAGGCTTGAGCCAGCCCCAGTTAGCGGAGCAAATGTGTGTTGAGCAAAGCTATTTATCTAAACTAGAAAACGACAAGTCTGTGCCTTCTAACGAAGTATTTAGAAAGTTACTGACGGCGCTGAATTTATCCTTAGATGAGTGTATGCAAACCCTTTCAACACAAGGGAAACGTGAAGAATTAAGCCAAATTCCAGATATCGAATATTGGTATAAGCAACATCAACAATCAAAACAAAAACAATATACACACCTAGCAATACTAGCCATTGTGTTAGTTTCTCTTGGAGTTGGGCTGTTTTGGAGTGGCTACAAACAGTTATTTTTTAGTGAAAAGCGATTTGAATATGAATCTCAAGGTGTATTGCAAGCCGGTGAGCCCGTCGAACTATATCACAAGTGGCACGCATACCTTATTCCTTATAGTAAGAGTGGTGACCGTGAGTTTTTTGCACAAGTTGAGGTTGCCATGGCTAAACGCTTAGACAAAAAAACGGTATTTTTCTCAGATTACAGAGGAAGTGCTTATACCGAATCGGTAACCGATGGTAGAAGGCATTATCGTTTCCAAGGCCCTAAATTTGTTGAGCGAGCAGAAAATGCATGGCTGCAATTTGTTGGCTTATTGTGCTTCTCTGCTGGGGTTATGCTAACTTTAGTAGGTAAGCGGCTAGTTAAACCTTAGATTATCAATATAGGTGTAAGATGCAAAAACGATTATTTTTTGGTATTGGAATGGATGACGCTACGCGAGCGCATATTGGCCAATGGCTGGTGGATAGCGTGAGCGCGAGTAAAGCCAATACACAGCCGAATAATTGGCATCTTACACTGGCGTTTCTTGCTATGGTGGAAGAGTCACAAGTCGAGTCGCTTTGTGACTTTGCCAGCACGTTAACGGTGCCGAAATTTACACTCACTTTTAGTGATCATGGCTACTGGCAACACAATGGTATTTTTTATTTGAAGCCTGAACAAAAACCACAACCTTTGCTTGATTTGGCCAATCCGCTACGTGCTTTTGGAGAAAAGTGTGACCTGTATCACAACACTCAACCTTTCTCACCGCATATCACGCTATTTCGAAACTGTAAGCCAGAACCAACTGTCGACAAGCCAATTGCGCCTTTCTCACTCACGGTAAAGAAGTTCTACTTATACCACTCTCACCGTAATGAGCATGGCTTAGTCTACGAGCCAATAGCGTCATTTTTTCTAGATTAACCTGAGGTTTTGATAAGTTATCAGTCCAGCCAACGTTTTAACTTTGCAAGTAAGGCTTGAAACCAGCTTAGCTGGTAGCGGTTATAGCGGGTGCATTTTAAAAACAATTGCTTAGTAGCATCGTTTCTTGCTGGACTTATATGCAAACGGCTGCATTCTTGACTGGCTTGTTGCCAATTTTGTGCGCTGACGGCTCTAATCAAGTTTGGAAAGGCCAAAAACAACTTACTGGTGCCAAGGTTATAAGCCATATCCAATAAAGCTATTTTGGCGGGGGTGGGAAGTTGTTGATACGGAATACAGCCAACATCTTGCTTTGCAAAAAAATGATTAAGTGATTGTTCAAAGCTTTTAATCTGTTCAATTAATAGTCGTTTTGAGGCTTTGGGCGGTAAGGTTAGCTCAGTATATTGGGCATACCAAGAAGCTTTGTAGCCACTGGGTTTATATTTTAAGGTGCGATATTCGTCGCGTTTTTGTTGCAGCGTTGCAGTACGTTTAGCACGCCTATCTCGCATTGGTAATCGGCAAAACTGATCAACACTTTGCATATGAAAACCAACACCTATTGTTGGGTTGCCATTGATGTCTAGATAAAGATGCAGCACTTCTCCTTCAAACTGCAGTAAATGCGCTATGACTCTTTGATAGAATTTTTCGCGGTTGTTGAACAACTTGGCACCTCAACGATAGCTGCTTTTTCATCAGTGATATAACATTGTTTGAGTATAGAGCAGTAACAGGCTTGTGCTTTAAAGGCGGACTTATGCTCGTCAATTTTATCCCATAGCCCTCGGTTAAAGCTACTTTTTGGCATCGTAAAAATATTGAAGCTATCGCCATCTGCGAGTAACACTTTTTGCGGTGCACTGGAAACATACCAACCAAACTTTTTGAGATAGTTGATGCTCGACTCTTCGTCTTGTGCATCACTCAATGCGGCTTGGTAAGCGTTAAGATTACAGCATGCATCCATAAGCTCAGTGACGTCATCATAGTTTTCGCCATCAAACTCATATTTTATATAGTGAATAATGGCCGGTCCCGTGCCCGAATTTCGAATATCTACTCGGATTGTTGCTTGCGTAGAGTCTAAATCAAAGTTGCTATAGCTAAATTGTAACCATGGCCAGGTTTCGGTTTTTAGTTGCTTTTCAGCTGCGGATACTTGTTCTTGTGCCGCTTTTGCCTGCAAGTATGTGGCGTAAAATGAAGCGGCGGAAATAAACATCGCACAGAGTGCTAGAATTGTGTTCATTTTAGAGCGAGAGAGCTTAAACGTTCCTCTCGGCGCTCTTGATATGTGATGCTGTGACTTGATAGGCGCATTGCTCTGCGCTTCGGCCACAGCTTCATCCAGTAAGTTTTTATTATTGTTCTGGGTCATTTTAATCTCATTGATATAATGGCCTAGGGCGAAAGAAACACAAGTAATGTATCGCCAATCTTCAGCCTATCTGTTGATAACTGATTCCATTGTTTAAGCTTTGCGACGCTAACATTAAACTGTTTTGCGATGCGCCATAAACTATCGCCGTGTTTAATCTTATAGTCCAGTTGTTTATCAGCCAAAATGGGTAAAATGAGCTTTTTCCCAGCACGGATTCGATCACTTTTTAGTTGATTGAATGCTTTCAGCTCAGCAACGCTCAACGAATAGCGCTGTGCAATTGTACTGAGTGAATCACCTCGGCGAATGGTGTAATGCTGCCAAGTATCTGCAGGCATTTTTGGTAAGTCAGCGAGCATCGCTTGCCATTCTGCTACTCTAGCCGTAGGCACCACGATATGAGCTGGGCCACCAAGTAATGCCGGAAACCTCGCATAGCCAGGATTTAAGGTTTCAACGTCTTTCCAGCCTTTTAGATCCGACAAAATAGCCTGCTGATCCAGTTTTAT
Source organism: Pseudoalteromonas piscicida (assembly GCF_002744175.1). Classification (GTDB taxonomy): domain Bacteria; phylum Pseudomonadota; class Gammaproteobacteria; order Enterobacterales; family Alteromonadaceae; genus Pseudoalteromonas; species Pseudoalteromonas piscicida_B. Next base: position 83,176 of record NZ_NKHF01000089.1, read on the forward strand.
CACACGCATTGTTGAGCGATTTGGAATTTTTGGAAATGCCATGAGGTCGTGCTTTAGCAATTGGGCTGCGGCAAGTAGCTTAGGCACATAATGACTCGTTTGGCGTGGCAACTTGAGGTGGAAAAAGTCGGTTGGCTTTCCCGCTTTTTTATTGCGTTCGATAGCTGCTAATACCCTACCTTCTCCTGTATTGTAAGCGGCAATTGCATGATACCAATTGCCATCAAAGCGTTGATGGAGGTATTGCAAAAAGTCTAGCGCGACTCGCGTTGAGTCAACAATATCTTGACGACCATCGTACCAAGCATTGATTTTGGCACCAAAATGCTTAGCAATTAATGGCGTTAGCTGCCATAAACCAGAAGCATGTTTGTGAGAGTAAGCTTGTGTATCAAAGTCACTCTCAATGAGCGGCATTAGGGCAAGCTCAATGGGCATCTCTCGCTTTTCAACTTCTTCGACTAGGTAGTAAAGCAATGGAGCGGCACGTTCGCTGATCGTATCCATGTAATTTGGATGTTTTAAATACCAGTCTATTCTTTGTTTTACTCGTTTGTCATCTGAATCCGAAAAACTGAGTTGTCCTTTGATCCTTAGCCATAAATTGTCGGTAGCAAGCGGATCAAAGGGGGGCTTTAGGTCAGCGGTTGATGTTTTTTCAACAGTGTATGGCTGTGGTTGCTGCGCTGCTTGTTCAGAGTTGGTAGGTGCTGGCTGTGAATTGTTGGGTTGCTGTATTTGACTACAGCCGTTTAACAGCAAAATACCAAAGAGTAGTGGAGTAATGAGGTTTTTCATAAAGCCTTTTTTATTATCCTTTTATTATGTAGTCCATGGCGCGGGGCTGAACCACATAAGATTGTATATAAGTTCGGTGCAAATGCAAAAATCAGCACGATACCTGTTGTGGCTGGCTAGTGTAAGGTGATGAAATGGATACAAAATGAACTTCCGCGTTACAGCATTTAGCATTGATTAATAAAGTTCACGCAATAACATACGATTGCTTGGTGGCCTTGTATTGCTTAATTAACCTAAACTCGGAATAAGAAGATTGGTTAATCTGGCCTATTGCAAGCAAATTTAACCTAGTAGTAAGAGGTAACAACCGCTAGAGAACAAGTCGTTACCCCGAGTTCATATTTATTCAAGACGGAGTTGGTCCTTAAATTGTGCTTTATAGGTTCGTGAAAGCGTTAATACTTTTCCACTTTGCAATGCTATCTCACTGTCACCACTGGCAAGCGGGGTAATACTCACGACCTTAGAAACATTGATAGCAAAAGAGCGATGAATGCGCACGAAGCCAGCGGGGTCTAAGCGCTGACATAGCGAGGCAAGCGTAGAGCGCAGCGGATAAATGCGGCCATTTACGTGTAGATTGACGTAATTTCCAGACGACTGCAACCACTCAACCTCTTCAACTTTAACGATAAACTCTTTGCCAAGCTTACGTACCAATAAATGATGAATAGGTTTGGAGGGCGTTTCATCGTCATCGCTTTCTTGCTTTATTGGTGACGCCTCGCCAAGCATATGGGAAACACTAAATTGATAGCCTTTTATGAGTGCAATAAAGAACACTAAACTCCAAGCATCTTTCTGATATTCATAGATAAGTTCGAACCAAGAAAGGTGGAAGTTGTACTCTCGTTGCAAACTAAAATAAATCGTTTCACGTAATAACACCATGATGCCAACATGGCTAAAACAAAATATCAGTGAGGCAATAAAAAAATGCACAGCGACCTTAAAAGGCTTATGCCAAAGCCAAGGAAAAGCGCTTAAGTACCAAGATATTGCAGGAATTAAGGCCAAACTGGCCGCGGCACTGGTGTATTCCCACACGAAAGGTTCCCACAGCGCAAAATCGAGCTGCGCATCTCGTTTGGCATCCATGATCAGTGTAATGGCATTTAAGGTGTTATTAATCGCCAGAAAGAGGGCGAGTAATATCATAGCCATCAACGAGTGGTATTGCTGAATAAAGGTGCGTGAAAACATCATGTTTTAAGCTTTTCTTCTACTTAAGGGGCCTGTTGATCTTTCAAGTTTGTTTTTGCGGCAGTTTGATTACCATGTATACAAGGCGGAACCTGCCTAGCATAGATATTCTATGTGAGTATGGCGATAAATGCTTTACCGCAGCGCACAGTCACCTTACCCATTTTCTTGTGGGGCGACACATTAAAGATGCCAATCGAGTGCTGCCCTTCGGGTTGACTCAAGCCCGCTTTATGCATTGTTGCACACCTTTTGCTTAGATTACTAGGCGGAAAAGTGAGCGCTGCGACCAAAACACGCTCACTGGGAGCAAAATAAAACAGCGAAGATCAACAGGCCCTAGCAAGAGGGTAAACTGCGGCCACTAGGTTTATCCCACTATTCCACGGTTTATCCCTCGTCATTGTTATCTAAGCAAATTATGGTTTCTTTGTGCGCTGTACTGGCGAAGCTTAAAGATACGTTTACTGTTGAAAAGAAATTAAAATGGAGCATGTAAATCGGCGAGTAGAGCTGGACTGGCTGCGTGTTATTGCGTTTGCAGTACTCATTTTTTATCACACCGCTATGTTGTATGTGCCTAACTGGGAGTTTCACTATAAGAGCGCCTATACCTCGGTTTGGCTAGAATATTTGATGCTGTTGCTATCACCGTGGCGCATGTTGCTTATCTGGTTTATTTCGGGCGTTGCGCTTAGGTATATTTTCGACAAACAAGGAGCATTAACCGCAATGCTCTTCCGTACACCTTTGCTATTACTGCCATTATTATTTGGTATCTGGGTTGTCGTACCCGTGCAACTTTATGCTGAAATGCAGCAAGATGCCGGACTAACGCTTGGATATATCGACTTTTATAAACAATTTATTGATCTTAACAGCCCCCTATTTAATCAGTATCAAAGTGGTATATGGCCTCATGTTGACGTTAATCACCTTTGGTATTTGCGAGAGTTATGGTGCTTTACTCTGCTTCTTGCAGTGTTGCATATGGTTCTTACCTCTAAGCTTCAAGTAATGCTCCAGCGTTTGATGGCCCTAAGAGGGGCAACTTACACCTTGAGTGTGCTGGCTGTTGCAAGTTTACTCTGGGCCCAGTTAGCGTTAGCGGGAGATAACCAAAGAGAATTTCAAGGATTTGTGTTTTTGCTCGCTGGTTACCTGCTTGCCAAACAGCAACGGTTTTGGGCTTGGCTTGCTCGGCAAGGTAAAGTGTTGATATGGGTTTGTATCTTCAATGCGTTGATTATATTGCTTTTATATCATTTCTACTGGTTGCAAGGTTCGCTTACGCCTTTCATTGTTTGGGGTGGTGGCGTTATTTTGGTGTTGCAGCGCGTGTGTGCCGTTTTATTGGTGCTTACATTAGCTGCGCGCTACTTTACTCGCCCTCATCCGTTGCTGGCGAGGCTCAACAAAGCGGTATTTCCCATTTATCTTTGTCACCAAAGCGTGATTATTGCTTTAGCGTTTTGGCTTAGCCGTTATCAACTCGGTGGTGTGTTTGAGAGCCTGTTGGTGCTTACTGGCACCGGTTTCTTCTCTTTATTTTTATATTGGGCAACACCAAAACTAGGCTCGATGGGGCTGATAATGGGGTATCGCAACCACGCACTGAGCTCAAATAAAAGGCTATGGCTATTTGGATGTGTGTTGTTGCTCCCACTAATATTGCGGATTGTCTAAGCTCGATGACAAACTCTCATAAAGTTCCCTGAACTTGGGATAAGAAGTTAATTAACCAAACACACATCTAAAGCAGGCGCCTTGCTCGCGCTTAAGATAAATTAAGTCACCGCCATGATTAATCATGATTTGTCTCGAAAGGCTTAAACCGATCCCAGAACCTTGTTGTTTAGTGGTAAAAAACGGCACAAAAATCATGTCGACGACATGCTCTGCGATGCCGGGGCCATTATCGCTTATCTCTATAAAATGTTGGCCGGCGTTATTTGCTCCGGTTTTTAACACCACTTGGCGAGTACCTTGTTCGTCCAAGTCGTTGCATTGCTGCACTGCTTCAATGGCATTTTTGGTTAAGTTTATCAGCACTTGCTCAATCTGAGCCGCATCTAACATCACCAGTTGTGAGTGATTGATATCTAGCTGCAAGTCTATGTTAGCCTGATCGCAGTTTTGTTGATGCAATTGATAAATACCTTCAACAAGCGGCGCAAGCTGAGTTGGTTGCAGCGCCGGGCTGGGTAAATTACTGACGGTTCTAAAGCGCGCAATAAAAGCACCTAAATACTCAGTGCGTTTGGCCAGCGTTTGTAACGCTAAGGCGAGGTCTTGTTTATCTTCTTCATCGTTAAAACTTAATGTTTCGGGCAGTAACCCCTCACAGGTTTGCGCAATAGACGACAGCGGGGTGATTGAGTTAGCCACTTCGTGTGTAAGAACCTTGGTGAGGCGTTTATAGGCCTGCTGTTCTTTGTTCTGTAAGGCATCGCGAATGGACTGTAAGGTGACTATTTTACGAATTTGACCTTGGATCTGTGCCGATGTGATTTGTATAGACAAGTTATCTTGCTGCTCGCCATATTGCCAATTTGCAATTGTTCTCAAGCTGTTATCGCATTCTTTAACCAATGGTGCGATATCTTCTAAATCTTCGCTGTGATTAATGGTTTTTCCGAGTAGCCGGGTGACTGCTGGGTTTGATTCAATGATATTGCCATCGCTGTCGAATACCAAAACGGCCAAGTCGATATGCACTAGCAAGGTTTGTAAAAAGTGAGCCTGCTGCTCGGCTGTTAATCGAGCGCTTTGGATCCGAGTTTTGATTTCTTCTAAGTGCTGCCGCATGGGGTGATATTGGCTCAACCCCAAGGAACTGTCACCATTGGCTAGAGACTTAAGCACAAAACCCATATGCTTATTTTGTTTGTTAAACTGAAAATATAAAGCTGAAATACACGCAATGGCGATTAGGGTGATAAGCAGCCAAGTGGCTGAAAATCCATCTTGTATATACAAATATAGCGACAGTCCGTTGAAAGTCATTAGCGCAATGATAGTAAAGAAAAAAACGACGCTAGGGTGGTGAGCAAGGCGAGTCATTTTCTATATCCTACAAATCGTATTTTTCTAAGCGACGATACATTGCCCCTCGGGTTAATCCGAGTGCTTTGGCCGCATTTGAGACATTGCCTTGGTAATGCTTGAGCGCCGCACGCACCGTACGTTGTTCTATCTCTTCAAGGTTGAAGGTGTCTCCAAATGTGAGTGTATTTGTGTGTGCGGTATCTTCCTCTTTCATACTTACTTGCGTAGTTGTGTGACTAGTACCAATTACGGTGCTGATATCTAAAAGTTCGCTTTCACTTAAGATCACCGCGCGTTCGATTGCATGGGCAAGCTCCCTAACATTACCCGGCCACGGATAAGCTTGCAGCCTTTGCATGTCACTGCTTTGCACTTCAAGCTGTCGTTTATATTTGTGACAAAAGTGTTCTAGGTAATAGTTTACAAGGAGTGGAATATCATCGGCACGTTCACGCAGTGGCGGAAGTCGGATCTCTATTGTGTTGATCCGATAGAGTAAATCTTGTCTAAACCGCCCTTCATCAACCGCTTGTTGTAAGTTGTCGTTGGTGGCACAGATAAGTCGTATGTCTACCGAAATGGGTTTGTTGCCGCCTACAGGGGTGATTTGTCGATTCTGTAGGGCTGCAAGCAGCGTGGTTTGTTGGGCCATGGGTAGGTTACCCAATTCATCTAAAAATAAGCTTCCTTCATGGGCTAATTCAAAGCGACCGACCTTATCGCTTTTTGCGTCGGTAAATGCGCCTTTTTTATGACCAAATAGCTCGCTTTCAAACAAGCTTTCTGAGATTGCCCCCATATCTAAGCTAATAAATGTATTGTCGCGACGCATACTTGCTTGGTGAATGGCGTGGGCCGCCAGTTCTTTACCTGTACCACTTTCGCCAGTGATCAAAATATTGGCATCGGTGAGCGCTGCGCGTGCTATGGTACTAAAAACCTTTTGCATCGCAGGACTTTGACCTAAAAAGGCAAATTGCTGACTGCCGCTGGACTGGTTGAGGGCTTGGTTTAAGCCTTGTGTTTGACGAGTAAGCTTGCCCACTTGCTGCTTGTCTTTTGCGTGTGCAAATGCGGCGGCAACCGCTCCTAATAGTTGGTCGTTTTGCCATGGTTTAGCAATAAAGTCCGCGGCGCCGGCTTTGATGGCATCGACAGCGAGTTGAATATCGCCATAGGCGGTCATTAATAACACCACAATGCTTGAGTCTTGTTCGACGATTTTCTTTAACCAATAAAACCCTTCTTTGCCGCTGATGGCGTCTTGGCTAAAGTTCATATCGAGCAAGATCACGTCTATTTGCTGCGATGCAATCTGTGCTTCTATATCGAAGGGGTTATCTGTAGTGATGATGGTTTGGTAATGTTTTTTTAGCAAAAGTTTTGCTGCAATTAATATATCGCTGTTGTCGTCGACTATTAATATAGTGCCTTCCTGCTTCATATCCTGATCGCTTTATTTTTCTTTTAGCGTACCGCAATCGTTTACACCTCGTCTACGAAAAGTGTTCATTTATGGACACCTTGCTATTTTTGATGTGTTCTATTTCCGGACACCAATAGATCCTCAACAACAACAAAATAAACATAAGATTTTGTTTTTAATTGAAAAAATAACTTTGGCATAGGCCTTGATTATAGTTACCCATATTCGCTAACAACGATTAAACAGACAGAGCACAAGAGGCGTGATTATGGATAAGAAAATAGAACGTTCAGGATTACAAAAACACCTTAAAAAGGCGGTTGCGGGTGGGGTACTTTTGGGTATTGCGGCTGCAGCGTTTGCATTCACTAACACTGCCTCTTCAGGTCGCAGTCAACACTTAGCGCTAAGCAGTTTGACGGTAAGCACCGTGAGCAAAGGCGCGTTTGTGGACGCCTTGAGTCTGCGCGGTCAGGTCGTGCCAAAAACAACCATTTATTTAGACACCATCGCGGGTGGCCAAGTAGAAGAGCGCTTGGTAGAGCAGGGGGAGTATGTTGAAGCGGGTCAGCCATTAGTGAGATTGAGTAACACCAGTTTACAGCTAGACGTGATGAGCCGCGAAGCACAAGTAACAGAGCAGCTTAACTTCCTAAGAAACACCCAAATGACGATGGCAACTAGTCGTCTTAATTTACGCCGTGACTTGCTGGAAATTGACTTACAAATTAGCCATTTGGAACGCCGTTATAAGCAATCTAAACCACTTGTTGAAAAAGGTGTGCTGGCAACCGACAGATTGTCTGAAATCGAGGACGATTTACGGTATTACAAGGCTCGAAAGGAACTGACGTTAGAGCGCCAAGCACAAGAAAACTCGATTCGTAAAGTGCAAGTTGAGCAATTGGAAGATAGCGCCGAAATGCTACAAAAAAACCTAAAGTTCGCGCGTAAAAATCTCGAAAACCTACTGATCAAAGCCCCTGTATCGGGTTACTTGAGTGAGCTGGATGTTGAAATTGGTGAATCAAAGAGTAAAGGGGCGCGGTTAGGCCAAATTGACATTCCAAATGAATACAAGTTGGTTGTGCGCCTCGATGAGTTTTATTTAAACCAGGTACAACCGGATATGGCAGTGAATGTGATGCTAGACAGCGGCTTAGTCAGTGCCAAGGTAAGCAAAATTGATAGTCGAGTGACGCAATCACAATTTCAGGTAGAGGTGGCACTGCCAAGTGGCCTTAGCGACATCAAGCGCGGCCAAAGCATAGATGTAGAGCTGATGCTTGGCGGCAACAAAGAGAATGCCTTATTGCTAAAACGAGGTGCATTTTTTACCAGCTCTGGCGGTAATTGGGTATACGTGTTGGCGAGTGATGGCAAAACTGCTGAGCGTCGTGACATTCGCTTAGGTAAGAAAAATCAAGATTATTACGAAGTGTTAGACGGCCTATCGCAAGGTGAGCAAGTGATCACCTCAAGCTACAGCAACTTCGATAAAGCGCAACACCTAAATTTCTAAGGATATAACAATGATAAAACTAACTAATCTAAACCGTGTATTTCGTACGCAAGACGTTGAAACTACTGCGCTAAATAATATTAACCTAAGTGTCAATGAAGGTGAGTTTGTGGCCATCATGGGCCCGTCTGGGTGTGGTAAGTCTACCTTATTATCAATCCTTGGAATGTTAGATTCCCCTTCTTCTGGTCAGTTTGAATTTGCGGGTACTGACATCGCAGGTTACAGCGAGAAGCAGTTATCACAGCTACGTAAAGCATCAATCGGCTTTGTGTTTCAAAGCTTCAATCTTATTGATGAGTTAACCGTATTTGAAAACGTGGAGCTACCGCTGCAATACCAAAATATCTCAAAAAGTGAACGTAAGCAGCGCGTAGAAGAAATTTTAAAACGCGTGGCTATTGACCACCGAGCCGAACACTTGCCGCAGCAGCTTTCTGGTGGTCAGCAGCAACGTGTTGCGGTAGCAAGAGCATTAGTCATTAACCCAAAACTAATTTTAGCTGATGAGCCAACGGGTAACTTGGACTCAAAAAACGGGGAAGAAGTCATGACGATGTTGCGTGAACTTAATAGAGAAGGCACGACCGTTATTATGGTTACGCACTCTGAAAAAGAAGGCACATACGCGGACCGACTTGTACGCCTACTCGACGGTCAAGTAATGCTAGACAAAGCTAACACGGTGGGGCAACCACCAAAAACAGAGGTAGCGTAGAGATGATAGCAAATTACCTAATAACGGCATTGCGTGCTTTTAGGCAGCAAAAACAGCATTTTATATTAAATGTTTTAGGACTCAGCGTAGGCCTGGCAGCGGCTATTTTGGTCGCGTTATTTGCCAAAAATGAACTGTCTTATGATAGCCAACAGCCTCACGCTGATCGCGTGTATCGAATTGCACAAGACTATTCGCAGTTAGGGCTTGGGGTTGTTCCTATTTTTAATTATATCAACGGTACTCGAGCGCTTGAATATAGCCAGGTTGAAGCGGTTTTTGCGCTGACGATGGTGGAGTTCACTCGTGAAGCTGAAGTTGATGTGAGTGTGAAAAACCAAGGCTTTAAACTGAATGATCTCTATGGTGCCACGGCAAATATTGAAAGCTTTATCGACATAGAAACGCTAGCAGGCAATCTTGAAAACGCCATGAGTGTGCCAAATAGCATTGCATTGAGTCTTTCAGAGGCTCAGCGCATTTTTGGCCGCACCAACGTGATTGGCGAAACTTTACAGCATAAAAATGGCCAATATACGGTAAGAGCGGTTTTTACAGACTTACCTGAAAATACGCATTTCGGCTTTAAAAACCTAGTTTCTGTAGAGCATGATCCTGCCAATACGGATATTACTTCTAGCTATGTTTATTTACGATTGGCACCGCAAACTGATGTTGCTGCTTTAGAAAAAACACTGACGGAAAAATACTATTTTGGTGATTTCAAAGGCCGCTTATCGCTGCAGCTACATCCCTTACTGGACTTACATTTTAGCGCAAAATCACCGTTTGAAATGAAGGTAGGGGGAGCGAAGCAAGTGGTGATGATCTGTGCAGGTTTAAGCGTGTTGTTGATCCTAATTGCTGCTTTCAACTTTATTAATATGACGGTGGCACAATCGGCAAAGCGAGCAAAAGAAGTGGGTGTCCGCAAGGCACTTGGCGCTAGCAAATCGCAATTAGTGACACAGTTTTTATCTGAATCTGTTTTAGTGTCTTTACTATCGATGATCATTGCTTGTGCTTTAGTCGAGTTATTATTGCCTAGTTTTAATAACTTAGTGGGTCGAGCGCTCAGCGTTGATTATGGTTCTATTTTTAGTGTTGTTGTGGTCGTGGTTGCTATCGCAGTGGGATTGTTAGCTGGTCTTTATCCTGCGTTCTTTATTTCATCTTTTAGTGCCAAGCGTGTGCTAAGTGGCGACTTACAGCGTGGAAACACGGCAATTTGGGTACGAAAGAGTTTGCTGACTTTACAGGCTGGTCTCGCAATCGGGCTAATCATTGCATCGGTAACACTGCAATATCAGTTAGCACATTTACAGAATTTACCGCTTGGTTATGAAACTGCACAGCGTTTGGTGGTCTCAGAAGTGCCGGTAAAATCAGCATTAACCAAAGCACCAACATCACTCATCAAGCAGTTTTCAGCGATTGAAGGGGTGAAGCACGTGAGTGTCATTGATACACAGTTGACTCGTTCAATTAACAATACATTAGTACCCACTTGGCCCAATGGTGAACAATCGCAATCTTTAACCCCCGTGATTGGTACAGGCTACGAGGTAGTCAAAGGGTTAGGCTTAACGTTACTTGCAGGTCGAGACTTTAGTCGTGAGTTTGCCGGTGATTGGGCAAACCGAGTAAATGGGGTAACCACAGTAGGCACTGTTGTTACTGAGTCGATTGCTAAACAGGCAGGCTACAGCAATGTTGCCGATATGATTGGCAAAACGATTAAAGATACCGGCCGCAATGTGGCAATGCGAGTGGTTGGTGTTGTTGCAGACGTAAAAGTGGGAAATGCCCAAGAAGCTAACTCTAATATTATGTTCTTACTTGGCTTCACTTACTTTAATCCAACCTCTGAAGTGATCTTAACGATTGAGCCACAGCGCTTAGTAAACATTAGACAAGAATTGATTAGCGTATTGGCAAAAACAGCAAATGTGTATGAGCCAGAGATTAACCTACTCTCGGAGAGTTATCAGGCTGTGCTCAGTGGTGATAAACGCGTTTCTAAAGTTGTACAGATCTTCACCGGCCTTGCGGTGTTCCTAACTTGTCTGGGCACTTTTGGTCTCGCATCCTTTGCCACTGTACGCCGTCAAAAGGAAGTGGCTGTGCGCAAAGTATTAGGGGCTTCTCGTTTTAGCATTGTGAATATCTTAGCAAAAGAGTTTCTTACCCTAGTGGCTGTCAGCATCGCTATTGCTTATCCCGTAACGTACTGGTTGGTCGGTGATTGGCTTGCAAACTTCAACGATAGAATAGAGCAGGCGGTGTGGGTATATGGTGTTGCTGCTTTGGTCGTTGCTGGGATCACCTGGTTGACGGTGGCTACCCTTGCCTTTAAAGCAGCGAGTACGCGTCCGTCATTAATTCTGCGGTACGAATAACACATTGTTTGCGCGGCCGTTTTTAGGCCGCTTTTGCGTTTCGTTTAAGGAAAAAACATGCTGATTGTCAATTTAAGTACTGCGTTACGAGTGGCGAAAAAACAAAAACTTCACTTTGCTCTCAATGTGCTAGGGTTTTCATTGGGTGTGTCTGCTGCATTTTTGATCTTGCTTTACACGCTTCATGAACTGTCATTCGATCGGTTTCAGCCAAATGCTGAACAGGTATATCGCGCCGAAGTAGACTTTTCACCACTTGGTCTGGGCACCATTCCAACCGTTAACTATCCCCGTCTGCTCAAAGCCAAAGATCTTGCACAAGTCGACGACATATTTGCGCTATTTCGTGCAAAAAATTATGACCCTGCGCTAGGTTATGTGCGTTCTGGCGAGAGCTCTTTTCAGTTGCATAATTTATATGTTGCTTCAAGTAATATCATGAGCTTCATCGACCTCAAGGTCTTAGGTGGCGATATTGAACAAGCGTTGAGTAAGCCAGAGCAATTGGCATTGAGTCGCACTGAAGCCACGCGTTTGTTTGGGCACCTAGATGTAGTTGGGCAACGTTTAGATTATAAAGATGGTGTATACACAGTTGCTGCAGTTTTTGAAGATTTACCCCCTAATACTCATTTTGCATTTGATAGCCTGATTTACACCAACAAGACCAGCGAAAACTTAAATATGCACATGCATTATGTGTATTTACGCCTAAATAGCACCAATGACATTGAGGCATTGGAACAGGCTGTCACAGATTTATTTGTGGTGGGGCCAGAAAAAGATATGTTATCGATTAACCTAACGTCTCTTCTAGACCTGCATCTATATCATGATGAACTATCAGAGATGCGTGCTGGTGGCAATGTTCAAGCTATCATTGTGAGTGTAATACTCAGCTTTGCTCTGCTGAGCGTCGCTGCTATCAATTTTATTAACCTGAGTATTGCGCAAAGTGGCAGTCGAATTAAAGAAGTGGGGATCAGAAAGTCACTTGGCGCGTCAAGGGCGCAGTTATTCTGCCAGTTTATCTGCGAATTTTTGATTATTGCCCTAGTAACACTTGTCGTTAGTGCCGCAATGATTGAATTGAGCTTACCTAGGTTTAATCATTTGGTTGATAGAACACTTAATTTTACTTTTTTTAGCTGGCAGGGTGGGCTTCTTGTAGCTTTGTCACTCATTGTCAGTTTGCTCGCGGGGATTTATCCTGCGCTCTATCTCTCGAAATTAAACCCAAAATTAATGTTGTCGGGTCAATCCTCCATATCTGGCGGTGCCTTGTGGTTGCGAAAAATATTGCTCATGTCTCAATTTATTGTCGCTACTGCTTTGATTGTTGGTGCTATAACGCTGCCACGACAGCTCAGCTTTTTGCAAACCTTGTCGCCAGGTTATAACGTAGAAAATCGTTTATATATAAGAGAGTTACCAAAAGACGCTATACTTGCTGGCCCGCACTCGCAGGTGCTAGATGCAGTGCGAAATATTGATGGGGTGAAACAAGTGGGCCCCCTGGATACGGACTTAACCCATGATATTCAATACAGCTTTACCCCGATACTACCAAATGGTGAAGAGTCGGCAGAAGCCATCGCCGGTATAGGCGTCGGCTTTAATGCTGTATCGCAACTCGGCTTAGAGTTAATCGCAGGGCGGGATTTTTCACCAGAATATGCATCAGATTGGTACACACGACGAGGAGATGAGCGCACTATTAGTATTATTGTTACGGAGTCTGTCACTAAGCTTGCAGGCTTTGCTTCGCCTCAACATATAATCGGAGAAACCATGCGTCGTGGAAGTTTAACGATGACGGTGGTGGGAGTGGTGAAGGATATACAAATCGGTGGTGCTAAGCGCAATAACTCCGTGGCGATGTTGTTGCCAGGGTATAGTCTAGTACCAACAGCTGCTATTTTGATAGAAATCGATAAATCAAAACAACAATATGTGACGCAACAGCTTACCCAGCTGCTCGCCTCAAGGTTGGGTATTTATGAACCTAACATTGAAGATTTGGGAGCAAATTTTAGCGCAAATTTTAATGAAGACGCCCGCTTTATTCAGATTGTGCAAACATTTAGCTTACTTACACTATGCCTTGCTATATTAGGTGTGATTGGGCTGACCTCCTTTACAGTGTTAAAGCGGCAAAAAGAAGTGGCTGTACGTAAAGTGCTAGGGGCATCACGGCTGAGTATCGTCAATATGCTAGCGAGAGACTTTTTGGTTTTAGTTATATTGAGCATTGCCATTGCGTACCCACTTGCCTATTGGTTGGTTGGTGAGTGGCTTGCAAACTTCAACGATAGAATAGAGCAGGCGGTGTGGGTATATGGTGTTGCTGCTTTGGTCGTTGCTGGGATCACCTGGTTGACAGTGGCTATCCTTGCCTTTAAAGCAGCGAGTACGCGTCCGTCATTAATTCTGCGGTATGAGTAAAAAGAGCGACTGACGAAAGTTATCAGCGCTAAGTTATTGTCAATTTAGTGTCAAAAACCATAGTTACACTGGGGTTAATTCATCTGTGAATAACAAGGTGTAGCTATGGCTAAGACCGCCTCTCGTCTTCGTAAAAGAACTGCTAGTTCACTTTGGATTGGCGTTTATAATTGCATTCTTGTGTTATTGTTACCGTTAATTTCACTGATCTTATTAAAAAAGTGGCTTTGTAAACCAGGCTATAAAAAGCATTTCGTGCAGCGCCTCGGTATCTTTAATTGCAACCCATTATCTGCGTGTATTCATTTACATGGCGTGTCTGTTGGTGAGTGCTCCGCCATTGCGAAACTGATTCCCGAACTGCGTAGACAACATCCTCACCTACCCATCGTTTTTACTTGCACTACAGTGGCAGGCTCACACTATATTGAGCGCCATTGGGGGGGCCAAGTTATCCATACCTATCTCCCATTGGATTTTCAGTTAACCGTGGGGGCGTTCTTAAACCACTTTAATCCCGTATTAACGATGTCGGTAGAGATGGAGTGGTGGCCTAACCTAATCCGCCAAGCACGCAATCGTGGCAGTCGAGTAATGCTGGTGAATGCCCGTATGACAGAAAGATCTAAGCATCGCTATAACAAAATGTTAGGCCTTTTCACTTTTATGGTGTCAAAAGTACATAAAATACTGCCGCAGAGTGAACGCAGTTATCAAGCTTTTCGCGATTTGGGCGTACCGCCAGAAAAGTTGATGTTATGTGGGAATATTAAGTATGACTGGCCGGAACTAAAGCGAGCGGATCCTACTCAAAAGCCTGCGCGGTTAACATGGGTTGCTGGCAGCACTCACGATACCGAAGAGGTGGCTGTTATTGTGGCGCACAAGCAATTACTAGCACACACCTCAACAGCGCAGCTTATCATCGCACCGCGTCACCCTGAGCGGTTTGAGCAAGTATGGCAACTACTCAAAGCAAGTTCACTGCGTTGTCAGCGCTATTCTATGCAACCAGAAATAGACCCGACGACCCAAGTATACCTCCTTGATACTATGGGTAAGCTCTTTTCATTTTATCGCGCTGCCCATGTTGCTTTTATCGGTGGCTCTTTGGTGAAGCTTGGCGGTCATAACCCTGCCGAAGCCGTGGTACAAGGAGCGGCTGTCGTAATGGGGTCAAGTAGGAGGAACTGTGAAGATATTTGTTCGCCATTGCTGGCAGCAGGCGCGCTAAGAGATGGTCAAGAACCACAGCAAATAGCGCACAGTGTCTTGGCGTGTTGGCAAAATAATGCAAATACGGTAATGCAGGTTAAAGCGGGTCAAGCGGCGATTGCAGCTCACGACGGTGCACTACAAAAAACCACAAAACAAGTGCTATATCAGCTACAAAAGGCGCATCAGTCGAAGCGCAAAATGCATTTATACCCCATGGTGATCAGATAAGCATGCAATATCATAATATTCTTATTGTACGGCTAAGCGCCATTGGCGATATCGTGATGGCTTCTGGCCTTATCTCAGCGCTAAAAACATGTTATCCAGAAGCAAAACTCAGCTGGCTGGCAGAGCCTGCGGGTGCATCCTTACTACAACAAAACCCATTACTTGATGAAGTGATCCTTTGGCCACGTAGCGAATGGCAAAAGACGCGTAAAGCACAGGGTCTGATAGCCTTGCTGAAGCAAATTCGTTCTTTTAAGCAAATGCTTGCTAGTCGAGAGTTTGACTTGGTGCTTGACGCCCAAGGACTTCTCAAAAGTGGCGTGTTGGCATGGCTTTGTGGTGCTAAATATAAAGTTGGCATTAATAGCCGCGAAGGTAGCCAATGGCTAATGAATAAGGTGGTAAGCGTTCCTTGGTCTGCAGATATTAGCTCTGAATATCGAGCAGCGGCACGGTTTTTCGGCGCCCCAGAAACGGCATTTCAGTACTCCCTTATTGCCGCCAACGAAACCCAACAGCGCGTAGCTTTGCTGTTATCCGAACACACCAAAAACCAACCTTATGTGGTGTTTTGCCCGTTTACCACTCGTGCACAAAAGCATTGGTTAGACGAGTATTGGTCTGAGTTGTATAAACAAGTAAAGCAGTCGTTATGTGACACCATCATTATGTTAGGGGGACCAAGCGATATTGCTCACAGCGAGCGCTTGGCTCGGCAGATGCCTGAGGTGATAAACCTAACAGGTAAAACACAGCTGTTGGAATGCAGTGAAATTATTCGGGGGGCTAAAGGCGTGATTGGCGTAGATACTGGGCTTACGCATATGGCAATGGCCCATCAAACCCCAGTGATTGCTTTATTCGGCTCAACCTTACCGTATGAAAACACCTTTAGCTCGACTGCCAAAGTGCTCAGCGACAAACTTGCTTGCTCGCCGTGCAAGCGCAGGCCGACCTGTGAGGCTCGTTACGATTGTATGGCCGGACTGACACCCCAAAGAGTGTCACAAGCATTAGGAGAAGTGCTATGAAAGTCTTGCATATTGAGGCCGGCCGTCACTTATACGGAGGGGCACAACAGGTTGTCTATTTAACCCAGGCTTTGCAGCGCAAAGGGGTGGAGAACATTATTGTGTGTCCACCGAGCAGTGAAATGATTGCAGCAATAGACAGCCAAATTATTGTACATCCTGTGAAGATGGCAGGGGATCTTGATATGATGCAGTGCTTGCGCTTACGCAAGGTGATCGCCGAGCACCAGCCGGATTGTGTGCATATCCATAGCCGTCGAGGAGTTGATACTTGGGGGTTAATTGCAGCGAAGTCGCTTAATATTCCCGTTATTTTATCGAGACGAGTCGATAATCCAGAACCACGTTGGTGGTCAAAAATAAAATACCCGACTTTTGACAAGGTTATTGCGATCTCTGAGGGGATCCGCCAAGTGCTATTGTCACAAGGGGTTGCTCCAGAGCAAGTACAGCTTGTTCATAGCGCCGTTGATACAGTACGTTTTGCGCCAAACAAAGCAGATCGTCAGTGGTTATTAGAGGAGTTTGACCTGCCACAAAATGCGCTGATAGTCGCAAATTTTGCGCAGCTTATTGAACGCAAAGGGCAAGCCGTGATCATGCGAGCGGCTAAGCAGCTGGTGAGCGAGCATCCTAACTTGCGGGTATTATTGTTTGGTCGAGGGCCTAAATTGCAACAGTACCAGACCCGTATAGACGAGCTGGGGCTACAAAAAATTGTTCAGCTTGTGGGATTTCGACAAGATGTAGCACGTATTTTACCTGCGGTCGATATTGTTGCGCATCCTGCAGCAACAGAAGGCTTGGGAGTGGCACTACTACAAAGTAGCGCATCTGGTATACCGGTAGTTGGATTTGCAGCAGGCGGTATCCCTGAAGCCATAAAGCACAGTGAAACCGGCTTGTTGAGCCAAGTTGGTGATGAAGCGCAATTTACCAGCGATCTGAATATATTGCTGCATAACCCTAGCTTGCGAGAAGAGATGGGAAAAGCAGGGCGAGCTAAAATGCTCAATAAATTTGCTATTGAGGTGATGGCCGCAGGCAATTTATCTGTGTATCGCAAGGTATTATACCAATTGAATTAATTCTCTGATCAATTTGAAGGATGAAATAGCATATTAGCGTCGTTAAAAATTTCTCATTGAGAACGACTAAATAGCAAAATTTTTGCCTAGCTACTAAAGCTATTTCTCCGCTTCAAATAGCCCATTTATTTAATGCATTTGGTATTACAGCTAAAAAGTAAGTCGGCCACCTATCATTTTACGAAGTGAGGCTATTCTTCAGGAAGACCAATGTGCGCGTAGCCACCTCTATAGTCGAGCGTGATTAGAAAGTGCTTGAGGACATCATAACCAATCGCGCCTTGTACCCTTTTCCCTTTAATTCGGCTTCCTGTGGTTTTATGCTGAGACACCAAGTGGGTTCGTTGACCTTCTTCTGGAATACTAATAAGCACATTTTCTAGCTCAAATGGACCAAACTTAATCCAAGGGACCCTAAAATCCTCTGATACGGCACTTGAATTGGCTCCGGTGCTAATAACTGAGTTTCGCTCTAAAGTGTCTAGCCACCCCATACTTTTTGCTACGTTGCGCTCGATAACAATCCCGCCATTATTACCCGTATCAAGCAACAGCCAAATCGATTTGTCCTCTTTTAAAGAGATTTCTACAATAGGCATTCCTGAGCCTCTTTGTTTAATCAGTTTAATGTTCTTAAGCTTATTTAAGTTAATAGATTCATGATCAATAATGCGCATTTTGCTGTTGGGATAGTCAAGTTGTATCACGAAGTGTTCGAAAAAGGGTCTGCCAAACAAGGCCGCATTCGTGTGCTCGCCTAGGTTAAGTTCTGCAACTTTATCTAACTTCATATCGACACCAAACAAGTTAACAGGAACATTGTTATAAGTTGCTCTAGTTTCAGTACTATATATTCCCTGAACCTCAATTCTTCCGCTTTTTGTTAGGCTAAGATTATTTTTGCTTAAGAATCGCCTATTAATTGCGTTGATTTGAGACCCTGTATCCAGAATGATATTACTGTGTATATTGGCGACTGTAGCTGGTACTTTGATATGGCCGTTCTCGAGATTAAAATCAATCCAAGGCGTTATTCCAGCTATTACTTGAGAGCAAAAGAGCCCTGCAAAGATTGAAATTATAAGTTTCAAACTAAATCCTTGTTAGGTGTTAATAATGATTAAGGTTTTTTATTTTGTACCTAATTTAATCGTTAATCAAAGAAAAATTAACAACTTCCCGTTTAATAAGTATGCACTAACAAGCAAAATGCTGCAGATATGGAGCCTGCTTTAAATGGTTTTCTCGCTACGGTTGGCTAAAAGTGAACTAGATGGCTCATTGGTTCGTTTAATTATTGTCCAATTAAATGAGGAGCGCGCTATGCTTGCTGCCACACTTAAAGAAAAAATTGCAACTAAAGAACTACACGCCATCGTACTGAGCTATGCTGATTCAAACCATTATTTGGCGGGGGGTCAGGATATGGAAGGTAATTTACATATTCTGATGCATGCTGAAGGTAAATTAACCCCGTTCAACTCGCTGCGAGAGGCAGAAACAAAACTGGCGGAGCTTGGCGCAACGCAAGCTTATCTTAGAGTAGAGTCTGCATATGATGAGTGTGGCCCCATTCATTCGCAGAGCAATGGCGTTGATACAATGGAAATAAGAAACCTCTAGCACATTTGCCAGACAGAAAAGCGGCGCCGGCTAAGCGCCGCTTCCAGTATTACTGAACGACAAATGTAATACGTTTATGTCCCGAGTAAGGGGCTATGTTATCGCTCGCGTAAACCAATACCTGATAAGTACCTGCGGCAGTTAAAGGCAATGTGGCAGTGTTACTAGTTTCAGTTCCGACAGGGGCGATTGTACCATTTGGCATTATCACCAGCCATGTGAAGGTAATGGGGTTAGCTTCTTTGTCATAAGCGTTCGCTTTAAGGGTTAAGCGGTTGCCTTTGATTTTACTCCCATCTACTTCTACGTTGGTAATGATTGGCGCGTAGTTTGCCGGATCTTCGACTTTTATGGCGACAAACCGGCTGGTGGTATTTTCTCCAT
This sequence comes from Pseudoalteromonas piscicida, assembly GCF_002744175.1. Classification (GTDB taxonomy): domain Bacteria; phylum Pseudomonadota; class Gammaproteobacteria; order Enterobacterales; family Alteromonadaceae; genus Pseudoalteromonas; species Pseudoalteromonas piscicida_B. The sequence continues at coordinate 102,310 of NZ_NKHF01000089.1, forward strand.
CGCTGGCATCGGCTTGTACAATATAGAGGCCGGCGACATCAAAGCGGGTGCTAGCGCGATTATTGGCTTCAGTAACAATGGTTGCTTGGCTAGCGGCAGGTTTATTTAGCCACTTCCAGTGTAGCTCTACTTGTGCGCCTTCTGGATCTTGGACCTCGGCGATGAATTCTTGCTCTGTAAGGGTAAAAGTGTTGAGCAGCGGACCTGGCACTATGTTAAGTACCGGCGGCGCATTTCGGTCACCGTAAAATAGACTCGTAACTTTACCTGTTTGCGCCGGTTTCTCTGAGACCGTAATCGTTTTTACCACCGACGCTGTTCGGTCGCTATTTCTATCTTTTAGCGTAAAGCGAACCTTGTATTCACCAGCGACATCAGGGATAAAGAAGGAGATATATGCCATAGATTGGGGTAGTTTTACCTTACTGCCAGCAGGAATACTGTCGAAGCTAAACATTGGGGTCGCAAAGTTGTATTGCATGCTGGCTTCAGCATTTAGGGTAATAAAGTCGTTCACTTCAGCAGTTTCAGGTGCATCAAGCAATGCTTTTAGCTCTGGCCTGTCGTCATAGACTTCTATTTGCTTGGTAACTGTCTCTGAGTAGTCTTTACCATCGTGTACCGTTAAGCTAATCGTAAACGTGCCATAGTCTCTGCCTTCAAAAATAGCAGATTGTCCTTCTGGATTGTTGAGACGGAAGTCTAACGCATTGTTCGCGCTTGTCACTTGCCACTTATAATAAAGGCGGTCGCCATCGGGATCTGAGCTGTCTTTGGCGCTCAGTGTTACCTGCTCATTTTTAACTACTCTTTCCTTAAAGGGCGTGATAACTGCTGTTGGGGCATGATTTGTTGGTTCAATTGGTTTATCTGAAACGTTGACCGACGCTAGCGCGACAGATTCTTTTGAACCGGATTTAATCAGCAGTTGAACTTGATAAGTACCAGCTACATCGGCAACAAAATCGCTCATTAGTCTGCTGTTATTTGTTATTTTGGCCTCGCTATGACTTGGTTTGTCAATAATCGACCAATTTATACTTGAATTAGCAGACACAATGCTACTTGTTCCTATCAACCTGACCGTAGAGCCTGTATAGACCGATTTGATGGGGTCGATTTTAGCGGCAATGGCTACATTATCTGTCGTTGAGTTATCGGAGTCAGTTTCACTATCTGTGGTTGTGTCTTTCTCGTTATCGCTGACGTTACTGTTTTCTACCTGTGGTGTAGTTGAACTCCCTGAACCACCACACGCCGTTAGCGTTGCTCCAAGAAATAAAGCCAATAATATTAATCGTTTGTTCATATAAATGTCCCTTTATTATATCCAGTGAGACAAAATACCTGCTTTAGAATATTTAATCTAGTTAAAATTTGCTCTGCACAAAAATTAGCTTGTCCAAATATAAAAGTTTCGATTATAATCGCACTAAATTTCGAAACGAAACTTGTATGATGACTAAACGAAATACTCAACAGCGCAGGCATACCATTCTTTCATGGGTAAATGAATATGGTGAAGTTAGCGTAGAATCGCTCGCCGCTGAGTTTGAAACATCAGAAGTTACGATTCGTAAGGATTTAACGGCATTAGAAAAAAGTGGCCTATTACTGCGCCGTTACGGTGGTGCGATTGCCCTTCCTAAAGAGATCACCGCATCAGGAAAAGACGAGCAAGACTCGGCGCGTAAAACGGCCATTGCGAAAGCGGCCGCTGAGCTGATTAAGGATCACAACCGCATCATAATTGATAGCGGCAGAACCACTGAAACCTTGATTCCTGAGCTGATACAAAAGCGCGGACTTGTAGTGATGACCAACGCGATGAACATTGCTAATCGCTTGTTATCACTAGAAAATGAGCCTACTTTATTGATGACCGGTGGAACATGGGATCCACATTCTGAGTCATTTCAAGGACAAGTAGCGGAACAAGTGCTGCAATCCTATGACTTTGACCAACTTTTTATTGGTGCCGATGGCATTGATGTAGAACGCGGCACAACCACCTTTAATGAGTTGATTGGATTGAGCCGTGTGATGGCCAAGTCAGCCCGTGAAGTAATTGTAATGGTCGAATCCGAAAAGGTTGGCCGTAAAATTCCAAATTTAGAAATACCCTGGGCACAGATCACCACTTTGATCACCGACAACAACTTGGCTGATGACCTCCGCCAAGCGATCGAAGCGCGTGGCATACATCTTATCTGTGCTGAACTACACACAACGTGCAAATAATGGAGAGATTATGTGTGGAATCGTAGGCGCTGTTGCTGAGCGTCCAGTAAACAAAATTCTTATCGAAGGCCTAAAACGCCTTGAATACCGTGGTTATGACTCTGCGGGTGTGGCACTTTGCGAAGGTGGCACACTCAACAGCGTGAAAGCCGTAGGTAAAGTGGTAAACCTAGAAGCTGCGCTTGAAAATGCAGAAGTAAAAGGCACAACCGGTATCGCACATACTCGCTGGGCTACCCACGGCGGCGTAACCGAAGCCAACGCGCACCCGCATATTTCTAACAGCGAAATTGCGCTAGTGCACAACGGCATTATTGAAAACCACGAAGGCTTGCGCAGCGCATTAAAAGAAGACGGCTACGAATTTTTATCTGACACCGACACTGAAGTGATGGTGCACCTGATCCATCAACTTAGACAACAACACACCACGTTACTCGCTGCCGTGCAAGCTGCGGTTAAACAGCTTGAAGGTGCATACGGTACAGTGTTGTTTGATAAAGCCAACCAAGGTGAAATCATTGTGGCACGCTCAGGTAGCCCACTGGTAATTGGCCTTGGTCTAGGTGAAAACTTTATCGCTTCTGATCAGCTCGCATTATTACCTGTAACGCGCAGCTTTATCTTCCTAGAAGAGGGGGATGTAGCACGTATTACTGGTGAAACGGTTGAAATCTTCGACATCAATGGTAATCCAGTAGAGCGTGAAGTGGTAGAGTCTAACATCACTCAAGATGCGTCGGGCAAAGGTGAATACCGCCACTACATGCTAAAAGAAATCTACGAGCAGCCAATGGCCGTACGTAACACACTTGAAGGCCGTTTAGATAACGATCGCGTGAGTATCGATGCATTTGGCGACAAAGCGAACGAAATTTTTAAAGATGTAAAACACGTACAGATCATCGCGTGTGGTACGTCTTACCACTCAGGCATGGTAGCACGCTACTGGTTAGAGCAATTTGCAGGCGTAAGCTGTAACGTTGAAATCGCTTCAGAATTCCGTTATCGCGACTCATTTGTTCACGAAAACAGCCTACTGGTGACCATTTCACAATCAGGTGAAACCGCAGACACGCTCGCAGCACTGCGTTTGGCCAAAGAGCAAGGCTATATGGCGTCAATGACTATCTGTAACGTACCTGGCTCATCGCTAGTACGCGAATCAGATCTTGCCTTTATGACCAAAGCTGGCGCTGAAATTGGCGTGGCATCAACCAAAGCATTTACAACTCAATTAGTTGGCTTACTGATGCTAACTGCGTCAATCGCGCAGGAAAAAGGCCGTGACCAAAGCGCAATCGTCAACGCCATCAAAACCCTGCCAACCAAGCTAGAAGAAACCCTAAGCATGGCTGACGGCATTGAGCTACTTGCAGAAGAATTGCCGACAAACATCACTCGCTATTCCTAGGCCGCGGCTCACAATACCCAATCGCAATGGAAGGTGCACTTAAGCTTAAAGAGATCTCTTACATCCACGCCGAAGCTTATGCGGCAGGCGAGCTAAAACACGGCCCGCTAGCACTTATCGACGCAGACATGCCAATCATCGTCGTTGCACCAAACAACGAACTGCTTGAAAAGCTAAAATCAAACGTTGAAGAAGTACGCGCACGCGGCGGTATCATCTATGTATTTGCAGACAAAGACTCAAACTTTGCCTCAGACGACACCATGCGAGTAATGAACGTCAACCACGTAGAAAACATCATCGCCCCAGTGGTTTACACCATCCCGCTACAGCTACTTTCGTACTATGTAGCCGTGATTAAAGGCACCGATGTTGACCAACCGAGAAACCTCGCAAAGAGTGTAACGGTAGAATAAGAAAAGGCGCGCAAGCGCCTTTTTTTTGTGGGTGAACAATAAAGTTTCACCCTAAACTTGATTTAATGTTATTTTTTATATGTTGGAGCTGTGTCCATTAGGTACAATGTATTGACTGGTTAATTATTAGACATTAGACTTCGTTTACTATCTGGAGGGTATAAAATGAAAGCACTTATGGGCAACATAGCGAAACAGATTCGCAAGGATACTAAAGGCCGAATTGAGCTTCAGAAGTTTGTTGGAAGTGGAGAAGATTCTAGGATCATCAAACTGTCTAATGGCAAATCTTATGTAATAACGAGTGAAAAAAGAACCACTGAGGATGAGAAAGAGTCAGAAAACGCAGCATGAACATTGCTTTTCCCGCTTTCTTTTTGCTTGCTCTTATTCTCCCAGGTTTCATTTTTACTAGCGCTTACGAGCGCAAGGAAAATACATCCCTAGACAAGAAACCATTTGAAGCGTCTTCCGCAAGCAGCTTGTTTTGGGCTTTGTGTATACAGGTTCCTTTCGCATTCTTTATTCATACTTTTTATAAAAGCATTGATTTCGATATCTGTATTAAACTACTGACAGGTGTAAAGCTTGCTCAAAGTGATATTGATTCTTTGCAACCTGATGTTGGCCATATTGGGGTGTATTTCTTAGTTTTGTATTTTTCATCATGGCTCTGCGGTAAGTTGGCGCAAATAATAGTCTTTAAATGCAACCCGTATAAATCATCATTACTTTCATTTGATACTCCTTGGTACTACGAATTAAAAGGTAAGTTGTCATCTGAATCTTCAGCTCAAATAATTAAAGTATCATGTTTATTAGACACAAAAGAGAGTTCCTATCTGTATTATGGATATCTAGATGATTTTTATCTGGATAGTGATGGGCAGCTAGATAGAATCGTGTTGTTTGATGTATATCGAAGAAATATTAAAGATGACGATGATGGTTCAGGTTGTGAACGCTACTACCAAATAAAGGGTGAAAGATTAATTTTGAAATATAGTCAGATCATCAACCTTAATTTAGAGTATCTATATATTTACGAAGAACCTGATAACTCGACGCTTTCTCATTCTTAAGTGGAAGCGTTCTGTGTATTTACGCTATGCTGAAATTTCAATCAGTTATAGCGGTATATTATGTCTAGGAAGATTGGCCATACTGAGGCCCAATATCGTAAATGGATTAAAGAGGGGCGCGGTACTGGCGAGTATCAGGATTACAAGGTCAATGCATTGTGTTTTATTTTTTGACATATGTTGGCCTAGCAGGGGAGTCATCAGTACTTGTGAGTAGATTAAGTAGTAGCACGAGGATGAAACTTTGTTGCAGGGCGACAGTTTTTTTGTGACTTAGAATGAAGCCATATCCCTAAGTCACACAATAATTGCAACGGCTTTTTTGCTGGCTTTTTGGCCTAATAGTGTCTAATTTGGATAACCGTCTAACCTAATGCGTCGCGGACTTTGGGCATGATCCTGCGACTAACTGGGACTTCGTCACCTGTCGATAAATGTAAAATGCCGGTTCCTGATGCGCTTCTGGATAATGATGTTATGAACTGAGTATTCACTATGTACGAGCGATGAACCCGTAAAAAAGTGGTTGGAAGTGTACTTTCAAGCTCAGACAAGCTGTTGTGGTGCAATACACTTCCCCTATTATTAATAACCAGCTCAACATAATCTCTTGCCCCTTTACAAAAACAAATCTCTTCGCAAGATATAAAGTCTGTTTTTCCAGCATGGCTGATTTTTATTTTAGTTGGTTGCTCCCGTTCTTTCTGTTCATCCAATATGCGCTGTAATCGATCTGCCCGATCTTGCTCAAACCGCTTTTTTTCCTGCTCTTTCTTATAATCGATAGCATGTTGAGCAAAAAAGAAGGCGAAAAGCAAAGCAATGCAATAGTAGTAGTAAATATCCAAAAATTGGTTTGGGCTACTAGCAGTCAATAAAACAAATGCAAACAGTGCGATGCTATGTGGCAGCGCGTTGCGGGCTTTCTTTATCGCAGCATACCCGGTAATTAATGTGCCTATTCCCATAGGGAGCAGTAATGATGCAAGCGTTTTTGATTCCAAGTGATCCAGTAACAAGACAAGTATGAGGGTCGTTACACAACCAACGGTTAAGGCTGTCTTTCCCCTTTGTGTTAAAAAGCGTTTACATACATAACTCAATAAAAAGAATGAAACTATTAAGCTTGAGCAAAGAATAGTTAGCATCCTGATCCCATTGTATGGGTAACTGTAATCAAACAACCCGCGTGATACTTCAGCAATTAACTGGATAACTGCGAAAAGTGATGCAAAAGGGATGAATAGGTTGTGTTTGGTATTATTACTTTGGAAGGCTAATACAGTTGAGTAGATAAAACCGAGAATTAAAATACCAAACGGGATAAACACGGGTAGGTAGTGGTTTGCAAGGTAGTCCTTAGGCGTTTGATAATCGGTGATAAGCAACCTTTGTATAGGCGGATCAATTTGTAATAGCCTGTTATGTGAAGATAACTCGATGACTAAAGCATTGTGTTGGTTTATAAGGAGGCTGTCAGGTAAATAGAAACTCTTATCTATGCGGCCGGCAACTTCATTTTTTGCTTCCTCAGCTGGCGAGCCATTGCGGCCGATTTTTACTCCATTAAGATAAACCGTCGTAGATGCTTCGGCTGACAGAACCAGTCCAAGAGGGCGCTCCCTAGGTTGCCCTGCGTTTGCCACGTCGAAATGAACTTGTATCCAAACTAATGATTGCTTTGGGTTGACCTGATTGATTGACACTGCTCTACAGTTTTCGACTTTTATCAGTCTTCCCTGTGTATTTTTAGATACATCCTGACAGACAGATACTGATGAGATATGAACGGGAGAGGTTGAGGTGGCGTTTACCATTATTGAATAAAATAGACTTATCACCACACAAAAACGTAAAACGTGGCCTGCACAAATTGAACTATGTCTGGAAAAAAGACAGGTGACACCCTGAAAAAAACCTACCGTTAGCATAAAAAAACCGACCGTTAGCATAAAAAAGCGAGCAAAAAGGAATTTCGTAGATATATTCAAACCCATATTCTATATAACTTTCAGACACATGACAGCACAACCACTGCGGTCTGCACATTTATTAAAAGGAAAAGCAGTTTTATGAAGCTTTTAAGGTGTTTATTTTTATTGTTTGCTTTGTTTTCAGTTGCGGCATCAGCAAAACAACCTGTTAATTTTGCGAACGTGGACTTTGAAGCATTACTCAAGCAGCACAATTTGCCCGGGCTAAGTGTTGCGGTAGTGGAAAATTACGAAGTGGCATTTATCGGCTCATATGGAAAAAAGGAACGTGGTGCTGGAGAGTATATAAATCAGAATACCGCTTTTGGCGCAGCTTCTATTTCAAAAGTGATAACTGCCATCATTGCAACTCAATTATCGGAACAAAACAGACTGAATTTAGATGTGCCTGTAAACAATTACCTGCGGAGGTGGAAACTCCCTGAAAACAAATATACAACTCAACAACCCGTTACGTTGCGCCACTTGCTCAGTCATAGCGGTGGGGTGAATCAAAGCGGATATTCTGCTTATTTTACGGGAGATGACATACCTACTCTGGTTGAAAGTTTAAACGGTAAAAAGTTAAAGAAGCCTGCGGACCCTATTACTATTCAATCCTCTCCTGGAAGCCGCTTTAGTTATAGTGGAGGCGGTTTTGTTATTGCGCAGATGGTTATTGAGGATGTGGTAGGGCAACCCATAGCTCAGATAGCTCAGAATATGCTTTTTAAGCCAATTGGAATGACCAATAGCACCTTGCAGCAATACGGTAGTCCAAATTTCCCAAAGAATGTGGCTAAAGCGCACAATTTTGACGGTACGCTTGCCGGTGGGACTGGGCTTCCTATCTATCCGCAAGTAGCTGCTGCGGGGATGTGGACGACTCCGACAGATATGGCAAAACTGATAATTGATTTTCAACGTGCTTTACGGCACCAGTCTGGAACAGTAATTTCACCAAGAGTTGCAAGAGAAACAACTAAAATTCAGACACTAAAAAAGGCAGGTGGATGGGGATTAGGTTGGATGAGGTATATGGCTGACGGAAACCTCGAGTGGTTTTCTCATTCAGGCTACGGAGCGGGGTTTGGCGGACAAGTGATGGCGACAATGGAGGGAGGGAAAGCAATTATCATTTTTGGCAACGGAGCACACAAAAGCCGTATCCCTGTTATTAATGCCGTAATTAGCTCCATAATTAGTGAGCGCAACTGGGGACGAGCAATCAATGGCTCTAAAATGGCGTCAAATAAATCTCGGCATGCGGATATGGTGGGGCATTATTACAATATCAATAGAGGCTTTTTTTCGCCGTTTAATGAAATAGTTACCGTCTTTGTAAAAAATGGGAGGTTACTTTTAGATAACTCATTTGGTACTAGAATGCCATACGAGCTCTTACCAACAGAGAATGGCCGTTATCGAATAGATCAGTTTGTTAGTGCCGAGATTGGCTTGTACAAAGGTAATCTCGCATTTTTTCACAAAGATGCTGACCAACCTGCAACTGCGCTTACACGCATTACCAAGAACATCCAACCTCCTTTTGTGCATGCTAGGAACAGTGGATATAAAGTAGGCTTAAATGCGTATAAAAGCTGGGTCGCAGCATACCCGAATACGCTATTAACGCGAACAGCGACGTTTGAAAGGCTTGCAACTTATGCCCGAGACGAAGGGCGAAAACAAGAAGCGATAACGTTTTATCAGTTAGGTTTACACTTCCACCCTGATAACGAGACGTTCCAAGCAGGGTTGAGCAAACTGAAGTGAACAAACAAGACACCCACCCACTGTTATTTGCTCACCATGGTTATGGCAGTTTCGACTTAGAATTGCACACAGTTGTTTACTATTCGTATCAAAAGTGCTTTTAAAATAAGGTTTCTGCAGAATAGGTTGAGACTCAAAGATGGCACCGTTTTTGTCGGTGCGAATACATTGGCCGTTAAGCTCAACCAACGCTATGTAAAACTTGAGCTCAAAAGGCTGTCCTTCTGGCATATGTTTTCGGGGACTTCCCGCAAACCGTAATAGGCTTTTTGGTTGCTTCCCTTACCTTGCATGGTCGATGCGCTTTTTGATACTGGTAAAGTCAGAGGTTTCAGGTGTTGGGGCTAATTTAGCTCGAATAGGGTTTAAGTCAACGTATGCCATACAAGCAGCTAATACTGCTTCGTCCAGCAAGAGTTGAGATTTAAACCTTCCTCCCTAGAGCCGGCCTGTACACTCATTCTCTTTATTTGCTCAACGGGTAATATCCTCGTTGAGCACTCGCATAAACCAACTAATATCAGCCAGTCTTTGTCTGTATTTGGTAACATATTCACTGAGTATCAAGTGCTCCGACTCGCTGAGAGGCTCTTCTTAAGGTACCCAATTACCTTTAAACAGCTGGTGCCAACGTATCACAACGGCTTTATCTGACAAGCGCTTGGCCTTTTTATCATCAATCAACGCGCAGAACAACGTGAGTGTGGTTATTCATCACTGCATAGGCACAGACGTCGATACAGAAGACAACTACCAACATCGGGAGCTTTTCTTCAACCCAATCAAGGCAATGTTCATAGGATTTTCCGGTCAATTTATCCTCACCGCATAAAAACGTGCACCTCACGCAACGGGAGATGCAGTGGTAGTATTTGGTGTCGGTTAAGCTGAATATTTCCATGCCAAAACACAGATATAAAGCCCCGCTCAGTATGAAACTATATTGCGAGGCGACATCAATTGTAACTTAGGAATATAGTTTCATTCCAAGTATTAACCCGCAGCCAAAAAAGGCGCGAAGGCGCTTTTTGCTATGCAGTCATTCATGAAGGTTTGAGAAATGATGGGGTTAAAAAGGGTACAATTTGTATATTCTCGACGTGTGTGGGTCTAGTTGTGCAGATGTGCGTATTCTTAGTGGAATCCTTACTCACTGTTTTTGTAAGCTTTTTGTTTCGAATCCCTGATTCCCTGTCAAGCAACCAGGCCATTATCCTATTGTATCGCAGCGTGTATTTACTGTATTATTGCTTAAAGGCAAGTGGTTCAACCTATTAAAGGGATATCTTTCGAAGCAGTGTTTAAGTATAAGCTAACTCATCTGCCATGAATCGTTTTGGTGCCTAGCAATAAGCATAATAATATAGTAATTTGGCTTATTGTTTAGAGATAGATGAGTGTCGTAAGCACTTGTCTTGTAAATGGAATCAGTTGGGTTATATGATTTAATACAAGGTAAATAATGGATAAACTTGAACAGACTATACTGGCATCTATTGCTTCAAATGAGCAGGAATCTATCTCGGATTCATGCTACGAGTACAAGTCACTTTTCATTAGTAAGGTAACGCCTGACCATAGTAACCCAAGGTATTTTCCTGCGGTTATCATGAGTGATGAGCACGCCTATCAAGTTGCCACGAAGCAATTGTCTAAGAAGCAACTAATCGAGCGGTATTCTGCTGAAAATAAAGTTGTTATTGGTAAGTCTTGCATTGTAAATTGCTGCGTTGTGGGCTCAACGGAATGGAAAAAGTCCAATCAAACTATCGCTTCAATCATAGAGCTAGGAGAAAATGTTGCGGTTTCGGAAGTAATTCAGGCTCCCACCGTTTTTCCAACAGAGGATGGTAGTTATCAGATATTGACTGGCCACCGTAGATTTTTTGCTATGATCTATGCTCACGGTGTAAACGGTGCTGCGCATTTTAAGGTCTATGATAAAAAGCCTGTGCTGCACAAGATAAAGCAGTTCCAAGAGAACGCCAGTCGGGAAGATTTGCCTCAATATGGCAAACTCCGAGCATTTATGACCGCTATGCACGAAATAGAAGCTCTAAATAAAGCCAGAAAGAGAGTTGGAGGAAAGGCGCTCACTGTAAAAGAGACTGTGAGTGTTTTGGGTATTTCGGGTGGTGCGTTTGATAATTATAATGTGCTGGTTCGATACCCTGCTGTTGTTACTGCTTATGAAGATGGTAACTCTTTGTCTTTTGTAAAAATGAAAAAACTGGTACTTACAGAAGAGAAAAATTATCAGACTGAAAGAGGACTAACAGTATTAACTGGTAGTCATAAAAGAGAAATAAACAGTTTATTGGCAGAAAAATTGAGTGGCAAGGCTGCGATCCCAGCCGGTAATAAGAAACGAAATGAGCTATATACTTTCGAAAAAGTAGAGTCACCTAAAGTTATCAAGAAGCTGCTGTCTTGCAACATCATGTCGTTAGACAGTGGGGTCGACTGGGACTCAATAGACTGGGGTGATACCAATATGGTGAACTCAGCATTGCGAAAGGTAATATCATTCCTTTCTGAGTCAGAATCTTAATTTTTATACTCAGAATAGTAAGTAGTATGTAAGTTAGTGCTTACATACTACATTGCAAGTGTGACTATTCACTTATTACAAGTGGCCACTAATCCAAGCAACTTTGAATTGGATAAGCTAAAACACAACCTGTATGCAATGTTAACAATTACAGGTCAGTTTTTACCTCAAGCTGAGCTCAAAAAGGCGACAGCAAACTTGTTCAAGTGACGCTTCAGGAGTCTATAGGGCAAGGTTTTCATAGCCTTGCTTTTCCGATTTGGCTTATAAATTGAAAAGCCATATCAGTGAAATGAAAATTTGATATGGTCATTGTCAAGCTAGGTTGGTGCTTGTGTTTTTGAAGGTAGACAATAATATTTGTACGCTAAAGGCAGAGGAGATGTTTCCAGCTGGAAATAACTCGGGATAACTATTAGGTTGTGGCGTAAAAATATTAAAGATCTCACGCGTGAGATCTTTAATATTTTTATGGTGTGAATGCTGAGCATATCAAGAGTCTACCCGACTTTATGAAAGTAGACTATCTTTTGCAGTTTAAGGCTTGTTTGTGTCCGCTATACTTAGCTACCCTATGTATGGCCCTTTATACTACAGAAGTGTTCACTTAAGCGTTTGCCGTGAATAGGTAATCCACTGATGTTTATAGGCTCTCTCGCATTTTTTAGCGTGTGAGCAGATTCATAGTGCTGATAAAAATAATCGTCATACTCAATCACAGTAGAGTTATATTAATGGAGATGTCACTCAATGGGGAAATTATCTCTCACCAAAGTGTTGTTGTTTACCCTGTCTTTAGGGGTTCAGGGAAGCACGTTAGCTAAGCAACAAAATTTGCAAGAATCGGATGTAACGTCTGAAATAAAACAGATGTTCGAATTAGATCAAAAAATGATTAATGAAGGACTTACGGATTCTCAAGGTTCAGCACGTAGACGTGAGCGAGTGTTAGAGTTGGTTGCCTCAAACAGGATCGATTCAGCTGAAGGCTTTTTTTACGCTTGTATTATTCTACAGCACACCCCTAAAGCGACAGGTTCTGACAATTACTATGCCAGCACTAGCTATGAAAATCATTTGCTTGCATTCTACTTGTGCAAGCAAGCCTATGAATTGAATTTCGAAGTGGCTGGGTGGTATGCGGGCGCAGCTATGGATCGTTACCTTTTGTCTCAGGGAAAATCACAACGATATGGCACACATTGGCGCTTAAACAAGAAAGGTGACATGTATATTCATGATCCAGTTGATCCTCACTTTTCAGACGCAGAGCGAGCTAAATTAGGTATCGAGCCTTTAGTAGAAATTCAGGCAACAGTGCAAGAAGAAAATAAAAAGCTGAAAAGCGCTGAAGCTAATTGACACTCATTGGGTAACTACAATTTAAGATACGGGCTTCGAACATTTGAACGAAGTTTGCGATGTTTATTTCATCCGTCTTTGGCGTGATGTTTAATGAAGGAATGCTGCGCTTATTCGGCGTAAATAGATAACTATGAAGAATGTACAACTAACCTCTATACAAAAAGGTATTTTAATTGAAGGGCAACTCAACGGAGACGTTGTAAATAATATTGGTGGATATCAGGTCTTTAGTTGCAAGATCGACAAGGCTCTCTACAAGCAAGCTCGAGAATTATTAATTGAATCTATTGATGCACTTACTCTCGTCTTTAACAAAGAAAAAGATAGCCTTGAAGTCAGCAATGGACCGATTGCTCCACTAGAGTTTTTGGATTTTTCAGCTGAAGCCGATGCCAAAAAACACGCATCTAAATGGGTCGAAACACAAATGTCGCTGCCTCTAACAGATGTTAGTCATAGTTTGCTTGAAGATGCTTTGATTAAGATAGAAGATGAAGAGTATTGGTATTATGCGAAAGCGCATCACATCATCATAGATGGGTGGGGGTTTTCTGTAATGATGGCCACGTTCTTAAAAATTTATGAAGCGTTACAGAAGGTTCCACGATCACAGCTACAATTACCACCATCACCGTCTTTTCTCTCTTACACCGAAAAGTATACTGAGTATTTGGAGAGCTCAAGTTATCAAAAGAGCAGACTGTACTGGCTAGAACGTTTCGATCGAATGCCAGATGCGCTATTTATTCCTAAAGAGATTAACTTTGATAGTCATAGCCGACGTAAAACTTCAGTAATCGAAGCTAGCGAGTTTCAGCTTATTCGAGAGTATTGTGCGGAAAAAGAGTGCAATCCAGTCCATTTTTTGCTTTCCGTCTTGTATTTATTCTTTTATCGTACTACGTCAGCAGAGGATATGGTTGTAGCGCTGCCAAGCCATAACAGAAGCACACCTGTAGAGCGTGGAACCGTTGGTGTAATGGTAAACGTAAACCCGATTCGATTAGACTTCACCGATTCTGTGCCTAAATCGTTTCCTGAGTTATTAACTGGGGTGGCAAAGTACCTGAGGAAAGACTATCGACATAATAAATTCCCAATAGCCGACTTAAGAACTATGATGTCTAAAAGAAATGGTAGATCGGTTTCTTTGTTTGATTTTAGTTTTAACTATCAAAAGTTGGACTTTCAACTCAGCCTAAATGGTCAACCTGTAGAAACAAACTTTGTGACTCACGATAGAGAGCAAATCCCTTTGGTATTTACTGTTTGTGAGTATGACAAAGAACAAGATGCTGTCTTTCACCTCGACTATAACCTGAGTTATTTTTCTGAAGCGGAAGGGGCTCTTATTGCTAAGCGTTTTAAACGGTTTTTGAGCAGTATTGTTCATAGTCCCGACGCCGAAATTTCCTCCTATCCACTTCTATTTGACGAAGAGTTAGCGCAACTTGAGCGCTTGAATCAAACCCAAGCTAGCTTACCCGAATGCAGTCGATATACTGAGCTATTTGAGCATTGCGTTACGATAAATAAAGAGAAAACAGCAGCGGCATGTGGTGTCGAAAAGCTCACGTATGATGCACTAAACTGCAAGGCGAATAAGTTAGCTAGGTATTTATCTGAACAGGGAGTGAGTGAAGGTACAATTGTTGGGGTTCATTTACCTCGCTCTTTAGATATGCTTGTAGCGCTTATCGCAATTACTAAAGCTGGTGCATGCTATTTACCGCTTGATGTTACTTATCCCGAAGACAGGCTTAGTTATATGGTGGAAGACTCAGGAGCTGAGTTTATTCTGTATCATCATGATTGTTTTAATACTAAGTTGGCAAATATTACTCGTATCGATTTATCAGATCATGCATTGAACGAAACAATATCGAACAAAGACGGTAGTAATTTATCTAAAACGGTAAAATGTACAAATGCACTTGCTTATGTCATTTATACATCTGGCTCTACCGGCAAGCCGAAGGGCGTTGCTATAACTCATACCAACATGTTGAACTTATTGTGTTCTATGGCGAAACAGCCAGGCGTTGAAGCCAGTGATAAACTATTGGCGGTCACCCCTATCAGCTTTGATATTCACGTGTTTGAACTATATTGTGCTTTGATTCAAGGAGCGCAGCTGGTTGTGGCCACAAGCGAACAAGCTTCGGATGGCGATGCGCTTGTTGATTTGATTGTAAAAGAGAACATAACATTGATGCAGGCAACTCCAGCTTCCTGGAAATTGCTTATCGCGGCCGATTTACCAAAGCTCGACATGTTTAGGGCTGTAATAGGAGGGGAAGCCCTGCCTGCAGAGCTGGTCAAAGATCTTAATAACAAAGGTATCGATGTTTGGAATGTTTATGGTCCGACAGAAACCACAGTTTGGTCGACGGGCGCGTTACTGCATGATGTAGAAAATGGCGTAACAATAGGTAGACCTTTTGCGAATACTAGGCTTTATGTTTTGGATAACAATCAGCAGCTAGTGCCGCCGGGAGTACCTGGAGAACTGTATATTGGCGGGTTGGGGGTCGCACATGGATACTTAAATAGAATTGAGTTAACAGAAGAACGTTTTATCAAGCTTCCCTTTGATAGTGGCAAATTATTTCGTACTGGAGATCTCGTCAAATGGCGCTTAGATGCAGAGGGGCAACCGACTCAACTTGACTATTTGGGTCGTATTGATCATCAAGTTAAGATCCGTGGTTTTAGGGTCGAACTGGGTGAGATAGAGAATTGTCTCATACAGCAATCAGGAATCATTGATGCTGTTTTAATAGCGCATGCGGACAGCTCAGGAAGTCATCGACTCGTTGCCTATGTGATAAATAACGACGAGATAGGTGTGTTTGATACTGCAGCCATACAAGCAAAGTTATCTGAATTGTTACCTGAGTACATGGTGCCTGGAATCATCCTGCAGCTGGATGAATTTCCTCTGACGCCAAGCGGGAAGGTAGATAGGAAAGCACTCCCGGTGCCCACCGAAGAAAACCGCAGCGCGCAGCAATATATAGCTCCAAAAAATCAAACTCAACTTCAGTTATGTGATATATGGCAACAAATACTTGAGATTGAGCAAGTTGGCATCGAAGACGACTTTTTTGTGTTAGGTGGTCATAGCTTGTTGGCCGCACGAGTGGTTAGCTTGATCCGAAAAGAAATGATGTTAGAGATACCACTCAAAGCAGTATTTCAGAATCCCACAATCGTTAAATTGGAGCGCTTTTTAGCCAACGTTTCAAGCTCTGCAACTAAACCAGCGTTAATTAAACGCAGTGCTGTCAACCCACCTGTGTCCTACGCTCAACAAAGGTTATGGTTTATAGATAGATTTGAGGGCGGCTCGAATCAATACAATATGGTAGGTGCCTTTTCTATTGCAGGAGCATTAGACCAAACCGCGTTGATAAAATCATTTAACGCTATCGTTGAACGTCACGAGGTACTTCGTACACGCTTTGTTGATCAGGAAACTGACGTTACATTGCAAGTGGAGCAAAGTGGCAAAGTTGACTTTAGCTTCCTAGATCTTCGCGATTTAGCCCCAGAGCTTCAATTGTCTGCTGTCAACGATAGGATAGAACATGAAGCAGGCCATTGCTTTAATTTAACTGCTGATAGCCTGCTTCGGGTGACGATTATTCAGCA